>JBCCDD010000014.1:0-91113 GCA_039033175.1 Planctomycetota bacterium
CCCGCTTGCCCGTGGGGGGGGTGGTTGGGCTGGGCTTGGCGTCGTTGGCCGACCCCCGCGACCCCCGACGCGCCCGCGGGGATGAACAGCTCGGCCCGCTTGGGGCTGGTGAAGCTGAAGGTGACGGTCTCGTAATAGCCCAGGCCGGTGAGCAGGGACGCCAGCTCGGCGGCGCAGGCCTCGTCGGGCTGGGGCTGGTGGATGCTGATCGAGAGCGTGTCGCGGACGGGGATCTCGTCGATCGACCGCGTGCGCGCGACCTCCTCGATCAGGTCGATCTCGCGGGTGAGGTCGTGGGCCCGGTGCGGGGGGATGGTGCAGCGGAGAGCGTCGCCCGCGGGCTCGCAGGCGATGCCCAGGGGCGTGAGCAGGCTCACGATCCGCGAGGGCTCGGTGTGGACACCCAGCAGCAGGTCGCAGCGTGCCGGGCGGAGCTCGACGATGCGCGACTCGGGCAGGGGCGGGCCCTCGCGCAGGACGCCCTGGGCGAGCTCGCCCCCGGCGACCGAGCAGATCAGCGCGGCGGCACGCTCGGCGGCGGCCTCGATCGTGCGCGGGTCGATGCCGCGCTCGAAGCGGTAGGCCGCGTCTGTGCGGATGTTGAGGCGCCGCCCGGTGTTGCGGACGCTGACGGGGGCCCAGGTTGCCATCTCGAAGACGACGTCGGTCGTGGCGTCGTCGACCTGGCTGTCGTAGCCGCCGATGACGCCGGCGAGGCTCTGGGGGCGCTCGGCGTCGGCGACGACGAGGTCGCTCGCGGCCAGCTTGTGCTCGCCCTCGTAGAGCGTTTTGATGCGCTCGCGGGTCTCGGCGGGGCGGACGATCAGCGCGCCCCCGGCGAGCTTGGCGTGGTCGAAGACGTGGCAGGGGTTGCCCAGCTCGAAGGTGATGAAGTTGGTGATGTCGACGACGTTGTTGATGCTGCGGGCGCCGATGGACTCGAGCGCGTGCACGAGCCAGTCGGGGCTGGGGGCGACCTTGACGCCTCGGATCAGGCGGGCGGTGAAGAGCGGGCACCGGTCGTGGACGCGGTTCTCCAGCGTGAGGGCCGAGGCGATGGGCGGGCCGATCGCGGGCGTCGCCGCGGGGTGGGCCGATTCGGGGGCGAGCAGGCGGCGGGGCGTGCTCGCGAGCGCGCTGGCGGCGATCTCGCGGGCGCAGCCGAGGTGGCTGAGGCAGTCGCCCCGGTTGGAGGTGACCTCGACATCGAGGATGGTCTCGCCGCGGGGCCCCTGGCTGACCGATTCGATCGGGAAGCCGGCGGCGGTGAGCAGACGATCGGCCTCGTCGGCGGTGACGTCGCCCGGGTCGAGATAACGGTTGAGCCAAGGCAGGCAGATGAGCATGGGGCGGAGAGGATAGCGGGGCCGCCGCGGGCCGCGGGCTCGGGCCTTAGGCTGGGGCGATGAAGATGTCTGACCTGCTGTTTGCTTTGTTGGTGGCGCTGTTCGGATTGCTCGCGCCGCTGGTGGGCTGCACCCAGACCCTCGAAGACGCGCGGAGCGACCATCCCGCGGCGATCGGGCGGGGGCTGGAGGTGACGGTCGGGCCCGGCGACGAGGGCAACGGAAGCGGGCTGGTGGCGGCGCGGTATGTCCTCCAGGCCGACGGGAGCCTGCTCGCGCACGTGGGCGAGACGGGGATGGAGCGGTCCTTCCCGGCGTTTGTCCGCCTGCTGGAGCCGATTGAGCGGGGCGAACTGATCGACCTGGGCGAGGCGGCGCTGGCGGCGGGCGAGGCGGCGGGCGGCGCGGGAACGCTCGGACCCTGGGCCACCGAAGCAACGCCCGAGGGCGTGCGGGTTGTGGTCCACACCGGGCCCGAGGCGCGGGTGGCGGTTGCCGGGATCGACTCGCCGGAGGCGCGGGCGCTGGTGCAGCGGCTTGAGCGGGAGGCGTGGGTCGGGCGGTGAATTGGGTCTCCGTGTCCCGCGGGACGCGGGTCAGGCGAGGCGCAACGGACAGCACGCTCCCCTCCCACGCCCTCGGCGGGGGAGGTGTCGCGCCAGGCGCGACGGAGGGGGCGTGTCGCGCCAAGCGCGACGGAGGGGGCGTTGCCGTTTCGGACAGGCGGGACGCCTGTCCCACTGTTGCGCTTCGGGCATCGAGCCGGTGGGACAGACGTCCCGCCTGCCCGTTTGTCTTCTGCGGCTCGTTTGCCCACCCCCCCTCCGGCCTCGCCCGATGGGCTCGCCCACCTCCCCCGCGGGGCGCGGGGGAGGCAAAGAAGAAGGCACATGTGACTTGCCTTCCCCCCATGCCCGCGGGAGAGCGCAGGGGAGGGGCGTTGGCGTCATAGCCTCTTGGCATGGCTGAAACGCAGACCGGTAGGGACGAGGCAGGGGACGAGCAACGCGGCGACGGCGACGGCGGGGTGATCGTCGGGATCGACCTGGGCACGACCAACTCGCTGGTCGCGGTGTACGACGCCGACGGGCCGCGGGTGCTGGTGCCCGAGGGCGAGAGCGCGTTGGTGCCCTCGGCGGTGCGGTACGAGGCTGACGACGCGTCGGCGCGCGGCGTGCGCGCGGTGGTGGGCGATGACGCGTCGGCCCGGGCGGTCGAGTTCCCGAGCAGCACGATCACGAGCGTGAAGCGCCTGATGGGGCGGTCGCTGGCGGACGCCCGCGCGGACCTGCCTTACCTGGGGTACACGGTCGCGCAGGGCGAGCGGTCGGTGGCACGGGTGGTGGTGCCCTCGGCGGGCGGGTCGATGGTGGATCTGACGCCGCAGGAGGTGAGTGCCGACATTCTGCGGGCGCTGCGCGCGCGGGCGGAGTCGGTGCTGGGGCACGCGGTGGAGAAGGCGGTCGTGACGGTGCCGGCGTATTTCGACGACGCGCAGCGCCAGGCGACGCGCGACGCCGGTCGCATCGCGGGGATCGAGGTTGTGCGGATCGTCAACGAGCCGACGGCGGCGGCGCTGGCGTACGGGATCGGGCTCGGGCGGGCAGCGCACGCGGGCGACAGGGCCCCCACCGCCGCGGTGTATGACCTGGGCGGGGGCACGTTTGACGTGTCGATCTTGCGCCTGACGGACGCGGGCAATGCGGAGACACCGGCGATGTTCGAGGTGCTGAGCACCGCGGGCGACACGCGCCTGGGCGGGGACGACGTGGACCACCTGCTGGTCTCGCTGTTCACCTGCGAGATGCGCGCGCAGCTCGGGCTACCAGAGCCCGCGGGCGAGGACGGGCTGGAGGGCTTTGAGCCGGCGACGCGACGCGCGCTGAAGGCGTTTGCGACGGCGGTCAAGCACCGGCTGAGCACCGAGGAGAGCGCGGCGGTCGAGATCGCGATCAACGAGGCGCAAACGTACCGGCGCGAGATCACGCGGGGGGAGTTCGAGCGTTTGATCACGCCCTGGGTTGAGCGGACGGGCGAGGCGTGCCGGCGGGCGCTGCGTGACGCGCGGGATGCGCTCGACGGGGACACGATCGACGCGGCGGTGCTCGTGGGCGGGAGCACGCGGATCCCGCTGGTGCGGCGCGTCGCGGGCGAGATTTTCGGCGTCGAGCCCTACACGGCGCTGGACCCAGACCGCGTCGTCGCGCTGGGCGCGGCGGTGCAGGCGGGCGTGCTGAGCGGGGCGGCGAAGGGGGCGCTGCTGCTCGATGTCATCCCGCTGAGCCTGGGCATCGAGACGCGCGGGGGGGCGGTCGCGAAGCTGATCGTGCGGAACAGCGCGGTGCCGGCGCGGGCGACGGAGATGTTCAGCACGAGCGTTGATGGGCAGACCAACGTGACGATCCGTGTGTTGCAGGGCGAGCGCGAGATGGCCGAGGACTGCCGGGACCTTGGTACGTTTGAGCTGCGGGGCATCCCGCCGATGCCGGCGGGTATCCCGCAGGTCGAGGTGGTGTTCGCGGTCGACGCGAACGGGGTGCTGCGGATCACGGCGCACGAGCGGCGGTCGGGGAAGCGGGCGGAGCTTGAGGTGATCCCGCGCCACGGGCTGACCGAGGGCGAGGTTGAGCGGATCGAGGCCGAGAGCCTCGAGCACGCGCGCGAGGACATGACGCGCCACCGGATCGTGGATCTGGTTGTCAACAGCAGGCTCGACCTGAAGTGGATCGGGGAGCGCCTGGAGAAGTTTGGCGGCAAGCTCGACGACGGCGTGCGCGAACAGATCCACACGAACCTGCAGCACGTACGCACGATGGTCGAGGCGGGGGACGCCGATTGGCGGTCGGTCGACGCGAACGCGTTTCATGCGGCGAAGCAGCGGCTGGACGAGTCGAGCGTGCCGTTGCAGGAGATCGGGATCGCCGAGTCGCTGCGGGGGGACTGAGGCGGCGCGTCTTCGGAGGGTGGGTCTCCGGGAGGCGGTTCTTCGAGAGGCGGTTTTCGGACCGGCGGGGCCGCGTGCGCGCGTGACGCTGTGTTCTGTATGGGCGGGCGGCACGGTCGCGTCGCGAGGCAGGTTGCCGGGCGAGCCTCGCGGGCGGCGGGCGGCCCGATACGCGTTGCATGATGCAAACAGCGCAGACGGCGGGTGTGGGTCGGCTCCGGGGGGGGCCCGGGATGGGCTTGGCGATCGGGATGGCGATCGGCATGCTGGGGGCGGCGGCGGCGCTGGCGCCGGCGCAGGGGACGGTGAGCCTGTGGCGTCTCGACGACGCCGGCGGCTCGGCGGTGGCGCTGGACAGCGGGGGCACGGCCAACGGCGTGGTCAACGGGGATGTGAGCTTCGGGCACGTCGGCGCGTTTGCCGGCTCGACCGCGGCACGCTTCGACGGCAACGGCGACTACATCGAGATCGCCCACGACGACGCGTACCTGCTCGACGAGGGCACCATCTCGCTCTGGTTTCACCCGCTGAGCATGCCCGGGCGGGCCGAGCTGATCAGCAAGGACTCGACCAACTACGACACGGGCGGGCACATCACCGCGTACGTCGACTCGTCGGGGCGTGTGCAGGTGCGCCTGCAAAGCGACACGCGCGACACGTGGCTGCGCTCGGGCAGCGGGTCGATCGGGCGCGACGCGTGGCACCACATGGCGATCACGTTCGGCGAGGGGGGTGCGCAGCTCTACATCGACGGCGCGCTGGCCGACGATGACACGTACACGGGCGGGCTGGGGGCGAGCTCGGGGGGCGTGGGCAACTTCGAGCCGATGGTGATCGGGGGCAACACCTGGCAGAGCGGCGACCTGGTCGCGACGCCGGTGAAGAACTTCTTCAACGGGTACATCGACGACGTGCGGATCTACGACGCGCGCCTGAGCTCGACGGGCATCGCTCAGGCGATGGCGGGCGGCGTTGGCGAGACCGACCCGCTGCCGGTGCCGTATGCGACGGACTTCGAGGACGACCTGCACGAGTCGTGGACGGAGCGGGAGACCGACAGCACGACCTCGCTGACCGAGTTCATGGGGCCCTTCGGTCTTGACGTGACGTTTACGCCCACGACCAGCGCAACGGTGCGGACGGTGCCGGGCGAGCGGTACATCGTTGAGTTCGATGCGTACGTATTCGGCGGGTGGGACGTCTCAGGGCGATACCAGGACGACTTCATCGTCGAGGCCGACGGGGCGGAGCTGCTGAGGACACACTTCGATCCCGCTGGCGGCAACGGCACCGGGCCGCGCGATGCGTACGGCAACTACGCGTACGGGGGCAGGAGCGACGGGATCTTCCGCGATGTGCGCGTGCGGTTTACGGCGACCGGCGCGCAGACCGTGCTGACCTTCCGCGGCGAGCACACGGGCGCCGACGAGGGCTGGGCGATCGACAACCTGTCGATCGACGTCGCGGGGGCGGCGGAGACGCCTTTCTTCGACTCGTTTGCCTCGGGCACGGGCGACGGGTGGTCGGGCGACTACGCGAACGACTCGGTCGAGGACCTGAGCACGTTTGCCGGGCCCTTCGCGACCGGTGAGGCGGCGGAGCTGGCGCTGGCAACGACCGCCGGCGCGACGTACACCATGGCGTTTGACCTGTTTGTGCTGGGCGACTGGGACGGCGAGGACATGAGCGTGCTGGTGGACGGCGCGGGCGTGTTCAGCGAGCGGTTCGAGGCCGGGACGTTTCCGCGGGTCAACGGGCGGGCGCCCGACCACGCGACCGACGCGGACAACGACGGGATCACGGACCTGGTCTACCGCGTGGTGACGCTGACGTTCACGGCGAGCGACGAAGAGACCACGATCCGCTTCGAGAGCGGGCTGGACCAGAACGCGGGCGACGAGGCGTTCGGGATCGACAACGTGATGGTGTTCGCCGGCGGCGGCACGCCGGGGCTGAACGCGGCGTGGGTCAGCGCCGGGTCCGGGCTCAATCGCCTGAGCGATGTTGCCTTTGATGCGCCGACGCACGAGAGCATCGAGAGCCACATCGGCTGGGCGAACCAGCGCGATGAGTTCTACCCGGACGGGCCCGATCAGCAGTTCGGGCTGCGCCTGAGCGGGCAGATCGTGGTGCCCGAGACGGGCGACTGGTCGTTCCGGTTGGGCTCGGACGATGGCTCGCGGATGGATCTCAACGGCTCCACGCTGATCGACAACAGCGGGCTGCACAGCTTCCGAACCCGCGACGCCACGACGACACTCGACGCGGGCGCGCACGACATCGGGATCGACTTCTTTGAGCGCACGGGCTGGAAGGGGCTGGTGCTCCAGTGGCGCGGGCCGGGGGTCTCGGCCTGGGAGACGGTGCCGGGCTGGGCGTTCCGGCGCGGGGCGTCGATGTTCACCGATGTCTCGGGCGAGACGGGGTTCGACCTGGACACGGGCGCGAGCGCGGGCGACGGCGCGGGGCTGATCTTCTTTGACATCGACCACGACGGCGACCTCGACGCGATCGCGGGCGGGGTGAACGGGGCGGTGCTGGCGTACACGGGCGGGGTGTTCAACGAGGCGCGGCGCGCTGATATGCGCGGGCAGATCGGCGTGCACGACGCCGACCGCGACGGGCGACTGGATCTGTTCTTGCCCATGCGCGAGCGGTTTGAGCTGAATACCGGCTCGGCGGCGGGCTGGACCAACGCGGGGGACCGCGGCTTCGTCGAGCCCAGCGGCACGCGCGCGGCGGCGGCGGCGGACCTGAACGCCGACGGGCGGGCCGACCTGATCTCGTTCGCCGGCAGCGGCAACCACGTCGCGGTCATGCTCGACCCCGAGGACGAGAGCGACCCGTTCGACCTCGATCTGCCGATCATCGGGGCGATGGGGCTGAACGACTCGGGCGACTACGGGGCGGGCGGCTTTGTCGCCGCGGGCGACGCGAACAACGACGGTCGCCTGGACTTTTACGTCGATCGCTCGGGCGGGCGGCTGTTCCTCTCGACCGGCGAGGGGACCTACGTTGAAGACCAGTCGCTGGTCGCCGGCTCGGCGTCGGGCGTCGGCGCGGCGTGGGCGGACTACGACAACGACGGCGACATCGACCTGCTGATCCCCGGGCGCGGCACGCCGCCGAGGCTGCTGCGCAACGAGGGCGACGCGTTCGCGTTCACAGACGTCGCGGCGAGCGCGGGGCTGACGACGACCGCGAACCAGCGCGGGGCCGCGTGGGGCGATGCCGACAACGACGGCGACCTCGACCTGTACCTCACGACCGACGAGGGCGCGGCCAATGTGCTGTACCTGAACAGCGGCGACGGGACGTTCGCGATCTCGGATTTGGTGCCGACGGTGTCGGCAGAGACGCTCGACGCGGCGTGGGTCGACTTCGATAGCGATGGGGACAGCGACCTGGCGATGCTGACCACGGACGGGCTGGTGCTGATGCGCAACGAGCTGGATCGCAACGATGCGCTGCGCGTGATCGTCGGGCCCGGGCTGAGCCGGCGCGTGGCGGGCGGGGCGATCGGCACGCGGGTCGAGCTGTTCGATGCGGGCGGGTCGCGGGTCGGGCTGCGCGAGCTGGGCGTGGCGCGGGGGTTCGCGGGCGTGGGGCCGTTCGAGGCGACGTTCGCGGGGATCGATACCTCGGCGACGTACCGCGTGGTGGTGACGTGGCCCGGGGGCGCGTCGTCATCGGGCGAGGTGGTGCCGGCGGCGAGCAGCGCGAGCGTGGGCGGCGCGACGATCCCGCGGGCGCTTGACATCGCGACCCTCAAGCCGCCGGGCGTGCGTGTGATCCGCTGGAGCGAGGTCGCGCCGAGCACGGACTGAGAAGGGAGTGGCCCGGCGTGCTCAGGCGTTGATATCGAGCAGGACCTTGATGCCCTCGCCGGAGATCATGGTCTGGAAGGCTTTCTCGTAGTCGGCGAGCGGGAAGGTGTGGGTGATGATGTCGCCCAGGTCGAGTCGCCCGCCGACGAGCAGTTTTTCGGTCTGGTACCAGGTCTCCCAGATGCGGCGCCCGTTGATGCCCAGGACGGTGCAGCCCTTGAAGATGATGTTGCTGTTGAAGTCGAAGGCGACGTCGCGGGCGGGCAGGCCCAGCAGGGCGGCGCGCCCGCCGTTGCGCAGGGTGCGGAAGCCTTGGTCCATGGCGGTCGGCGCGCCGCTCATCTCGAGCAGGACATCGACGCCCTCGCCGGCGGTCTCGTTGCGGATGGTCTTGATCCAGTTGTCGCCCTCGCGGGCGTCGAAGGCCTCGTGCGCGCCGAGCTTGCGGGCGAGCGCGAGACGCGGGGGGTTGACGTCGGTGCAGTAGATGCGGGCGGCGCCGGCGGCGCGGGCGACGGTGACGGCCATCAGCCCGATGATGCCCACGCCGCTGATCAGCACGGTCTTGGCGCTCACGCCGGCTTCCATGACCGTATGCACGGCGTTGCCGAGCGGGTCGAAGACCGCGGCGATGTCGTCGCTGATCGCCTCGTGCACGGGCCAGACGTTCTGCTCGGGCACGACGATGCAGTCGGCGAAGCAGCCGTCGCAGTCGATGCCGAAGATGCGGGTATCGGTCGCGATGTGGGCGTTGCCGGTGCGGGCGTTGTAGTCGTTGCCCGAGTGGAGGTGGCCCTCGGCGCTGACGCGCTGCCCGACGCCAAGGCCCGTGACGGCCTCGCCCAGCTTGTCAATCGTGCCGACGAACTCGTGCCCGGTGACCGTGCCGAGGGGGACGCGCGAGCTGGCCCAGTCGTCCCACTGCCAGATGTGGCGGTCGGTCCCGCAGATGCCGGCCTTGGTGACCTTGATGCGGACCTCGCGAGGCCCGGGCTCGGGGACGGGGCGCGCGTCGGTGTATTCGAGGCCCTCGGCGGCGTGGTGCTTGACCAGGGCCCGCATCAGGCCGGCGCCGGTCTGCTCGGGCGAACGCTTGGGCGCGGCGGCGCGGCTGGGGACGGTCGTCATCGGGCGGCTCCGATCGAGAAGCACTGGTTCAAACAAGGCGGCGGGCAAGCGGGCGGGCCCGCGGGCGTTGGGCACGGGACGGGGCCCGCGGTTGTCGTCTATTCTGAGCGGGCGAGAGGCCCGGTCAAACGCAACGGGGGTGGGTCGCCCGACGAATGCGGTTGCCGAGGCGATTCAAGACCCCCCAAGCACGCCACGGAGGCGTCCGAGAAGCGATGGCACGCGAAGCGACGCTCACACCCTTCTTCTATTTCGCGGCCCGCCCGGGCGGCGGGCGGTCGATGGGCGTGCGCACCGCCCGCAGCCGGCGTTCGCTGGGCGACCAGCTCCGGCGCGACCGCCTGGTGGTGCTCAACGCCTGGGCGCTGCCCGGCTTTCTTGCCAGCGAGCGGGGGCTGAGCACCAAGGACCACGAGGCGCTGAACAACCAGCTCAGCCAGCTGCTGAGCCGGGGCGTGCCGCTGGTCGAGGCGCTGGAGGTCGCGGGATCGCTCGTGCACGAGGCGGCCCGCCCGCGGATCGATCGCCTGCGCGAGCGGGTGCGCGCGGGGTCGAGCTTCGCCGACGCGTGCGCGCAGGGCGGGTCGTTCGACGCGGTAACGGTCGCGGTGTACCGCGCGGCGGAGCGGACGGGTGACCTGCACGGGGCCGCGGCGCAGCTCGCGCGCAGCGCGAAGCGCATGCTCGCGATCCGCGGCAAGGCCGTCACGCTCATGATCTATCCGGCGATCGTGCTGACCATCACGATCCTGGTCGCGTTCGTGATGCTGACGGTGATCGTGCCGATGATCGGCGGGGCGCTGCGTCAGTCGGGGCGCGAGCTGCCGGGCGTGACCGAGTTCATGATGACGCTCGGTGTGTTCCTGCGGGGCAACCTGATCGCGGTGTTTATCGCGGTCGCGCTGGCGGGGGCGGCGGGCGTGGTGTTTCGCGCGGGGCTGGCGAGGTCGATGTTCGGCCTGATGCGCCGGTTGCCGCGGGTCAAGAACGTGGTGCGGGCGCAGGAGCTGGCGCGGTTCTTCGGCGTGATGGCGGCGATGACGCGATCGGGCGTGGCCCTCGGCGATGCGCTGGGTGTCGCGACGACGGCCGTCCACGATCCGCGCATCCGCACCGACCTGGATCGCCTGCGACAGAAACTCATCGAGGGCGGCGTGCTGCGGGCACTGCTCGAGCGGGTCGAGAGCCTGCCGCTGGCGACGCGGAAGCTGCTGGTCGCGGCCGACCAGGCGGGCGACCTGTCCAGCGCGTTCGACGCGCTCGCACAGGACTACACCGACGAGGTCGACACGCAGACCGAACGCCTGCTCGCGGCCCTGGAGCCGGCGCTGATCGTCCTGATGTTTGCGGTGATCGGGAGCATGATCCTGGCGATCATGGCCCCGCTGCTGTCGATCACGAGCCAGGGCTTCGGCTGATCGGACCGTCCGGGCGATCGGGAGGCGATCAGCAGGCAGTCGGGCCGCAATCGGGGGGCCTGCCCGGCGTTGGGCGTGCGTTGGGATGCCCGGGGCCCCGAAGCCGAAGGGGCCACGCCCGGTGCACCCGCGCCCCGTACAGTTGATGCGTGGGCCGAGCACGGGGCCCAAGGAGGACGGCATGATGTTGCACAACCCTGATTCGCAGACGCAGAGCGCGCGCCCGAGGGTCGATTCCAAGGCCCGTACCGTCGCGAGCCGGCGCGGTTTCTCGCTGCTGGAGCTGACGCTGGTGCTGGTCATCATCGGGCTGCTGATGGGCGTCGCGGCGCTGGGCATCCCCGGGTGGGTCAAGCGGGCGAGCATCCAGGCGACGATCCAGACGATGGACGTGTACAAGACGTCGATCAACAGCTTCATGGCCGGCAACGCGCAGACGCCGCCCGAGAGCCTGAGCGAGCTGATCACGGCGGGGTACGTCGAGCCCGACGCGTCGACCGGCGCGCCGCCCAAAGACGCGTGGGACGAGCCCTTCTATTACAAGGCCGGGCAGACGCCCGAGGGGCAGCCGTACCGCCTGGTGTCGAGCGGGCCGGACAAGGAGTTCGGCACCGAGGACGACATCGACCTGTGGTCGGCCGACTACAACGCGGGCTGAATCGGATCGCATCGCCCAGCGGATCGGGGTTGACCGTGCGCACGCCGACGGACAGAGGCTTTACGCTGCTGGAGACGGTGCTCGCGGTGACGCTGGTCTCGATGATCGCGGCGTCGATCGCGATGACGTACTCGGCGCTGCAGCGCCAGCGGGTGATCGAGCAGCAGCGCCTGGGCGCCGCCGAGCTGGCGAACCGCCTGATCCTGCAATACCTGGACGACCGCAACGCGTTGCCCAGCGAGCTGACGCCGATCGAGTACGACGCGGAGCGGTACCGCTGGTCGCTGGATGCGGCGCAGATCGAGTTCACACCGGCGGTGGTGCCCGAGCGCGACCGCTCGCGGGCGTTGTCGCTCGAGCGGATCAGCCAGGTGACGGTGCGGGTGTGGCTGGTGGATGAGAACGACGCCCCGCTGCGTTTTTCGCCGATCTTGCCGAGCGCCGTGGTGTCTCGGCTGCGTGATCCGCTGGCGCTGTCGAACCCCGATTCGCTGGAGAACGCGCTGGAGACGCCCGAGGGGCGGGCCGACTTCGTGCGCGAGCTGATGAACATCGAAGACGGCACGGCACCGGGGGCCGGGGGCGAGCGGTGATCGTGCGCACGCGGGCGAGCAGGGGCTCTGCGGGCGGGGGCTTCACGCTGCTGGAGACGACGCTGGCGCTGTTTGTCGGCGGGCTGGTGATCGTCTCGGTCACGCTGCTGATGACCGCGACGCGGAACGCCGACCGCGTGTACGCGCGTGTGTACGAGCAGACGGCGGCGCTGGCGATGACGCAGGCCGCGGTGCGCTCGACCTTCGGCACGCTGCTAATGCAGGGGAACGAGGAAGCAACGCCGACCGCGAACACCGAGCCCGAGGATGACGGCGCGGACGAGGACGAAGATATCGCTGAGGCGGATGGCGACGCGCAGACGGGGCTGAGCACGGATGAGGTGATCGTCGAGCTGGAGGCCCGCCCGCGGATGATCCTGGAGCCCGACGCCGAGGCGGTCGCGATCGGGCGGGCGATGGGCGCGCCGTGGGGCGGGGAGATCGACCCGCAACGGCTCGAGGTCGTGCTGCGCCGGGCGCCGCTGCCCGACGCGTTTGCCGGGGTGACGCGGGGCTGGGCGTTCGCCGAGGAGGACGAAGCATCGCTCAACTTCGCGACGATCGGCGGGGGGAGCGGGCGCGTGCGGGGCGTGTACGAGCTTCGCCCGGACGGGCATCGCGAGCGGCGGATGCGCCAGCTCGGGCTCTCGCTCCCGCTGGGTGCGGCGCCGAGCGCGGATGCGGGCGCTGCGACCGCCACGGGTTGGACGCTTTGGTGGCGGCGGATGCCGGCGGAGGAGGTGCTGCGCATCCGCCTGGGGCGTTCGGCGTCGACCGGCGTCGATGCCGACGAGGCCCGGCGGCTCGCGGGCTCGATCCCGCTGGTGCGGGGGCTGAGCTGGGCACGCTGGCGGCTGTTTGAGGGGCGCGTGCGGCGCGACGCGTTCGAGGCGAGCGTGCTGGCCGACCTGCCCGCGTACGCCGAGCTGGAGCTGCGCGCCACCGATCAGGCGTACGCCAACTGGATGTTCGAGATCGGCTGGACGACCGGGGCCGACCCGACCGGCGACGCGGTCGAGGTCGATCTCAACGAAGTCGACGCCGAGGGCGATCAGGAGACCGGCGACGCACTCGTGGGCGGCGACGAGCCGGCACCCGCGGAGGGCGCAGCATGACGCTGCACGCCCCCGACCAAAGCGCCGGCGCTCGCGGGTATGTCATGGCGATCGTGCTGGTGCTGGTGATCACCAGCGGGCTGCTGATCGGGGTGGCGCTGCGCCGCCAGGGCGCGCAGACGCTGACGATCAATCGCCAGATCGACGCGTACCGCGAGCACCACGCGGCCCAGGGGTTGCAGGAGCTGGTCGCCGCTTGGGCGCGCCAGTACTCGGCGGCGAACGTCAAAGAGGCGCTGGGCGAAGAGGGCCTGGCGTTCACGATCGACCTGGCCGACGGCTCGGAGCTGTCGGTGTATCTGGAGGATGCGCAGGGGCTGGCGCTGGCGGACCTGAGCGGGCTGGAGGGCAACGAGCTGCGCCTGGCCGGTCGCCTGCTGCTCGAGCTGGGGGCGATCACGGGCGAGGCGGACTTCGAGCGGTACACGCGGGCGGCGGGGCCGGCGGCGATCTCGGTCTCGGGCGCGCCCGAGGCGGTGCTGACCGCCGCGGTGCGGGCGGCGGTGCCGGATGTGGCGCAGCAGGACGCGCTGCTGTCGCGGCTGATCGGGCTGCGCGACCTCGGGCGCGAGGTGCGGGCGACGGACCTCGGCACCGCGCTCTCCGGGGCGGGGGTGTCGGGCGATGCACGCAGCGACATGCTCGAGCTGCTCCAGGCGGACGCCGAGGCGTGGCGGGTGCTCATCGAGCAGACGCGCGACCGGCGCGTCACAGCGCGGTACGAGGGCGTGACCGAGCTGCGGACGAGCGCCGGCGGGGGCGGCGGGGCAACGCCCGGGAGCAGCTCGGCGGGTATGTTCCTCTCGTGGCGCGAGCTCGACCCCGACGGCCCGCGTCCGACACTGCTCAGCGAACTCGACGGCTAGCCTCAGACCTGCACGAACCACACCGCCCGCACGGATCAGACGAGCGGACCAAAGGATCACGAGTAACCATGCCAGCGACCCCGATGACAGCCCAGACCGCACAGCGACTCGCGGGCGGTGCGTTCGCGGCGTGCGTGCTCGTGGGGCTGGGCATCGGGGCGATGCTGCTGCTGGGCCTGCCGGGCCTGCCCAGACCCGCCCCGATCGAGGCGACAGGGGTCGACGCCGGATCGGGCTCTGCGCCGACGGTCGAGATCGAGGCGCCCGTGCGTGCCGAGTGGGCGCCGCCCTCGGGCGACGGGCGGGCGATCGCGGCCCGCCTGGCGCTGGTCGACAACGCGCCGCGCGTGCCCGAGCCCGAGCCGGAGCAGGCGGTCGAGCCGACCGACCCGGGCGAGGGCGAGGGGCCGACCGAGCTGGGCGAAGAGGTGCGGTACCTGGGCATGATCCGCTCGGGCGAGACGCGCCGCGCGGTGCTGCGGATCGGCGACCGCCAGCGCATCGTCGCCGAGGGCGATCGCGTCACGATCAACGGTGAGTCGCTCACGCTGCGGCGCGTCCGGGGCGAGGGCGTCGAGCTCGCCGGCGGCGATGAAGGCCAGCGCGAACCGATCGAGATCACCAAGGCCGACCGCGAACGCGCGAGCGTCACGGTCGTCAGCGGCGAGGCACCCAGCGGCACGCTCACCGGCGGGGAGAGCGGCGGCGCCGACGCGGGCGACAGCGACCTGCCCGACACGCCCGAGATCCGGCGCATCCTCCAAGACCATGAACGCCGCACGACCGCGATCAAAGAACGCATCGAGCGGGGCCTGCTCACCAGCGAGAGCGGCGAGCGCCTGCTCGAATCGATCGAGCAGCAGAAGCAGGCCAACATCGACCGCGCGCTGCAGCGTGACAACGGAGACCAGCGCGACAACCGCGGCAATCGGGGCGGGCAATAGCGTGGAAAACACCCGACACATCACGCCCCTGAGAGGCCCGGCATGAGCGGCTGGGTGCTGCACGTCTGGCGACAGGACCGCGGCGCGTCGCTGCGCGCGCTGCGCCTGGTCGGCCCCAGCGAGGATCACCGCTGGACGGCGCCGGTGCAGGACGGGGCCGAGGGGGTCGCGAGCGCCGCCGGTGCCGCGGGCGATTGGATCGCCGGCGCCTTGCGCGACGCGGGGGCCCGGGGCGAGCTCGACGCGGTGTGTATCGACACCGAGGGGGCGGTCTGCTCGTTCGTGAGCGCTCCGAGCGGCGAGCGCCCGATCATCCGGGCGCTGGTCGCCGGCGACGATGCCGATTCGTTCGGTGATGACGAGGGCGAATCGGGCTGGTCACGCTTCCCCGAGGCCGACGCGGGGCTCGAGGTCGATGTCGTGGGCGTGCCCGCGCCGAGCGACGAGGGCGGCAAGGCGCGGACGGCGGTGCTCGCGGTGCCCGCGTCGGCGGTGCAGGTGCTGCTCCAGGCGCTCGACGCCCGGGGCGTGCGGGTGGGGCGAAGCGTCTCGCTCTGGCACGCCGCGGCGGGCGCGTTCGACCCCGCCGCCAAGCGCGCGCGGGGCGAGCTCGACGCCGATCCATCGGTGACGGCGGTGGTGATGCCCGACGACGAGCGCGGCGTGCTGGTCTGGGCGTGGTCGCTGGGCGGGCGGCTGCTCGCCTCGGGCGACCTGCGCGTGCGCACGGGCAACGCGGATAACGGCGGCGCGGCGCGATCTGATGCGTTGGCACGCGCGGGGGATCGCGAGCCGGCAGACGCCAAACGTTGCAGGCCGGGCGAACACGACGCCGGGCGGATCGTCAGCGACTGGGTCGCGTTCGCGGTGCAGACCGGGCGAACGCCGGCGCGTGTCGTGGTGGCGGGTCTCGATGTCGAGCGCGATGCCGGTTCGCGCGCATTCGCGTCGAAGCTGGCCTCGGCCTGGCCCGACGCGCCGCTGGACGCGATGGACCACGAGGATGCGCTCGGCGTGGCGATCCGATCGCTGGCCGATCGCCCCGATGCGCCGCCGGCGCCGGTGGGCGAAGACGAAGGCGGGCGGGCGATCGTTGGGCTCTCGCGCCGCCCCGTGCGCTGGCACCGCGCGGCATACACGGCAACGGCGGTGCTGCTCGTGCTGCTGGCGCTGGGGATCGGGGCCGGCGCATGGCGACTCGGGTCGGCGGCGTCGGCGTTTGAAGACCGCGAGCGCCTGCTGCGGGCCGACGAGCGCCGCCTGCTCGAGAGCGTCGACAGCGAACTGGTGCTGTCGCCCTTCCCCGAGCAAGAGCTGGGCGACCGCGTTGCCTCGGCGCGTCTGGCGATCAGCCCCGACGCCGACAACACGGCCCCGCCCGAGGTCATGCCCCTGCTCGAGCGCCTGACGCTGGCGATCGGCACGACGGGCATCACGCTGACGTCGATCGAGGTGAGCGCGGTCGACCTGACAGTCCGGACCGAGGTGAGCGACGTTGCCGAGCACGAGGCGCTCAACGCGGCGGTGCGCGACCTGACCCGCGATGAGGTCATCTGGCGCGAGCCGCAGATCCAGCCCTCGCGCGACCGCCTGCGCCTGACCTACCGCGGAGCGTGGCGATGAGCGAGCCGGGCACCGGGCGCATGAGCGACGACGACCGCGAGGATCTGGCGGCGATCGCCGACGCGGCATCACGGCGCAATCGCCCGCTGTGGATGGTCGTGGGCGGCGCGCTGCTGCTGGCGATCGCGCTAATCTGGCTCATGCTCGCGGTGCGATCCGTGGGCGCGAGCGAGCGCGGTGCGCGGGCGGCCGAGCGCCGGCTCGAGGGCGTGCGCCAGCTCGCGGCCGAGTTTGAGGCGTTGCAAGCCGTGGCGGCCTCGGTCGGCCCCAGCGAGCGCGGGCGACCGATCCCCGATCTGCTGAGCCGCATCGAAGCGATCGCCGAGCGGTCGGGCATGGCCGCGACGCCCGCGGTGCCCCAGCGGACCAACGACGCCGTGCCGGGCGGTCGTCGGGTGCGTCTGCGGTACAACGTCAACGATCCGAGTCTCGAGGCGGTGCTGGCGTGGGTGGATGCCGCGTCGAGCGAGGTGCCGGGGCTGTATCCGTATTCGATCAGCATCACGCCGGGCGGGCAGCGCTGGACCATGACGGTCGTCTTCGCGCGCTTCGAACGGCTCTGAACCACGCCGCCCGAGATCGGGCGCACGCCAGCGACAGGGAGCGAGCATGCACGTGTTGAAGCTGATGGGGCCGGCGATGATCGGCGCGGCGGTCTTGCTGGGCGGGTGCGCGACCGGGCCCGACGTCACGATGCCCGGCCCCGAGCAGATCCAGCAGCGCAAGGCCGAGGCCGTTGCGCTGATGGGCAAGGGCGGGCGTCTGGCGGAGCGAGGCGACACCGAGGGCGCGATCGAGGCGTACCAACAGGCGGTGGTGCTCGATCGCTCGCTCGGCGCGGCGTGGAACAACCTGGGCGAGCTGATGCTGCGTGAGGAGCGGTACGCCGACGCGGTCGGCGCGTTCACCGCGGCCGCCGATGCCGACCCCGCCGACCCGCGCCCGGTCTATAACGCGGCCCTGGCGTACCAGCGCATCGGCTGGGCGGCCGACGCGTACGACCAGTACACGCGGGCCCTCGAGCGCGACGAGAACTTCCTCCCGGCGCTGCGCGGGGCGGTGCGCAGCGGCGAGATGCTGAGCAAGGCCGATCCGGTGCTCGCCGAGCAGGTCCGCCGGGCGATGCTCCTGGAGACCGACGCGACGTGGCGCTCGTACCTCGAACGCCAGCGCTTCCGCATCGAGGCGGGGATGGACGCGACCCTGCGCGACGCCAACGGCTGATCGAGAGCGGGCCGGGCTCGGGGCCCATCTTCGGTGTCCATGTTCCGAGGCGGCGGGCGGGGCGGCGGGCGGGGCGGCGACGATCCCAGATTGATGTGACCACAGGCGACGGTCGGTGCCCGCGCGACGGGCGCTGATCGTTCTCGGTCGTGCCTGCGCGTGCGCTTTGCCCGCCCGGCTTGCCCAGACGGCGCGATCGCACGGGTCGGACGGCGGCGCGGGAGCAACGGCGTGGCGGGGGTGAGCGCCGTCCGCCACGTTGTGTGCGGAGGGCCGCGCGTCCTCCACGCGAACATCAACCGGAGAGACGACCATGAGGACCCCGGCCCCCGCCGTGCGCTTGTCCGCCCTTGCCCTTGCCGGTGCTGCCGGCGTGGCGCTCGCGGGCGATGTCACCCTTGAGCTCCGCCGAGCCGACGGCTCGCTGCTCTCCAGCCGGGCCTACGCGGAGGGCCGCTCGATCTGGATCAACGCCGGCGAAGGCTTGGCGCGGGTCAACGTCTACGCCGACGCGGAGACCGATGTCGGCATGGTCTACATCTTCGGCGACGCGGGCGAGACGCTCGAGGTCGCCCTGAGTCCCGAGGCGTACACGCCCGAGGACGACAAGCCGCAGCGCTGGGCGAACGATTTCGGCGGGTTCATGGTCGCCGACCAGCGTCAGCGTGCCCGGACCGCGTTCCGCGGGGGCGTGTCGGGCGATGTGCTCGGGCCCATCATCGCGGGGCGCGTGTCGAGGTTTGAGGCCGACGGCGTGCTGCGGGCGCCGATCACGCTGCAACAGCCGAGCCGCGCGGGCGTCACGATCTTCGAGTTCGGCGGGGCGACGCCCGAAGGCGTCATCAAGCTCGCCCAGGGCGACCTCACGCGGTTGATCAGCAAGGGCGACTTCCTCGGCACGCTGGTTGTCGAAAACGGCGACGTGCTGCACCGCCTGGACTTCAACGAGAACGGCGCCGAGGCCGACTTCGACGGCACCATCGTCGTGGGCGGCACGATCCCGCGGCTCGTCGGATCGGGCGACATCGGCGGGCGGATCGTCGCGGAACGGATCGAGCGCATCGACATCGCGGGCACGCTGGGCAACGCGGAAGCACCTGCTGAGATCCGCATCGGCGCGGGCGGGATCGACAAGCTGCTCGCCGGCGGGCTGTTCGGCGAGCTGATCGTCACCGGGCCGGCGCGGGATCTGATCTTCGGGCGGGTTTCGAGCCTGGCGCAATCGCAGGGCGACGTCTTCGGCACCGTCGACCTCGGGCGCCTGCCCGTCGGCACGGGGCGGCTCGGCGTCGGGGGCGATCTGGACGCCGACGTGCGGGTGCGCAGCGATGTGGGCGTCTTCAAGACACGCAACCTCGCGCCGATCCATGTCAACGGCGTGCTGGCCGAGGGTCGTACCGTGCGCATCGACGGGCGTGTCGTGGGCGACAACACGGGCGTGCCGGGCGTGCTGCTGCGGGCGGCCGGCGGGCTGCACGGGCAGGTCATCGTCGACGCGATGTGGGACGCGACGCAGGAATCCATGTCACCCGCGATCGCCGACGACGTGCGCGTCACCCTGCTCGACGGGCGCGAGGCGGACCTCTCGCCCCTGCCGACGTACTCGACACCCTCGCTCGAACTCGGGGGCGGGGCGATCGGTGCGGTGCCCTTCGGCGTGCACCAGGGCGATGTCGCGACAACCCCCGCGACGACGAGCTTCGAGATCCCGTTCTATGGGCCGGTGCGGCTCGCGCCCGGCGCGGGCAGCGATGCGCTGCTCGTCGAGCGTCGCCCGACCGACGGCGGCGCCTGGACAACCATCGCCACCAGCGACTACGACGTCATCGACGCCCGGCACGCTGAGCCCAGCGGCGACGACGCCCCCGCCGCACGCAGGCTCCGCGTGCTGCACGATTTCGCGTGCGGCTTCGAGTACCGCATCACCACCGTTGCCGACCTGGTGTGGAGCGCCATCGACGGGCGCGAGGGCGTGCCGACGGCGGACGCGCAGCAGGTGCTCGTGCAGGGGCCCGAATGCCCGGACGAGCCGGATGAACCGGGCGACACGGGCGACACGGGCGACGGGTCCGACGACGGCTCGGGCGACGGCTCGGGCGACGACAACAACACCGGCCCGGTCGACTTCTTCCGGATCTTCAACGAGATCAGCCGCTGGACCGCCGATCCGCGTGACCTCAACGGCGACGGCTTCGCCGACATCTTCGACCTGATCCACCTGCTCGACGAGCTGACGGGCGAAGCCGGCTGAGCCTCCGCCCCCGGCGCTGCGTCGCAGCACACAACACGAACGACTCGCCTTTCACGCTCCCGGCGCGCCCCCGCTCCTGCTCTCCGCTGTTGTCTTGGCAGGGACGGGGGCGTTGCCGTGCGCGGCTACAGACGCGTGGCGGCGAGGCTGGCGAGTTCTGAGCGCTCGCTGCGTTGGAGGATGACGTGCCCGACGATGCCGACGCCGCGCATCTTTTCGACCGCGTAGCTGAGCCCGTTGCTGGATCCGTCGAGGTAGGGGTTGTCGATCTGCGCGATATCGCCGGTGAGCACGAGTTTGGTGCCCTCGCCGATGCGGCTGGCGATCGTTTTGACCTCATGCGGCGTGAGGTTCTGCGCCTCGTCGACGATCATGAACTGGTGCGGGATGCTGCGCCCGCGGATGTAGGTCAGCGGCTCCATCACCAGCTTGCCGTCGGCGATGAGCTTGTCGATGCGCTGCTCGCTGGTGCGGCTCTCGGCCTGCTGGTGCGGGTGCCCGCGGGTGCTGAGCAGGTAGGCGAGGTTGTCGAAGATGGGCTGCATCCAGGCGCCGAGCTTCTCGTCCTTGTCGCCGGGCAGGTAGCCGATGTCACGCCCCATGGGCATGATCGGGCGCGCGACCAGCAGCTTGTCGTACCGCTCCTCGCCGAAGACCTTGGCCATGCCCGCGGCGATCGCGAGCAGCGTCTTGCCCGTGCCCGCGTTGCCCAGCAGCGTGACCATGCGCACCTCGTCGTCGAGCAGCAGGTCGAGCGCCATCGTCTGCTGCACGTTGCGCGCCATGATGCCGAACGTCGGCTTCTTCTGCCCCGAGACCGGGATGAGATGCCCCGTGTCGGCCAGGCGGCGCGCGAGCCCGCTGTGCGCGTCGTCGCTCACGTCCTGCATCACGACGAACTGGTTGGGCGTCAGCTCGCGGGGCGGGCCCTCCGGGTCGCCGTTCTGGCGCGGCAGATAGTCCTCGATGCGCGCCACATCGAGCAGGCGGTCTTTGTACAGGTCGTCGATCAGGTCGCGCGGCACGCCGATCTCGGTAAACCCGGTGTACAGCGACTCCTCGTTGACCTTCTGGTTCTCGAAGTCCTCGGTCTTGATGTTGAGCGCGTCGCTCTTGATCCGGGCCGCGAGGTCTTTGCTCACGAACACCGACCGCTCGCCGGCCCGCTTGAGCGCATCGGCGACCGCGATGATGCGGTTGTCCGGGTTATCCTGCGCGATGACGTCCGCACGCTTGCTGTAGTCGCCCACGTCGATCTTGACGGTTCCGGTGGGCGGCTTGGCGCCGGCCGACGCCGCCTGCTCGGGCGTGAGCGGGAGATCGGCGAGCGAGACGCCCTCGGTCAGCGGGCCCAGCTTGCGCAGGCGGTCGAGCTGGCGGATCGTCTCGCGCGCGTTCCGCCCGACGTCGTCCTCGCGGCGCTTCATGGCGTCGAGCTCTTCGATCACCGGGTACGGGATCACGATGTGGTTGTCTTCGAAGACGAACAACGCGTTGGGGTTGTGCAGCAGGACGTTGGTATCCAGCACGAAATGCTTGACGCTCACGCGTGGCTCCGAGCGCCCGCCGGCGCGGGCTCGGTCGGGGCGGCCCACACAGAGGCGCGATACGCCGCCCAGTGCGCCGCTCGGGCCCGGCGTTCCGACGCCGTCCACCCGCGGACGCATCTTCTCTCCAACCGCAGCATACCGATTGCCCGCGGCCCGCGTGCCGGTGCGCTCGGTCGGCGTTCAGAGCAGCCCGGCGATGGCCCCGGCGATCAGCGACGCCGCGACCAGCGTGGCGACCGCCGCCTTGACGACCGTCGAGACCGCGCGACCGACCGCAGCGCCCTTGCCCGCGTTGATCGAGGCCTTCCAGTCCTGCTTGCTCGCGCCGCGCTCGACGAGCACCGTGCCGATCCCCGCCCCGATCACCGCCCCCAGCAGCGAGCCGACGATCGGGATCGGGATCGCAAACGTCCCGACGATCAGCCCGACGATGCTGCCGACCAGGCTCCCGATCGCGCCCGCCTTTGTGCCGCCCGCGCGGTGTGCACCGAGGGCCGAGCTCAGGAACTCCGCCACCTCGGCGAGCACGCAGAACACCACCGCGGCGATCAGCGACCACCACGGCATGTCTTCGTACATCAGCCACTTGACCAGCAACGCCACCAGCAACGCAAGCCACGTCCCCGGCAGCGTCACCAGCGTGACCAGCACGCCCACCAGCGCGAACACCACCACGATGGCGGCGGACAGGATCTCGAGCCAGGGCAAGTCCACGCGGGTCTCCGACCGGCTTGCCGAACGTGACCGCGATCAGCCCGCGGCGCTCGGCTTGTCGTCGTTCTCGGCGGGCTCGTCGCCCGCGTTCTCCTCTGCTTGGTCGGGGAAGGCCTTGGCTTCCATCGCCAGCAGCCAGGACTCGAGCTTCGCGTGGCGATAAGTGTCAAAGCGGACCGACTTGCCACCCAGCTTGTCGTGCTCACCCTTGATGCTGGCGAGGACGACGAACTTGTCCCACTTGCGCTTGTCGAGCGGCTCGGCGAGGTCATCGGCGCCGAAGCTCGCGCCGCCGGGGATCGTCAGCCGCTCGGCGCCCGCGTCCCACAGGTACTTGGTCGCCATCGTCTTGAGCAGCAGGAACAGCAGGTAGAGCCCGATCGCCCAGCAGACGACCATGATCAGCCACTGGCTGGGGATGTCGTACCAGTGCAGGGGCTTGGGCACGTCACGCGTGGCCCAGTCGGCGCTGAGCTCTTCGAGGCGGGCGCGGGGGTTGTCGATGTTGGTGATCGCCGGGTCGAGCTGATCGACGATCCGCAGCGCTTCGAGCCATTCGAGGCGGGCGACCTGCATCGTCGCGCGCAGGTGGCGCGAGCTGGCGGGGTTGCTCTGATCTTCGCGGTTGCGGTCGCTGGTCTCGGTGTCGTTGAGGCGCTCCAGCTCGGCCTGCGGATCGACAACCGCGACCTGCTCGAGGAAGACGCGCGAGTCCTCGCGGCGCGCGGCCTCGGCGGCCTGAAGGTACTGCCACTCCGCGTAGCTCGCGTACGCCTCGCCCCGCTTGGGATAGAGCGAGACCGCGTCGTACAGGCCCCACCCGCCGAAGCCGATGAGGACCAGCGTGATGATCACGATCTTGGCCAGCCACGGGCGGTGCAGGGGCGCGCGTTCGAGGCCGGGCTGGGGAGTGCTGTCGGTCATCGAGTCGTCTGCCCTTCTGCGCGGGGGTTGGGAGCCCGCTCAATCGTCCTGATCGACGCGATCCAGCGCCGCCGACCACCACTGCCCCGCCCGCTCGGCCCCGCCCTCGCGCGACCGCAGGGCGTCGAACCCGCCCGACGCCACCCGCTTGCTGGGGATGCGTGGATATCGGCGTCCGCCGAGCATGGCACGCGTCAAAAAACGCGAATGCTCGCGACGCATCCGCTCCGCGGCGGACTCCAGCTCCCGTTTGCGGAACGGCCACCAGATCATCAGCGTCGATTCTAACCCCCAGCCCCGGGCCGGGCCCCACCCGATCTGGCCCCGGCCTTGTACCAGTCCCGCCGACACATCGGCGTCTCGGGCTCAAATCAGGCCGCCTGCACCCGCCCCCGCCAGGCCCGTCGCCCGCGCCGGGCGAGCCACCACGAGTGCCACTGGACGGCCGTGGTCAGCAGGATCGACACCGGGTGCAGCAACGCCCCGACCGGCGAGTGCCTGAGCCGCTTGGCGATCACCAACCGCGAAACAATCGGGACCAGCCCCGCGACCAGCAGCAGCGCCGCCGCGAACCACCAGCCCCCGCCGATCGCGTACGCCAGGGCGATCCAGGGCCCGACGTGCCCCACCAGGTGCATCACGCTCAAGAAGATCAGCAACCCGACCGAGCCCAGCCCCTCGAAGGCGTTCTTGGCGAACCCCCGCCACGACTCGCCGAACCCGCGGTACATGCGCACGCGGGCGATGTCGGTCCCGTCGAAGAGATCGGTCCGCTTGCCGGCCTGGCGCGCGGCGCGGGGCATGCGGATGCCGTCGTGCATCGTCGCCTTGAACGCCTCGTGCCCGCCGAACGCGCGGTACGCCTCGGCCGAAACCATCAGGAACTGCCCGCACCCGGCGCTGGCGGCGGGGTCGGACGTGCCGCGCATCCGCGCGAAGGGCAGGTAGCCCAGCAGCAGATAGAACATCACCGGCACCAGCAGCGCCTCGCTCAGCGTCCCGGTGAGCTGGCGGGGAAAGGTGCTGACCAGGTCTGCCCCGAGCTGCGCCGCCGCGGCGCGCGAGCGCCGGGCCATATCGGGGCTGAAACGCACATCGGCGTCGGTGAACAGCAGCCACCCGCACCCGTCGTCGAGCGCCGCCTGTGCGCACCGCCAGCAGGCGTGCTGCTTGCCGTTCCAGCCCTCGGGCAGGGGGACCTGCGGGGCGAGGCGCACGCGGTCGGTCTCGGCGGTCAACCTCGCGATGATCTCGGGCGTCGCGTCGGTGCTCTCGTCGTCGTAGACGTACACCCGCGTGCGCTCGTCGTCGCCCTCGAGCACGCCGCGCGCGCACGCCTCGATGTTGTCCGCCTCGTCGCGCGCGGGGATGCAGACCGCCAGCCACGGGCGATCGTCGTCCGGCGCCGGGTCGGGCGGAGGCGGGCGGTAGAGGCGCAGGTTGACCGCCGTCATCGCCGCGGGCAGCGCGACAATCGCGAGGCAGACCAGCGCGTAGACGAGCAGCATCAGGCGGCGCTCCCGCCCCGGGCGCCGGCGCGGGGCTGCCCGTCGGCCTGCGCATCGGCCTGCGCGCCGGTCTGGCGGACCGCGGCCCGGTCGCGTGCGTCGTCGATGCCGCCGCCGCGCCCGCGCAGGCGGAGCCAGAGGTCGAAGATCGGGTTGCCGTTGGAGGCCTCGCCCCCGATGAGGTCGATCATGGCTTCGGGGTCGCGGGCGGTGACAAGGTCACCCAGCGCGACGCGGTTGTCTTCCATCGTGCGCACGATGGCGCGGTGCCAGCCCGTCGTGCCGGGGCGGTCGGGCTCGATGGGCGCAGCGCGGACCCAGACCTCGGGCTTGGCGTCGGTCAGGAAGGGGTACTCGATCTGCACCGCGACGCACCGCGCGTCGGCGGCACCGGCGGCGATCTTGGCCGCCCCCGGGCGCGCGACGACGGGCTCGCGGACATCGGCGAAGCGACCCTGCGGGTTGATCCACAGCGTGGGCAGGGCGTCGCCCCGGTTGTCGTCTCGGCTGTCGCCTCGGAAGTAGGCCGACAGATACGCGTCCATCGCCTTGATGCTCGCGGGGTCGTCGGGGTCGATGCCGAAGGTGCCGAGCCTGCGGAAGAAGTTGAACCGGCGGAGCTGCTCGATGTGCATGGGCGCGCGGAGCGATCGCCCGGGCAGGAAGTCGCGGTGCAGCGCGAGCATGACGATCGGGTCCCACCAGCCGACGTGGTTGGTGCAGCAGATGACCGGGCCGGCGTGGTCGCGCAGGCCGGCGAGTGCCTCGCGGGTGCCCGGCGCCGCGCGCACGGCGCTGAACTTCTTGGCGAGCATCTTGTCCCGCCCCCACCACGAGAAGAACCGTAGGAACCTCGGGCTGTAGGCCGCCTCGAGCAGGGCGGTCTGTTGGTGCATCGCTTCCCCCACCGCTCGCGCCGTTCAGACCGACGCCAGCTCGGGGCGCGAGCGCTCGCGGGCGCTGAGGTCACCCGCCGCGGGCCCGATGCCGAGGTCTTCGAGCACGCAGCGGGCGGCGGTGACGCCGCTCATCAGCACCATCGGCACGCCGGGCCCGGGGTTGGCGCTGCCTCCGGTGAGGTAGAGCTTCTCGAGGACCTTGGAGCGGTTGCGGGGCTTGAAGCCGCCGGCGAGCTTGCCGTGGCTGGCGAGCCCGTAGATCGCGCCGCCCTCGGCGTTGTACATGCGGTCGATGCTGTCGGGCGTGAGCGAGCGAGCGACGACGATGTGGTCCTCGATGTCTTCCATGCCGAACTTCTTGAGTTTGTCGATCACGACCTTGCGGTACGACCCGAGCAGCCCGCCCTCCTTCTCCCAGCGGTCGGGCTGACCGGCGGGGTTGAAGGGCGTGTGGATGAGGGCGTAGAAGGCCTCGCCGCCTTCCGGCGCCTGGGTCGGGTCCGTCCGGCTGGGCACGGCGAGGTAGATCGTCGGGTCGCGCGCCGGGATCCCCTTCGTGTAGATGTCGTCGAACTCTTCGACCGAGTCCTTGCTGAAGATGAAATTGTGGTGCGCGAGGTGCTCGTACTGGCGGTCGAGCCCCAGGTACAGCACCAGCCCGCTGCACGCGGGGGTGTACTTGCTCGCGATCTTCTCGCCCGCCTGCTGGGCGCCCGGCGCTTCGAGGCAGAGGTCGCGGTACGTGCGCTGCACGTCGCAGTTGCTCACGACCGCGTCGCCCTTGATCTCGCGCCCGTCGTCGAGCTTGACGCCGACGGCGACGCCGTTCTCGTGGATGATCCGCTCGACGCGGTGCCCGGTGACGCGCTCGATGCCGGCCTCGGCGGCGATCTTGGCGAGCGAGCGGGCGACCATGCGCGTGCCGCCGTCGCTCCCGTCGGGCGACATCGCGTACCAGCAGCCGTTGTCGGCCTGGGCCGCGGCGATCAGGCCCAGGATCGCGGGCGCCATGAACGGGCTCGAGCCGACGTATTGCAGGAAGTGCTCGCAGACCTGCGCGATGTGCGGCTCTTTGATGTACTTGTGGATCGTGTCGCCCACGGTCGAGTGCATGCGCATCGCGAGCACGTCGCCCAGCAGGCCCGGCTCGGTCGGGGGCGAGCGCATCAGGTCGGCGATGCCGCCGAGGTCGGTGTAGAAGAACACCTTCTCGCTCAGGCGGAACATGCGGCGCGACCAGTCGATGAACTCTTTGTACCCAGAGCCCGCGGCCAGGCCCGGGAACTGCTGGTCGATCTCCTTGGCGAAGACGTCCGGGTCGCGCCGGACATCGACGACGGTGCCGTCTTCCCAGTGGCAGCGCCACTGCGGGTCGAGGTCGATCAGGTCGATGTAGTCCTCGGGCTTGCGCCCCGATCGCTCGATGATGCCGCGGAGGACCTGGGGCAGGGTGATGATGGTCGGGCCCATGTCGAAGCTGAAGCCGTCTTCTTCGAGCAGGTTCATCTTGCCGCCGAGGTGGTCGTTCTTCTCAACAAGCGTGACGCGTGCGCCGCCCGAGGAGAGTTCGACCGCCGCGGCGAGGCCCGCGAGGCCCCCGCCGACGATGACGACGTGCTTGTCCGCGGCGTTGGCTTGCCCGTTGGCGGCTTGCCCGTTAGCGGCTTGCCCGTTGGTGCTGGGGGTCATCTGGCGTGCTCCGTGCCCGCGGGTGTGGAGGCGGGGCGTGCTTGCGTTGCGGGTTCGGAAGCCCGGGGTGGGCCCGATGCGGGCGGGGGCGTTGGAGATGCAACAGCCGGGCCGCCCCCCGCGGCAGCACCATACGCGCGTTTCACCCACCTCGCGATCCGATTCGCCCCGGCTTGGCCCGGGTCATCGACCGGGATCCGCGCCAGGCGAGGCGTGGCGCTGACCGCGAGCGGGCGCGTCAGGCCCAGCAGCCCCTCGACCCCCTGGCTGAGGCCCCAGCCGCTGGCGCCGTGCCCGCCGATGGGGATGCCGGGGTGGGCCGTGGGCTTGATCACGTCGTTGATGGTCACGTTGGTCGAGCCGAGCACGGGCGCCAGCTCGCGCCGCGCCCGCCCGACACGCTTCGTCCAGACGCTCGTCGCCAGGTGCTGGTCGCACGCGCAGTGGATCGAGACCGCCTCATCCAGCCCCGAGACCGGCACGACCGCGACGACGGGCCCGAAGTTCCGCCCCGCGACCAACTCAGCCCAGGGCGGGCAGTCCGCGATCGCCAGCGCCCGCAGCTCGCCCGCCTCGCTCGGCGGCTCGCAGATGCCCGAGAGGCTCCGTCCGCCGATCGCAAGTGCCTGCTGTGCCTGCGCATACGCGGTCTGCGCGGCCTCGGGCGTGATCAGGCGGCGTGGCTGAGCGCCCGCCGCGAGCGCGCCCAGGCAACGGCAGAACTCGGCGTAGACGCCCGGCTCGACCAGGATCCGCTTGGGCGCCATGCACGTCTGCCCCGCGTTGGCGGTCACCGCCCACCACAGCTCACGGGCGGCCAGCTCGACCGGGGCGTCGTCGAGGACAAAGGCCGAGTCGCGCCCGCTGAGCTCGAGCGTGCTGGAGGTCAGGCTCGGCGCGAGGACGCCCGCGATGGCGCGCCCGACACCGGTCGAGCCGGTGAACACGACGTGGTCGAGCCCGTCTTCGGCGCCGAAGCCAGGCTCGCCGGCGAGCATCGCCCGACCGGCGTCGCGCGTCGCGTCGATCACCTGGAGGACCGCTTCGGGCACGCCCGCCTCGTGCCAAAGCGCGCACAAGCGGTCCTGCACCCGCGGGCTGTGCTCCGAAGGTTTGACCACCAGCGTGTTGCCCGCGGCGAGTGCCTGGGCCGACTGCACGCCCAGCAGCCCGACCGGATAGTTCCACGTCGCGATGATGCCGACCTTGCCGAGCGGGACGCGGGCAACGGTGTGGCGCTGGCCCATCGCGATCATGCCGTTGGCGCCGCGTCGGCGGGGTTTGAGCAGGCGCGGGGCGCGGCTCTCGAGCCATTTGCAGGCCGCGAGCACGGGCATGACGTCGGCGGTGAGGGCCTCAAAGAAGGGCTTGCCGACCTCGTCCTCGATCTGGCGCGCGACCGACTCGCTCTCGCTCGCGAGGCGCTTGCGAAAGGCGCGGATCACACGGAGCCGCTCCTTGAGCGGGGCCCACGGGGCCTTGATCGGTTGTTGGGGGGTCGGCATCGGCAGACCTTATGCGCAAGCCCGGCGTCGCCCGGGGCGGACCGCGATGGCTTATCGGCGCGGGCGGAGACGGGGCGCGGTCGCCAAGCGATCGGGCGATCTCGCCTAGGCTGCCCGCATCGCGGGGGCGGGTTCGGGCGAACCCCACACGCACCCGCCCCGAGGAGCAGCATGAGCAAGACACCATCGGTCGCGATTGTTGGAGCCGGGCCCGGCGGGCTGTCGGCGGCGGTGCTGCTGGCCGCGAGCGGGGCCAAGGTCACGATCTTTGAGAGCCAGCAACGCCTCGGCGGGCGCACGAGCCGGGTGAGCCTCGCGGGCGCATCGGGCGACACGTTCGGCTTCGACCGCGGGCCGACGTTTTTCCTGATGCCGTACGTGCTCGACGAGATTTTCGCGGCCGCGGGCTCCAAGACCAGCGACCACGTCGAGCTCAAGCGACTCGACCCGATGTACCGCCTGCTGATCGGTCGCGACGGGCAGGCGCCCATGCAGATCGACGCGACGCAGGACATCCCCGAGATGGCCCGGCGGATCGCGCAGTACAGCCCGGCCGACGGGGCCGCGTTCCAGCGGTTCATCCGCGACAACCGCAAGAAGCTGGCGCTGAGCGAGCCAATCCTGCGCAAGGCGATCCGCTCGCCGCTGGATCTGGCGAGCCCCAAGCACCTGCCGATCTTGCCGATCCTCAAGCCGCACAAGACGGTGCACGACCTGCTGGGCGAGTACTTCACCGACGAGCACATCAAGCTCGCGGTCAGCTTCCAGAGCAAGTACCTGGGCATGAGCCCGTTCGAGTGCCCGAGCCTGTTCACCATTCTGCCGTTTATCGAGTATGAATTCGGCGTCTGGCACCCGATGGGCGGGTGCCACGCGCTGATGCACGCGCTCGCCGAGGTCGCGGAGCAGGGCGGCGCGACGATCGAGCTGGGCGCCGCGGTCGATCGCATCACCTTCACCGGGCAGAGAGCAACCGGCGTGGTCGTCAACGGGCAGGAGCAGCGTTTCGACGCGGTGGTCGTCAACGCCGACGCGCCGTGGGCGCTGACCAACCTGATCCCAGAGGGCAGCCGGACCGGCAGCGCATCGCGCTACCGCGACGACAAGGTCGACGCGATGCGCTACTCGTGCAGCACGTACATGCTGTACCTGGGCGTCGACGGGGCGGTCGACCATCTGCCCCACCACACCATCTACACCTCGGGCGACTACAAGGGCAACCTCGACGACATCGCCAACAACGGGCGCCTCAGCGCCGACCCCTCGGTCTACATCTGCAACGCGAGCCGGACCGACCCGTCGCTGGCGCCGGGCGGCAAGAGCTCGCTGTATGTCCTGGTGCCCACGCCCAACTGCCGGGCGGGCAAGACGGGCGACAAGGTCGACTGGCAGCGCGAGGCGGGCCCGCTGCGCGAGCGCACGCTGGATCAGATCGAGCGCGTCTTCGGCATCGAGGACATCCGCGAGCGGATCCTCGCGGAAGAGCAGATCACCCCCGACGACTGGCGCGCGAGCAACATCAAGTTCGGCGCGACGTTCAACCTCGCGCACAACCTCGGGCAGATGCTGCACCTCCGCCCGCAGAACAAGCTCAAGGGCTTCGAGGGGGTCTACCTCGTGGGCGGCGGCACGCACCCGGGCAGCGGGCTGCCCACGATCTTCCTCAGCAGCCAAATCTCCAGCCGGCTGCTGTGCGAAGAGTTCGGCCTCAGCTACGCGGGCGACCGCGTCGCGGTGCGCCCGATCGAAGAATCGCCCCAGCCGATCGGCGTGTGAGCGCTTCACCATCGCGCAAGGGCGGGCATGAATCCACCGCTTGATCCATCACAGGCTCGGCCCCGCGTGCTGATCGTCGGCGGCGGCTTCGCGGGCCTCGCGTGCGCACGCGCACTGCGCCGGGCGCGGGCCGAGGTGGTCTTGGTCGATCGACAGAACCACCACGTCTTTCAGCCCCTGCTGTACCAGGTCGCGACGGCTGCGCTCAGCCCGGCCAACATCGCCGCCCCGGTTCGCGGCGTGCTCTCGCGCCAGCGCAACTGCATGGTCGCGATGGGCGAGGCCGAGCGCATCGACGCGGACGCGTGCGAGGCGGTCATCAACGGGCGGCGCGTGCGGTACGACTACCTCGTGCTGGCCGCGGGCATGCGCAACGGCTACTTCGGGCACCCCGAGTGGGAGGCGCACGCGCCGGGGCTCAAGTCGCTCAACGACGCGCTGGAGATCCGCCGGCGGATCCTGACGCGGTTCGAGGCCGCGGAGTTTGAGGACGACGACGCGGCGCGCCGGGCCGAGCTGACGTTCGTCGTCATCGGCGGCGGGCCGACGGGCGTGGAGATGGCCGGGGCGATCCAAGAGATCGCGGCGCTCTCGATCCCGCGTGACTTTCGGCGGGTCGACATGCGCTCGGCGCGCGTCGTCCTGATCGACTCGAACGAGCGCGTGCTGCGCGGGTTTCATGAGGACCTGAGCGCCCGGGCGCAGCGCGATCTCGAGCGCATGGGCGTGGAGGTCATCCTGGGCTGCCGCGTCGTGGGGCTGAGCGATCGCGAGGTGGTGCTGCGGCGCAAGGCGGACGGCGAGTGCCAGACGATCGCGTCGCGCTGCGCGATCTGGGCGGCGGGGCTCAAGGCCGAGTCGATCGGCGCGTCGCTGGGGGCCGAGGCCGATCGCGCCGGGCGGGTGATCGTCGAGCCCGATCTCTCGGTGCCCGGTCACCCCAACGTCTTTGTCGTGGGCGACCAGATGTCCGACCGCGACCCGGAGACGGGCGAGGCGACGCCGGGCGTGGCGCAGGGGGCGATCCAGTCGGGCGACTTCGTCGGCGGGCTGATCGCGGCAGAGCTTCAGGGCAAAGCGCAGAGCGATCGCGGGGCGTTCCGCTACCACGACAAGGGCTCGATGGCGACGATCGGGCGGGCGCGGGCGGTCGCCGAGATCGGCGGGATGCGCGTCGCGGGGTTCCCGGCCTGGCTGCTTTGGTCGGTCGTGCACATCCTGTTCCTGGTGGGCTTTCGCAACAAGCTGGCGGCGATCTCAGAATGGGTGTGGATGTATGTTTCGTGGTCGCGCGGCGCGCGGCTGATCACGGGCACGCCGCCGCGCCCCCCACCCCCCTCCGAGGCCGAGGCGGATCGCGTCTACTAGAGTCTCCCCGCCGGGCGATGCGCCCGCGCACGAGGGAGCCAGCCGAGATGACCACCGCCGCCGCACTGCCGTTCGACGCCCGCACCGACGACACGCTCAAGACGCTCGCCGACGGCGGGCAGTACAAGCACCTGCGCACGATCGAGGGCCCGATGGACGCCGAGATCCGCCTGCGCATGCACGACGGTTCTTTCAAGGATGTGCTCTGCTTCTGCAGCAACAACTACCTGGGCCTCGCCAACGACCCGCGCGTCGTCGAGGCCGGGATCGAAGGACTCAAGAAGTACGGCGCGGGCACGGCGTCGGTCCGCTTCATCTGCGGCACCTTCACGCCGCACGAGCACCTCGAAGACGTCATCGCCCGCTACATGGGCACCGAGAGCAGCTACAGCTTCGTCAGCTGCTGGACCGCCAACGAGGCGATCTACCCCACGTTCGCCGAGCCGGGCGATTGCATCATCTCCGATGAGCTGAACCACGCGTGCATCATCGACGGCATCCGCCTGGCCGCGGTGATCAAGAAGGGCGTGGTCAAGACGGTCTACAAGCACGCCGATCTGGCGCACCTGCGCGAGAAGCTCGAAGCGGCGCGGGCCAACCCCGACGTCACCGGGCAGATCTGGGTCGTGACCGACGGCGTCTTCAGCATGGAGGGCGACCTGGCCGATCTGCCGGCGCTGCGCGCACTTTGCGACGAGTTCGACGCGATGCTCATCGTCGACGACTCCCACGGGCACGGCGTCATGGGCCCCGGCGGACGCGGCACGCACGAGCACTACGGCATGCTGCCCGGGGCCGCGAACCACAACCCCGGCGCGGGCGAGGTCGACTTCTTCACCGGCACGCTGGGCAAGGGGCTCGGCGGGGGCGCCGGCGGGTTCATCGCCGGCACCAAACGCGGCACCGAACTCATCATCCAACGCGGGCGCCCCACGCTCTTCAGCAACGCCCTGCCCGCGACCATCGCGTGCAGCGCCGCCAAGGCGATCGAGATCGTGATGGACGAGCCGCAGCGGGTCGAGCGCCTGCGGGCCAACGTCGCGAGCGCGCGGGCGAAGATCAAGGCCGCGGGCTTCGACGTGCTCGAATCGCCGACCGCGATCTGCCCGATCATCGTGGGCGACACGGCCAAGGCGATCCGCATGTCCGACCGCCTGCTCGAGCTGGGCGTGTTCGTCATCGGCTTCGGCTACCCCGTCGTGCCCGAGGGCACGGCCCGCCTGCGGATCCAGATGTCCGCCGCGCACACCGACGAGCACATCGAGCGGCTGGTGGATGCGTTGAAGAAGCTGTGAGCAAGAAGTGCGCCCATTGCGGATACGACGTCTCGGGTCTGCCAATGGACCGCCCGTGCCCGGAGCGCGGGTCGTTTGACTCGATCCTCGATGATCCAAAGCGGGGCACGCGGCCGAATCCGCGCCACCGCGACCTTGCGCACGCGATCAGCCTGACCGTCGTGTTTCTCCTTATCGCCGGGTACACGGTCTTCGGAGTTGGATACACGCTCACTTATGGCGGCTATTCCGGCAGCGTGATCGGCTTCGCGATCGGCGTGGCGTTGCACGCGTTGCTGCCGTGCGTGTTCGCCGTGATCATGATCCGCGCGTGGCGGCGGTGCGTCCGCGACTGGTCGCTGCCCAGCGGGGCGCGCGAACACTCGTGAGGCCGAGCGACTACGCTCGCCCCATGATGCCGACCGGCACCGATCCCCGGCCCCACGCCGACCGCCCCAGGCTCTTCCTCCTCGGCGCCGGCGCATTCGGGGCGCTCGCGGCCCGTGAGCTGCGGGCGCACGCGGAGGTCTTGGTGCGCGATCCTCGGCTGGGCGGTGCGTCGGCGCCGCTGGAGGCCGCGGGGGAGGCGGACGCGGTGGTGCTGTGCGTGCCGGTGCAGGCGATCGAGCGGGCGTGCGAGGAGCTGTCGCCTCACCTGTGCGGCGGCGTGTTGGTCTGCGACGTCGCGTCGGTGAAGACGCTGCCGATGCGTTGGATGCACGAGCGGCTGCCGGCGGGCGTGCGGATCCTCGGGCTGCACCCGCTGTTCGGGCCGCAGACCGCGCTCGAGGCGGGGACGATCGCCGGGCAGCGCGTCGCGTTGTGCGCCCCCGAGCAGGGCGAGCGCGTGCCCGAACCCGCGGCGACCGACCGCGTGCGCACGCTGCTCTCAACGCGCCTCGGGCTCCGGCTCATCGAGACGACCGCCGACGAGCACGACCGCCAGATGGCGATGGTGCAGGTGCTGACGCACCTGGTCGGGCATGCCGCGCGTGAGATGGACCTGCCCGAGCTGCCGCTGGCGACGGTCGCGTACACGCGCCTGCTCCAGATGAAGCGCAACACCGAGGGCGACACGCCGGAGCTGTTCGAGGCGATCCAGCGCTTGAACCCGCACGCGAGAGCCGCGCGCGAGCGGTTCGAGGGCGCGGTGCACGACGTCCTCCGGCGCGCGCACGCGGAGTAACGCGACGCCGCGCGACACGCCGGGCCATCAGCACGCGACGTTGCCGCCGCTCGGACAGGCGGGACGCCTGTCCCACCGGTCTGCGTTCCAAGCTCAACAGTGGGACAGGCGTCCCGCCTGTCCGCTCATCCAACCCGATCGCTCAACCTGCGAGACCGACGTGCGGCGCGCGCTCCGCGCCCACAAGATCCGGACGTCAACGCCTGGGGTTGCGCCGGCTTGTCGGGTTCTGCCCGCGTCGACGCGCCGGACGCGCGGGCTGAGGCGTCTCGTCGTCGGCGCCGGGCGGGTCGGCCGCGTCATCGGTGTCGGGTTCGGGGGGCGTGTCGTGCGTGCCGGCGGGGTTCGGAGCGACGGGCGCGCGCCCATCACCCCGCCCGTCCCCGCGCCCGTCCACCCGCCCGTCCACCCGCCCATCGATGCGGGCGAAGATCAGGCGTCCGGCCGCGGTCTGCACGCTGCTGGTGACGGTCGCGTCGACGGTCTCGTTGATGCGTTCGCCGCCGTCTTCGACGACGACCATCGTGCCGTCGTCGAGGAAGCCGACGCCCTGGCCCGCCTGCTCGCCCGGCTTGATGATCTGCACCCGCAGGGTCTGCCCGGGGATGACGATCGGCTTGAGCGCGTTCGCCAGCTCGTTGAGGTTGAGCACCGGGACGTCCTGGATCCGCGCGACCCGGGCCAGGCCCGCGTCGGTCGTCACGACCATCCCCGTCTCGCGCCGCGCCAGCTCGACGAGCATCTGATCCACCGCCTTGCCCGGCACCATCGTCTCGTCGATCGAGACATCCAGCCGACCCGAGCGCTGCAACCGCCCGACAACGTCGAGCCCGCGCCGCCCGCGTGCGCGCTTGAGCTTGTCGCCCGAGTCGCTCAGGCGCTGGAGCTCTTCGATCACAAACGCGGGCACGATGATCGGCGTCTGCATCAGCCCGGCCTCGCCCACCTCGACGATGCGCGCGTCGATCAGGGCCGAGGTATCGAGCAGCAGCGGGCGCTGGCCCCTGAACTGCTTGCTGAACTCGACATACGGGATGACCAGGCGGAAGTCGTCCTGGGTCTGCAAGACCGTGCTGATGCCCAGGTAGCCCAGGCAGACGCCCAGCAGCACCTTCACGGTCGGGATGACCTTGGAGTCGGAGGGGAAGTCCCAGCTCTCGATCACCAGGTCGAGCACGGTGCCCAGCGCCCAAGCGCCGATCAGACCGGCCAGCAGCCCGAACAGCACACCGCTGAACGCCGCGATGCGCTTGCGGGGCGTGAGCAGGTCGACCGCCAGGAACGCCGCGGCGAGCAGCGCCGCCGTCGTCACCGTCGCCCACCAGAGGGTGCCGAGCGTGAAATCGACCGCCCCGGGGTCCTGCTGGTTGGGGATCTCGATCACGTTGAGCAGCGCGATCACGAGCACGAGGATCACGAACGCGATGCGGATGAACCGCAGCAAGATGCCGCGCCGGGCGAGCTCGAGCTCGTACGCCCCGGCGCGCCCCATCCGGCGCGCGAGCCCCGCCTGGGGCGACATCGGATACTCGTTCTGCGACGCGGCTGCGGTGTCTTCAGGGCCCGGCATGGGCTCAGTGTACGCGGCGGGGGGGCGGGCCCTAGGCTTGCTCTTGGGTCGGTGTCGGTCGACGGGCGGGCCCGGTGCGCGGGTGGCCCGTGAACCTGGTCAGGGCTTGACCGCAGCAGCCATAAGCGGCCGTCATCCGGTGCCGCCGGTGTCCTGCCCGTCGACCGCGCCGACCCAAACTTTTTTCTCGCGCTGATTGCATTGCGCTGCGGCCTGGCGCGTTGGGCCCCAGCGAACGTGGCCCGGCAGAGCGATCGCCAACCCACCGAACGCCATCGCGCGTCGCCCGCAGGCGACGGGGCGGCCGCCCTGCGCGAGCCCTCGGTCGTGGCAGGGGAGTTTGGGGCGAAGAGCGCCTCGCTCGCGATCCATCTTGAGGCGCGTCTCAGCGCGCCGTCGATGCTCACCGCGACCGCGTCGCCGGTCGCCGAGCCGCGGGCCGCCGGTGCCTTCTACGCCTTGCTGAACGGTCGACTGACAATCCAGATCGAGGGCAGCGCGCACGAGATCGGGCACAGGCGCGCCGCGTTTATCATCGGCGCTGCCGAGCACGTCGCCGTGCTCGCGGACAATCCAGGTAAGCAAGGCGGCCCAACGCCTCGCGCGATCGCGGCCGGGCTGCGGCTGGTCCACGCGGGACGGGAGGACACCCCGCCGCTCTTGCCGAGTGTGCTGCACACGTCCGACGCGGACGGGCCGGCGGTCGCGTTGATCGGAGCTCTCGAGACGGCGCTTCTGGACGGTCCCGAAGACGACGGTGTACTGGTCTCGCAGATCGCGACGGCGCTGCTGGGCAGGGCCCTGTCTGGGCGAGAAGCCTCGGGCGGGCTGCGCGCGGGACTCGACATACACCTGGGCCCGGTGCTGCGACTGATCCACGATCACCCAGGCGCAGACTGGTCCGTCGGGCGGCTCGCCGATGAGGCCGGGCTCTCGCGGACGGTCTTTATCGAGCGGTTCACCGCCGCCGTTGGCTCAACCCCGGCTCGGTACTTACGCGATGCGCGGATGGCGAGGGCCGAGCTGCTGTTGCGTGTGCACGGCGCGTCGGTCGCCGAGGCTGCGCGAGCGGTTGGGTATCGGTCGGAGAGCGCGTTCAGCGCGGCGTTCCGCCGTTGGGCCGGCGTGGCACCCGGCGTACGCCGCAAACGCTGAACGATTCTCGCACGGGCGAGAAAGACAGGCCAGGCGGCTCCGCCACCGTCGGCCGTCGGTTTCGAACGCGCGTGCCGCTCGAATGATCAGGCGCGGTAATCGTAGAACGACCCGACCGGCACGCCCGCGAATGCCGGCTGCGTCCCCGAGCCGGTTTCGCCCTCGTCGCCGCTGCCGAGCGAATCGAGCAACTCTTGGAGCAGGTCCTGCTGCGTGGTCGAGGGGTTCGCCGCGTTGACGCCGCTCTCGAATCCGGCGAACGCGGAACGACCGGCGCCCCCGGGGCCGCCTCCGGGGAGCGCGTCGCGCACACTCTCGGGATCGATGCCCGCATCCTGGAGGAGGCTTTCGACCGATGAGCGAACAGAGGCCGGATCACCGCCCTGCAGGCCGGATTTGACCGCCTCGGCGATATCCGACTTGAGCTGATCGGTCTGCTCAGCGCTCAGCCCGGCATCCGACGCCGCCGACGAAACCGCCGATGACAGCTGGTCGCGGCCCGGAAGACCGCCCGGCCGCGATCCCCCGGCCCCCTGCGATTGAAGGAACTGCAGAAGCTGTGATTGCCCTGCTCCCGTGCTGCTGACGGCACTCATGGTGCCTCCTTTCTTGTGGTCTGCCGAGCCCACGCCGCGTGCGCACGCCCGGACATACCTCTATCGGCACATCCAGCACAACACCCGTGCCAGCGAGCATGTGCGTTCGTCCGGCACGCGTGCCCGTCCGTCCGCCGAGTGCCTTCAAGACGCATCCGCCGACCCCGCCCGGGCGGCCGCTACGATCCGGGCATGGCTTACACCGTCCTTGCTCGCAAGCATCGCAGCCGTGACTTTGACACCGTCGTCGGGCAGGAGCCGGTCGCCAAGACGCTCCGCGCCGCGATCGACAAGGACCGCGTCGCCCACGCGTACCTCTTCACCGGGACCCGGGGCGTGGGCAAAACGTCGATGGCCCGGATCTTCGCCAACGCGCTGAACAACCCGGGCAACGACCCCGCCCTCGCCGAGGCCATCTTCGCCGGCAACGACACCGACGTCATCGAGATCGACGGCGCGTCCAACAACCGCGTCGAAGAGGCTCGCGAGCTGATCGCCAACGCGGCCTACCGACCCCTCCGCGGGCATCACAAGGTCTACATCATCGACGAGGTCCACATGCTCTCGACGGCCGCGTTCAACGCGCTGCTCAAGACCATGGAAGAACCGCCCGAGCATGTCAAGTTCATCCTCTGCACCACCGAGGCGCAGAAGGTACCCGCGACGATCCAGAGCCGCTGCCAGCGGTTCGACTTCCGCAACATCCCCGCGACGCGCATCGCCGAACACCTCGTCGCCGTCGTCAAGGCCGAGGGGTTCGAGGCCGACCCCGATCTGATCGCCGCGGTCGCGCGGCTGGGCGACGGCTCGATGCGCGACGCCCTCAGCCTGCTCGACCGCGTGATGGCCGCGGGCGAAACAAAGCTGACCACCGCCCTGCTCGAGCAGCTTTTGGGCCTGCCCGATCGCGAAGTGATCGGCTCGCTGGTCGAGGCGATCGCGGCGGGCGACGCGGGCGCCACGCTCGCGCAGACCGAGGCGCTGCTCGCGCGCGGCATCAGCGCCGAGCAACTGCTCGACACGCTCGCCGAGCGCTTCCGCGATCTGATGGTCCTCGCGGCCTGCGGCGAGTCGACCGAGCTGGTCGCCGCCTCGGGCGAGGCACGCAGGAGCGAGGTCGAGCGGGCCCAGCACTTTGACGCCGCGGGGCTGGTGCACCTGATCGCGATCTGCGACGCGGTGCAGCGTTCGATTCGCGGGTCGTCGGCGCGCCGCGCGTTGCTCGACGCGTGCGTGGTACGGATGGCGCTGGCCGAGAAGTTCGCCGACGTGCGTCACGCGCTGGAGGGCGCCGCCTCGGGAAAAGCCTGAGGGCGGCCCCCACCGGTCGACGCCGCGCGCACGCCGCGGCACGACCACGCGAGGCCGCCCCAACCGCAAACCCGGCCGCAAGCCCGGCGGCAAGCCCGGCGGCAAGCCCGGCGCCTTCGACCGCATCGCCCGGCGCATCCACCGACCCGGCCCCCGCCGCCGACGCGTCGGCCCCGATCGCGCAGGCGAGCGCCCCCGCCGACGACCCGCTCGTGCGCGCCGCGCTGGAGACCTTCGGCGGGCAGATCTCGGGCGTCCACCCCAAACGACAACCCCGCAGGCCCGGCTGAGACCGATCGCCCCGGAGCAACACGATGCAAGACCAACTCCGCATGATGCAGGCCCTGGGCAGCCTGATGAAGAACAAGGACGCGCTCCGCGAAGCCGGCGAACGCGTCAAGCAACGCCTCGCGACCGAGAGCGTCGACGCCGAGGTCGCCGGCGTGCGCGTGACCTGCACGTGCACGTTCGAGATCACGCGCGTCGACGCCGAGCCGGGTGCGCTCGCGGGCGACGACGCCGGGCTGGTCATCACCCACGCGACCAACGCCGCGCTGACGCGCGCACGCGAACGCGCGAAGACGATCGCTCAGGAAGAGCTCGCGGCCCTCAACATTCCCGGTCTCGAAGACCTGCTGCGCAGCAACGGCGCCGGCGTGGATGACATGCCCGGCATGGGCGGCATGGGCGGGCTCGGCGGGCTGCTCGGTTGACAGGCCCACGCGTCCGCGACATCCCACACCCCGCGCGACTCGTCGTCGAGATCGAGCCCGATCACGCCGCCCCCGCCGACCCGGCGGTCGAAGCCGCCTGGGACCAGCGCCGCGCCGCCAACCCGCGCCTCTTCAACGGGCCCGTCCTCGCGTGGGCAAGCGACCCGCTCGCCTTCGACGGGCGCACGGTGCGCGCACGCCGGGACGAGTACCGACGCCTCGCTGTGCAGCCCGACATCGCGACGGGCGTGATGCAGCTCAGCGTGACCGGCGTCGTCATCGCCCCCGACCACGCCGGGCGCCCGCACGTCTGCCTCGCCCGGCGTGCGCCGAGCACGCGCATCTACGGCGGGCTGTGGGAGCTCGCCCCGTCCGGCGGCGTCGACCCGCCCCCCGCGGGCGACCGCACCCTCGACGCGGCCGACCTGTTCGCACAGCTCATGCTGGAACTGACCGAAGAGCTGGGCCTGGCGATCGAGCCCGACCCCGGCACGCCGATCTGCGTGGTCACCGACCCGGTCGCGATGAGCGCCGACGTGGTGATCCGCGTCGACGCCGTGCGCCCGGTCGAGGAGTTGGTCGCCGGGGCCGACGCCTCGCCCCGCGCGAGCCGGTGGGAGTACGACGCGGTGCGCTGGATCGCGGTCGATGAGGTGGGCGCGTTCGTGCGCGCGGCCGGGCGCGAGGCGGTCATCCCCCCCACCCTCGACGTGCTCGAGCACCTGGGCTGGATCGGTGCACCGAGTGCGGGCTAACCCGGCTTGCTCCACTCGATGTCGCGGTCCTTGTGCAGCACGCCGGCGCTCTGTTTGACGCAGCGTTTGCACGCGAGCTTGCCGGTCATCGGGCTGCGCCAGTGCGCTTCGGCGCGCCCCGTCTCGCGGCAGAGCGCGCACGCCTCATCCGGCTCGGGCTGGTCGGAGACATCGCCCGCGACGATCTCGGTCCACGCGATCGTCAGGCAGTTGCTGCACACGCACGCGCCGCGGTGGCCCTCGACCATGTGCCGCTCGAGCGACCACGCCTGCTCGCAGTAGTCGCAGAGGAAGTCGTCCATGTCCATCGACTCGGGGTGGGCGCCCTCACGTTGCACGCTCGGCCTCCTTCGCGCCCGAAGCACGCACGAGCTGGTGGCGCGCGAGCTGGCGGTACAGCTCGCAGCGCTCGAGCAGTTCATCGTGCGTGCCGTCGTCGATGATACGCCCCGCGTCGAGCACCACGATCCGGTCGGCGTTGACGACCGTGCTCAGGCGGTGCGCGACGACCAGCGTCGTGCGCCCGCGGCTGAACTCGGCGATCGCCTCGGTGATGCGCGCTTCCGAATCGGCGTCGATCATGCTCGTCGCCTCGTCGAGGATCAGGACCGCGGGGTCGCGCAAGATCGCCCGCGCGATCGCGAGGCGCTGGCGTTGCCCGCCGCTGAGCGTGAGGCCCTGCTCGCCGATCTGCGCGTCGAGCCCGCCCGGGATGCCGGCGACGATGTCGCTCGCGTGCGCACGGGCGAGGGCGTCGTCGATCCGCTCGCGGCTCGCGTCGATGCCGTATGCGACGTTGTCGCGCACGCTGCGCCGGAAGAGCACGGTCTCCTGCGTCACGACGCCGATCTGCTTGCGCAGGTCGCGCAGGTCGGCGGTGCTCAGGTCCTGCCCGTCGATCAGCACGCGCCCGCTGCTGGGGTCAATGAGCCTGGGCACGAGGCTGAGCAGCGTGGTCTTGCCCGAGCCGTTGGGCCCGACAAACGCGACGGTCTGCCCGAACGGGATCGAGAGCGAGACGCCGTCGAGCGCCGGCGTCTCCGCGCCGGGATACGTCAGCGCGACCCGCTCGAACACGATCTCACGCTCGTGGCGCGCGAGCGCGCGCCCCGCGGTCGGCTCGCCCGGGTCGTCGAGCAGCTCGCACAGGCGATCGGCTGCGGCGGCGGAGGCCTGGATGTCGTTGACCAGGCCCGTCAGCGGGCGGAGCGAGCCGCCGGCGATGCCCAGGGCCGTCAGCGTGCCGATGAACTCGGCCGGCTCGAGGTACCCGTCGAGGATGAGCTTGACGGCGATCAGCGTGAGCGAGCCGAGCACGAAGATGCTGATGACCTCGACCAGCGGGCTGGAGAGCGCGCGGGCCGTGCGCACGCGGAGCGACTGCTTGAGCACCTCGGTGTTGATCTCGTCGAAGCGTTGCGCTTCGAGGCGTTCGGTGTGGTGCACCTTGACGACGCGCAGGCCCTGCACCGCCTCGGTCGATGCGCGGAAGAGATCGGCCCGGCTCGCCAGCGCCGAGCGCGACGCGCGCCGGATGCGCTTGCCCAGCTTGCGGATCACCACCGCGAGCACCGGCGCGGTGATGCTGGCCGCGAGCGCGATCTGCCAGTTGATCACCAGCGCCGCGATGAATGCCCCGATGCCCTTGGTGATCTGCGCGACCGCCTTGCTGAGCAGCGAGCTGAAGCCGGCCTGCAACGCCTCGGTGTCGTTGATCACGCGGCTGATCGGGTCGGCGGCGCCCGACGCGACCAGGCGACGCAGCGGGAGCGCGAGCGTGTGCTCGTACGCGCGCTGGCGGATGCGCGCGACCGTGCGGAAGACGACCGTGAGCGCGAGGTACTGGTGCAGGAAGTTCGCCGCGGCCCCGACCAGCGTCAGCACGCCCAGCAGCCCCAGCACCGCGACAACGGCCGTGAACGGGCCGGGGGGCAGCGCGTCGATCCAGGCATCGGGGATGCGCCCGCCGACCGCGGCGCTCGCGTCGAGGTCGCGCATCAGCTCGGGCAGGCCCCGGCTGCTGCCCGGCTCGAGCACCGCCTCCAGCACCGGCACCACCGCGACGATCCCAAGGCTCAGCCCCGCGGCGCTCACCGCCGCAAACACCAGCCCGAGCACCAGGCGTGCACGGTCGGTCAGCAGTTCGCGGGCGAGTCGGCGGAAAGGGCTCACGTGGGGCGATTGTGGCTCGCGCGGGGTCAGATGTCGACCCGCTCGCGCGTCATCCGGATGAAGTCGGGGCTGTGCAGGGGCCCCGTGTCGATCCCCGGGCACCCGCGAGACGCCGCCTTCCACGCCCGCTCGCTGCGGATCACGCTCTTCCAGAAGGGCCACGTCCGGCACTGCTCGGGGCGGGCCTCGTAGACCGAACAGATCGCCTTGCCCGGCACGGTCTGGCGATCGAGAAACACGCAGTCGTAGCTTGACCCGCCTCGCCCTTGGACCCCGTCCGGCGTGCGGACCTCGCGCAGCGATCGCCCCTCGGGCGTCAGGTGCGTGTAGCGGGCGGTGAACTCGGCGATGTCGATCCCCAGGCGCTGCGTCATCGCCCGCCCCTCGGCGTCGGTAAACGCGACGTAGCCCGGCGCGCCCGAGCAGCAGTTCCCGCAGCTCGTGCAACTGAACCGCAGGCCGCGCTCGCCCGATTCGCTCGATGGATCGGGGCGATCGAACCAATCGTCGGTGTGTGCGGCGGGTCGGCCCCGGGGCACGCCTCAGTCCGCCCTGCGTCGCACGAGGACGAGCGTCTGGTCGTCGTCGCGGGTCATGCTGCCGACGTGCTTGAGCAGGGCGGCGTGGATGGCGTCGATCAGCGCTGAGGGCGAGGCGCCCGCCGGTTGGCCTCCCGGTTTGTCCGCCGAGGCGGCGTTGAGGCACGCGTCGAGGCGCTCGAGGCCGAACATCTCGCGGCGCCCCGCGGCGTCGACGGGCGCGAACGCCTCGGTGATCCCGTCGGTGTAGAGCACCAGCGTGTCGCCCGCGTCGAGCCGGGCGGTCGCGGTCTGGGCCTCGAGGTGGTCGAGCACGCCCAGGGGCACGGTGCCCGCGCCGTCGAGCGGCTCGATGTCGCCCGAGGCCCTGCGGATGCGCGGCGGGTTGTGCCCGGCGCTGCTGTACACCAGCTCGCCCGAGCGCGGGTCGAGGAAGGCGAAGAACGCGGTGACGAACGTGCCGCCCAGGCCCGATGCGACCAGGTGCTCGTTCGCGTAGTTCATGATGCCCGCGGGGCCGATGCCGTCGGGCTCGTAGCAGTGCAGGATGGCGCGGAGCATCGCCATGACCGTCGCCGCCGCGGGGCCGTGCCCGGCGACGTCGGCGATCAGGATCCCCATCCGCCCGTCCGGCAGCGGGAAAAAGTCGTAGTAATCGCCCCCCGCCTGGTCGCTGGTCAGGTAGCTCGTCGCCAGCTCGATGCCCTCGACCTCCGGCATGCGGGGGGGCAAGAGCGAACGCTGGATGCTCGCGACCTGCTCGAGCTGCTGGGTCAGGCGCGCGTTCGCCTCGTCGGCCCGCTTGCGGTCGACCAGGCTTTTGGTCGCCAAGCCCAAAATGTTGGTGTCCTGCATGATGCGGGGCAGCTCGAAATCGGGCCACCCGTCGGGGCTTCGCCGGAAGAACAGCGCCCAGTTCAGCGCTCGCCCGTTGTCATAGCTGGGCACCGCAAGCAGCGAGCGCATGTCGCGGATCGTGACCTGGAGCACCGGGTCGTCGTGGATCGCCAGATCGAGCAGCACCTGCGGCTCGTCGCTTTCGAGGATCTCGCCGATGAGGCCGCCGGCCTGCGCCGGGATCTTGGTCCAATCGCGCCAGGGGTTGATCCGGCTGCTCTGCGAGAAGTTCGGGTCGTCGTCGGCCCGGATGACGCGCGTGATCTTGTACTGCCCCTCGGGCAGGTTGCGCTTGGAGACGCTGATGAAAAAGTCCGAGCGGTTCATGCGCCGGAACCACGGGCCCAGCGTCGCGAGCATGTCGGCGGGCTCGGTCTTGCCGCTCGCGTCGCGCAGCAAGCGCGTCAGCACCGCCAGCTCCTCGTTCTGTTCCACACCGACGCGGCGCATCAGCGATTCTCCTTGGGCACGCGCTCGATCGCGACCGAACCGGGTGCCGCGGCGGCGGCCTCGACCCGGCGGGCCAGCGATGCCGCCCGCGCGACCAGACGGTCCGCCTCGGACGCGATCGCACGGCGCTGCGCCTCATCGGCAACAAGCGGGAGGTTGACCTTGATGTTCCACCACGCCGCCCTCGCCCCGGCGCCGGCAAGTACCCCCGCGATCGCCAGATCGCTCGCCAGGCGCGGGTTGCAGCGGGGCGCGAAGTCGTCCAGCGTGCGGAGCACCTCGCAGCAGGCCGCGAGCATGACGCGCGGCGGGGTGAGGGCCGACTCGACGGCGCCCGCCCAGCGGGCCAGGCGATCGGGGTCGTCCTTGGGCCGGCGCATCAGTTCGCCAAGCTCGGCGAAGGCCTGGGCATCCTCTTCGCCCAGGCGGTAGAGCAGCGCGGCGCTGGTGCGCAGGCGACCCGCGACCCGCTGGGCGAGGTCGCTCTGGCCCTCCAGGGCGGGTTTTTTGTCAGAAAACGAGGCCGACATCCCGCCAAGCGCCGCCGCCACACCGCCGACCACGCCCGCTGCGGCCCCCCCACCCGGCGTGGGCGTGCGGTCGCCGAGGGCGTCGAGAAAGCCTTGCATGCTGGGATCGGCGGAAACCACGACCTGTGAGGATAGGGAGGCAGGGCAACCGCCCGGCACGAGCCGCCCGCGACATCCCAAGCGAGCCACACCTCGAACGGGCCAGATGGTCTTGTGCCATACCTCTGGATGCGTTAGTGTCCTTTTGAAGACTTTCTGGACCGCTCGGCATGCCGCCGCGGTTGTGGTGCTCCGCCTGAAGGCGGGGGTTCGCGGCTCTCTCGGTATCCGGCGACACGCACGCAAACAGCAGGGACATAAATAGTTATGCAGAACAACCGTACGACGCTGCAGGTCGGCGCCGCGTTGCTCATCGCCGCCACGGCGGGGCTGGCACTCGCGGGCCCCAAGGGGCCGGACGCCGGCGATGCACCGGGCATTCTCGTTGAGCTGAAGAAGGAAAAGGGCGAGACGGTCTACACCAGGCGGCTCGAGGTCGCCGAGGCGTACACCCAGACCCGGGCCCCGGCGCGAGCCGACCGGGTGATCTACGGCGACGACGACCGGCGCGAGGTCTACGAGTACGACGCGCTCGACCCGACCCTCCGCGCGATGGCCGACGCCGCCGCGGTCGTCATCGACCCCAGCGAGGTCGTCGACAACGGCGACGGGACCTACACCCTGCTCAGCCAGCCCTGGACCAGCGTGCCCAGCTTCTTCGGCAGCATCCCGCTGTGCGAAGAGGAGCCCTTCTTCGGGCAGGCGAGCATCGGCTTCTGCTCGAGCTTCCTGGTCGGGCCCGACATCATCGTCACGGCCGGGCACTGCGTGGACGCGGGCGACATCAGCTCGGGCGTGGGCTTCCTCTTCGGCTTCCAGCTCAACGACGCCGACGAGACCGGCCCGACGATCGTGCCAGCCGACAAGGTCTACTTTGGCGATGCGATCATCAACCAGCAGCTCAGCGGCGGCTTCGATCACTCGGTCGTGCGCCTCGATCGCGCGGTCTCGGGCATCAGCCCCGTGCCGATCCGGCGCGAGGGGCTCGTGCCCAACGGCGCGCCGCTCGCCGTCATCGGTCACCCCGCGGCGATCATCAAGAAGATCGCCGGCGGCGCCATCGTGCTCGATAACCTGGGCACCCAGCCCTTCATCCAGTCGAACCTCGATACCTACGGGGGCAACTCCGGCTCGATGGTCATCAACCTCGATACCTACGTCGTGGAGGGCATCCTCGTCCGCGGGGCGGCCGACTACGTCGACAACGGCGGGTGCCAGATCTCCAACCGCCTGCCCGACGAGGGCGTCAGCGGCGAAGAGGTCAGCAAGACCATCAGCTTCGCCAGCGACATCCCGGCCCTGGGCCTCCAGTCGGCGCCCTCCGGCCCGCTGCTCGCGTACGGCGCCGTGGGCGGCCCGTTTGTCAACAGCAGCGTCAGCTACACCCTGAGCAACCCGACGACCGACACACTCGAAATCAGTATCAGCCAGAGCAACCCCGCCGCGGGCATCATGCTCGACGCGTCGATGGTCTCGATCCCCGCCGGCGGAAACGCGGTGGTCACCGCCTCGCTCGACACCGCCGCCGCGGCGCTGTTCGGCGCGGGTGTGTACTCGACCGACGTCAGCTTCGACGACACGACCAACGGGCGCGTGACAACCTTCACGCACACCGTCGAGATCGGGCAGACGCTCATCGACGTCGCGGGCCCCGCGGGCCTGACCGGCGGCGGGCCCAACGGCGGGCCCTTCCCGGGCAGCGCCTCGTTCGTGGTCGCCAGCGAGCGCCCCCAGGCCGTTGACGTCAGCGTCAGCGGGCCCGAGTGGGTGCGGATCAACGGGATGGACGCCGCGGCGTTCAGCCTGACGAGCGAGGGCGACAGCCAGAACGTCGAGATCACCTTCGGCGGGATCGCCAGCGGCCTGCCCAACGGGCTGTACGAGGGCGAAGTCGTCTTCGCCAACGACACGAGCGGGACGAGCACTTCGCTGCCGGTCGCGCTGGACATCGGGCGGTTCGTCTTTGCCGCCACCGACGCGCCGCTCTCGATCCCCGACAACCAGGCCTCGGGCATCTCGAGCAGCATCGAGGTCGCCGAGGCGTTCTGCGTTGCCGACGTTGATGTCGAGGTCGACATCAACCACACCTACAGCGGCGATCTGCTGATCGAACTCACCGGGCCCGGCGGGCAGACCGTCCGCCTGCACAACCGCACGGGCGGGAGCGCGTCGTTCACGCCCATCACGTACGACGACGACGTGCTGGCGCCCGACGGGCCCGGCGCACTCGCCGACTTTGACGGGACCGTCTCGGCGGGCACGTGGACGCTCTCGATCAGCGACAACGCCGGTTCGGACACCGGCACGCTCAACGCGTGGAGCCTCCGCGTGGCCGAGCAGGCGGGCGACTGCCCGCCCCAGGTCAGCGACGCCTCGGCGACGATCCAGATCCACCAGTCGGGCGACATCGCGCTTCAGGTCGACTCGATCGACCCGGCAAACACCGACATCGTGGTCACCAGCCTGCCCGCCGGCGGGGTCATCTGGGACAAGGCGACCGGTGAGGCGATCCTGAGCGTGCCCGCGACGCTCGCCGGCGACACCCTGACCTACCGCGCCAACATCGGCTTCCTGGGCAACGACTCGTTCGACTTCGAAGGGCGACTGGGCTCGGCCTCGGCGCCCGGCACCGCGACGATCGACGTCGTCAGCGACGAGACCGCCGCGATCGCATCCTTCGGCTTCGAGAGCGACCCGGGCTGGGCCCGCGAGGGGAGCTGGGACTTCGGCACGCCCACGGGCTCGGGCGGCGCCGGCTCCAGCGGCCCCGACCCCACCAACGGCTTCACCGGGGACAACGTCTTCGGCAACAACCTCAGCGGCAACTACGCCAACAACCTGCCCGTCGAATACCTCACCACCGACCCGATCAACGTCGAGGGTGAGACCGGGCTCGCGATCCAGTTCCGGCGCTGGCTCGGGATGGAGAGCTCCAGCTTCGATCAGGCGGGTGTTGAGGCGCGGGCCGACGGCGGCGCGTGGGAACTCGTCTGGGCGCACGAGGGCGGCTCGTTCGGCGACGACGCGTGGACCCTCCAGTCCTACGACGTCTCGCAGTTCGACGGCGCGTCGACCATCGAGATCCGCTGGTACCTGGGCCCGACCGACACCTCGGTCACCTACCCCGGCTGGAACCTCGACGACGTTGAAGTCCGGGCCGACTCGCCCGTGGGCAGCGCGTTCGACTTCTCGGCGGGCAACGGGCTCGACGTCTTCGACGTCATCGAGTACCTCGCGCTCTTCGACGCGGGCAACCCGCTGGCCGACCTGGACGCCAACGGTGTCTTCGACATCTTCGATGTGATCCTCCTGCTCGGCGAGTTCTGAACCCGGCGACCCCGGCCCGACTCCGCCTGACCGCGGGACCGGGCCGACGCACCACCCGGGCCGTGCTGCTCTCGTGGGCAGCGCGGCCCTTTCTCTGCGCACACAAAAGTTCAGCCCGCGCACATCAACATCCGCGCAGGGCAGGATCCGCGCAGAACAACGCCCGCGGAACCCAGGGGGAGGAACGGGTCGTCGCGGGCGTTGCTTAGCTTGCTGGGCGAGCGGCGGTGAACGGCGGCGAGCGGCGGGGAGTCTCACGCGCCGAATGTGGGCCGAATGAGCGCCGAAAACGGTCAGGCTGTCGCGGGCTCGGCCTTGCGTGCATGGGCCGTGCCGCGTTCGATCGGCACACCGACCATGGAACCGTATTCGGTCCAGGAGCCGTCGTAGTTGCGGACATTTTCGAGCCCGAGCAAGTACTTGAGCACGAACCACGTGTGGCTGCTGCGCTCGCCGATGCGGCAGTAGGCGACGGTGGGCTTGCCCGCGTCGACGCCGGCGCCGTCGAAGTAGATCGCGCGGAGGTCGTCGGCGGACTTGAACGTCCCGTCGCTCTGGACCGCCGAGGCCCAAGGCACGCTGGCGGCGCCCGGGATGTGCCCGCCGCGTTGGGCGGTTTCGCTCATGCCGGGGGGCGCGATGACCTTGCCGGTGAACTCGTCGGTGCTGCGCACGTCGACGAGGTTGTGGTCGCCCGCCTCGACGATCTTGAGCACGTCCATCACGCGGGCCCGCAGCGAGAGGTCGGCGTCCTTGGCCTCGTAGGCCTTGGGTGTGAGGGGCGTGGGGTCGACGGTCAGCGGCTTGTCGTCTTCGTCGAGCCACTTCTGTCGCCCGCCGTTCATCATGCGGACGTCCTCGTGCCCGTAGAGCTTGAAGAGCCAGAACGCGTAGGCCGCGAACCAGTTGTTGTGGTCGCCGTAGAGCACGACGGTGTCGCCCGGGGCGATGCCCGCGCCGCCGATGAGCCTCTCGAAGTCTTCCTTGGAGAGGATGTCGCGGCTGACCTGGTCCTGGAGCTCGGTCTCCCAGTTGAACCCGACCGAGCCGGGGATGTGCCCGGCGTCGTAGGCCTTCGTGTCGACATCGACCTCGACCAGCTTGATCGACGCGTCGTCCATGTGCTGCTTGACCCAGTCGGTGGTGACCAGGACGTCGGTGTTCGCATAATCGGTCATCGCTGTCACTCCTCGAGGGGCCGCTGCCGTCCCCGCACGCGGGCGGCGCGGCCCGCTCCTATACGCACCCGTTGTGGTCAGGGTGCGGTGTCTTCCGCCAGTTCGGGCACGTGCTTGATGAAACTGTCCACATACTTGAACGCGTCGTCGCAGAACAAGGCCACGCCGACCCCCCCGCGGACCGCGTCGGGGTCGCGCGAGAGCACCCGCCGAGCGCCCTCGAAGATGAGCCCGCTGCTGGGCCCGGCGAGCAGGCCCTCTGTGCGGATCAGCTCCAGCGCGGTCCGGAACGCCAGCTCGCCCTCGACCTCGACGATCTCGTCGACGAGGTCCTCTTCAAAGAGGTTGGTCGTCGCCAGCTCGGCCGGTGTGCGCAGGCCCGGCACGTCGTGCCCCTCGTCGGGCACTACGACGATGAGCTTGATATCCGGGTTCTTTCGCTTGAGGTACCGCCCGGTCCCGACGATCGTGCCCGCGGTGCCCAGGCTCGCGAAGAAATGGGTGATCTTGCCCCCGGTCTGACGCCAGATCTCCGGGCCGGTCGTCTCCTCGTGGGCCCGGGTGTTCTCCGTGTTCTCGTACTGGTTGGGCATCGCGTAGCGGTCGGGCTGGGCCTTGGCGTGGGTCTTGGCGATCGCGATCGAGCCCTCGCCCAGCCCCGGCGCGGGGCAGAGGTTGTCGTTGATGACATCAAGCTCAGCGCCGGCCATCTTGAGCAGCGCCTTCTTGGTCAGCGGCACCTTGTCGGGCACGACCGCCCGCATGGGGTAGCCCTTGGCCGACGCCATCACCGCGAGGCTGAGCCCGGTGTTGCCGCTGGTCGGCTCGACCATGCCGCGCTCGCCCGACAGCTTGCCCTGGGCCTCGAGCGAGCGGATGAGGAATGACGCGGCCCGGTCCTTGACCGATCCGAACGGGTTCATCCACTCAAGCTTGGCGAACAGATCGAACCCCGCCGCCGGGGCGAGCGCGTTGATCCTCACCAAGGGCGTGGGGTTCTCCTCGCTCGGCAAGAGCTGGAAGATGTCGTCGTAGACCCGCGTGTCCCTGTCCATCCGATTCACACTCCAACCCGCTCGGCCCGGGCCTCGGCGTACACGAGCGCCCCTTGGTCGCCCGTCAGCACCTTCGAAACGCACTTTCGCCGGGATTCATTCCCGCCTCGCTCAGGCTAGGCACGCCGCCCATGAGCCCGGGCCGGGCCTGGGGGTTCCCCGCGTCGGGTGCGACCGCCTCAGAACCGCGCCGCTCTGGGGCCCGCGCACACGATCCGCAGGACGCCACGCACCCGTTGACGGGTTTGGGTGCGCCCAGCCGACCCTTTCACGGAGGGATCCCCGGGCAACCGCCGATTGTCGGGCCGCGGGAGCCGATGCATCGCCCGCCCACACCGGCTCACTCGCTCGCCCCCGCGGGGGCGAAGCCCGAACCCACACCGGAGACCGCCATGTCTGCAGATCGCGTGACCACCGCCCTGAATGCGTACTCGCTCGACGAACTCCGAGCCGGTCTGGGCGAATTCGCCGCCGGCTCGGGCGCGAGCAACCCCGACGCGCTTGTCGCCGAGGTCGTCGGCTGGATCGGCGGGCTGCGCGACCAGCTCGTCACGCTGGTCACGACCATCGAAGACCCCGACGAGATCGAGACCACGCTGGCGATCAACTACGTCGAGCTCAAGAGCAAGTGGATCGCGCTGAACACCAAGATCAACTACACGGTCTTCCGCTCGGGCACGTGCGACCCCGTTGACGCGCTGCGTGCGACGGGCGTGAGCACGCTGCTGATGACCGTCGAAGAGCTGCTCGAGCAGAGCGACATCGAGAAGATCACCGAGTTCCTCGCGGCGCCGCTCCGCAGCGCCGCCTGATGCAGGCCTGAGCGACGCCCGCGCGGCGCCCGGGCGAGCCGCGCCCGACCCAGACCGATTCGACCGACCCCCCTCCACCGGGCGTCGGGGCACACGCCTCGGCGCCCGGCTTATGCAGCCAGCCCCCCCGCCGACCGCGCGCACCGGCGCACACCGGCACGCGACCCAACCCTCGGCCCAACCCCCAACCCTCGAAGCGCATACGGACGTCGCCGTGCCTGTCCTGCCCCACGCGCCGATGCGCGAGCTGCTGCATGCACGCTTCCGAGGCCGCAGCACACCCGTTCTCGCGGGCGACGGCTGGGCCACGCCCGCCGCGTCGATCTGGGCCGGGACGCGTTTGTGGGTCAAGCGGTTCCGATCGCTGGGCCTGCGCGCCGGCGATCGCGTGGTGATCGCCAGCCCGCCCGGGCCCGGCCTGCTGATGCCGCTGCTCGCGTGCTGGTGGGGCGGCCTCGCCGCCGCGTTGACCGACCCCCCCGCCGACGCCGACAGCCTGCCGGTGCGCCTGCTCGAATCACTCGATGCGCGTCTGCTGATCGCGCCGGGCGCCCGGGGCCCGCACGTCATCGGGCACGATCGCGCGGGCTGCCCACTCGACATCGCCCCGGCGAACGACGCGCGCGCGAGGCCAGCCACGTTCCGAGAGACCGACCACGCCGACCCCATCGCGCTGCTCATGCGTACCAGCGGGACCACCGCCCCCTCACGCTGGATCGCGCTCAGCCACACCAACGTGCTCGCCAACCTGCACACCCACGCCGAGGCGATGGGCCTCTCCGGCGCGACGGTGCTGAGCGTGCTGCCCTGGAGCCACGCGTTCGGGCTGCTGATCGACGCGCTGCCCGCGTTGCTCCGCGGCGCGACCGTGGTCGTCGATCCGCCCTCCGCCCGCGACCCGCACCGCGCACTGCGGACCATCGCCGACAACGGCGTCACGCACCTGTCCATGGTCCCCCTCCAGGCCCGGCGCCTGCTCGAGACCGCGGGGGGCGAGGCAACGCTGCGCGCCCTGCGAGGCGGGATCATCGGCGGTGCACCCGTCGACGCGCGCGCCGCATCCGCGCTCAACGCCACCGCCCTGCGCGTCGGCTACGGACAGACCGAAGCATCGCCCGGCATCACGCTCGGCGAGCCGGGCGTCTTTGCGCCCGCCCTGCTCGGACGCCCGATCGGGTGTGACACCCGCCTCGACGAAACAGGGCGGCTGCTCGTCCGCGGGCCCAACGTCTGCGCCGGGTACGCGCACGACGCGGGCATCACCCGACTGGCGCCGGGCCGCTGGCTCGACACGGGCGATCTGGCAGAAGAGACCGGCCTGGGGTACCGCTTCATCGGGCGCGTCGACGCGAGCTTCAAGCTGCCCAATGGGCGCATGGTGCACGCCGCGAGGGCCGAGAGCACGCTGCGATCCACGCTGCCGCCCGGCATCGAGCCGGTGATCCTGCCGCAGAACGACGGCATCTGCCTGGTGCTCCTGGGGGGAAGCACCGCGCAGACGCCGGGCGCGATCCGCGCGCTGGGAGCGCTTGGGCGCGCGGTGCGGCACGTCGACCTCCGTCCCGATCACTCGGACCTGCGCACCCCCAAGGGCGAGGTCGATCGGAGAGCCATCAAACGACTGATCGACGCGGGAGAAGCTCGATGACGCCACCCAGCGCAGCACCCGGCACGGCCGCCGGCACGACCGCCATCACCACCGCTGAGACGGGCGTGCTCAGGCTCGCGGCGGCGCGGCCCCTGACGTGCGCGGATGTTGAGGCTGTCTCACGCGGCGACGGCTCGCCCCGGGTCGCGTTCGCCGCCGAGGCGATCGCGGCGATGCACGCCTCACGCGGGGCGTTGCACGAGGCGGTCGACGCGGGCGAAGAGGTTTATGGTCTCACGACCGGGTTCGGCCCGTTGGTCCAGTACGCCGCCGACAGCAACGCGTGCGCTCAGGGCACCGGCCTGATCGCGCACCTCGGCGCCGGATGGGGCCCGCTTGCGTCGCCCGAGATCGTGCGGGCCACGCTGCTGTGCCGGGCGAACACGCTCGCGCAAGGGATGAGCGGAATCAACCCGGCGGTCGCCGAGGGGTTCCTCGCGCTGCTCAATCACAATGTGCTGCCGGCGATCCCCGAGGTAGGCTCGGTGGGCGCGAGCGGCGACCTGATCCCCCTGGCCCACGCCGCGCGGGTGCTCACCGGCGAGGGGCGCGTGCTCTCACCCGGGAGCGCCACGATCGACGCAGCCGACGCGCTCGCGATCGCCGGCATGTCGCCCGTCGACCTGCCCGGGCGCGACGCGCTCGCGCTGGTGAACGGGACGAGCTTCATGACCGCCTACGCCGCGATCGCGTGCGCACGGGCCGAGCGCCTGCTCGCCCGCGCCGAGACGCTCACCGGCTGGCTCTACCGAGCGCTGGGCGCACGCTTGCCCGCGCTCGACGACCGCCTGCACGCCGCCCGGGGTCACGTCGGGCAGCGCGTCTCGGCGGCCAACATCCGGCGCGAAGCGCTCGCCCAGGGCGATGTGCAGGACGAGGGAAGGCCCTTGCAAGAGGTGTACTCCGTCCGGTGCGCGCCGCAGTTTCTGGGCGCCGCGCGCGATCAGCTCGAGCACGCGCGGGCGCTCGTGGAGCGCGAGCTGAACGGGGTGAACGACAACCCCGTCGTCGCGTCCGGCGCCGTGCTGCACGGGGGCAACTTCCAGGGTCAGCAGATCGCCTTCGCCAGCGACACGATCAACACGGCCCTCGTGCACGCGGGCATCGTCGCCGAGCGACAGCTCGACGTGCTCTGCAACCCCGACCTCAACGGCGGGGCCCCGCTGCTGCTCGCGTCCGAGCCCGGCGCCACCAGCGGGATGGCCGGCGCACAGATCACCGCGACCGCCGTCATCGCCGAGATGCGACACCACGCGACCCCCTCCGCGATCGCGAGCATCCCCACCAACGGACGCAACCAGGACGTCGTCTCCATGGGCACGCTCGCGGCGCGCGCGGCGCTCGGGCAGACCGACCGCCTCGGCGCGGTGCTGGGCGTGCTCGCGATCGCGCTCGATCAGCTCGCGCACCTCCGAAACGGAGGGCGGGCGCCGGGGCGTGTTGCCGCACGCCCGGCGGCGCTCCCCGCCTACACGCCGTTCGATCGCGACCGTGCGCTGCACAGCGACCTCGCGCGTATCAGCGCCGGCCTCCTGGCTCCCTGAGCGCAGCGCCAACGCAGCCTCGCCCGCGCCGCCCGCTCAGGCGAGCGTGCAGAAGCTGTAGATCGGGTAGGGCCCGCTGAGCACCGACATGCTCGCCAGCCCGCTCGCGAACGATCGGAACGTGCGCTCGACGCGGTCGTCGGTGCCGCGCGCCACGAGCAGGGCGATCGACGCGTCGCCCTCGGTGCCCGCGAGCCAGCGCGTTTGCTCGACGATCGGGCCCAACGCAGCCGAGCAACGCTCGAGGTCGGCGAGCGCCCAGGGCGGGATACCGTCGCGCTGCGCGTTTTCGCGCCTGCGCCGGCCGAGGTAGCCGGCGTCGCCGGTTTCATCGCCCGACGGCTCAGCGGGGTGGCCCGCATACCGCAGGCTGATCGACCATTCCTCGTGATGCTGCGCCACCTCAAGCAACTCATCGAAGCGTGTTGCCCCTGCGCGCACGAAGCGCCGGGCTGCGTCTGCATCGTCGAACAACGCGCCGGCCTGCACCGGGACCGTTGGCACATGCGACGCGAGGCGATCGGCAAGGTCGAAAGCGGTCTGCGGAGCCAAGGGCGGATCGGTCGCCAGCAGCGCGACACCCGGACCGGGCACCACCGACATCGTGCGCCTGCCCCACGCCCGGCCCGCGCGCTCGAGGTCACCAGACCGCACGACCGCGACCGGCGCGAGCGCACGGGCCGCCGGCGGTTTGGGCTCGAGGATCATGTCCGAGTCCCTTCGGGCGCCCGGTCGCCGCGATCGCCCGATGTCTCGCTCGACATACCCGTCAGCGCCGGGCAGAAGGAGAACACAGGCCAGGGCCCGCTGAGCTCGATGTCAAGCCCGTCCGCCTCGAGCTCGGGCGCGATGGCCTCGAGCCTCGCCTCGAACGCGCCCTGCTCGCGCGCCGGGACGAGCAACGCGTCGTGCGTCAGCGCATCGGTTCCGTCGTCTCGGCGGGCACTCACGACCGGGCGTTCGCTCGCCTCCACAACCACGTCCGCGAGCGCCTCGAGCAAGCGGTCGGCCCGCTCGAGACACCACGCGTCGGCGCGACCCTGCGCGCGCGGGTGCAGGCGGCGGCGCGCGAGGTATCCGGCGCCCGTCCCCGCGTCGCCGACGAGCGTGTCCAGCTCTCGCTCGACGATCGCGGCGCGATCGCCCATCAGCCGCACCGACCACTCCTCGCAGCCCGAGGTGTGCTCGAAGTGGCGGCGGATCTCCGCGGCGTGAATCGTGAGGGTGCGTTCGATCGCCGCGTCGCCGCTGAACAGGCTCGCGAAGCCGACAGGGAGCGTCGGCCCGGCGCGCATCGCGAGACGGACGAGTTCGTCGTGGCGCCGGGCCCGCGGCCCGAGCCAGGCGACGTCGCGCAGGCGTTCCTCGCCCGCGTCGCCTTCGATGTACCCATGCGGCACCGCGACAACCAACGCGTCGAAGCCCGCGACGCTCAGTACCTGCGCATGCTGATCGGGCTCATAGCCCCCGAGGCCAGCGGGCACCTGTGCACCATCAAGCGATCCGCCCGGACAGACGGCCGCGAGCATGAGGCGCGTCGCGTGCGCGGCGGGCGATTCGGTCGCCGGGGCGTTGATCGTCGTCATCACGCGGCCTCCCCGCTCGCGTCGCGAGCGAGCGCCTCGTGCAGCGCATCGTTGAGATCATCGGGTGTGATTTCGGGCCCGATCTGTCGGCCGGCCTCGCCCGCGCGCACCGCGCGCCGGACGGCCGACATCGCCGCACGCCGGACAATACCGGCCAGCTGTGCCCCGCTCGCGCCCTCGCTGCGCTTCGCGAGATCCGCCGCGAGCGTTTCTGGCGCGCCCCGGTCCGCGAGCGGACGATCAAGCAGGTGAACGAGCAGCACCTCACGACGCGCGGCTTCATCGAGCGCTGTGAGTTCGACGACCTCGTCGAAGCGCCCGGGCCTGAGCAGCGCGGGGTCCAGACGGTCGCGCCGGTTGGTCGCGCCGAGCACGAGCACGCCGTCGAGCTGTTCGACGCCGTCGACCTCGGCGAGGAACTGGGCGATCACGCGATCCCCGACGGGGTCATTGCCGCTCAGCCCGCGTTTGCCCACCAGCGCGTCGATCTCGTCGAAGAAGATGATGCAGGGCGAGGCCTGGCGCGCTTTGCGGAAGACCTCGCGCAGGCGCCGCTCGCTCTCACCGACGAACCGGCTCATCAGCTCGGGGCCCTTGATGCTGATGAAGTTTGCCTCTGTCTGCGACGCGAGGGCCCGCGCGAGGAGGGTCTTGCCCATGCCGGGCGGGCCGGCGAGCAGGATGCCGCGCGGCGGGCGGACGCCGGCCTCGCGGAACAGACCCGCGTGGCGCAGGGGCCACTCGACCGCTTCGATCAACCGTGACTTCACCTCACCCAGCCCGCCGATCTCATCCCACGAGACGTTCGGGCGTTCGACGAAGACCTCGCGGATGGCGCTGGGCTCGACCTCGCGCAGGCCCGCGCGGAAGTCGTCCATCGAGACATCGAGCGTGCGGATCACCTCGGCCGAGAGGTCACGCGTGCCCGCTTCGAGCATGACCCGGCGGAGGCAGCTCATCGCGGCCTCGCGGCAGAGGGCCTCGAGGTCGGCGCCGACGTACCCGTGCGCGATCGAGGCGAGTTCGCCCAGCTCGACATCGTCGCGCAGCGGCATGCCCCGCGTATGGATGTCGAGGATCTGGCGACGCCCGCCGGCGTCGGGGATCGGGATCTCGATCTCGCGATCGAATCGGCCGGGGCGGCGCAGCGCGGGGTCGATGCTGTTGGGCAGGTTTGTCGCGGCGATCACGATGAGGTTGTCGCGGCGCGTCAGGCCGTCCATCAGCGCCAGGAGCTGCGCCACGATGCGCTTCTCGACCTCGCCCTCGACGCTGTCTCGCTTGGGTGCGATCGAGTCGATCTCGTCGATGAAGACAATCGCGGGGGATGCGGCGGCCGCTTTGGCGAAGACCTCGCGCAGGTGCTTCTCGCTCTCGCCGTAGTGCTTGTGCACGATCTCGGGGCCGGAGATGGTGAAGAACGCCGCGTCGGCCTCGTGCGCGATGGTGCGAGCGATGAGCGTCTTGCCCGTGCCGGGCGGGCCGTGCAGCAGCACGCCGCGGGGCGGGTCGATGCCGAGGCGGCTGAACAGCTCCGGACGGCGCAGCGGCAGCTCGATCATCTCTCGCACCCGCCCGAGTTGGTGCCCGAGCCCGCCGATGTCTTCATAGCTCGCGGGCGCGGCCCGGGCCCGCCGCTCTTGCTCCCCGCCCTCGACCGTCAGACGGGTCGACGGGGTGATCACCACCGGCCCGTGCGGGCGCGATCTGCGCACCACAAACTCTGCCGCGCGCGAGCCGAAGAGGTTTGCGCGGATCGCGTCACCCTCTGTCACCGGGAGGCCGTCGAGCAGCGATCCGATGTACGCGAGATCGCGCTGCGCGACGCTGACCGTCCGCGGCATGATCGTGACGCGCTCGGCCTCCGCCGGCTCGATGGGCTCGACGCAGACCGGTGCGTCGATCGCCAGGGCGGCGTTCTCGCGTGCGAGGCCGTCGAGGTGCGCCCGGCCCTGCCCTCGCTGCTCGGGGAACGTCGGCATCACCTTGCACGTCGCCCATCGGGCGGGGGCCGCCGGGCCGGCGATCGCGCCGACGCGGACAAACGAACCGACACCGATGCCCAAGCGCGCGATCGCGTCGGGGTCGATCCGCACGACACCCCGCCCGACGTCCCGGCTGAGCGCCTCGCCCACCCGCAACAAACTCGCCTGCTTGTCTTTGCTCATGCCGTTCTCCGCCGGTTAGGTGGTTTCGTTGCCGCCGGGGACGGCATGTGCGAGGCGGATCTCGAAGACCCCGTTGTTGCTCGCGATGGACGCGATCTCTTCAGCCGCCCGCGGGAGCAGCACCTCCGCGCGATACCGCTTGGTGTCACGCTCGCCCGCGACGGTGAGCACATCGCCACGCAGATCACACCGCACGTCGCCCCTGGTCAGCCCGGGCATCTCGACCACCACGATCGTCCCGCCGGGCTCGTCGAAGACATCAACGGGCGGCTCGCGGACGTCGGATACCTCGGCGTTGCCCGCCGCGTCGGCGCGCACGTCGCCGAACGGCTCGACCCGCATCTCGCGCTCGCCCGATTCGCCCGCCGCGGTGCGCACGTTGAAGCCGACTCGGAAGCGTCGTTCGTGCCCGTCGGCACCCCGCGCAGAGCCGTCCCGCTCGACCGACCCGCCACGCTCCGCGACGTCGGCAAGCTTCTCAAGGAGATCACCGAGGCCACCGAGCATGCCCTCGACCGCGGCGAGCCCGCGCAGCTTGCCCTTATCGACGTGCCTTTCATCGCTCTGCATCGCTTTGTTCCTTTGGATGTATGGGGCCGTGCGCCTGCGCGTGCGGCGCTTGCGGGCGCCCGAACGGGTGTTCGATCCTGATGTCGCCCGGCAGCATCGGCGCCACATCGTGCAGCATGCCGATGAAGAGCACCCCCAAGGCGCTCGCCGGGAGCTGCGAGTCGATGCGCGACGCGATGAAGCGGTCACGCCGTGCGAGCAGGGCGCGTGCACCGTCTGCGTCTTTGCGGGCCGCTACCTGCGACGCTCGCTGCGGGTTCGCGGCGGCCATCACGCGCTCGTACTCCTCGAGCAGGAGCGCGGGGTCCTCTGTCCCCACCAGCGTCGCGCCGGCATCGACCAGTGTCGCGAGGATCCGATGGTTGATGCTGCCTTTGCGTGCAAGGTCGCGGACGATGCGCGTCTCGCTGCCGCAGACCGGCAAGCCGTCCTGGAAGACGTGCAGCGACTCGCCCCGATCGCCAAGCTCGCTCGCCCAGGCGGCGATCGCCCGCCAGGCCTGGTCGATCGCGTCCTGTCGATCGCGCCAGGCGTCCTCACCCACCGCATCGCGCAGGCGGCGCGCGACGCGCCCCAGATCGGCCTCGGCGTGCAGGATCGGCACGATGTGCAGCACACGCTCAGCCATCCTCGCCCCCGCCCCGCGGATCGATCGGATGAAAACGACGCGGCGCGGAGCGCCCGCCTGGCCCCTCCGCCGGCGCAGGCGGAGGCGAGGGCGTGACGTCTGGCTCGATTTCGGCGGACTGGTCCGCCTCGGTCGACGGCGTCGGGTCTCCGCGCGACGGCTCGGCGAAAGCGAGGGAGTTGATCGGGCCGTCGATTGTCATGCCCGGTGGATCGACCGGCGCTGCTCCGCGCGCCTCGGCGACCTCGCGCTCGAGCTGGGCGATGCGATCGGCCAGCGCCGTGATGTCCGCCCCGCTCTCGGGCAACCCGGGCTTCACCTCGGCGGCCTCGATCGCCGGCGCGTCGGCGACGATCGGCGTCGGAGAGAACACGGGGCTGTTCGCCCACCAGTCCATGCCCATCTCCTTGGCTTTGTCCACCGAACAGATCACCAGGCGGATCTGGATCGTGAGCAGCTCGATGTCGAGCAGGCTGACCTTGATGTCGCCAGCGATCACGACGCCCTTGTCGAGCACCCGCTCGAGCAGATCGGCAACGTTCGTCGACGCGACCGAATGGGTTGAACCTCGGGTGACCGCCATCGCGCAACGCGTCCTTTCTCAGAAAACTCGCCCGAGCGGGCCCAGGTCGAGGTTGAGATCCTCCACGTCCAGGCCGAACCGCTCGGCGGTCGCGCGGATCTCCTCAGCCTGCAAGCGCAGTGTCTCGCCGAGCGACTCGATGTCGCCGGCAGACAGCGACCCGGCGTCGATCCGCCTGATCGCCTGGCGCTCGAGCAGCTCGTGCAACAGCCGCACGACCGTCAGGACGAGCTGCGCGAGCCCTTTGCCCACGGTGTCGGCGTCGAGATCGATACGCGGGGCTGTGCTCGATTGTGCGGCCGGTGCGCCCGCCGCCGCGAGCGCATCGGCGATCGCCCGCTCGGTTGATTGACCGGGCGCGCTGCTCGATTCTGATGCGCACAGCGAAGCGTTCATGCACGCTCCTCATCGGGTGTGGGCGTATCGACCTGAGGCGAGGCAGCCGGCTTCGTGGTGCTCGTTGCGAGACGCTCTGTGTACGATTCGGTCATCGCGCGTCGCGCCGTCTCCACGCTTGACACCAGCGCGTGCACGCCGAGGTAGACCAGCGGGATGTTCGCGACCGCGATGACGACTTCGCCGCGAACAACAACGCCCCGGCTCAGCACACGATCGAGGGCCTCGATGAGCGTGACATCGCCGCCGCCGCCCGCTGTGTCGGCATCGGGATGGTGCTCGATGACGCTCCGCCGGCGTCGCCGAACGACCTTGGGGCGGGGCGACCGCTTGTTGTCTGTCAGACGTGTCGTCACGCCGCCCGCCCCGCATGAGCCGCCTGCGCGCCGGGCGATGCACCGACCAGGCCCCCGCCAAGCAACGCGAGCGTTTCCGCGCCGCGCGGCTCCTCGCCCAGCGTGACCCGCGCCAGCGGAACGCCGACGCGGTGCGCAAGCGCTTCGTACGCCTCAAGCACGGGCGCCTCGCGCGCGGCAACCGCCCGCCCCAACTCGTCAGTTCTGCCCGCTGGCATCACGCGGTTGGCGATGATGCCCACCAACGCGATCTCGAGACGCTCGAGGCCCGCGACAAGACGCTCGGTCTCGGCGCACGCGACCTGGGTCGGGACGGTCACGACGACCGCCGCGCCCTCGGCCGGGTCGCCCAGCGAGGCACGCAACGCGCGCACGCCCCGGCTCACGCCGAGCAGCCGCTGCTCGACGCGCGGCAAGCTGAAGATGTGCTGGTACTTGAGGAACACGCCGAAGATCGCGTCGAGCCAGCCCTTGATGAGCTCGGGGAGCTCGAGCAAGCGCAGCAGGTGTCCCGTCGGCGCGGTGTCGATGACGACACGCCCGTAGCCGCCCTGGGCGAGCAACTCCGGCACGCGCACGAGGGCCATGATCTCGTCCAGACCCGTCGGCGCGAGATCGAGCAGGCGCTCCATCACCTCGCGATCGAACGCCAGATCGACCCCGCCGGCGAGCGACTCGAGCAGGGTCTCGAGCTCGTCGGCGTACTCCTCGCGCAGCGTCTGCAACTCCGCGTCCGCGTCGAGCTGCACGACGTCGAGGCCGGGCGCCACCTCGCCCGGCTCTGCGCCGACCGGGACGCAGAGCGCATCGGCGAGCGAGCCGGCCGGGTCCGTGCTGACCAGCAGCGTGCGCACACCCGAAGCCGCGGAGTGCGCCGCGAGCGCGCACGACACAGTCGTCTTGCCCACGCCGCCCTTCCCGGCGACAAGGACGAGCGGCGATGTCATCGCCACGTCTCCCTCGACCCGGGGCGGATCCTCGATCGCTTGCTCATCCGCCGCCTTCGGCCAAGCGCCCAGTGTGTAGCCCCCCGACAACTCGAGCAGGCCCATCCCGCGCGGCTCGACGGAGAGCAGGGACGCAAAGACCGGCGTGCGCGAGCGGAGCGTCTCGCCCACGCCCGCGAGCACCGCCGAGCCGCGCCCGGGCATCATCCGGTTCACAACCAGTTCGGGCGCCGCGAGGCCCAGGGCGTCGAGCTCCTCGAGCAGGGCGCCCGTCTCGGCGACACTCAACGCCTCGGCGTTGGTCACTGGCACGCACCGGCACAGGTCCTCATCCTCCCACACCTCCGCCAATGCCTCGAACCGCTCCCGCATTTCATCGACGAAGCCGCTCGCGTTGTCGTCATCGCCCCCGAAGAGCGAGAGCATGTACCGGTGCTTGGCGAGCAGCGAGTCGAGCGCTTCGAGCCATTCGTCGAGCATGCCGGGCATGCCCAGCAGGCGCAGCGTATGACCCGTCGGCGCGGTGTCGAGCACGACCATCGCCTCGGGCTCGTCCTCGACCAGTCGCGAGAGCTCGATGAAGTACATCAGCTGGTCGACACCGGGCAGCGAGAGATCGAGGAACGAGGCGATGTCGGTGTCATCCAGGAAGGTGCCTCGCGAGGCGATCGCCGCGAGATCGCCCTTGTGCTCGCCGACGAACACGTCGTGCAGGATCGTGGCGTCGGGTTCGACGACGCGGAGGTTCGCCGGGAGCTCGCCCCCGCCCAGCGCGTCGTCGACCGAGTGCGCGGGGTCGGTGCTGATCAGCACGACCGGGCGCTCGGGATTGCGCTGGGCGATCGCCAGGGCGGATGCGCACGCGGTGGTGGTTTTGCCCACGCCGCCCTTGCCGCAGAAGAGCAGCATGCGGAGCGTGTCGCTGGTCAGAAACTCGGGCATACTCATCGGTCTTCCTCCTCGTCGGACTCTTCGTCGATGTGCTCGTCGATGTCTTGGTCGGCGTCATCAACGCGCGCTTCGGTGTCCGCGGTCGGTGTGCCCTCGAGCGCGTCCAGCGCGTCGAGCAGCTCGCCCTCGCGCTGCTCGAACTCGGCCTCCTCGATGCGCCCGGTCTCGAGCTGCATATACAGGCCGCGGAGCTCGCGCGTCAGGCGCTCCCGCTCGTCGCCCCGGGCCCGCTCGGCGGCCTGCTCCAGCTCTTTGGCGATCCAGAGCAGGCCCTTGATCGGGCTCAGCGCGATGTCGTCGAGAATGAACGCCACGCCGCCCCCTCCTACGCCGCCTGCGCGGCGAGATTCAGGTTGACAAAGCTGTGCGGCGCAAACGGCCCGCCCACGCTGATCAGCACCTCGTCGGGCAACGCCTGCGCGAGCGACTCGATCGCCGCGTCGAAGGCGGCGATCCCGTCCTGTTCGAGCAGGCACGCGAGCGAGCAGAGGTCACGCTCCGCGCCGCCGGGACCGGGCACGATCTCGCGTGCCGCGTCGTCCAGCGCCGCGATCGTCTCCTGGGTGTGCTCATCGCAGAGGGCCCCGAGCACGGCCTCGACCCGCCGCCCGGTCTCGACGCGCAGCCCGTGCGGGGCGCGCTCGCCCAGGCGAGCGAGCTCGTCGCGCAGTGCGGCGAGCACGCCGTCGATCTCCACAAGGTGGTCGAAGACGTTGGGCACATCGAGCTGGACACGCACGCTCATCTCGACACAACCCGAGACGCGCCCCAGACCGTCGGTGATCTCGTCGGCGTTGGCTTCGATCAGCTCGAGCAGCTCGCCCGCGCTGTCGGCGACGACGCCGAACGTCGTCGGCAGCACCGACGCCCGCTTGCTGATCGCCGCGAGCACACGCTGGTGTGCGCCGAGGGACCGTCGGTCGGGGCGCAAGCGCTCGCCGGCGAACGGGCTGGCGAGCGCGAACGGGGGCCGCTCACCAACCACCTCCACCGCCTCGCGCCCGATGCCCTCGAGATCGTCGACCGCGCACGCACGATCAACAAACGCATAGATATACAGCCCGGGATCGCTCACGCGGCCTCCCCCTGCTCATGGACGTCGCCGTCGCTCGCGGGCGCTACTGGCTGCGCGGCCGTTTGCTCGGCGGCTTGCTCGGGCGCCCTCGGCGCAGGACGGGTCGCCCGCCCCGCCAGACTCGCCATCGGATCGGCCGGGGTTGCCGGGGCCGCGGGGGCCGCCTGGTGCACCGCGGGGACGACCGGCTCCATCTGGATCATCGAGCTCGGCATCATCGATCGCACCATGCCGTCTTCGATGTGGATGTGCAGCAGCTCGGCGCACGTCGGGCAGCGCATCAGCCCGCGGTAGTCGTCGTACGAGTTGTCGAGGTCAAAGCGGTGACCGCACCCGATGCAGTTGATTCTCATGACGCGTTGTTCCTTTGTCGCGCGGCCCCGGGCCCGTACCGGTGGACCATGCCCGCGCCCTGCGGCTTGGGCTCGACGGCGCCGCTCACGCCGCGACGCTGGCCGATCTGCTCCAAGATCTCGGTGATCTCGGTGTCGAGCTTGTCCAGACGCTCGGCGGCGACCTGCGCCCGCTGCGCGGCGACGCGTTTGCCCTCGGCCTGCCTGGCCCGCTCGATCTCCAGCGTGCACAGACGCATGAACAGGCGTTGCTGCTGCCCGGGCCCGCTGGGGCGCCCGGCGAGTGTGCGGATGTCTTGCAGCCCTCGGCGGGCCCGCTCTGCGGTCATCGGTCTTCCCCGGTCAGCGTGCCGCAGACGCCCGCGGCAAGTTCTTCGAACACACGCCGGCTCATCGGTTGCTCGACGCCCTTGGTCTCGACGATCGCGTCATCACCGAGCACGTCCCACAGAATCGCGCGAAAGGTCTCGTCCGTCGCATCGATCCGTGCCCCCGTCGAGGCCGCGAGCCTTCCGATCGCGATCCCGGCGCGCACTGTCGGCCTGGGGCGCTGCCCGTCGGGCCCGCGCAGCGATCGCACAAGACCGGCAATCGCCTTCGCCTCCGCATCGCTCACGCCCGAGGCCGACGCGATGATCGATCGCTCGGTCAGCTCGTCGAAGTGCCCGCACCGGATGGTTACGAGGCGGTCGAGCAGCGCGTCCTGCGCGCGGTGCACGCCCGCGTACTCGGCCGGGTTGCTGGTCAGCACCATGCGGAACTCCGGGTGCACCCGGACAACGCCGCCCGAGACACCCGGCACGGTGAGGATCCCCTCTTCGAGGATGCTGAGCAGCAGGTTGTTGCCCTCGGCGCGCGTGCGGTTGAACTCGTCGTAGATCAGCGTGTGACCCTCGACGCAGGCGAGCGTGAGGCGGTTGTCCGTCCAGCGGACATCCAGCGACTCCTCGAACTTCAGCACCGAGCTGATGTAATTGTCGACCACGCGGCTCTTGCGGTACCCGCCCTGACGCCCGGCGAGGTCGGAGCCGCGGAGCGCGTCGTTGCCGTGGATGATCGAGACGGGGCGGTCGCGTTGGGCCGCGATATGGAAGGCGAGCGTGGTTTTGCCCGTGCCGGCCGGCCCGGCGAGGTGGACCGGGTACCCCGCGTCGAGGTAGGCCCCGGCGCGCCGGGCCAGCGTGCGCACGCCGTCGGTCTCGACGAACCCGTCGCCCGCGACCGGGCGGATCGAGCCGTCGTCGGTGGGTGCGCTGGTTTGCTCGGGGGCCTTTGCCTGCATGGTGATCTCCTGCGGCGGTGCGGGGGCGCACGTGTCTGTCGCGGCCGCGTTGCGTCGGGCGTTTTCGGGTCGTCGGTTGTGAAGAATCACCGCCCGGCGTGGTGCGCCGGGCGGCGTGGCGTCGTGATGGGATCGGCCGAGGCCGGCTGATCAGGCGTTCGGCGCGGCGGCTGTCGCCGTCAGACCGATCGCCTCGGCGTACTTCAGGTACGTCTCGACCGAAGCGACGACCACACGCGCCTCGACGCTGAGCAGCTCGATGCCGACCAGCGAGACCTTCGCGAACGCATCGATCACGATGCCCTTATCGAGGATGCGGTCGACAACCTCGGCCAGACTCGACGAGTCGGTGGACTTCTGAACCTTCGCCATGGCAATTCCCTTCCCCGCCGACGAATCGACCGGCGGTTCGCCCGACATGTCTCCCCCGGCCTGGTGTGTCGGGCATCGCCAGAGCCAGCGCGAGCAACGTGCTCGCCGCCGGGTGATCGACCGCCGGGCACCCGAACGTGCCCCCGCGCTGCACAAACTCCGAGACCGCACGCCGACTGCGCGCATCGCTCGCCCATCGGCGGGGGCGCACCCCATCGCTCGCGCAACACGCACGCGCGACACCCGTTGTGTGTCAACGCACACCGATTCCACAATGCTGTGCTGCATGCGTGCGCACGCGACGTCGATACCGACAGTCGCCGTGCGCTGCAGCCGCGTACGTAGGGGATACGCAATGCACGACGATGCGCCGACCGACCAACCCAGCGATCCGCACGAGAGCGCGTCCGGTGGCGATGACACGAGCGACGCGGACCAGCCCATGCGCTTCCGAGCGGTGCAACCTGATCGGCAGCCCGACAGGACTGACGAATCCGACGAATCGACCGACCCCGCCACCACCTCGCCCGAAGGGCAGGACCACCAGGCCGAGGCCACCCTCGAGACTGGGCCCGCCCTCGATGCTGGTCCAAGCGCCGATCCGGAGTCGATGCCGGATACCTCGCCTTCGCGTGACGTCGCCTCAGGACCTGCGCCCAAGCCGGCGTCAGACCCAGAGTCAGATGCAGAGTCAGACACCGAGTCAGACACAGAGTTGGACACCGAGTCAGACGCAGAGGTTCAGACCGACGCAGAGATCGAATCAGAGGCCGAGCCATACCCAGAACCACAGCCCGCGAGGTCGATCAACGACGACGACGACGACGACGACGGCAACAACGGCATCGACATCGATGCCGGCACGACCCACATCGAAGACGATCCGGCCGAGGCTGCGGGCGAGACGACGATCGAGCACGCGTCGGCGTCGCCTGACCAACCACCGATCGCAGGCGAGCCACAAGCACCCGAAGCGCACGCGGAGCCGATCGCCTTGCCCGAGTCAAGCACGACGCTCGAGCACGAGGCTGCCGCGCACGGGTTTGTTCAGCACCAAGAAGAGGACGCCGAATCCGATACCACGCCAGAGGTCGGAACGCTCGATCCCAACCAGTCGCTCGACCCAAACCAGCCCCTCGACCCGACCGCCGGCATGGTCACCCTCGACCCAAACCAACCGCTCGACCCGGCCGCCGGCATGGTCGTCGGGCAGGCTGACGCGAGTGATGATGCCGAAGCGGCCTGGGGCAGCCGCCCGCTGACGCTCGACGCGTCGCAGGTCGAGATGCTCCAGTTCATGGTGCTCGACCTGCGCAACGCGACCGAGGAGCTGGGCCCGGTCGCCGACGAGGCCCGCGAGTTCTCGACGCGTGAAGACGCCTCGGCCCGCCTCGCCGAGATCGCCGGCGGCATCGACGCCGTCATCAACTGGTTCAAAATGGCATCGCTGTCATCGATCGCCGAGATGCTCGGCGCGGCCTCCAAAGCCCTGCCCTCGCTCGACGACGATATCGCGCTCGAGCTCCTCGTGCGCGTGCGCGGCATGCAATCACTGCTCGAGCAGTTCTGCGCCGGGCTCGAGGTCGGCATGGAGCTGAGCTGGCCCATGAAGACCATGGAACGGCGCGTCGGGCTGCTCTGCTCTGGCAAACGCCTGCACCACGACCTGGTCGCCTGGCACAAGCAGGACGCCGAGCGGGTGCTCGAGCTCGACGGCGTCTCCGAGGGCCTCGACCCGCTCCCTGTCGTCGAGGACGAGGTCGCCCAGGCCGGCGCCGCCCCGCCGCCACCGCAGGCACAGGCAGCGGGCGCAGGCGAGGGGGCATCGCAGAAGGCCCCCACCATCCGCGTCGGCAAGCCGACGGTCGACGAGCTGCTCGACATCATCCGCCAGCTCGTGCTCAACAAGAACCGCGTGAAAAACATCGCCAGCGAGCTGCGCACCGAGCTGCATGGCGCAACCGCCAACGGCGGCCTCAACGCCGACACGGCCCACCTCGCCGCCGGCGTGGTCGAGACGCTCTCCGCCCGGGCCGACGAGTACGCCCGCCTCGTCGGGCGGTTGCAGGATTCGATCACCGACACCCGCGTGCAGCCGATCGACCGCCTGTTCGAACGCTTTCAGCGCATCATCCGCGATGTCGCGAGCGTCAACGACAAGCTGGTCGAGCTGACGATCGTGGGCGAGCAGACCCGGGTCGACAAGTTCGTGCTCGATCAGATCGTCGACCCGCTGGCGCGTGTGCTGCGGTACCTGGGCTCGTCTTCGATCGAGCTCCCCGCCGAGCGGGCGGAGGCGGGCAAACCCGAGACGGGGCGCATCGTGCTGACGGCCGAGGACCGGGGCAGCCACGTCGTGATCACCTGCCGCGACGACGGGCGGGGCATCGACCCGGACGATCTGCGGGCCAGCGCCGCGGCCGCCGGCGTTCGCACCGCCGAGGAGCTGGACGCGATGCCCGACGCCGAGATCGTCTCCCTCGCCCTGCACCGGGCGATGGAGCACAGCGAGCTGGGCGGGCTGGCCGAGGCGTTCGCACCCGTCGACGGGCAGATCAGCATCGCCACCGAGCCGGGCGCGTGGCTGGAGGTCCAGATCGCCCTGCCGATCAAGGCGGCGGTCATCCCCGCGATGCTCCTGCTCGTGGGCGACGAGCCCTACGCGCTGCCCCTCTCCTGCGTGCACGAGATCGTCCGCTGCGCCGACGTCTCGCTCAGCACCGTCAAGGGGCGAGAGCTCGTGCGCGTGCGCGAGAGCGTCACGCCCGTCGTCGACACGCACGCGCTGCTGGGCCTGGATCGCCCGGACAACGCCGAGCTCTCGCTGGTGATCCTGAGCAGCTCGGGCCAGGCCGCGGCGATCACCGTGGACCGGGTGCTCGGGCACCAGGAGATCGTCATCGAGCCGACCGGGCTCGACGCGAACAACCCCGGGCCCTTCCTCGGCGCCACCATCCGCGACGACGGGAGCGCCGCCCTCGTCCTCGACCCCGCCCGCCTCGTGCGCACGCGCGACAACCGGGATGCCGCCCCGACCGCCCGCCCCACGCTACCCTCGGGCGGTGCGCTCGACCCTGACCAATCTGCTCAAGCGGCGTGACCTGCTCGCAGCGCTGGTGAGCGCAGAGCTGCGCGCGTCCAGCGCCGGCATGCGCCTCGGCTCGCTCTGGTGGGTGCTCGACCCCATCCTCATGATGCTGGTCTATTGGCTCGTGCTCGACGTGCTGCTCGGGCGCGGGCGCGAGGCGTACCAGCCCTTCCCGGTCTTCCTGCTCGTGGGGCTGGTGGTCTTCAAGCACGTCGCGAGCGGGATCGAACGCTCGATCACCGTCCTGCGCACCAAGGAAGCCCTGATCAAGGCCGCGGCCTTCCCGACGATGGTCCTCCCGGTCGCCGCGGTGCTGACCGGGCTGGTCCATTTCCTGTTCGGGCTCGTGATCGTGGTGGTCGTGTCGCTCTTCTGGCGGGGCGAGCAGCACAGCGGGTCGTATGCCGCGCTGCTCCAACTCGTGCCGCTGGTCGCGTTCCAGACCATGCTGGTGGTGGGCCTGGCGATGGCGATCAGCGCGATCGGCGTGGTGGTGCAGGATCTACGCGCCGTGACCACCCACGTGATGCGGGTGGCGTTCTGGCTGAGCCCGTGCCTGTACGGGCTGGACCTGGTGCGTGAGGTCGCCGAGGCGCGCCTGGGCGACGCGGCGGGCCCGGTGCTGGCGACGTACCTCGCGCTGAACCCGATCGCGGTGCTCAACACCGCGTACCGCGAGGCGATCTTTTACGGGCAGGGCGTGCCGCTGTGGGCATGGGGTACACTCGCGGCACAGGCGGGCGTCTGCCTGCTCGCCGGGAACGCGATCTATCAGCACCATGACCGCCGCATCATCAAGTTCCTCTGAGCCCCCCGGCGCTGACCCGCCCAACAGCCCGGGCGACACGGTGCTCGATGCCCGCGGGCTGGGCGTCTGGTACCGCGCCGGGCACCAGAAACAGACCGTCCGCTCGCTGCTCTTCGATCGCAAGCCCGCCGAGTCGAGCCGCCCCAAGCTCAAGTGGGCCCTGCGCGACGTCGACCTGAGGTGCGGCAGCGGGCAGACGCTGGGTATCGTCGGGCACAACGGCGCGGGCAAGAGCACGCTCTGCCTCGCGATCGCCGGCATCCTCGAGCCCGACGAGGGCACGGTTGACGTGCGCGGGCGGGTCTGCCCGCTGCTCGGGCTGGGCACGGGGTTCAACAAGGACCTGACCGGGCGCGAGAACATCCGCACGTACGCCGCGTTCCTGGGGATCAAGCGCCGCGACCTCGACGCCCTCATGCCAGGCATCATCGAATTCAGCGAGCTGGGCGACGCGATCGACCAGCCCATCCGCGGGTACTCCAGCGGCATGCGCGCGCGCCTGGGCTTCAGCGTCGCCACCGCCGTCGAGCCCGACGTGCTGATCCTCGACGAGGTGCTCGCCGTCGGCGACGCGCCCTTCCGCGCCAAATGCCGCGCCCGCCTCAAAGAGATGATGCAGCGCAGCCGCCTCATCGTGATCGTCTCGCACTCGGTCGCCTTCCTCCGCTCGACCTGCACCCACGCGGTCTGGCTCGATCAGGGGCGCGTGCGCACCCAAGGCGAGGCGACGCGTGTGCTCGATGACTATCAGGCATGGGTCGTGTCCAAGTCGCCCGCGGGCGAAACAATGGAGTTCGAAGATGCAGAAGATGCGTGAGCGCCTCGCGGCCTTTATCGCGCCCGACCCGCCCGAACCCCCCGACCCGGTCGAGGACCTCGGACGCGGGCTCAAGCCCGGCAGCGAGCACTACCGCGCCTTCGTCGGCCCCCCCGAAGACTACGACCTCCTCGCCGGGATCCAGGCCGGGCTGCTCTTCGCGTGCGGGCTGAGGGAAGACCACCGCGTCGCCGACGTCGGGTGCGGCTCGCTGCGCGCGGGGCGCCTGCTGATCCCCTACCTGCGCCGCGGGCACTACACGGGCCTCGATCCGAACGCGTGGCTCATCGACAAGGCCATCGAGCACGAGATCGGGCACGACCTGATCCGACTCAAGGCGCCGGCGTTTGTGCACAACGAGGACTTCGACCTCTCCGAAGGACACGGCCCGTTCGACTTCATCCTTGCGCAATCCGTCTTCAGCCACACCTATCCGGACATGACAACCAACGGCCTGCGGTCGCTGACGACACAGCTCGCGCCGGGCGGCAAGATCATCGCGACCTTCGCAACGGGCAAAGAGAACACCGAGGGCTCCGGCTGGGCCTACCCGGTGTGCGTGCAGTACAAGCCCGAGCACCTGTTCGAGCTCGCCGAGCGGGCGGGGCTGTGCGCCTTCCCGCTGGACTGGCCGCACCCCCGCCAGCGCTGGTTCGTCGCCGCCGCACCTGAAGACCGAGCGAGCGCCGAGTCGCTTGCCGCTTCCGTCCGCTCGCCGGCGACCGAGACGATCGGGCGATCGGCCCGCCGTCGATCGGCCGGCTGACCCGTGCGCCCGACCATGCGATCACGCCTGCGCCGCGTCATCCTCCACCCGGGGTTGCACAAGACGGGCTCCTCCGTCGTGCAGTACACACTCGCGGCGTCGCGGGGGTTGTTGCCGCGGCGCTGCGGCTTTGTGCCCCTGAGCGAGATCCATCGCGCGGCGCAGCCGCTGCTGCGCGCTGCGTGGGACAACCCGGGCGAAACCGAGCCGCGCGACGCGCTGCGGGCGTGTCTCCGCGGGCTCGCCGACTCAGCAGCCAGACCCGAGGTGCTCCTGAGCTATGAGGGCATGCCGGGCCGCCCGCACACCGCGTACGCGGAGGCGACCCACACCGTGCCCATCCTCGCCGAGGCGTTCGACGGCCTCGACGTGCGCGTGCTCCTCGACGTCAAACGCCAGGACCGTTTCTTCGAGTCGCTCTACCTTCAGCACATCCAGATGGGGCGAGACGACCGCGATTTCACGCCGTGGTTCTCATCGGTCATCGCCCCCAAGATCGACGCCGGCGGGTTCGACTGGCTCAAGCTGGTCGAGCACTTCGCTGGCGCGTTCGGAGCGGATCGCGTCCGCGTCCGCCCGTTTATGCTGCCCCAGATCGGGGCGCAGGCGCACGTGCGCCGGTTCCTGGCCGACATCGGGCACCCGACCGGAGCCTCGTTCGACATCCCCCAGAACACGAACCAGAGCTACTCGGCAAAGGCGCTCGAGATCGCGCGTGCCGTGAACCACCTGCTCGAAGAGGGCGAGCGCAAGGACCTGCGTCTCTTCCTGCGCAGGCGTTTCGCCACGCCCAGGTACCAGAAGCCGGTGCTCCTCGACGACGAGACGCGCGCGAGCATCGTTGCCGATTACGCCGAGTCCAACGCCGAACTCACCCGCCGATTCATGCACGGGAGCGACGCCCAGGAGCCGTGGTACGCCGCTGACGCCTGACCGCCCGCAGCGGGTGCGCCTCAAAGAGCCCCATCGCCACGCGCGGCTGCGAGCGTCGGCGGCGGAGCGATGCGGGCAGCGCTCGCATCGCGTCGAGCTTGCCGCGCACCCACGCGCCCGCCGTCCCGCGCCGCACGCTCTCACCCGCGTGCAGCGCGCACAGCAGCAGGTGCCAGCACAGCCACGCCGCGCGCCGCTGCGCGGGCATGTGCTCGATCGCGACGACGGTCATGTTGCGGCTGACCCGCCGGGCCTTGGCCTTGGGCATCGTGCCGTAGACCGCCGAGCCCTCGTGCTCGACGACCGCGCCCGCCACACACCGGCACCCGAACCCCGCGCCCGCAAGGCGCAACGCCAGTTCCGCGTCCTCGTAGTACGCGACCAGGTCCTCGCGCAGCCCGCCCCCGGCGCGCTCGAGCGCCTCGCGCCGATAGACCGCGGCGCAGCCCGTCGGCCCCAGGACATCGCGGTCGGCCGCGTCCGCCGCCCGCTCGCCGTGCGCCACGCGGAAGCCCCAGCCGCCGATCGTCACGCCCTGGCCCGCCGAGTCGATCCGCGTCGGGTCGCTCGCCTCGACGATCAGCGGGCAGACCGAGCCGAGCGTCGGATCCCGCTCGAGCTCATCGACGCAGGCCTCCAGCCAGCCGGGGTGCCCCACCGCGTCGGCGTTGAGCAGCGCGACGTACGGCGCCGCCCGGGCCGGCTCGCTCTCGAGCCCGGTGTTGACCGCAGCGGCAAAGCCGCCGTTGGTTGGTCGCTCGATCAGCGTGGCGGAGGGGCACGCCTCGCGCAGCTCGCCGGCGGCCCCGTCGGGCGAGGCGTCGTCGACGAGGACGACCGCGACCCGCCCGTATCGCCCCGCGCACGCGCCAGAGGCCGCGGCCCGCGCCGCCAGGTCCGCCCGCCCGTAGACCGGGATGACCACCGCAACCCGCGGCGCCGGCATGCCCGCGCGCCGGTGCGCGGGCGCCCCATCGGTGTCGGACGCTGGGCTGGCTGGATCTGGCTCGGGCATGGAAGGTCCGCGAGCGTAGCCGGGGTGTTGTCGACGCCGGGCGTATACTCAAAGCCGAGCGCGTGGGAGAGGGATGCCGAGGCTCACCCCAGACGCGCGGGCACAGCAGGGGGCTCGCCGAGACCCCGACCGAAGACCGACTCCGCCCCGCCGGCTGGGCCCGAGCGCTCGCCAGCGCCCCCCCGAGCCCCAGCGCCGGCCCGCGGGCACCACGGAGGCCAGATGTCCGCCGACGCCAACACGACAACCGGCATCAAGCCCCCGTTCTTTATCGCAGGCTGCGCCCGATCGGGCACCACGATCCTGCGCGACCTGCTCCGGCGCGTCCCCCACCTCGAGTGCCCGGAGGAGACGCACTTCTTCCGCTGGCCCGATCCCTTCCGCACCAAGCGGTACGGGCTCTACTTCCAGAACATCAAGCTCTTCGCCCGCCACCGCGAACTGGACAACATCACCGACAGCGAGTTTGTCGATCTGCTCGACTCTTCGTTTACCCGCGCCGAGCTGATGGAGCGGTACGCCCGCCTGCACTGCCGGCGCCGGGGCAACCCGAACGCTCGCTGGTTCGACAAGACGCCCCAGAACGTCTACGGCATCCTGATGATCGCCGCCCAGTTCCCCGCCTCGCCCATCATCCACATCCATCGCAACCCGCTCAACGTCGTCGCGAGCCTGCTGACCGGCAAGGTCATGCCCAAGCAGCCCTTCCCCGGCGCGGTCAACTACTGGCTCGAGTCGGCGCAGATCATGGACCAGTTCCGCCGGGCCAACCCGCAGCGCCTGCTCGATGTCTCGTACGAGCGCCTCGGCGCCGAGCCCGACGCGACGCTTCGCGAGATCCTCGAGTTCGTGGGTGAAGACCCCGCAGCCGCGCGCATCAAGGCCTCGGACGTCCACCCCGAGAAGAACAAATACACCGGCGTCATGACCCAGGACCAGATCGACGAGGTCTGCCGGCGCTGCGAGCCCTACATGGCCCGCCTGGGCTACCACGCACCCCAGCCCGCCGGCGCCGCCCCGGCCGGAGCGGGCACGCGTGGCTGAGGCCCACGCCAACGCGCCCGTCATCCTCGTCCTGGGGATGCACCGCTCTGGCAGCAGCGCCCTGACCCGCGTGCTCAGCCTGCTGGGGCTCGACCTCGGCGGCAAGCTGCTCGACGCGATGGAGGGCGTCAACGACACGGGCTTCTGGGAAAACCACCGCGCGGTCGAGATCCACGAACGCCTCCTCCGAGACCTCGGCACCGCCTGGTACGACATCCGCCCCCTGCCCGAAGGCTGGCTCGAATCGCCCCCCGGGCAGCGCGCACGCGGCGACCTGGGCGACCTGATGCTCCGCGAGTTCAACCCGCTCGAGCCCGCGGCGATCAAAGACCCGCGCATGTGCCGCATCGTCCCGCTCTGGCGGCGCGTGCTCGATGACGTGAAGCGACCGGCGGTCGCGGTCTTCCCGCTGCGCGACGCCGAGGCGATCGCCGCGTCGCTGCTCAAGCGCGACGGCATCGTGCCGGGCGTCTCGCGTCGCCTCTGGCTGGCGAGCATGGTCGAGGCGGTGCGCGACACCGCGGGCATGCCCCGCGCCTCGGTCGCGTTCGAAGACCTGCTCACCGATTGGCGTGCGCAGGCCGAGCGCATCGCCAAGACGATCAAAGTGCGTTGGCCCCGCGCGATGCGCGACGCCGAGCCGGAGATCGACAATTTCCTGCGCAGCGACCTGCGCCACCACCAGCCAACGACCAGCCCGCTCGATCCATCGGCCCGCGCGTGTGCGCGCGTGATGCAGCTCCTGCGGGCGAGCGACGCGGGCGCGTGGGACGAGGCCTCGCCCGCGCTGGAGCGCGAGCTCGACGAGCTGCTGGCCCCCGGCTCGCCCCCGGCCTCGCTCGCGTGGGAGACGACCGAGGCGTTCATCCGGCGCAACATCGAGTACCTCGAGCTGCGCGCACAGACCGACGCGGAACTGTACGACGCCTCCGGGCGTGCGCGCGACGCCGAGCTCGACGCCGAGTCGGCCCGGCGGCGTGCCGAAGAGGCCGAGCGCCTCGCCGCCCAGCTCGGCGACGGGGTCGAGACCCTGCAATCCGAGATCCGCCGCGTGCGCGAGGACATCGACGCTGCCCGCGCCGAGCGCGACGCCGCCCGGGCCGAGGCCCAGCGGGCCCGCGCCGACGCGGGCGAGGCGATCGAGCTGCGCAACGCGCTCGAAGACGCCCGGCGCGATCTGGGCAACGCTCAACAGCAGCGCGACGAGCAGGGTGAACGCCTCGCGGCCCTCGCGCTCGAGCTCGACCGCCTGCGCGCACAAGAGGGCCGATCCAAGCGCCAACGCCGATCCGCGCAGCGACACGCCAACACCCCAAACGACGCGATGATCGACGTGATCGTCCCGGTCTACCGCGGGCTCGAAGAGCTGCGGGCGTGCGTCGATTCGGTCATCGCCTCCGGCGGGCTGGGCTCGATCTTCGAGCTCGTCCTCGTCGACGACCGCGGGCCCGACGCCGACGTCGAGGGCTACCTGCGCGAGCTGAGCGAACGCGGCCCGCGAGGCGTGCACGTGCTGCGCAACGACCGCAACCTCGGCTTCGTCGCCAGCGTGAACAACGGCATGCGCCTCCACCCCGGGCGCGACGTCATCCTCCTCAACTCCGACACCGAAACGCCCGCCGGCTGGGTGCAGCGGCTCGTCGCGTGCGCGCGCAGCCGCCCGGAGATCGCGACCGTCAGCCCCTTCAGCAACAACGCGACCATCTGCTCGTGGCCCCGCTTCTGCGAAGACAACGACCTGCCCGAAGCGAGCGGACTGCACGAAATCGACGACGCCTTCCGCCAGGCGAACAGCGGGCGCCACGTCGAGGTGCCCACGACCGTCGGCTACTGCATGTACATCAAGCGGGCGGCGATCGAAGACGCCGGGCTGTTCGACGAGCAGACCTTCGGGCGCGGCTACGGCGAGGAGAACGACTTCTGCATGCGCACCCGGCGCAACGGCTGGACGCACGCCCTCTGCGCCGACACATTCGTCTACCACAAGGGCAAGGTCAGCTTCGGCAGCACCAGCAACCCGCGCATCGACGAGGCGCAGCGCACGCTCGCACGCCTGCACCCCCACTACCAGCCCATCGTCGCCCGCCACGTGCGCGACGACCCCGCGCGCACGCTCCGCCTGCGCGCATCGGCGGCGCTGCTCGCGCGGTCGGGCCGCCCCGCGGTCCTCGCGATCGGGCACACCAGCGGGGGCGGCACGCAGCGCCACATCGACGAGCTCGCCTCCTGGGTCGCGGATCGCACCAACACCGTCGCCCTGCGCGGCACGGGCGAGCACCACGTCGCGGTCAGCCTTTCCAGCAGGAACGATGCCGACAGCGTGCTCTTCGACCTCGAACGCGACTGGGACGAGCTGATCGAGCTGCTCAACCGCATCGGCGTCCGCCGCATCCACGTGCACCACACCATGGGCCTGCCCGCGCGCGCGTGGGCGCTGCCCGAGGCGTTGGGTGTCCCCGTCGACTTCACCGCCCACGACTACTACAGCATCAACGCCAACCCCACGCTGACCGATGCGGAGGCGCGGTACTGCGGCGATGCGCCCGATCGCGACGCGCTCTGCGTCAGACGCTACCCAATCCCCGGCGGCGCACCCGCGACGGTCTGGCGCGCCAACCACCAGCGCCTGCTCCAGTCGTGCGACCGTGTCTTTGCGCCCTCGCGGGCGGCGAGCGAGATCATCGAGGGCGCGTTCGATGACGTGCGCATTACCGTCGCCGACCATCCCGATCGCGAGGCCTTCGGCCCGTACCCTGAGCCCCGCGCGCGAGCGCTTGACGTGCGCGAGCCGCTGCGCGTCGCGGTAATCGGCGCGATGAGCAAGGACAAGGGCGCCGATGTGCTCGAGGCCGCGGCCGACGCGGCGGTGCGCCGCCAGACGCCCGTTGAGTTCACGCTCGTCGGCTACGCGTACCGCCCGCTCTCGCCGGTGATCCACGCGACGGGCCCGTACAACGACGCCGAGCTGCCCGCGCTCTTGGGCGAGCACCGCCCGCACATCGTCTGGTTCCCGGCCCAGTGGCCCGAGACGTACAACTACGTGCTCAGCCGTGTGCTCGAGCTGGGCCTCCCGGTCGCGGTGCCGCAGATCGGCAGCTTCCCCGAGCGTGTCGCGGGCCGCCCGCTGTCGTGGGTGATGCCGTGGGACAGCCCGCCCGTCGGATGGGTGACCCTGTTCGACAACGACGTACGGCGGGGGCTGATCGCGTCGGCGCCGCCGCGCGCGCCCGGCGTGCCCGATGCCTACCGCCGACCGGCGCACGCGTTCCGCTACGCGGGCTCGTACGTGCCCGCGGGCCTGGGCCCGGGCACCGAGGTCAGCTGGGCGCGCGCGGCCGAGCTGGTCTCCCGCCGGCGCAAGCGGCGCCTGACCCCGCGCGAGGTCGCGGCCCTCACGCTCGCCGAGCTGAAGAACGGGCGCTACACCCGCAAGGTCGCGGGCCTCGTGCCCGAGCACGTGCAGAAATCGGTCAAGGCGAGGCTGACCAGCCGGTCGAGCACCGACCTGATGGCCGCGCGAAGCCGCGGCTGACGCGGGCCTGCCCCGGGCCAACCCACCAGCTCAGTTCAGGCGGGCAGCGCGATCGTCCCGTTGAGGTAGGGCGCGTACGCCGGGTCATCGCCGAGCGCCTCGGCGATCCGCTCGCTGTGCTCGGGCGTGAGCGTCAACTCCCGCTCGACCTCCTCGGGCTTGAGCCGGGCGAGGCTCTCGACCGCCTCGCCCGAACCGGCCTTGCTCGGCTTGCGGAACACGATCGACGCGGCGTTGTTGATAAACGCCTCGTCCTGCTCCAGGCCCAGGAACGCCAGCATCGAGCGGATGCCCCCGGCCGGGTCGGCGATCAGCTCTTCGAGGCGCACGAGGTGCAACTCCTCGGACGGGGTGTTGTCGCGCAATCGCCGGTTGATCCGGCTGAGCTCGAGGAAGATCTCGATCGCCTCGTCCGGCCCGGGGTGCCGCTTGGTCTTGCGCATGATCGAGGTCACCGTGTCCTCGGGGCGGCGCGCGACCTGCACGATGCGCAGCGGCATGCCCACACGCCGGCGCAGGCGATCGATCCGCGGTGCCTGGCCGGCCTCGCGCGCCTCGGGCGGCGCGATGCCCAGGAACCGCGTCGTCTTGCCGGCGTTCTTGTCACCGATGACGCGGATCGCTCGATGCCGCCCGTGCCAGCCCTCGGGCACCGAATACTTGTACCCGTTGCCGAATCGCTTCCCGTCGCTCCGACCGCTGGAGGCCGAGTTCTCGAGGATCATCTCGAAGACCTCACGCGTCGGCTTCTGTTCCTTCATCAGCAGCTTGGGGGCCAGCAGCTCGTGCGACATCACCGCGTCGGGGTGCGCATCGATGATGGACCCGACCAGCGTCGAGCCCGTCCTGGGGTGCCCGATGAAGACACAGAACCGCTCGACGGTGTGGAACGGCTCGGGCAGCGTCGCCGCCGCCGACTTGCCCGCCACGAACGACTTCAGCTCGCCGATGCGACTCTTCACGCCCCGCTCCATTCCGCCGTCGCGACCGCCTTGGGCCCGGCGCGATTCGCCCCGCCCTCCACGACGAGTCTGCCCGCACGGTACAGGCTCTCGAACGTGCCCGCGTCGGTCCACCAGCCCTCGACCAGCGAGTGCGTCAGGTTGCCCTGGCGCAGGTAGTGGTTGTTCACATCGGTGATCTCGAGCTCGCCCCGGGCGCTGGGCTTGAGGGTCTTGCAGACGTCGAAGACCGAGCCGTCGTAGAAGTAGACGCCGGTGACCGCGCAGTCGCTGGGCGGGTCGGTCGGCTTCTCGATGATCTCGCTGATGGTCCCGGTCGCCGGGTCGGCGCCAGCGCCCTCGGCAAAGCGGACCACGCCGAAGCGGTCGGGGTCGGGCACACGCTTCAGCAGCAGGTGCGCGCCGCTCTGCTGCGCACGGAAGGCATCGGCCGCGTGCTTGATGCGCCGTTCAAAGATGTTGTCGCCCAGCACGACGCAGATCTGCTCGCCGTCGGCGAACTCCTCGGCCAGCTTGAGCGCGTCGGCGATGCCGCCCTCGCCCTCCTGATAGGCGTACTCGAGGTGGCGGACGCCCAGGTCCTGCCCGTTGCGGAGGACTTTGAGGAAGTCGCCCGCGTGATCGCCGCCGGTCACGAGCAGGATCTCGTCGATCCCCGCGCTGACGAGGCACTCGATCGGGTAGAACACCATCGGGCGGTCGTAGACCGGGAGCAGGTGTTTGTTGGTCACCAGCGTGAGCGGCCTCAGCCGCGTGCCGAGCCCGCCCGCCAGAATGACGCCTTTCATCCGCGTATCCCCTCTCGCGATCCGCTCGCCCATCGCCCGCGGGCCCCTCGACCCGGATTATAGTGATCCCATGCTGATCGGTCCCGAGTACGTTATCCTGCACCTGCCCAAGACCGGCGGCGAATTCTTCAAAGACGTCCTCGAATCGGTCTACCCCAGAGGCACCTTCCGCGTCGACGCCAAGCACGGCTCGGCGAGGCTGCTGGAGGGCGAAGACGCCGCCAAACCCCGCTTCATGCTGGTCCGCGATCCCTGGGCCTGGTACCCCTCCTGGTTCCACTACTGCAACGGCACCGGGCGGCGCGCCGCCCACCGCGCCCGTGTCCGCGAACGGAACCGTTTTTTCACGCTCGCCTCCGGTGATTTCACGATCGACTGCACCCACACCCTCCGGCGCGTCTTCTTCGCCCGAGGCATGCTGAGCGAGGCCGGGCCCGAGGCACAGCACCTCAGCGCCCAGGACCGGCGCGACATCGACGAGCTGCGCGAACTCCCACGCGTCGGCAAAGACGGCGAGGGCCTGATCACCGCCCACCTCGCCCGGATCATGGGCCCGGGCGGCACCGAGGCCACAACCCTGGGTCGCCTCGAAACGATGACGCGAGACTTCCTCGCCTTCCTCGACGCCATCGGGCACACGCCGCCCCAGAAGCTCGAGCGCAAGCTCAAGGGCCCCGCGACCAACAGAAGCGCGAAGGCCCGTGCCGAGGACGTTTACACCCCCGCGATGAGCGAGGCGGTCGCGATCGCCGATCGGGCGATCATCGAACGCTTCGGGTATACCGTGCCCGATGGGCTGCGGGCGGGCTCTGCCGCGGGGCGCACCACAGACTGACCCCGCCCGCGCGCCCGGCGCGGGCCCCGCCGGTGACGCATGGTCTTCAGCTCGATCGAATTCCTCTTCTACTTCCTGCCCGCGGTCGTGCTGCTCTACGCGCTCATCCACGACACGCTGCGCAACGCGCTGCTGCTGCTCGCCAGCCTGCTGTTCTACCTCTGGACCGGCGGCGAGCTGATCGCCCTGCTCCTCATCTCCATCGGCGCGAACTGGCTGCTCGGGCTGTTTGTCCACTGGGCGCGCACCAAACGCCAGGCCGACGGAACCCGCGGCTCCAAACGCGTCGCGCTCGCGATCACGCTCAGCGTCCTGGTCAACATGGGCATCCTCGGCTGGTTCAAGTACGCCAACTTCTTCGCCGACCAGCTCAACGCCGTCGCCGAACTGCTCGGCGGCGGGCCGGTCGCCCAGCTCGCCGCGATCGCCCTGCCCATCGGCATCTCGTTCTACACCTTCCAGGCGACCAGCTACGTCATCGACGTCGCGACCGGGCGGGGGCACGTGCTCCGCAACCCCGTGACGTTTGCGCTCTACGTCTCGCTCTTCCCCCAGCTCATCGCCGGGCCGATCGTCCGGTTCCACGAGATCGAGCCCGAGCTGCGCTCGCGCCGGTTCACGTGGGAGGGTGTCTCGCTGGGCGGGCAGCGCTTTGCGCAGGGGCTGATCAAGAAGGTCCTGGTCGCCGACACCGTCGCCCCGGTCGCCGACGCGGCCTTCCGCGACCCGTCCAGCCTGACAATGCAGGAAGCCTGGATCGGGCTCATCGCCTACACCATCCAGATCTACTTCGACTTCTCCGCCTACTCCGACATGGCCGTCGGGCTCGGACGCATGTTCGGCTTCAAGATCCCCGAAAACTTCCGGCGCCCGTACTCGGCCGTCACCATGACCGACTTCTGGCGCCGCTGGCACATCACGCTCAGCCGATGGTTCCGCGATTACCTCTACATCCCGCTCGGCGGCAGCCGGGGCGGGCACGCCAAGACCTACCGCAACCTGATCATCGTCTTCGTCATCACTGGCCTCTGGCACGGCGCCAACTGGCCCTTCCTGCTCTGGGGCATCTACCACGGCGCCTGGCTCATCATCGATCGCCTGCTGGGCCTGCGCGACACGGGCGAGCTGCGGTGGGTCCCGCTCCGCCGCGCCGTCACGCTGCTGATCGCCATGCTCGGCTGGGTCGTCTTCCGCGCCGTCACGCTCGAAGACGCCGGCGCGTACTACCTCGCGCTCGTCGTGCCGGGCGGCGAAGGCGACGCGCTCGCCGAGGCCATGACGCCCCAGGCGATCACCGCACTGTGCATCGGCTCGCTCGTCGCCTTCCTGCCCGCCCGGCGCACCGTGGGCCAATGGATGGACGCCCGCGAGGGCAAGGCCCTGCTCGCCTACCGCCTGCTGCTCTGCCTCGTGCTCCTGCCGCTCGCGGTGCTGCTGGTCGTCAGCGGCACCTTCAGCCCGTTCCTGTACTTCCAGTTCTGATCACCCATGCCAGACACGCCACGCAACACAACGCCCGCCGACACGCAGCGCGACACACGCCCGCTCGCGCAGCGCGCCATCGAGACGTTCTGCGGCATCGTGCTGCTCGCCCTGCTCGTGATGCCCGCCGCGCTCTCGCCCTGGGGCAGCAGCGGCGCGAAAGAGTTCGTCTTCCGCACCGAACGCCGCCCGGCGACCGACTGGCCCGAGATCCACCGCGGGCGTGACGTGCTCGACAACGCGTTCTGGACGCAGGCCGCCGGCGCACTGCGCGACCGCGTCGCCTTCCGCGGGGCCTACATCGAGGCCAAGAACGTCATCGACCAGCGCATCTTCGGGCGGTACAACTTCGGGCGCGTCGACGTCGGGCTCGACGGGTGGCTCTACTTTCGCCCGAGCTTCGGCGAGCGCCTCGAATCACCCAGCGCGGTCGACGCTGCGGTCGACGCCTTCGAGGCCTTCCGCGCCTCACCGGCGCGCGGCCCCGCGCGCCTGGTCTTCGTCCTCGCGCCCGACAAGCACACCATCCACCCCGAGCACCTCCGCGGCGCCAGCCGCGTCGAGATCGCACGCTGGGCCGACGCCCGCGAGCGCCTGCACACCCGCATCGCGGGCATCGAAGGGCCAGAAGTCATCGACGCGTGGAGCCTGTACCGCGCCGAGCGCGCCTCGCTCGGGCGCGATGTCTACTTCCCCCTGGACACCCACCACAACCGCCTCGCCCACCGCGCCATGATCCGCGCGATGCTCGAACGCGTCGCCCCGGGCATCTACGACCCCGCCGACTTCCATCAGATCGAAACCGTCCGCCGCGCGGGCGACCTCGTCGGCCTCAGCGGGCTGCCGATCGACCCCATCGAGGTCCCCGCGCTGCAACTCCGCCGACAGAGCGACCCGCCCGAGCGCTCCCCCGCCCGCGACCCGATGTTCGGCGTCATCACCCAGCACCTCGCCTCGCCCGAGACCGCCCGCGTCGTGCCCGGACGCACGCTCATCGTGCACGACAGCTTCGGGCAGCAGATGCGCTGGCTCTTCGGAAGCTACTTCGAAGACGCGACGATGGTGCGCGAGGCCGCGGTCACGGCGGACGAGCTGCTCGCCGCGACGCACGCGTACGACACCGTCATCATCGAGCTGGTCGAGCGCCACGCGAGCGAGCGGATGCCGAGGCTCTTCGATGAACATTGGGTCAGGGGCGAGCAGCGCGAGCCGGACGGGCTCGACGCCGGGCCAGACGAGACCGGGCTCGAAGACTGATCCCGGCGCCGGCTCAAGCCGCGCGGCGTTCTGCCGATGACGCCGCCGATCGGTCCGCGAGCGAACGCTCGATCAGCCCGTTCAGGTCGCCCCCCTCGCCCGCCTGCATGCGACGAACCAGCTCGTTCGCGTCGACCGCAAACGCATCGACCGGCGGGTGGTGGCTGTCGCTGGGCTTGGCCTCGATCGCCCCCGGGGCGTCTTGCTGCGCACGCTCGGCGCTCGGCTTGCCCTTGGGTTCCACACGCACGTCGGCGGACACACGCAAGCGATCGTTCGGGCTCATCGAAGGTCTCCGGGCGAGAGGGCACACGACAGGGTGCCGCGTGTATCGGCCCACGCTTCCGCCGACCCGAGCGCATCCCCCGCGTGCGCATCCAAAATCGAACGATTCCGCCCCCGTTCCAGCGCCTCGACCCGGCAGGCAAAGCCTTTCCGCGCAACGCCTGCGCCGGGCCCGGCACGCTCCCCCATCCTCAAGGCTCGATCAGCGTGCCCGAGAGCGGCGGCAACGCCCGGATCGACTCGCTCGCCGTCTCCCCCGTCCGCGGGTCGAGCGGCTGCCACGTCACCCGCGCCGCGCCCAGCAGCGTGCCCGTCGCGAACGCCAGGTCGATCTGCGCGATCTGGTACTCGATCACCGCCTGGATCTCCGCAAGCCTCGCCTCGGCAAGCCTCGCGTCGGCGTCCAGCACGTCCGTGCTCGTCGACCGACCGACGTCGAACTGACGCCGCTCGGCGTCCAGCGCCCGGGTGTTCAGCAGCACCGCCTCGCGCGACGCGAGGATCCGCTGGTACGTCGTGCTGAGCTGGTCGACCGCGTCCAGCACCTCCTGCTCGATCGCCTGCGAGCGCGCCTCGCGCGTCGCCAGACGCTGCAACCGCGTGAGCACCGCCCGCGCGACCCGCGCTCCGGCCTCGTTGTTGCCCAGCGGGATCTCGCCCCGGAACCCCACCGACCAGTCCTCGAAGTCGTTCTCCCCCAGCACATCGAGCGACTCGCCGCTCGTCGCGCCCAGCCCGTTGATGCGGTAGGTGTAGTCGAGCGCGAACAGGGGCAACGCCTGGTTGCGCTGGAACGCGATGTCGGCCGCGTCCTGCGCCAGGCGGATCTCGAGCTCGAGCAGCTCCATCCGGTTGACCATCGAGGCCTCGATCAGCTGCGCGCGGTCGAAGTTGAACCGCGCCGGGTCGGGGTCGGTGACCGGGATGATCGCGACGTCGGTGTCGACATCGAGCCCGGGCATGTTCATCGCACGCTTGAGCGCACGCTGGCTGAGCAGCACGCTGTTCTGCGCGACGATGATCTGCTCGACCCGGTCGGCCACACCCGAGCTGGCGCGCACGATCTCGATCTCCGCCGCGGCGCCCGCCTCCGCCCGGCGCTCGGCCCGTCCGAGCTGCTCGACCGCCACCTCGTACGCCTGGTACCGCACGCCCAGCGCCTCCAGCGCCGCGACCAGGCGCCAGTACGCCCGGTCGACCGCCGCCAGCTGGCGCGTGACCTCCAGCTTCGTGCGCGCCTCGGTCGCCTGCCTGTTGAACTCGGCGATCCGCAGCCCCTGCAGCGTCGCCCGCCGCCCCGCGCCGCGCAGCAGGTTGTGGCTCAGGCTGAACTGCACGTCGGTGTTGATCGACACGGGCAGCGTCGAAAACTGGTTGTCGGTCGCGAACCGCGAGACCGGGAAGGTCACCTCGGCCGTCCCGCCCGTGCGCAGCGGGACGCGGAGCCCCGGGGTGATGCCCTGGTTCCGCGTCTGGTTGCCCTCCAGTGTCGTCGCCGTCGGCTGGTCGCTCTCCGACCAGAACCCGCTGAGCGTGAAGACCGAGTCGAACCGCCCCTCCTCCTCGCCGACCGATGTCTGGGCGATCGCCGGGTCGACCAGCGCGACGCGCAGGTCCAGGTTATGCGACAACGCCGAGGCGCGTGCCTCTTCGAGCGTGAGGTCGAACCGTTCCATCCCGTCGAACCGGGCGCGGGCCGCCTCGATGCGCTCGCGCGTCAAGGCCCCCGCCTCGGCGCTGCCCACCGCCGGCGCGCCCGGCGCCCCGCGCTGCTGCCCGGGCGGCGCGCGAAAGTCATCGAGATCGAGCGTGCGGATCTCGCGCAAGCGTGTGCTCGACGCGAGCGTCTCCGTGTCGCGCTCGTCGAACGCCAGCGGGTTGCTGCACGCGCCAAGCCCGCACAGCATCCCGCACGACAGCACCAGCAGCGAGGCAGGAACGACGCATCGACTCGGTCGGCTCACGGGACATCCCCTCGGATAAGGCTCTGAAGATCGCCCCGCCCCGGCGCCGGGCAGGGGCGCGATCGGGGGCGAATGCGTTGCTCTGGTTACTCGTGGCGGAGCGCATCGATCGGGTTGAGCGCCGCCGCTTTGATCGCCGGGAACATCCCGAAGACCACGCCCACGCCGGCGCTGAACCCGATCGCCAGCGCCACCGCCCACGCCGGCACCGCGGCCTGATCCAGCGGGAAGTTGGGGATGTGCCGCATCCCCGCGACCACGCCGTACGCCAGCGCGAGCCCGATCATCCCGCCCAGCACGCACAGCATCACCGCCTCGACCAGGAACTGCAACAAGACCACCGGCGGGCGCGCCCCCACCGCCTTGCGCAGCCCGATCTCACGCGTCCGCTCGCTCACGCTGACCAGCATGATGTTCATGATCCCGATCCCGCCGACCAGCAGCGAGATCGAGACCACAACCCCCGCGATCAGCGTGATCACCCCCGCCACCTGGTTGAACTGCTCGATCTCGTTCTGGAGCACAAACATCCCGAACGTGTCCTCGTCGCCCGGCTCGATGTTGCGGTGCTTGCGCAGGATGAACCGCACCTCCGCCTGCGCCTCGTCGGCGACATCGGGCGAGACCATCTGCATCGCGAACCACGTGCCCGTGTACGGGTTCATCATCTTGTGGGTCGCGAAGGGGATCAGGAACTCGCTGTTGGTTTCGCCCCCGCCGAACGCGCTGGGCTGCTCGTCCTCGACCACGCCGATGACCAGGAACCGGCGCCCGTTGATCAGGATGTAATCGCCCGTCGGGTCGACATCGAGCTTCAGATCTTCGATCGCCTTCTGGTTGACGATCACCACCTGACGCTTCTGCTCGTTGTCGATCCGGCTCATCGGGCGCCCCGCGATCGTCGGGCGGTCTTCGATGTCGTGCCACTCGGGCCACGCGCCGCGGATGCTCGCCGACCGCAGCGTCTCCGTCCCGTTCGCGACCTCCCAGCCGGCGCTGGTCAGCGGCGTCAGGTCCGCGATCGAGCTCGCACGCTCCAGGATCAGATTCGCCTCGAACGTGCTCATCCGCACGTCCGACCAATCCAGCACGGCCCGCTTCTCGTCGGGCACATCGCCCCAGACCCACATCTTCCGCGCGCCGAACTTCTCGAACTCGCCCAGCACGAACGACCGCATCCCGCCCAGCCCGCTGATCACCGTGATGACCGCGAACACGCCGATGATGATGCCAAGCGCCGTCAAGATGCCACGGATCTTGTTCGCCCACACCTGCCCCACCGCGAGCACGACCGTCTGCACCGCCAGGCGCGCCAGCGCCACCACGGGCGACCCGATGATTCGCACACCACTCAAGGCCTCACCTCCGCCGTCGTCGCCGGGGCATCGATCGCATCGCTTGGCCCGGGCGCTTGTTGCTCGCCCGAGCCCGGCGCACGCCCGAACGCGCCCGCCACCGAACGCACCCACTCGCGGTGGATCGGGTCCTCGGCGCTCGGATAGTCGCTGATGATCTGCCCGTCTCGCAACCGCACGATCCGCTCGGCGTGCCCGGCGACCTCCTCCTCGTGCGTCACGACCACGATCGTCTGCCCGCCCTCGTGCAGCTTCTCGAAAAGCTCGATGATCTCGGCCGTCGTCGCGCTGTCGAGGTTGCCCGTGGGCTCGTCGGCCAGCAGCAACGCCGGGTCATTCACCAGCGCCCGCGCCACCGCGACGCGCTGGCGCTGCCCGCCCGAGAGCTGGTTGGGGCGGTGCCCCATCCGGTCGGTCAGGCTCACCCGCTCGAGGGCCTGACGCGCCCGCCTCCGCGCGCTGAACAGGTGCTGCCTCGAGTACAGCATCGGAAGCATCACGTTCTTCAGCGCCGTCGCACGGCTCAGCAGCTCGAACGACTGAAAAATAAACCCGATGTCCTCGTTCCGAACCCGCGCCAGACGGCTCATCCCCAGCCTGTGCGTGTGGCGGCCGTTGAGGTCGTACCGCCCGCTGGTCGGCTTGTCCAAACACCCCAGGATATTCATCAGCGTGCTCTTGCCCGAGCCCGACGCGCCCATGATCGCGACAAACTCGTTCTGCCCGATCGTCAGGTCGACCCCGCGCAGCGCGTGCACGCGCTCGTCGCCCACCTTGTAGACCTTGTGCAGGTCGCTGATACGGATCACGGGCGTCACATCAGGCCTCGTCGCCGACGGGTTCGCCCGACTCGATCTCGGCATCGGTGTCGGCCTCGCCGCCCGTTTGGCTGTCCGACTCGGCATCGGCTTCAACCGCGCCGGCCGCGTCTGCGCCGTCCGCGGCATCATCTGCGTCCTCGGCGTCACGCTCGGTCACCGCCGCGTCGTGCGCCAGGTTCCGCAGCTCGCTGAACGGGCCCGTGATGATCCGGTCGCCCTCGCTCACGCCCCCGGTGATCACCGTGCTCGTCAGATCGCTCGGCCCCACCGTCACCGGTGTCGCGATCGCCTTGCCTTCGACAAAGCGGTACACGATCCGCGCGAACGTCTTGTCGCGGTCCCAGTGCTCGCTCGCGTCCTTCACTTCCTCGGGCAGCTCGTCGACCCGCTTCTCCAGCACCGCCTGGCTCGGCACCACGACCACGTCAAAGAACTCTTCGACCGCGATATCCGTGCTCGCCGTCATCCCGCTGTACAGGCGGTCGTCCTCGCTGATCTCCTCGAGCAGGATCTCGACCTCGAAGATCCCCGTCCCGCTCGCCGAGACCTGCCGCTTCAGCCCGATGCGCCGCACGTTGCCGCGGTACTCGCGGTCGGGGTACGCGTTGACGTAGATCGTCGCCGGCTGGCCCTCGCGCACGGGCGCGATGTTCGTCTCGTCGATCTGCGCTTCGAGGATCATCTCGCCCAGGTCGGCGATCTCCATGATCACGCTGCCGGCGTTGTTGGTCGTGCCCACGATCACCGTCTCACCCACCTCGGCGTTGAGCACCGTGATGATCCCGTCCATCGGGCTCTCGATGACCGTGTTCGCGATGTCCTCGTCCACCTGGTCGATGCCCGCGCGTGCCTGCTCGATGCCGGCCTCCAGCGCAAGCTTGTTCGACTCCGCCTGCTTGTACCGCGCCTCGGCCGCCTCGACCTCCGTCGCCGTCGCGTCGCCGGTCTCGAGCAGGCGTTCCCAACGCTGATACTCCAGGCGCGCGTTGATCAGGCTCGCCTCCGAACCGATCAGGCGTGCCTCTTCCGCCCGCAGCTGCGCCTGCGCCGAGTTCAGCCTCGCCTCGAGATCCTGCGGATCCAGGCGCACGACGACATCGCCCCGGCGCACCAGATCACCCTCGCGGAAGGGAAGCGCCAGCACCTCGGCCGACACCTGGCTGCTGATCTGCACCAGCGCCCGCGGCTCAACCGAGCCCGGCGCCGAGACCGTCCGCGTCAGCTTGCCCAGCTCGGCCGCCTCGACGATGACCTCGACGCCCTTGTCCTCGCCCCCGCCGCGGAACCGCTCGAGCGCCCCCGACTGCATCGCGACAACGCCCCCCGCCCCGCCGAGCACGACGAGCACGAGCACAATCCCGATCAGCCACTTCAGCACGCCGTCACTCCAGTCCCGCAACGCCCGCCGGACGCAAACGCTGCACCGCCGCCGGTGCAGGCATCCTTGGGCAACCGCCGCCCGTCGTTTCGCGCCCGGCGCGACAACAGACGCATACCGCCGCCAAACCGAGAGGTTCCGCCCGCCCCGAAGCAAGGCGACCCATCATCCGAACCCGACCCTACCGCTGCTCGAGCGTCTCCGCGAGGTAGTCGCCCGCCTTGTCCATCGCGATGCGCTCCTGCGCCTGCGTGTCGCGGTCGCGGACCGTCACCGTCCCGTCGCTCAGCGTGTCGCCGTCGATCGTGAAGCAGACCGGGCACCCGGCCTCGTCCATCCGGGCGTACCGCTTGCCGATCGACTGCTTCTCGTCGGTCTCGATAAAGCCCAGGTGCCCGAAGCGTGCGCGCAGCGAGCGCGTCAGCTCCGCCGCCTTCTCGGGCATCCCGTCCTTCTTGACCAACGGAAACACCGCCGCCTTGATCGGCGCCAGCCTCGGGTGGAACTTCATGTACACCCCGCTCGCCCGATCCGGATCCGGCGTAAACGCCTCGCACAACGCCGCCAGCACCCCGCGATCCAGACCCGCGCTCGGCTCGATCACATGCGGCAAGTACCGCTCGCCCTTGGGCTGCCCGTTCTTGGCAAGCTCGCCCCGGCTCTGGTCAAAGTACTCGAGCTTGGTGTTGCTGTCGGGGTGGTTCTGGTGGGCCGCGAGGTCGTAGTTGCTCCGGTGCGCGATGCCCTCCAGCTCGCCGAACCCCGGGTGCGTGAACGGGAAGCGGTACTCCACGTCGCTCGTCCCCGCGCCCGTCTTGGCGTAGTGCGCAAGCTCGTCCTTCTCATGCTCGCGCAGGATCAGGTTCTCGCCCGCCAGCCCAAGGCTTTTCCACCACTCCATCCGCCAATCCCGCCAGAACGCGTACCAATCGCCCGCGTCGTCCTCGTGGCAGAAGAACTCGACCTCCATCTGCTCGAACTCGCGGCTGCGGAACGTGAAGTTCCGGGGCGTCACCTCGTTCCGAAACGCCTTGCCCGTCTGCGCAATCCCGAACGGCACGCCGACCCGCGTCGTGTCCACCACGTTCTTGAAGTTGATGAAGATGCCCTGCGCCGTCTCCGGGCGCAGATAGACCTTGTTGTCGTCGTCCTGGGTCAGCCCCGCGTGCGACTCAAACATCAGCTTGAAAGGCGCAGGTTCGCCGAGCACGCCGCCGCACCGCGGGCACGGATCTTGCAAACCGGTCTGGTTGAGCTGTTCGGTCGCGACGTGACGCGTGAACTCAACCATATCGACCGGCGCGTCCGGCTGGCCGTTCACGCGCGTCGCCAGCCAAGACAGCGTGACCTCCGGATTCCGCACGAGCGCGAGGTTGGGCGCGAGCTTGCGCCCCTTGGTCTTCGCCCAAGACATCAGCCGCTCGGCGTCAACGTCACCCGTCACAGGCGTGAACGCCTGCAACAGCGAGGCGTGCCAGTCAGAAGACTCGGCCAGCATCTCCCACAGATGATCGGCCCGCACAAAGTGACCGCAGCCGGAGCACTTCCGCATCAGATCCGCGAACCCCGCCAGGTGCCCGCTCGCCTCCCACACCTTCGGGTTCTGAATAATGCACGAGTCCAGCGGCACGATCTCGACCGCCTTGCCGTTGGGCCCGCTCCGCCCCCAGCACGGGTTCATCACCACGTCCTGCCACCACGCGTCGCGCAGGTTCTTCTTGAGCTGCGCGCCCAGCGGGCCGTAATCCCAGAACCCCTGGATGCCCCCGTAGATCTCGCTCGCCTGGTAGATGAACCCGCGGCGTTTGCACAACGCCATCAGATCATCCATCGACTTCTTCTCGCTCATCGCTGCGCTCCCCGGGGGCTCCCCCCGCGCTCAACCCGAGCGCGGGGGCCATCCTAGGGGCTCCACGCCCGCGCGCCCCGCGGGCGAGGTGGCACGCGCAGCGTGACGAACCGACCCAAATCGACGGCCGGCCAGATGACCGGACAGGGGGGGCGCCGGTGCCACCCCCCCGGCCGCCCCCCCAAA
>JBCCDD010000015.1:0-88099 GCA_039033175.1 Planctomycetota bacterium
CGCGGGGGGGGGGGCACCGAGGCACACGATAGCGCGGCGGGGAGCCTGGCGGGGGTACGTGCGCGAGGGGGGTGCCACGGCTTGTCCCAAAGGGCAAGCCGTGTCTTTCATACGCCCAGCGCACGGCTTGCCCTCCGGGACAAGCCGTGGCACCCGTTTCCCTCGCTCCCCATCTGCGGAGCCGGCGAAACCGCCGACCCCGGCGCATGAAAAAACCCCCGCGTGGGCGGGGGCTGGAAAGGGGCAGTGGGGGGTTTCGTTTAGCGCTTCGAGAACTGGAAGCGGGCGCGGGCGCCGGGCTGGCCGTACTTCTTGCGTTCGACCTTGCGGGAGTCGCGGCTGAGGTAGCCGGCCTCGCGGAGCGCGGGCTCGAAGGTGGGGTCGTAGTTGACCAGTGCGCGGGCGATGCCGAGGCGGATCGCCTGGGCCTGGCCCATGTACCCGCCGCCGTGGGTGCGGATGAAGACGTCGAGGGTGCCCATGGTGTCGGTGATGGTGAGGGGGGCGCGGGCGTCCTTGCGGTCGCGGAGCTCGCTGAAGTAGTCGTCGATGGTTTTGAACTTCTTGTTGTTGATCTGCACCTGGATGTCGCCCTTGCCGTTTTCCTTGGCCGGGCGGAGGCGGACGCGGGCGACGGCGGTCTTGCGCCGTCCGGTGCCCCACCACCAGCCGTGGCGGTCGGCGGGCTTGGGCTCTGGGAGTTCGCGCGGCGCGACCTCGGTGTTGTCCTCTGGGACGAGGAGTTCGCCGGTGAGCTCGGGGTTGGTGATCGTGGTGAGGCCGCCTTCAGCCATGTGCAGAACCTTCCGTTGCGGTCGCCCCGCATCCACCGGCCCTCCGCGACGAGCGGGGGCGGCTTTGGGACGGCCTGGAAATGCCGGGCGTGTCGCCCGTGTCGTGAGCAAGGCCGGTCGTGCGCGGGTTGGCGCACGCCGGTGGTTGGTTTGGTGGAACGGTCCGGTTTAGACCTTCATCTCGATCGCGTTGACGCCGGCGTGGGGGTGCTCGGTGCCCTCGTAGACCTTCATCTTCTTGATCATCTGGCGCCCGAGGCGGTTCTTGGGGAGCATGCGCTTGACGGCGAGCTCGAGCAGGCGATCGGGTCGGCGGTCGCGGAGGCTGCCGTAGGGCTCGAGCTTGAGCCCGCTGGTGTAGCCGGTGAAGCGCTTGGCGTGCTTCTGCTCGGCCTTTTTGCCGGTGAGGGCGACCTGCTTGGCGTTGAGGACGATGACGAAGTCGCCCGTGTCGACGTGGGGGGTGTACTCGGGGCGGTGCTTGCCCATGAGGACGGTGGCGATCTCGGTCGCCAGGCGCCCCAGGGGGATGCCGGCGGCGTCGACGACGCGCCATTCGCGGGGGACATCGCCGGCCTTGGCCATGAAGGTCTGGCGGCGCAGGTGGGTGGCGGAGTTGCCTGCCATGGGAACGCTCCATCCGCCCGCGGGGCTTGCCGCGGGTCGCTCAACGCCGCCTACCGGGCGGGGCGGGCCGGCGGGTCGTCCTGCCGGCAGGGTTGGGTCATCCGTGAAGACTCGGCCAGCGGGCCTCGTCGGGCCCGCACGATAGGCGGGCAATTGGGGGGGCATCAAGATGTTTCGGCGGGCCGGTTGAAGGCGAGGTCGGGGGAGGTCGGGGTGGGAAGGGTTGGAAGGGAGGCTGGTTGTCTTCTCCCCTCCCCCGCGCCCCGCGGGGGAGGGGATTGGCGCTCGGGTTGGCGGCGGGGGGCCGGCGGGCCGAAGATAGGTGCGATGCCAGACCAACCGGGGCAGGCCCCCGACCCACGAGATCCGTTTGCGCCCATCCCGGTTTCGAACGACCCGGTTTCGAACGACCCGGGCTCCGCCGGAGGGGGTTCGCCCGATGCGCCGCGGGGCAAGCTCCGAGGGCGGGACGCTCGTCGGCGCGTCGGGGTCGACCCGGGCGGGGCGACGGGCGCTGCGCTGGCGTGGGGGCTTGGGCTGCTGGCGTTCCTGATCGTGGCGGGGATGCAGAACCTGCTGCCCGCGCCGGCGCCGGCGGACCCGACGGTGCGGGTGCAGACCTTCGGGCAGGCCGAGCTGACCGGCAAGGTCGCGGTGAAGATGTTCGAGGCGCTCGAGTCGCTCCAGCCCGGCTCGGGCGCGCAGATGCGCACGTATGTGCAGGTGATGAAAGACTCGGCGTTCAACGCGGCGGAGGTCGCGTCGGTGCCGATCGTTGCGTTTGAGATCGAAGGGGCGGAGGGCGGGCTCGAGGCGGTCGATTGGGCGCGGCGCGAGCTGAACGCCCGCGAGGACGCGCTCGCGGAAGACGCGTCTGAGGCGGCTATCGAGAGCTACGAGCTGGCGCACGCGGACCTGAGCGCGCAGGCCGAGCTGTTTATCGCGCTGCGCGATACGCCGGGCGCGTATGTGCTCACCGGGCCCGGGCTGATCGACGCGGACCGGCGCGCGTTGATGGTCGATCGCCTGGGCGTGTTCGGCGAGCTGATCGTCGCGCTCGATGCCGGGGACGAGGACGAGCTGGAGGAGCTGCGCTCGGGCGGCTGGGGCATTTTGGTGTTCGGGCTGGCTGCGGGGCTGTTCGCGATCGGCGTGCTGCTGGCGAGCGTCACGTGCTTTGTGCTCGCGCTGGTCTGGATGCGCCGGTGGCGGTGGCGGATGGACGTGCCGACGCCGGGCGGCTCGGTGTTTCTCGAGTCTTGGGCGCTGTTCGTCGGCGGTTTTCTGGTGCTGATCCTGGTGCAGGGGCTGGTGCCCATGCCGCCCGCGGCGGGGCTGATGCTGCAATGGTTGCTGCTGCTCGCGGCGCTGTGGCCGCTGGCGCGCGGGCTGCGCGGCGGCGAGTATCGCAAGGCGATCGGGCTGCACCGCGGGCGGGGCGTGCTGCGCGAGATCGGCGTGGGCGTGTTCGCCTACTTGGCGTTTTTGCCGGTGTATGTCGTCGCGGTGCTGTTTACGTTTGCGCTGGTGATCGTGTGGGGCATCGTGAGCCAGTCGCTCGGGCTTGGGTCGGACGAGCCCCTGAGCAACCCGGTGCTCGAGCTGATCGCCGGGGGCGACGTGCTGCTGCTCATCGCGTTGTTCCTGCTCGCGACGGTCTGGGCGCCGCTTGTGGAGGAGCTGATCTTTCGCGGGGCGATGCACCGGCATCTGCGCGCGCGGATCGGGATCGCGGCGAGCGGGCTGGCGACGGGGCTGCTGTTCGCGTTCATGCACGGGTACGGGCCGCTGCTCGTGCCGCCCCTGATCGCGCTGGCGATGCTGTTCGCGTTGCTGCGGGAGTGGCGCGGGAGCCTGATCGCGGCGATCACGGCGCACTGGCTGCACAACTTCACGCTGATGCTGCTGATGCTCGCGGCGGTCACGGTGCTGGGGTGAACGGGGCCGCTCGCCCTGGGTGCTGGGGCTTGACCCAAGGGGCAAGCCGCGCGGTTGTGCGCACGGAGACACGGCTTGCCCGTTGGGTCAAGCCGTGGCACCCGCGGGTGCGACCTGCGCGGGGCCGGTGATCTGTTCGATCGCGTGGGCGGCGCGGAGGGCGGTCGCTTCGTCGTGCGCGCGGGTGATGCACTGGATGCCGATCGGCAGGCGCGTGCCGGCTTCATCGACAAAGCCGGCGGGCACGGAGATGCCCGGGAGCCCGGCGAGGTTGGCGCTGACGGTGAAAGCGTCTTCGAGGTAGAGCGCCATCGGGTCGATGCCGGGGCCTTCGAGTTTCTCGCCCAGGCGGAAGGCGGGGCCCGGGCTGGCGGGCAGGAGGACGGCGTCGACGCCCCGATCGAAGACGTCGTCGTAGGCGCTCTTGATGAGGCGGCGCGCGCGCAGGGCGGTGGTGTAGTAGGCGTCGTGGTAGCCGCTGGAGAGCACGTGCGTGCCGAGGACGATGCGGCGGCGGACCTCGGGTCCGAAGCCCTCGGCGCGTGACTTGATGTAGAGGTCGTCGAGGGTGTCGTTCGGCGCGAGCTGGGCGCGGTGCCCGTAGCGCACGCCGTCGAACCGCGCGAGGTTGCTGCTCGCCTCGGCGGGCGCGACGATGTAGTACGCGGCGATCGCGTGCTCGGGCAGGGGCAGCTCGACGTCGACCGTGCGCACGCCGGCGGCGCGGAGCGACCCGATCAGCCCGAGCAGCACCTCGCGGGCGCGCGGGTCGACCGTCTCGCCCGTGGTCTCGGGCGGGATGCCCAGCGTGAGCGGCGCGCTGGTGTCGGCGAAGAGGGCGATCTGCTCGGCGTCGAGCGGGCTGGTGGTCGCGTCGAGCGGGTCCGGACCGCTGATGATGCGGGCGATGAGTGCCGCGTCCTGCACGCTGCGCGTCAGCGGGCCGATCTGGTCGAGGCTGCTGGCGAAGGCGACCAGGCCCGAACGGCTGACGCGCCCGTAGGTCGGCTTGAGCCCGACGCACCCGCACAGGCCCGCGGGCTGGCGGATGCTGCCCCCGGTGTCGCTGCCGAGCGCGGCGGGGACCATGCCGCTGGCGACGGCGGCGGCCGATCCGCCGCTGCTGCCCCCGGGCACGCGGGCGGTGTCCCACGGGTTGCGCACGGGCCCGAAGGCGGAGTGCTCGTTGCTGGAGCCCATCGCGAACTCGTCGAGGTTGGTCTTGCCGACGAGCACGGCGCCGGCGTCGAGCAGGCGCTGCGCGGCGGTCGCGGTGAAGGGGCTCTCGTAGTGTTCGAGCATGCGGCTGGCGCAGGTCGTCTTGCCCCAGCTCAGGCAGATGTTGTCTTTGATCGCGATGGGCACGCCGGCGAGCGGGCCCGGGTCGCCCCCCTTGGCGATGCGGGCGTCGATGGCGCGGGCCCGCTCGAGCGACTCGTCATGGAAGACCTGGAGGAAGGCGTTGAGCGCGGGGTTGAGCGCGTCGATGCGCGCGAGCGCGGCCTTGGTGACCTCCTCGGCGGTTGCCTCGCCCGCGCGCACGGCGCTGGCGGTTTCGAGCACGCCGGCGTGGGCGGGGAGGGTCACGAAGACCCTCCGCCGATGACCTTGGGCACGCTGAAGAAGACGTCGGCGGCGGTCTCGGCCGCTGCTTCTTGCGCCTGTTCGTGCGCCTCTTCGTGCGCCTCTTCGTGTGCTTGGGGCGCCATCGCGGCGATCAGGCCGGGCGGCAGCGTCTCGCCCGGCTCGTCGTCGCGCAGGCGGGTCTCGTCGATGCCTTCCTTGAACGAGACGTGGGCCATGGGGGCGACGCCCTCGAGGTCGAGCGTGCGCAGGCAGTCCATGTGGTCGATGACGCGGGTGAGTCGGGCGGCGATGTCGGCGCAGGCGTCGTCGTCGATCGCGAGTCGCGCGAGGCGGGCGAGGCGCTGGACGTCGTCGGGGGAGATCGGTTCGGCCATGGGGGGATGGTAGTGGGGGGAGGGCGGGATCAGGGTTGAGCCGCCAAGGAACCGGGGGAGGTCGGTCGCGGATCGGGGGGCGATGTCGCTTGTCGTGAAGCCATCGCAGCGTGTGTTTTGGGTTGCGTTGATCGCGGGCGTGATCGTCCTGGTCAAGGCGACCATCGAGTCGATGGGCGGGGCACCCCCGCTGGAGCGCCGGTCGTTCACGCTCGCGGCGACCGTCGACGGTGCCCACGTCATGTACGACGACGACGACATCCGGCACGGGATGATGGATCGGCGATCGGTGCCGATCGTGACCTACCACGCGGTGCGGGTGATCGAGTACGGGCCGGAGGTGTTCCCGGTTGTGGAGTCGGCGTCGCTGCGTGTCTACGCGGATTGGCACATGTCGCTGGGCGAACACAGCGAGCGTGCGTTCCGCGATACGTTGGATGCCGAGGTGGCGCGTGTGCCGGGGTTTGAGCAGATCGCGACGCCGATGCGGCAGGTGCAGCGCGTGTCTTGGGAAAAGGTCGGAGCGGTGCTGTGGGAGATCCTGCGGACACTCCTGTTCGTGGCGCTCCCGCTCGCTGTCGCGATGACACTGGCCTGGATCGTGGGCGCACTCGATGCGGCGGTTGAGCGGTTGCTGCGCCCGAAGCCGATTCCCGAGGGGATCTGCGTCGGATGCGGGTACGACCTTGCCGGGTTGCCGGGCGCGGTGTGCCCGGAGTGCGGGCAGGATCAGGCGGCTGCGCTCAGGGCTGTCACGGCCCGCTGAGGTCCTGGCCCCGCAGGACGCGGGTGAGGTCTCGGGCGAAGACGCTCATGCGGGCCTTTTGGGCGGCCGAGGTGTTGCGCCCGATGGTGCCGTTGACGAAGGCGACGACGCGGCCCGAGTCCTGGGCGCTGAAGTCGCCGCGTTCGCCGGCGGCCATGTCGCGCTGGGCCTGGGCCTGCATCTGCTGGAAGCGTTCTTCGGGCGAGTCGTCGCTCGCGCCGAGGTCGCCGGTCATGGTCTGCATCGCGGTCATGAAATCCACGGCGGCCTGCTCGAGGAACGCCTCGCGCTCCTCGACCGATGCGGCGGGGTTGTAGCGGCTTGCCGCGTCGTCGGTGAGGTCGGACATCAGCTTGGAGCCGTTGCGCACGAGCTGGTCGCGTGCGGTGCCGGCGATCTGGGTCGCGAAGCCGGCGAGCAGGACGCTCTCGCCCGTGTCCATCGAGCGGAGGCGTTGGGCGAGCTCGCCGATGAGGCGGACGCGTTCCTGCACGGGCAGCTTGTTGAAGTCTTCGGTGAGCAGCGTGTAGTTGAACAGCGTGTCGAGCCCGCCGGTCTGGTAGTCGGGGGTGCGCTGGGGCAGGAGGCTGACGGCGCCGAAGACGGTGCCCGCGGCGAGCAGCAGCGCGCCGGCGGCGACGAGCGCTCGCCGCGCTGAGCGGTCTTCGACCGCGTTTTCGAGCGTGCGCTGGATGGTGTCGATCGTGCGGCTCAGCATGGTGGGGCTTTCCGGTTGGCGGGTCAGGTGCCGATGGCGCGGGCGATCTCGGTGATGAAGTCGGCGAGCGATTCGTTGCCCTCTTCATCGGTCGCGGGCGGGGCCCAGTCGACGCGCCCGTCGGAGATGTAGAGCGCGTTGCCCTTGCTGCCGCCGGGGCCCTGGTGCCAGACGCCGTCGTCGTCGCTGGTGACGTTGGCGTCGTACATGATGGGGGGCTCGCGGCCCTCGTCGGTCCAGCGGCGGTAGACCTCGGTGTGAGCGCGCTGGTTCTGGCGCGGGGTGATGGGGGGGACGCGGGGGAGGAAGATCTCGACCGCGGTGTAGGTGAGCGCGGGGACGAAGACGTAGCTGGTGCCGAGTTTTTCGTGCACGGGCGTGCCGTCGGCCTGGCCCTTGTCGGAGGGGCAGACGAAGGGCGCGTCGGCGATGTAGCGCGGGTCGGTGTCGGGCGAGGCTGGGTCGCGTCTGGGCAGGGGCGCGTCGAGGTAGCTGTCGAGCACGCCCAGGAGGGTGGGGTCGTTGTCTTCGCCGGTGAGGCCGCCGGTCGCGTCGGCGACGACGTAGGGGAAGACCTGGTTGTTGCTGTCGAGGTAGAGGCGGAGGCCCTGCCCGATGCCCCGGAGGTTGGCGGCGCAGGCGGTGCGTCGCCCGGCCTCGCGGGCCTTGCCCAGCGCGGGCAGGAGGATGCCGATGAGCAGCGCGATGATCGCGATGACCACCAGCAGCTCGATGAGCGTGAAGGCGCGAGCGGGCTGGTGGGGCGTGGATGGCATCGGTAGACGGTAGGGGGGCCTCGTGGGTGTACCGCCAGGGTTCGCGTGGGGTTCGGCGATCCGATGCGGCGTTGCTCGGCCTTGGGGGGGTTGGAGAGGGTTTATGGGCCCTCGGACAGGCGGGACGCCTATCCCACCGGTAAGAGGCCTGGGGCTGTCTCATCCGCAGCCGGTCCCCCGCCGGCCCCCCAGCCGGCCCCCGGGCGACCTCGCCTTCGTTCTCGCCGCACGCGCGGGGGGCGTTGGGGCGGCGTTGCGGCCTTTGGGCAGCGGATCAGACGGGCAGGCGCAGCATGGGGGCGGGTTTGGTGGCCTCGTCGACGATGCGCCGGGCGGTGGGGGTTTGGATGCCGCGGAGGGTTTCGGCCTTGGCGCGCACGCGGTGGCGGAGTTCGGGGTCGTCGCGCATGGCGGTGTCGAGGCTCTTGGCGATCGAGGCGCCGGCGCGTTTGAGCTGGGCGGAGCGGAAGAAGGTCGCCGCGAGTGCCCCGGCGAGGACGACGGGCAGGCGGTATGGCTCGGGCAGCAGGGCGGAGGCGCCGGTGGCGGCGGCGGTCAGCCCGTCGGTCGGGCTGGAGGCCTCGATCAGGACGGCGTCGGCGCGCGTGACAGCGCTGGCGAGCAGGGCCCGGGCGGCTTCGGCGTCGCCTGCCTGCTGCGCGAGCGCGGCCCGCGCGGGGTCGGCCGGCGGGAGTGACTCGGCGCGGGCGCGCAGGGCGCTGGCGTTGTCGGCGAGGGTCTGCTCGAGCGCTTCGGCGCGGTCGCGGGTCTGCGCGAGGTCGCCGGCCGTGATGCCGCAGGCGGACATCGGCAGCAGGCAGGTGGCGCCCAACAGGACGGGCAGGGCGCGGAGGCGGCGCAGGAGGGGGATCGAGATGGGCATGGGAGCTTCCTTCGCTGCGCGCGGTGCCAGGCGGCGTGTGGCGGCGCGCATCGCCGGGGCCACGCCGGGCGGGTTGGGAAGCGGTGGGGGGCGAGCGCAGCGTATCGCCGGGGCGGGGGTGATCGAGCGGCTTTGTGTGCAGGTGCGCGCAACGGCGCGCGGGGCGGGTCAGTGCGCGTCGGCCTCGATCGCGTCGAGGATCGCCAGCGCGGCCTTGTGGTGCAGCGCGTGGCCCGACTTGATCGCGGTGACGCGTGCGCACAGCGGGGCGCCGACGAGCGCGAGGTCGCCGATGAGGTCGAGCAGTTTGTGGGCGGCGGGCTCGTGGGCGAAGCGCTCGGCGTTGTCGATCGGGCCGTCGGGCCCGTAGACGAGCATGTCCTGGGTCGTCAGCCCGCTGAACAGCCCGAGCGCTTGCATCTGCCGGGCTTCCTGGGCGAGGCAGAAGGTTCGCGCGGGGGCGACGTGGTTCAGGTAGGCCTCGGGCGAGGCGTCCCAGGCGACGGTCGCGGGGGCGATGGGCGAGGCGGGGCCGAAGTCGAGCGTGTAGCTGTAGCTGGGCGCGTCGGCGGGCTCGATGGTGACGCTTGCGTCGTTGTGCTCGACGCGGACGGTGCGCGGCGGGCGCACGGGCGTTGCGTGTTGCGTGAGCGTGCGGACGCCGACGGCTTGGAGCGCTTGGGCGAAGGGTTCGGCGGAGCCGTCGATGATGGGGACCTCGGGGCCCTCGACGTCGATGAGCGCGTCGGTGATGCCCAGGCCGACGAGGGCGCTGAGGGCGTGTTCGATGGTGAAGACAGGCGGGCCGGCGTGGGCGAGGGTGGTGCAGCGCGGGGGGATGGCGGCGAAGGCGGGGTGGGGGACGGCGCCGGAGAGGTTGCGCGCGTGGACGGCGAAGGTGTCGCCGGCGGTGCGGATCTTGAGGCCCGGGGCGTCGCTCGCGTGGCTGGCGGGATGGTCGTCGGGACCGATGGTGATGGTCGCGGGCTTGGCGGTGAAGAGGCCGGGCCCGCTGAGGGTGATCGGTGTGGCGGGGGTGCGGCGCTGGAGGGTCATGGGGCGTTGCTGTGGTCGGTGCGGGTGGGTCTGTCGTGGTCGTTGGCGATGCCCTTGGCCGCGTCGCTGGTGCCCTGTGGCGCCTCGAGTCGCGGGTCGAGCCGTTTGGCGGCTTTCATGAATCGCGCGAGGTCGCGGAGAGCTTTGAAGTTGACCATCATGAGGCGGGCGGGCCCGGCGGGGTTGCCCATCCAGGTGGTGCCGTCGGGCGTGTCGTTGAGGACGGCGCTGCCGCCTGCGACACGTGTGTCGGCGCCGATGTAGGTGTGGTCGGCGACGCCGGTGTTCCCGCCGAGGGCGGCGCGTGGCCCGATGGTGACGGACCCGCCGAGCGAGCTGTTGCCGCAGATGATGATGTTCTCGGCGAGCTCGCAGTTGTGCCCGATTTGGGTCTGGTTGTCGATTTTGACCGCGTCGCCGATGCGGGTGGGCCCGAACTTGCCTCGGTCGATGGTGACGGCGGCGCCGAGCTCGACGCGATCACCGATGATGACGTTGCCGGCGTGGGGGATTTTGATCGGTTCGCCTGTGCCGGGGTCGGTGATGTAGCCGAAGCCGTCGGCGCCGATGACGCAGTTGGGGTGCATGGTGCAGTCGGCGCCGATGACGCAGCGGTCTTCGACCGCGACGCCCGCGTGCAGGCGGGTGCGCGGGCCGACGCGGACGCCCGCGCCGAGCGAGACGCGCGCGGCGAGGACAGCGCCCTCGGCGATGCTCGTGCCCGGCCCGACGGTGCAGAGCGGGCCGACGCTTGCTGCGGGGTGGATGGTCGCGGAGGGATCGACGACGGCGCTCGCGTGCACGCCGGGCTGGGGCATGTAGGGGGCGGGGGCGATGGCGCGGAGGATCTGGATGAGCGCGAGGTCGGCGTTGTCGACGATGAGCAGGGCGCGGTCGGCGGGGTTGTGCCCGGGGATGTCGACACCCCGGGTGACCAGCGCCGCCGAGCAGCGTGAGGCGGACCACTTGCGGGCGTACGACGGATCGCGGATGAAGGTGAGGGCGCCGGGTTTGCCGGGCTCGATCGCGGCGGCGTCGGTGAGGACGATGTCGCCCGGGCCGACGAGCTCGGCGCCGAGCAGCCCGGCGATCTGCGTGGTGGTCGCGCTGAGGCCCTGCTGATCGGGCGGGGCGTCGGTGCTGGGCGATGCGTGTGTGCTCACGGTCGTGCTCGCGTGCCCGGCGTCAGGGGGCGACGTACTGGTTGTTCATGTAGGCGACGAGGGTGTCGGTGATGTCGACGCTGGGGTGCGCGTAGAGGACCGAGCGGCTGAGGATCGCGCGCTCGACGTCGATGTCGGTCGCGTTCTGGGGGATCGGGAAGGTCGAGTCGTTGAGCAGGACGGCGTCGTACCCGTCGCGGGCGGAGATCTCGGCGATGGCCGCTTCGATCTTCTCGTACAGCTCGCGGAAGACGGCGCCCTTCTCGATGGAGACGATCTGGTTGATCGCCTGGGTGCGGGCCTCGCCCACGGCGCGGAGCTCGAAGAGCTCGCGGAGTTTTTCGCGGTAGCCGGGGGCTTCTCGGCCCAGGGTCTCCAGGTCGGCCTGGACGGTCTGCATCTGGTTGTTGATCTCTTGGATCTGCTGGCGGCGGGCCTCGAGCTCGCGCTCGAGGTTGCGCTCCAGATCGGTGCGCTCGCTGAGGCCCTCGAGGACCTGGACGAGGTCGACAACGGCGACGGCGGTGGGCTGGGCCGGGGGGCGGCGTGCGGCGGAGACGCCGAGCGCGGCGGCGAGCGTTGCGACGAGCGCGAGCAGCACGATGGTCTTGGGGTTGATCAGCATGTCGGGGCCTCCGGGCGGCGTGGGTTGCGTGCGCCTGTTGGCGCTGGTCTGTTCGATGTGGGTCTGTTCGTGTGGGTCTGTTCGTGTTGGTCAGAAGGGTAGATCGACGGTGAAGGTGAAAAGGCGTTCCTCGTCGCGGTCGCCCTTGACCAGCGGGAAGCCGAAATCGAGGGCGATCGGGGCGGGGCTGAGCTGTGGGATGCTGAACCGCAGCCCGAAGCCGGTGCTGACGCGGTATTCCTCGAAGCCGGGGTCGACGAGGACGGTGCCGGAGTCGATGAAGAGGACGGCGGCGAAGATGTCTTCGAAGATCGGCTGGTTGAGCTCGACGCCGGCGAAGAAGAGGAACGTGCCGCCGACGGGGTCGTCTGAAGGCTGCCCGTTGTCGTTGCGGATGCCCTTGGGGCTGACGGTGCGGAAGTCGAATCCTCGGAAGGACTGCCCGCCCAGGTAGAAGCGTTCGTAGGTGGGCACGTCGTCGCGGCCCTGGGGGATGTAGCCGACCTCGGTGTTGAAGCTGAGGACGGTGTCGCGTCCGAGGAAGTCTTCGCGGATCGCGACGAAGACGCGGTGCTGTGCGCTGATCTTGGTGAAGGTGAAGTCGCCGCCGAGCGCGCCGGCCTGTTCGATGCCGACGACGGTGCGCGAGCCGCTGGAGGGGCGGAAGCGGTTGTCGAGGGTGTCGCGCGTGAAGCTGAGGCCGAGCGAGGTGATGATGTTCTGATCGGCGACGTCGAAGATATCGGTGGGGCGCTCGGCGGGGATGTCGGAGAGCTCGACCGATTCGGCGCGGAGGGTGAGGTTGCCTCGCCAGCGTGTGCCGAAGGCGCGCCCGAAGCCCAGGCGCGCGCCGAAGCGTTGCTCGTCGAACTCGTCGAACTCGCGGTCGCGGAAGAAGAGGCTGGCCGAGCCGGAGTAGTCGGTGTCGAAGAGGGCGGGGTCCGAGAGGGAGACCGAGTAGGTCTGGATCTCATCGCCGGGGAGGGCTTCGAGGCGGAAGGTCTGGCCCGCGCCTCGGAATGAGCGTCCGCTGAAGAAGTCGCCCAGCGAGTCGGGGGTGTCGAAGAGGTCGAAGTTGTTCTGGGTGAGGGCGATGCGTCCGACGACGCCCGAGTCGGAGCTGACGGCGCCGCCGAAGGCGATGTTGCCGGTGTTGGTTTCTTCGACCTCGGCGAGGATGTCGCGGTATTCGGGGTCGCGGGGGTCGGGTGGCTGGAGGGTGAGCTTGACGCCGCGGGGGTTGAACAGGCGTGTGCGCCTGAGCAGGGCCTCGGATCGGCGCAGGGCGATCGAGTCGAGCGGGCGTTCGGGCAGGACCTCGATCTGTCGGCGGACGACGTTCTGGCGCGTGATCTCGTTGCCCTGGATGATGACCTCGCCGGTGAGATAGGCGAGGCCCTCGCTCACGACGATGACCAGGTCGACGACGGGACGCTGCGGGTCGCGCTTTTCGACACGGGTGACGCGGACGTCGGTGAAGCCCAGGCGCCCGTACGCGTCGGAGACGGCTTGGACGGAGGCGTCGAGCGCTTCGACGCCGAAGACGTCGCCCGGCTTGATCTCCAGCAGGCCGGCGACCTGCGCGGCGTCGAAGACGGGCAGGTCGCCCTCTTGGGCCGGGCGTGCCTCGAGTTCGACCGAGCGCAGCGTGTAGCGCGGGCCTTCGTCGAGGATGTAGGTGACGATCGCCTCGCGCCCGTTGGGGCTTGGGGTGATGCGCCGGTCGGCGCGGACGTCGAGGAAGCCCTCGTTGCGGTAGTACGTGATGAGGTTGGCGATATCGACGTCGAGGTTGTCGTCGTCGAGCTGTCCGCGCCGGAAGAGCGCGGCGGTCTTGGTCTCCAGCTCGCGCCGGAGCAGGCGGGTCTCGATGCTCGTGTTGCCCACGAAGCGGATGGCGGTGACCTTGACGCGCTCGCCCTCGCGGATCTGGTAGAGCACGATGCCGGACTCGTCGAGCAGTTCGCGGTCGATGGTGACGTCGGCGAAGTAGTAGCCGCGCTCGCGGTAGAGGTCCTGGATGCGCCGGGCGGCGCGGTCGAGCTGGAAGGGGTCGACGGGCGTGCCGGCGAGGAGGTCGACCTCGGCGGCGATGTCGCGGTCTGGGATGCGGGTGTTGCCGGCGACCTGGACGTCCTGGATCACCTGGCGCTCGACGAGGGTGAAGATCAGGCGGGCCGAGCCGTCGGGCAGGGCCTGGGCGCTGGTCTCGACGCTGGCGAAGAGCGCGAGGCGGTTGAGGCGACGGGTATCCTCGGCGACGGTGCGCCCGCGGAAGGCGCCGCCGGGCACGGTGCGGACGTTGTTGAGCGCGCGCTGGAGGCTGTTGCCGGCGAGCGGCGCGAAGCCTTCGCCCGCGGGCACGCGGAAGACCACCTCGGCAACCGGGCGCCCCTCGAACAGATCGGTGCCCGGCGCGACCGGGGGGGGCGCGGGCGGCTGCGAGGCGTCGGCGGCTCCATCGCCTTGTGGCGATTCGGGTTGCGCGAACGCGGGGGCGATCGGCAGGCCCGCGACGAGCCCGGCGCACGCCAGAAGGAGCGCGGCATGGGCGTTGGTCGTCCGGTTGTGTGTCCCTGCGCGATTCACCGTGGGGGGACGATACCCCGCGCGGCGGGCGGGCACAAACGCTGGCGGGGCGTACCGTCGAGATCATGCCGGTGTTGTCACCACTTCTCTGATGGGTGGCGCGCCGGGGTTGCCGGGGGTGTTGGGCCGCGGTAGGGTCGTCGGTATTGGGTGCTCGGGCGTGTTTGCGCCGCGCATCTGGGGGCTTCGCGCAGGAGTTGTGCTGGCGTGCATCGGGTGTTGTTGTGGTTGCGTCGCGGGGGCGTTGTCCTCGCCGGGGTCGTGTCGGGCTTGGTCGGTCTGGTCATGCTGCTTGGCGTGGTGACGCCCGACGGCGTGCACCGCGTGACGACCGCGCAGCTCGGGCTGGTGGCGGCGCTGCTCGTGCTGCCCGGGCTCACGGCGTTGCTCTGGCGGATGGACCGGGTGATCGTGGGGCGGGAGCGGCTCGGAGCGGGGACCGGGGATGCGCCCGGTTCTGGCTTCGGTTCGGGCCTCGGTTCGGGCAGCCTCTCGACCGAGTCGCGCGCTCACGACGGGCACGTCATCCAAGCGAACGGCCTGCACGCCCCGCGCGAGCATCGCCGGCGCCTGCGGGCCGAGCCCGAGCCTGAGCACGCGGACCCCGGGCCGGCCGCCGCGGGCTGAGTGCCCGAGCGTGTTCTGCCCGGGCTCCGAATCGCTGATGTCTTCGTGCTGCCTCTTGCGGCCTCTTGCGGCCTGTTGCTGCCTGCTTATTGCAGGTTGACGGGCATGACGACGTAGAGGAAGTCGGTGCCCGAGCGGAAGAGGCCGGGCTTGTTGGGTGCTTTGAGTTCGAGGTTGACCTGGGGGTCGTGGATGACCTTGAGGGCGTCGGTGATGAAGGCGGGGTTGAAGCCGATTTCGATGTCTTCGCCGTTGTATTCGACGAGTTCGACGCTGACGTTGGCTTCGCCCATCTCTGGCGCACGGCTGGAGAGGCTGAGTTTTTTGTCGGCGGTTTCGAAGGCCATGCGGACGCCGCGGGACTCTTCGTTGGTCAGCAGCGCGGCGCGCCGGACGGCGGAGGCGAGGACGTCGCGGTCGAAGGTGACCTTGATGTCGTGGTCTTTGGGGATGACGTCTTCGTAGGGGGGGAAGCTGCCTTCGACGAGGGTGGTGCTGAGGACGGCGCGGGCCTCGGCGGGGTCGTCGCCGAAGCTGACGAAGGCCTGGGCCTCGCCGATCGCGACGCTGACGGGCTCTTCGGGGTCGCCGGCGAGTTTGCCGATGAGGTTGAGCGCCTTGGCGGGGAGGATGCAGGACGCGTCGTTGCCGTCGGCGCTGGCGAGGGTGGCGCCGCAGCGGGCGAGGCGTCGTCCGTCGGTCGCGACCATGTCGAGGCTCTTGCCCGTGCGGTTGAGCAGGACGCCGTTGATCGCGTAGCGGCTGTTCTCACGCGCGGCGGCGAAGAGGGTGCGGCTGATCAGGTGCTGGAGATCGCCGGCGGTGGTGGTGAAGACGCACTTGGCGTCCTTCTCGGCTGCGCGGAAATCTGGCGCGGCGGGGAAGTCGGTCGCGGGGTAGGTGTTGAGGCGGAAGTGCGCGTCGGCGCCGCGGACGTGGAAGGTGTCGCCCGCGGCCTCGAGGGTGAGCGTGGGCTCGTTGTCCTCGGCGCTGACGATCTGGTTGAGCTTCTGTGCGGGGACGAGGGTCTGGCCCGCGTCCTCGACCTCGACCCGCCCCAGGCGGACGCGCAGCGCCACCTCGGCATCGGTCGCGGCGAGGGCGAGCTCGCCCTCGGAAGCGTCCAGGTGGACGCACGTGAGCTGGGGGCGGGGCGTGCGGCTGGCGACGACACCGGTCGCGAGGCTCAGCGCGTCGAGCAGGGAGCCGCGTTCACAGACGACCTTCATCGGGTCGGACTCCTGGCCCGGGCCGATCGAGGCGGCTTCGGGCGTGTGGTTGGGCCCCGTGCGGTCGCGCGGCGATGCGGGACCGGGGGCGCAGATATTGGTTAGACCTCGGGAGTGTACCGCGATGGGGTGGGGGTCGTCGGCGCTCACGAACGATTCACACGCCCTGAAGTGGTGGATCGGCTTCCGCGGATCGGGGGGAAGCGGGGGGTGTTTGGGCGGGCCGGGGCGGGCGGGCTCGGCTATGCTGTCCGTCCGTTTGGAACACATTCCGGGGACGGCCCGTGCGGCAGCGCGGAGACCGGGCGACCGCTTCATCGGGGAAGGTCGGCCGACTTCTCGGCCGGGGCGACCTCCGATGAAAGGGTCGGCAGATGTCATACGAAGCGGCAGTGCATGCGCAGGCGATCGAGCTGGATCGTCTCAGTCTTGAGATGTGCGCGAGCGCGGGGACGGGGCACCCCACCAGCGCCATGAGCATCGGGCACCTGGTCACGATGCTGATGTTCAGCGCGATGCGCTGGAGCCCGGACTATCCCGATTACCCGACCAGCGACCGCCTGGTGCTCAGCAGCGGGCACGCGGTGCCGGCGGTGTACGCGGCGAGCGCGATGCTGGGCGTCGTGGTCGGCAAGGGCGAGGAGCGGCGCAAGCTGACGATCGACGACCTGGCGTCGCTGCGCGAGCAAGGCAGCGTGCTCGACGGGCACCCCAACCCGATGGAGGGCTTCCCGTTCTTCGATGCCGCGACCGGCTCGCTGGGCCAGGGCCTGAGCGTGGCGAGCGGGATCGCCAAGGCGGCGCGGCTCGACGGGATCGACAAGCGGGTGTACTGCATCATCGGCGACGGTGAGGCGCGCGAGGGCCAGGTGGCTGAGGCGCTGGACTTCATCATGGATCACGGGCTCAGCAACGTGCTGCCGATCTTCAGTTGCAACGAGTTCGGGCAGGCCGGGCGCGTGAGCGAGCAGCAGAGCGCGGCGAAGATCGCGGCCAAGCTGCGGGCCGCGGGCTTTGAGGTTGACGAGATCGACGGGCACGCGCCGGCGGAGATCAAGGCGGCGTTCGATGCGTTTGCCGCGAGTTCGGGCGACGCGAAGGCGACGCCGCGGGCCGTGGTGGCGCGGACGGTCAAGGGCTGGGGCTGCGAGAGCCTGCAGGGGGGCAACTGGCACGGCAAGCCGGCGACGGGCGACACGCTGCAGCGGGCGCTCGAGGAGCTCAAGCAGCTCGGCGTCGAGCTGACCAGCGCGCTGTCGGGCGCCGATCAGTTCACGATCGAGCCGCCTGTCGAAGCGCCCGCCAAGCCCGAGGGGTCGACCGAGATCCCGACGCTGGGCGAGTCGATGAAGCAGATGGATATGGAGAGCGTGCTGCACACCGGACGCCTCGCGACGCGGAAGGCGTACGGCATCGCGCTGCGTGCGCTCGGGCTGGCGCACCCCGACGTGGTCGTGCTCGACGCGGACGTGAGCAACTCGACGTTCAGCGAGACGTTCGCCAAGGAGGCGTCGCTGAGCGATCGGTTTGTCGAGTGCAAGATCGCCGAGCAGCACATGATCTCGGCCGGCGCGGGCATGAGCAGCGGCGGCAAGGTGCCGTTTGTCAGCAGCTTCAGCAAGTTCATCACCCGCGCGTACGACCAGATCGAGATGGCGATCAACAGCGGGGCGAACCTCAAGATCGTCGGCTCGCACTCGGGCGTGACGCTCGCGGCCGACGGGCCCAGCCAGATGAGCCTGCCCGACGTGAGCTGGTTCCGCAGCTTCACCACGATGCGGGACCACCGGGGCAACCCGGGGTGCTACGTGCTCCAGCCCTCCGACGCCTACGCGGCGTACGCGCTGACGCAGGTGATGGCCGAGTACGAGGGCGTCTGCTACATGCGGACGCTGCGCCCCGAGACCGAGTTCATCTACGGCGAGGACCAGGTCTTCAACCTGGGCGGGTTCGAGAAGCTCAATGAGGGGCGCGACATCGTGATCGCCGCGAGCGGGTACATGGTGCACGTGGGCAACCAGGCGGTCGAGCTGCTCGACCGTGCGGGCGTGAGCGCGACGCTGCTGGATATGTACTCGATCCCGTTTGATACCGACAAGCTGCTGGACATCGTCGCGGCCAACGGCGGGTACGTGATCAGCATCGAGGACAACTACGGCGGCGGGCTGGGCTCGGCGATCGCCGACGCGCTGGTCGGCAGCGGCGACGGGTTCACGCTCGAGCAGATGCACGTGCGGCACATCCCCAAGAGCGCCCGCACGCCCGAGGAGCTGCTGGCCCAAGCCGGGCTGACGGCCGAGGACGTCAAGAACGCGGCGATGCAGGTGCTGCAGGTCGTGTGACTTCGGGTCGATCTGCGCTGCTCAAACAACAACTCAACCAACAACTCAACCAACAACAAACGCCCGGCGTCGCCATGATGCATGCATGGTGACGCCGGGCGTTGTTCGTCTTTGGGTCCGCTCGGTTTGCTCAGCAGCCGTCGAAGATGCCGAGGAACTCGACGACGTCGAAGAAGTCGAAGACGCCGACGGGTGCGGCGATGTCGGCGGCGGGGTCCATCGCGTCGAAGCGGGCGAGGAACTCGAGGACGTCGAAGAAATCGGCGACGCCGTCGACGTTGAGGTCGGCGGCGCAGGGGGCGGCGGGGGTGAAGGGGCCGCTGGCGACGACCTGCCCGGTGATGGTGATGGTGGCGCTGAGGCCCTCGGCGACGTCGATGGTCTCGACGATGCTGACCTGCGCGCCGACGCCGGCGTCGCCCGCGTTGGCGACGACCTGGGCCGAGTCGAACGAGCCCTCGAACGGGTCGGCGGGGTCGAGCACGATCGAGTCGGATCCGACGGCGCCGCCGACGAGCCCGAAGCCGCTGTAGCTGACGCTGCCGGTGGGGCTGGCGAGGAAGAAGGGCACGCTGAAGTTGCCCATCGCGTCGACGCCGATCGCTGGGATCGGCTCGGCGAGGCGTGCGCTCAGGCCGACGACGTCGATCGTGACGCCGCCGACGAAAATGGCGCTGAGGTTGAAGCTGAGGTCGTTGTCGAGCACGAGGTCGGCGTCGGCGATCGAGATGGCGGTGCTCGCGTCGGTGATGACGTCGAGGAAGCCGGAGACGGTCGTCGTCTGCGTATCGCTGAAGCCGAGCGCGTCGACGGTGACGGTGAAGCCCGACGCGGCGGGGTCGATGGTGAGGCGGTCGATCGCGCTAGCGGCGGCGGTCGCCGCGGCGAGGGCGGCGGCGGCCACGAGGACTGCGGCGGGGGCGGTGCGTGCTGGCATGGGGTGATGCTCCTTCTCTTCGATCAAGAGCGTATCCGCGGCGTGGCGTGATCCAAAGCGGCTTCGGGAGACCCGAAAAAAAAGACCCGCCCGCGGTCTGGCGGACGGGTCGGGGCTGATCGGCTGGGGCCGGCGCGGCGGGCTGGTGCTCGCTTAGCAGCCGGCGTCGAAGGTGCCCAGGTAATCGAGCACGTCGAAGAAGTCGAGCGTGCCCAAGGGAGCGGCGAGATCGGCGGCGGGGTCGTTCGCGTCGAAGGTCGCGAGGTATTCGAGCACGTCGAAGAAGTCGAGTGTGCCGAAGGGGGCCGCGAGGTCGGCGGGGCTGCACGGGGTGTCGGTGGCTTCGACGCGGTCGTAGCCCATGAGGTCGAACGCCTCGATGTCGGGCGCGAGCAGGTACTCGGGGAAGCGGGTCTCGGCGGGTGCGATGTTGGCGTTCATGGCGCCGATGCGCGGCGTCTGCACGAACCAGTGCGAGGCCTGGAAGTCCGAGCTGTTGGAGAGCCCGTACTCGTTCTCGACGCTGCTGAAGACGTGCTCGCCGATGCTGCTCGGCGTGCCGTCGAGCAGGCGGGGGAAGGCGGTGAACTGCGCGTTGGTCGCGGGGGCGTTGGCCTCGTCGAAGCGGAAGTAGTCGAGCGGGCGGGGCTGCCCGAAGCCGAAGTCTTGGGTGTCGATGCCGCTGGTGAAGCCGAGCGCGTGCCCGAACTCGTGGGCGAGGATGTCGCGTGCGCTCCAGGTGCCCGGCGTGAAGCCGTCGGCGGGGTCGAAGTCGAGCGGGAAGCCGCCGGTGGGCGTCCCGATGAAGAGCGTCGCGTCGGGGCCGTCGGTGTCGCTGCCGCCGACGGCCTTCCAGAGCGAGGTGTTGAAGAGCGTTTCCGGCTCGCCGGCGACCGGGCCGCCCTGGGTCAGGCGCGCGGGCAGCGAGCCGGCGGGCAGGAAGACGAGCAGGTCGTCGTCGGCATCGGCGTCTGCGAGCAGCGCGTCGCGGTAGACGTCGTAGTCGTCGATGAGCAGGGCCGAGCCCGCGGCGCCGAAGCTGCTGTCGTCGAACTCGATGTCGAGCTCGATCGTGATGTTGTCGTCGAAGAGGTCGAAGTAGATGTCGGCGATCGCCTGGAGGGCCGCGGGGCCCTCGGCGGGCGCGTTGGTGGTGATGTTGAAGATGATCGTGAGGCCGCTGCGCGTCGGGTCGCTGGCGATGATCTGCTGGACGGGCTTGGGACGCTCGCCCAGCAGGCGGTCGCGGACGCGGGCGACCTGCGCATCGGTGAGGGGTTTGCCCGTGAAGCAGAAGGGCTTGATCTCGTAGACCTTGCGCATGGTGCGCATCTCGCCGGTGGGCGTGGCAACCTGGACCTCGCCCGCTTCGATCATGATCGGCTTGGCGTGACCGGCGGCGAGGCCGGCGGAAGCGAAGACGCCGATCGCGGCACCAATAACCATCTTGCTGAGACCCGGCATGCGTGCTCTCCTCTGTTGTTCGGTCGGGGTCGAGGCCCAGAACGGGCGCCTGAGCCGGCGCGACCGCGCCGGGCAGAAGGTACGCGGGCGGCATCGGGCCTGTTCCCCCGGTGGGCTGCGGCGGGCGGTCCGGCCGCAAAGGTGCGCACGGGCGGGTTCGTCGGGGGGAAAAAAAGGCGGCACACCCCTGTGTTTGGGGCGTGCCGCGGTGTGTGTTTGGGTTGCCTCTCGCGGCGGTGTTTAGTCGCAGCCGGCGCTGAAGCCGTCGAGGAACATGAGCACGTCGAAGAAGTCGAGTTCGCCGCTGCCGTCGAGGTCGAAGGGGCAGGGCGGGTCGAGCAGGTCGTTGGCGGCCCACGCGGCGGTGGTGCTGTAGCGGGACGACCAGACGATGTCGATGTCGCCGTCGTTGTCCATGTCGAAGGGCCAGACGGATCGCGCGCCGTCGGCGACACCCTCGATCGGCCCGGTGGGCCCGTCGGGGTCTTCGGTGATGACGCGCTCGCTCCAGGTGGGGATCGCCTGCCCGTTGTTTTCCCACCAGGCGATTTTGTCGTCGCGGAGGCTGGCGGTCATGAGGTCGATGTCGCCGTCCTGGTCGAGGTCGGCGCCGTGGACGCTTTTGCCGATGAGGTTCTGGGTGGTGATGACGCGTGTGGTCCAGGTCTGCCCGTCGCCGTTGACGTTCTCGTGCCACTCGACGTTGTCGTTCTGGTGGACGGTGACGATGTCGTTGTCGCCGTCGCCGTCGAGGTCATCGACGAAGATGCTCCAGATGCCGGCGTAGGGGTTGGTGTAGGTGTCGTTAACGGTGCGTTCGATGAAGGTGGGGGGGTTGCCGCCCTGGTTTTCCCAGTAGCTGAAGTACTGGGCGTACCACGCGCCGGCGATGACGTCGGCGAGGCCGTCGCCGTTGATGTCGGCGGTGTAGATGGCGCGTGAGCCGTCGTAGTTGTCGGCGAGCACCTGCTGGGTGAAGTCGAAGTTGGGCGGGCCCGAGCTGAGGTAGATCGAGACCTCGTCGTCTTCGACCGAGGCGACGCAGACGTCGAGCCAGCCGTCGCCGTTGTAGTCGGCGGCCTCGGCCTGGCGCGGGGCGAAGGAGTCACCGATCTCGAGCAGGACGCCGTTGACCCGCGTTTCCTGGCTCAGCACCTTCTCGTTGAAGGTGGGTGTGGAGGAGCCGTCGTTGACGAAGAAGGCGATGTAATCCTCGCCCGAGGACGACGCGAGGATGTCCATGTCGCCGTCCTGGTCGAAGTCGTAGGGGCGGACGTAGTTGGCGCGCCCGGTGCTGCCCTGGATGAGGTGTTCGGTGTAGGTGGCGTTGTCGCCGGTGTTCTCGTACCAGTAGTAGATGCCGTTTTCGGTATCGACCGCGACCATGTCGATGTCGCCGTCGCCGTCGAAGTCGGCGGCCGACGCGGAGCGCGAGCCGTCGACGTTCGTCGTCACGATGTTGTTCTCGAAGGTGATCGCCTGGGCGCTGGCGGCCCCGGCGCAGACGCTCAGCGCGAGCAGTTCACGGATCTTCATCGGTCGGACCTCTCTCGGGTGCGGTTCGGTTGATCGGGATCATGGATCGGGCAAGCCGGCACGATCGCCGACGGCCGAATGACCACCCCCACGCCATTGAGTTTACGCGTAACCCCCGGTGGGGCCATGCGTTTTGGGCTCTCGTCCGCAGGTCGCGAGCGGCGGGGTGCGGTTTATGCCGGCTCGACGCCCCCGGCCGAGCCGCCCGTGGGCCCGCTCAGCAGCCTGCGTCGAACTGAGCGAGGTATTCGAGGACGTCGAAGAAATCGAACGAGCCGATCGGGGCAGCCAGATCGGCGGCGGGGTCTTGCGCGTCAAACTGGGCGAGATACGCGAGGACGTCGAAGAAATCGAGGCTGCCGATCGGGGCGGCCAGGTCGGCCGGGCAGGGCTCGACGACGGTGTACGCCGCGGGGCTGTGCAGCTCGGTGCCGGCGAGGTCGGCCAGCTCGATGCGCTCGGTCTCGGCGGTCGTGCTGATCCAGAGGCCCTGGTCGGTCCACAGGCCGGCGTTCTCGGCCTCGTCGGAGCGGTCGTCGGCGGAGGTGTTGTCGATGCCGTCGATCGACCACTGGAGGTGGTCGATGTAGTCCTCGGGCGAGCCGAAGTTGAGCCCGCCGTTGATCGGGGCGAAGATGCCGAGCCCGTACGCGCCGCTGTCGAAGGGCAGGGCGAACGAGCCGTTGAGCCCGCTGATGTTGATCTCGCCGGGCAGCGCCGCGTCGTTGAGGGTGTGGAAGAAGAGGCTTTGCCCGGCGGGGATGGTCACGCCGTTGAGCCCGCCGGGCGCGGTGTATCGGCGGACCTGGTCTTCATCGTGGCTGCACCAGCGCCAGCCGGAGAGGTCGACGTCGGTCGCCGCGAGGTTGCGCAGCTCGATCACGCCGGTCGTGAAATCGACCGAGGTGATCTGGACGCAGCGCTCCAGCACGCCGACACCGGCGGCCGCGGGCGAACAGGCCAAGGCGGCGAGGGCACAGGCGGACAGGACGCGGCTCGAAAGGTTCAACATGGGGTTCTCCTCTGATGCGGTGCGGGCTTGGTGGCAGGCGTGGGGCCGGTTTGGGGCCGGGCACGCGGCGTGGTCGGGTCGGCGATGGCGCCCGGGCTCGACGCCCGGTTGCCCCTCGCACCAGCCTCGGCGGCGTTGGGTGTATTCCCGTAATGGCGACGAAGCGTGCCGATGACGGGCGCCACGGCACAGGTTCTGTGTGTGCCCGCCTGTTCTGGTGTCCGCCCGCTGGCCCGACGTGCTGACGCCCCGCTCAGCAGCCGGCGTCGAACTGGGCGAGGTACTCGAGCACGTCGAAGAAGTCGAAGCTGCCGAACGGCGCCGCGAGATCCGCGGCGGGGTCCTGCGCGTCGAAGAGGGCGAGATACTCGAGGACGTCGAAGAAGTCGAGGCTGCCGTTGGGCGGCGCGAGGTCGGCCGGCGAGCAGGGCGCGGGCGTGAGGCAGGCGGAGACATCGAACCACCGCAGGTCGAATGTGTCTGTGCCAGGGATGAAGAGACTGCCGTTGCTCAAAGTGACGCTGAACGCGGGGTCTTGCGGGAGCTGAGCGACGATTTCGGGCTCGCTCGGGTCGCGGATGTCGACGAGTTGGACGCCCGACTGGGAGTTGCCGATCGCGATGAAGCCGTCGTCGGCGGACACGTCGATCGGCGGAATCAGTCCGATGATCGGGTCGATCGGCACGGGCGTCGCGAGGGGCGACAGCGTTTCGAAGACCGTGAGAATGGGCGTGAAGCTCTGCGTGACGTAGAGCCGCCCGTCTTCGTCGAGCGTCATGTGTGAGGCAAGGAAGAAGGGCGTGTCCGCGGCGACCTGAACGATCGAGGCTGTCGCTGGCGTGCTCAAATCGATCACGGCGAGGTCGCTCTGCGTCAGCACGACGGCGAGATGATCTCGCACGAGCACCTCGCCCAAGATGCCGGCGAGCGGCGCAGTCGGCACGGTTCGGACGAGCGGGTTGTTGGGGATCATGGGGAAGGGCGGATCCGGCACGCGCAGCAGCCCCCGGTCATGCACCTGGATCAAGCCGCCGGAGAGCGTGACGACGACCTCGTCGTTTGCCGCGACACCGAGGTTGCCGGCGCAACCCGTTCCGAGCAGGGGTGGGCCGACGAGGCGTACGAACGAAGGCGCGGAGCGATCGCTGACATCGAAGACGCGCAGACCCTCGTTGGTCAGCACGTAGACCTCGTCGCCGGCGATCGCGATAGCGCCGCTGAGTGCGCACGCGTTGGTCGAGAGTGTCGAGATGAGACGGCTGCTCACGCGGGTGAGTTGCCCGCCGCTGGTATCGACGATGGTGAGCATGACGTTCAGAGCGGCGTCGCGCTCGATGTCGTAGATGTACCGCCCGTCGAACACCGCGCCGCCGTTCTGGTCGCCGCCGCTCCAAAGTGGTGTGCTATCGATCGGCGTGACGCAAGGCGAGGCCTGGGCGAGCGCTTGCATGGCGGTGGATGCCACAAGCAAGGCGGATGCGAGCAGGATCTCGTTGTTTACAAGCATGGGTTTCCCGTCAGTTGCCAGGAGGTGTTCTCAGCAGCCGGCGTCGAACTGGGCGAGGTACTCGAGCACGTCGAAGAAGTCGAAGTTGCCGAACGGCGCCGCGAGATCCGCGGCGGGGTCCTGCGCGTCGAAGAGGGCGAGATACTCGAGGACGTCGAAGAAGTCGAGGCTGCCGTTGGGCGGCGCGAGGTCGGCCGGGCAGCCGTTGGCGAAGGTGTAGGCCGCGGACAGCTCGGGCGTCAGCGTTGCGGGCACGCCGAGGACACCGATGATCGAGCCGTCGGGCGCGCCGGAGAAGTCGAGCCCGATCGTGCCGTCTTCGTCGAGGGCGCTCGGGGCGTCGACGGTGATGAAGTATCGGTCGAGGAAGCCCTGGTCGAGCGTCGAGGCGTCGGCGTTGTTGGCGAGGGTGGAGATGTCGCGCACGTCGTTGTGGCCGGGTGCGCCCACGCCCAGGTCATCGAAGGAGTCCAGCGGCCAGTAGCCGACGAGGTTGGGGTCGTTGATCTGCGACGTGGTCAGCGCGATCCCGGCAGAGCCGACGATCTCGAGGGGCGTGCGGATGTCGTCCCAGATGCGGACCTGGCGGATGTTGCCGTCCCAGCGTTGGAAGGAGACGCCGCGCCCGATGAAGAGGTCGTCGCGCCATTCGCCGAAGGGTTGGCTGCCGTTGACCTTGCCGACGAAGTTGCCGTCGACGTAGAAGTTGGCGTCGAAGCTGTTGTCGAAGACGACGGCGACGTGGACCCATTCGCCCGGCGTGAAGGGCTGGACGTTGAGGACGTAGTCCTGCACGCCGAAGTGGGTGAAGACCATCTGGCCGCTGAGGAACTGGCCGAAGCCCCAGCCGCGCTCGCCGCCGCTGTTGTCGATGCTGAGGATGCGTGCGACCTCGTTCGACGCGATCTCGCCGGCGCGGACCTCGGCCTCGACCGTGAAGCCCGAGGGCGGCCCGTAGCGCGGATCGAACGGGATGCGGATCTCGTCACCGCCGCCGTCGCGAACGAACGCGGGGAATTCCAACGTGGGACGTCCGCTGGCGGGCGAGAGGCGAGCCATCGCCGGGGCGAGGTCCGCGGGCTGTCCTCCGGGGACGGCGCTCGGGGTGTCGTTGGGCCCGGGGTCGCCCGCGCCCAGGTCGAGGATCTCGTCGAAGCGCCAGTACCCGATGAGGCCGGGCTCGCGCCCGGAGAGTCGGCGGAACCGGTTGTCGAGGATCTCACCAAGCGGCGTGCCAGAATCTTCCCAGATCCGAACCGCGTCGATGTTCCCGCGCCACTCGGAGCCCGGGTCGCCGCCGACCCTCAGCTGCCCGGCAACCGAGACGCTCTCGATCGCGGTACCGGCAAGCTCACCGTCCACGTACACATCGACGAAACTCACGCCGCCGGCTATCTCGTCTACCCGGACGGCGACATGCGTCCATCGACCGCGGAGACGTGCGCTGGCGTACTGACTCGGTCCGAACACGTCGCCGACGAGCAGCGTGCCCTCGGCGGAGGCGCCAATGAAGAGACTGTCGGTCTCGAACAGCGCTTGCATCGACGGCGACGCGGCGTCCAGAAAGGTCCAGAACTCAATGATTGTCTCGCTGCCGGCGCCCCCCGCGAGGGTGGTGAGCACGAAGGGCGGGGCGCCGGCATCGATGCGGAGCCCGGCCGAGGGATCGACGGCGACGACCTGCGCGTCGTTGATGTCGCCGGTGGTCTCGATCGCGATGTCGGAGGCGTCGACGCCGGCGACGCTGTTGGCGAACTGCGCGCTGAAGCGGACGGTGGAGCTGTCGCCCGTGTCTGCGTCGAGCCGGCGAGACTGGATGCTCTGGTAGCCGTCGTGCTGGAACTCGTACGCGCCCATGTCGACCTTGGACTGGCGCAGGGTGAGGGTGAGCGCGCGGAGGGTGCCGGTGTCCTGGGCGGCGAGGTCCCGGATGTCGAGCGTCCAGGTGCCGTCGAGCCCCTCGCCGTCGAAGAGGCCGAGCGCGCCGTCGGACGCCCGGACCGGGCCGACCGGCGACGAGCACGCGAAGCTGCCGACGCCGTCGCCCAGCGTCGTGTTGATGTTCTGGTCATTGCCGCACGCGCGGTTCCAGATGTTGACGAGCGTGCCGTCGGGCGAGGTCAGATCGATGTCCAGATCGTTGACGAACGTGTGGTCGATGAGGAGCCCGACCTCGAGCCGGTCGATCTGAAGCGTTGAGTTGGCGGGGAAGGTCGCGCTGAGGAACTGGCCCGACGGCGCGTCCGGGATCGCGGCGCTCGCGCCGGAGAAGCCGGTGGTGAAGGGCGCCTCGAGGTTGTACGTGTCCGTCGCGACCCGCGGGTTCCTGTCGCGGTCGAAGGTGATCGCTTGGGTCGAGGTCGGGTCGATACCGAGTTCACTGAGCGTGGGCAGGGAACGATCGCGCCCGGCGTCGATGCCGGGCGAGCCGGCGGTGAGGCGGAAGTCAGCGTTCGCGGCGTCCACGAAGACCGGCGCGTCGAAGCGGTTGCCGCCGCCATCGTTGGCGAAGAACATCGGGGGTGGGCTGGGGAGCAGCGAGTGCGAGACCGAGGCGTTCTGGCTGAAGGTGTTGTTGCTTGCGATCGAGAAGATGGAGTTCCGAATCGAAAGATCGGCGACGGTCAGAACGCTTTGATCGGAGATGTCCGTAAAGTTGTTGGCAAATGTCGTGTTGGTGATCTCGGCCTCGGCGAACCCTTGCCCGGACGGCGGAACGAAGCTCAGGCCGACGGCAAAGTTGTAGATGACCGAGTTGACAATCTGGATGCGACTCTCTGCGAGATACCCGATCGCGACCTCGCCCAGCGTGACGCGCTGGCCGAAGGTACAGCTGATGATCAGCACGTTGCCAGAGCTGGAGGCGAGGACAGCGGCATTGGTGCCGGCGAAAATGGCATCGATGGGCAAGAAGACGCAGCGGTTCAGTGTGACATCGCCGGTGCCGCCGAGTGAGACGGGCAGCTTGTCGAATGTGAGGCCGCTGATGAGGATCGAGCCCGACGAGTTGATCTGCGAGAGAGCGGAACCCGGCCCGACTGCTGGCGCAACAACCGTGCTACCGACCACGGCCGGGTCGGTCGGGTCGGTGGACTCGATGGTGAGGTCCGCCGAACCGCTGATCAACAGGTTCTCGAGATAGAGACCGGGGTGGACGACGATCAGCGAGCCGTTCGGCGCGTTATCGACCGCGCTCTGGATCGACGTGAAGTCGCCCGTGCCGTCCTGCTTGACGGTGATCTGTGCGAGCGAGTTCGACGCCGCGAGTGCGACGATGACGGCAACGCCGATGAGAGCGCGCGAGAACGAGAACGTCGGCATGAGATCCCCCCGTATTCGAGCCTGGACGGGGGAGTCTACTGGAACGCCGGTTCGACCCGAGTCGGAATCGAGGAAACCGATCGGAATGGGATGTCACGCCCGCGGTGGTGCGGTCAGCAGCCGGCGTCAAACTGGGCGAGATAGGTGAGGACGTTGAAGAAAGTCGAAGCCGCCGCGGGGCGTTCTCAGCAGCCCGCGTCGGCCAGCGCGAGGAACTCGACGACGTCGAAGAAGTCGAACAGCCCGTCGCGGTTCGTGTCCGCGGCGTCGGCGTTGGTCTCGAACGCGCCGAGGAACGCGATGACATCGAAGATGTCGAAGCTTCCCTCTGGCGCCGACCACGCGGCGGGCGCGATCTCGTCGCTGGTGATCCGCCAGACCCGCCCGCTCAGCGAGGTGCCGTAGACGCGTCCCTGCGCGTCGCGACCGAAGCTGGTGATCGCGTTCAGCGCGTCGCTGTCGGGCGTGAACTGGCTCGTGATTTCCTCGAAGTCGAAGCCGTCCGCGCTGTTGCGGTCGAGGCGGTAGATCTTGTCGCTGCAGAAGTCGGCCGAGAGGAACGCGCCGCGGAGCGAGGGGATCGAGCAGCCGTCGACGACGATGCCCCCGGTGATCGAGCAGCCGAAGTCGGGGCTGAAGTGCGAGTACGTCGCGACGGGCGGCGTGAGCCCGGCGTCGCTGGTGCAGGGGCCCAGCCCGGTGTTGATCTCGCCCTCGAAGCAGCGCCAGCCGAAGTTCTGCCCGGCGGTGAAGGCGGGCAGCACGCTGATCTCCTCGCGCGCGTCCTGCCCGACGTCGGCGATGAACAGGTCGCCGGTGAAGGGGTCGAAGTCGCAGCGGTAGGGGTTGCGCAGGCCGAGCGCGAAGACCGCGGGGTCGGCGCCGAAGACCATGCGGAAGGGGTTGGTCATCGGGATCGCGTAGTTGCGCGTGGCGTCGGCGGGGAAGTCGTCGCCGCTCGGGTCGATGCGCAGCACCTTGCCCAGCGGGCTGGAGAGCAGCTGCGCCCGGCTGCCCGGGTCGTTGAAGCTGCCCCCGTCGCCGGTGGGGATGTACAGGAACCCATCGTCGGGCCCGAAGCCGATCCAGCCGGCGTTGTGGTTGGTGAAGGGCTGGTCGAGTTCGAGCACCTGGAAGGTCTGGCCCGGGTCGACGGCGTCGGGGTTGTCGGCGCTGACGCGGTGGCGCAGGATGACCGTGTCGCCGTCCGGGCGGGTGTGGTTGGTGTAGAGCACGCCGGTCGCGGCGAAGTCCGGCGCGAAGGCGAGGCCCAAGAGGCCCTGCTCGCCCCCGGTCGAGACGGTGAGTGTGAGGAACGGTTCCGGCGCGACGCTGTTGTCGCTGAGGTCGATGATGCGGACGCGCCCGGTGTTGCCGCTGCGTTGTTCGACGACGAAGAGGCGGTCGCCGCCGAGCGGGTCGGGCAGGACCTGGACCGGGCGGCTCAGCCCCTGGGCCACGGGCTCGGCGGTGTAGCTCGGCTGGGCATGGGCGAGCGAGACGGGCAAGGCGAGCGCGCCGGCGATGATCGCCTCGCGAGAACGGATCGGGCGTGTGGGCATCGGGACATCCTCCGCGGGCGAGAATACCCGTTGCCCCGCGCCCGACCAATCCCCAGTTCCGGACGCCGGCGCGGTCCGCGTGCCCGCCCGTCGTGTCAGAGCCTCAGCAGCCCTGGTCGAACAGGGCGAGATACTCGATCACATCAAAGACGTCGAAGACGCCCGTGGGAGATGCGAGGTCCGTGCTCGGGTCGCTCGCGTCGAAGCGTGCGAGGAACTCGATGATGTCGAAGATGTCAAGAACGCCGACGGGCGCGACGAGGTCGGCGGCGCACGCCGGCACAGCCTCGATCGCGCCGCGATCGATCGCGATGCCTTGCACGCGGGCGTTGCCGAGTGCGTCCAGCGGCAGCGGCTCGGCGGTGTCCCCGTCGTTGTCGAGATCGAGCTCGTCGGCGGGCAAGAACGTTGCGTCGCCGCTGTCGATCGCGGGTGAGCCCTCGCCCGGGACGTCGACGCCGTCGAGCACCGGGTCGGCGACGAGCAGCTCGGTCGCGACGAAGCCCGCCCTGGTTTCGGCGTTGAAGATCAGGTCGTGGCTCGAGGTGTACCCGCTCGCGGCGCCCAGCGCGATCGGTGTCGGCGTGCGCGCTTCGAAGCTGTAGATGTTGTTGGCGCTCACCACCATCGGCAGGTCGGCGGTCGCGCTCACGACCGAGCCCAAGGTTTCGCCCAGCGCTCGATCGGAGCGGACGGCCCCCGGGGATCCGCTCGGCCCCGCGGGCCCGTTGTTGCCGTTGGCGAACAGCCCGGGCCCCCCGGCGCCCCCGGCCCCGCCGCTGCCGCCCGGGCCGCTGCCCCCGCTCTTGCCCCCGTTGCCGCCTCGGATGTCGGCGAAGGTGTTGGAGATGATGTCGGCGGTGCGGCCAGTGGCGCCGTCGGTGAGGGAGATCGCCACGGCGGCGCCGTTGAAGCCGCCGAGGCCGCCGATCCCGCCGATGCCGCCTCGCCCGCCTGGCCCGCCGTTGCCGCCCTCGAAGCCGGCGGTGCCGGGCCCGCCGCGTCCCCCGTTGCCCCCGCGTCCGCCTCGCCCGCCCATGCCGCCGTCACCGCCGAAGAGGCGCCGGAAGCGTGAGTTGGCGATGACCGTGCGGTCGGCGCCGGAGAGGACACCGATCGGCTGGCCCCCGGTCGCGCCGTTGCCGCCGTCTTGCCCGCGGACGCCGTCACCGCCCATCGCGCCGGTGGGGCTGAAGACGGTGCCGGTGCCGCCGGCGCCGCCGGTCCCGTTGTTCCCGCCACGTCCGCCGTCGCCCCCGGCGCCGCCGGCGATGTCCTCAATGATGCTTGAGAGCACGACCAGCTCGCCCGCCTCGACCTCGATGGCGCGCACGCTGAAGCCGGCGGCCCCCGGGAACCCGTCGGTGCCGGGGGGGCCGGGGCGTCCCTTGGTGTTCGCCGATGTCTGCGCCGAGGCGGTCGAGTTGTTGTCGTTGCCCTGCTGCCCGTCGGTGCCGTCGCGGGCGCGGATCGGCCCGATGGTCGTGCGCACGAGGTGGATGGTGCTGTCGCCCAGCCCGCGGATCCCCCGGCGCGTGCCCGTCGAGACTGTCGCGCCCGCGAGATCGCCGATCTCGCTGTCGCTGAGCGTCAGCCCGGCGTCATCGACCAGGATCGCGACGGCGTCGAACCGCGTGAAGATCGCGTGCTCGATGTCGCCGACAGACCCGGGCAGCAGGCGGAGCCCGTCCCAGATCCCGCCGGGGTTGTTGAAGACGACGGGGAAGTCGGGCGTGCCGCGGACGGTCAGCGTCGCGCCGTCGTCCACGCGCAGCTCGAAGTTCCCATCGAAGACGACCTGCACGCCCTCCTCGATCGTGAGCGAGCCGAGGATTCGGGTGTCGTCGTCGAGCACCTGCGTGCTCAGCGCGGGCCAGACGATGTTGCCCACCAGCACGTCTTCAGCGGCCGCGGGCGAGCCCGCGGACAATGCGAGGGCCGCACCCGCGATCAGACACGAGCTGAGGGGAGCACGACTCGATACAGCGGCGGAGTGAGCGGACTTGTTGAGCGTGGCGGGTGTGGTTGGCATGGTGATGATCTCCTGCATCACCACGCGTGAACCGGGCCGCCCGCGCCCGAACGCGGCGTCAGAAAATCAGCACCCCTGATCGAACAAGGCGAGGTACTCGATCACGTCGAAGATGTCGAAGACGCCGCTCGGCGCGGCCAGATCGGCCGCCGGGTCGCCCGCGTCAAACAGCCCGAGGTACGCGATGACATCAAAGATGTCGAGCGCCCCCGCGGGCGCCGCCAGGTCGGCCGGGCAGTCGGGCGCGCTGACGCGCACCACCACCGTCGCCGGCGACGAGTACGCGAACGGGTCGCCCACGGGGTTCGAGGACTCATCGATCAGCGTCCGCAAGCGGTAGGAGAACGTGTCTTCGCCCTCAAAGCCCGCGTCGGGCGTGTAGGTGAACGAGCCGTCGGCGTTCAGCGCGAGCATGCCGTTGGCGGGTCCCGTCGCGCCGCCGAACGTGGGATCGACCTCGATCACCCGCCCCGCCTGGTCCACATCGTTGGCGATCACGCCCGATGCCGCGTCGACGCTGAGCGTGCCGGATGTCTCGTAGGTATCGCCCCGTGCCAGGTCGAACGCCGCGTCGCGCAGCGCCTCCAGCTCGGCGATGACGAACTCGACGTACGGGAAGGTCGGCCCGCCCAGCACGATCGCGTCGCTGATTTCATCGAGCAAGATGTCGAGCCGGTTGTCGAGCTCGTCGCCGATGCTCGTCAGTTCGAAGTCGGGGTTGCCGCCGATGGCGCCCGTGTCGCCCGCGGCCGCCTCGCCCACGAGCGCGACGATGTTGTCGCGCCGGAAGCCGACGTCTGAGAAGCCTCGGAGCGCCGAGCGGAGGATCTCCGACCGACCCAGCGCGTCCTCGAGCGCGAGCGTGGCGTACGCGTCGATGAGCGACTCGGCGTTCTCGAGCCCGTCGATCGCGTCGTTGATGGCGGTGGGCTCGCCGGGGATCAGGGCGTCGGTGACGGCGGCGCGGACGTCGCCGCGCGCTGAGGCCAGCCCCGCGGCGATGTCGTCGATGATGTCGTCGGGCGTGTCGCCCGGATCGAAGTTGCCCGCGAACGTCACATCGGAGACGACTTCGAGGATGAGGTCGGCGGGCGGCAAGAAGATGCCGCAGAAGACGCCGCCGGCCGGAACGGTCGTGTTGTAGGTGTTGCGCGCGTCACCGTCGATCAGTTCTTCCATGAGTTCACCGGTTGAGAAAGCGCTGCCCAGGATGTCCTCCATCCCGGCCTCAGCGTTCTCCTGGCTGATGAAGAACAGGTTGCCGCATGTGGCTCGTGCGTCGACGGTCAGCTCGCGCACGACGATCCAGGTCTGATCGCCGCCGCGGTCCAGCGCGGTGACGATGTGGTAGGTGAACTGGGTTTCATTGCCGGGTGTGAGGTCGTCAAAGATCGCCGCGACGAAGAAGTTGTCGCCCGGCTGGGCGTTCGAGGCCCGAGCCATGAAGATGCGGTCGAGCAGATCGTTGCGGCTTGAGACGCCGGGGATGTTCGTGTTGATCGTGTTGCCGACGGCCACCGAGTAGCCCCGGCGCGATGCATTGGACGGGATACGTGGGTCAAATCCACTCGAAACGCCGACGACATCCAGCCGAGTCAGCTCCGGCAGCGCGTTCTCGAAGTTGCCCTGGTCGATCGGTCCGAACGGATCGAGCCGCTGAAACAGCGTGTTCTGCGGCAGCGTGGCCCGCACCGAGTCGATCTCGGCGTCGATCGCGCTCTGGGCGGCATCGGCCCCGTCGCGGGCGTTCTCGATCAACGCCTCAAAGAGCTGCGGATCGCGCATGTTGGTGGCGTAGGTCCGCAGCGCGTCGCCGTTCGCGATGATGCGGTCGATGTCGGTCGCCCCCGGCATGCTCGCGGTCTGGCTGGCCTGCTGGAAGGCGAAGTACCACGGGTTCTCGCGCGCGAGCTGGGCGTACATCGCCGCGGGCTGCGCCCACGCCGCGGGCGCCGGCAGGTCGCCCGCGAAGAACGGGGCGGGGGTGTAGGGCGTGCCGTCGGCGAGCGAGAGTCCCGCGGGCACGGTGTTGAGCGCCCTGAACCGGCGCCCGAGCGCCCCGTCGCCGATCTCTTCGTCGGCGTTGTCGAGCGTGAGCACGAACGAATCGTCGATGAACGGCGGGTTCTCTGCGGTGAAGGTCGCGAAGCTGAGGAAGTCGACCGTCCCGTCGACGAAGTTGGTGCTCCCGCTCGCATAAGGCAGGTCCTGCCCGTTGTCGTCGCGGAACTCGAGCACGCCGAGCGCGTCGATGTTCAGCAGGTTCTGGAACTCGACCTCCGAGAGCAGGAAGAGCGACTCCTCCAGGCGTGAGAGCGTCGCCTGCACCTCGAAGATCGACTGCACGATCTGGTCCACCGTCTGCGCGATGTTGTTGATCTGGTCGAGCCCGAGAACGAGCGTCTGAAAGATCGTGTCCAGCTTGGCGTCGACGATGTCGAACCGCTGGTTCATCTCGACCCGCAGGCCCTCGACCTGCCCGCGCAGCTCGGTGATCTGATCGAAAATCTGTTCTTCGGGGCCGGGCTCATCGCTCAGCGTGCGCCCCAGCCCGATCGCGCCGGAGACCAGATCAGCGCTCGCGGTGATGCCCGCGTAGACGTTGCCCGTCGCGTAGGCCCCCGCGATCGCGGCGGCCGAGCCCAGGATGCCCAAACTCTGCTCGGCGACCGCGAGCCCCTGGTTGCTCTGGAACTGGATCGCGCTGAAGTCCCGCGCCGCCTGCGCTTCGAACCGCACGTCGGGGAAGTCCGACTGGAGCAGCAGCAGCGTGTTCGCGAACAGATTTGCCCGCTCGTCGGCCACGGCCATGGCCCGAGCCTCGATCGCCGCCTGCTGCGCATCGAGGAATGCCAGCGCGTCCGTATCGCCGCTCGTCGCGTCGTCGTACAGCGCCGCGCTATCCTGCGCGAGGCTGCCCGGCACGGTCGAAGCCGCGATCAGCGCGAGCATCGCGTCGCTCTCCTGCTGCACCGCGTCGATGCTGGCGATCAACGCGTCGGTCGCCGCCGTGGGGTTCTGCTGTGCGCGCAGCGCTGTGAAGCCCGCGAAATCGGGCAGCGACGCGAGGCCCGCGTTGACCTCGATTTGCGCCGGATCGATCACACCGAGCATCGGGTCGTATCCCTGGTTGGTGAGGTACGCCGCCGTGGCCGCGGCGAGCCCGTCGCGCTCGTTGCCCTCACCGTCGATGCCGAGGAGGTTGGCGACGAGCACATCGGCGAACGCCGCGCTGTGCGTCAGGCGCGCCACCGCGCGCCGATCGAAAGCCGTCATCCGCCGCTCGGCCTGCTCGAGCCCGTCGAGCCCGGGGAGCTGATAGCCGAGCAGCAGCAGCGCGGATTGCGCCACCCGCGTGTCGGTGCCCGCGAGCACGCCGCTCGGCTCGACGCTCGCCCGCGTCAGGCCGACGAGCACCGAGCCCGCCCGCCCCAGGTCGGCGTCATTCATGACCGCGCTCGCGAGGGCCGCGTCGTGCGCCGCGACGAAGGCGTCGAACTGCGCGGGTGTCGCCAGGGGGCTCTGATCGGCGAACGCCGCGAGCCCGGCCATCGCCGCGATCACCCGCGGCGCGCCGCCCTCGAGGATGAAGTCCTGGCGCACGTACTCCGACGCGCGGATCGCGTCGACGAACGCGCCGTATGCATCGGCGGTGTCGATGCCCAGGTCCGCCGTCCGGCTCTGTGCCGAGGCGGGCGAAGCAACGGCGACGATCGCCAGGAACGCGATCAACGGTCGAGCGAGCGAGCAGAGACGCATGAGAACCTCCGAGTCCAACGGCGAGCGGGCGATGCAGGGGCGATTTCCAACCGGCTTCCCGCCGATCAGCCCACCGATCAGCCCGCCGCCGATGTTCCACGCGTGAACCGGGGGTCCGGCGCACGATCTATCCACAAGAAACCTGGCAAAGCTGTTCAGTCGCATCCGAGGTCGAACGCCGCAAGGTACCCGAGCACGTCGAAGATGTCGAAGGTTCCGCTGGGGCTTGCGAGATCCGCGGCCGGATCCTGGGCATCGAAGCGTCCGAGAAACTCGATCACGTCGAAGACATCCAGCACACCGAAGGGCGCCGCCAGATCCGGCTCGCACGCCGGGACGGTCTCGACCGCTCCCGCGTCGACCGACGCCCCGCGCACCCGCGCCCCACCCAAGAAGTCCAGCGGCAGGGTCTCGCCCGTGTCGCCGTCCCCGTCGATGTCTTCGGTATCCATCGGCAGCAGGCTCGCGTCGCCCAGGTCGATCGCCGCCGAGCTGTCCCGCGGCACCAGTGTTGTCGCGTTGAGTCGCGGGTTCGCCCGGGTCACGCTCGCGATCGTCCCCGGCCCGATGAGCAAGACGTCGTCCTCGGCCACCAGGTCGCCCGTCGAGTCGATGTCGATCGGCGCGAACATCGACACCTCAAACGCCGACGCGTTGCCCGGCGCGTCGACTGCCGCATAGATGTTGTTCGCCGAGATCAGGCCCGGCGTGGTGGCACCGAAGACCTCGAGGAAGACCATCGAGCCGTCACCGGGATCGCCCGGGACACCGTCGCTCCCGGCCGAGCCGTTGCTGCCGTTGGGCCCACTGTCGCCGTCGGAGATCAGGCCCTGTCCGGGCGAGCCGCCCGGGCCGCGCGGCCCGCCGGATGTCCGCGCCCCGGCGACGCCGTCTTCGCCCGCGGTCACGAGGAGGAACGTGTTGTTGATCAGCCGCGGCGGCGAGATGAACTCCGCGTCGATGCGGATCGCGCGGGCCTCGCCCCCGTCGCCGGCGTTGCCCCCGCTGTTGCCGAAGCCGCCGTTGCCTCCAACCCCGCCGTCGCCACCGACGACGCCGGTCACTCCGCGTCCCCCTGCGCCCCCGTTATTGACCGAGAACCCGCCGGCGGCGATGTTGCGGAACGCGGTGTTCGCAAACAGCGGTGCATCGATCGAGTCGAAGACGCTGCCCGAGAGATCGACGGCGATCGCGTCGCCCCCGTGGCCCCCGTCGCCCCCGCGCCCGTTGCTGCCCCCGTTGCCGCCGCGCTTGCCGTCGATGCTGAAGGTGGTGCCCTCGCCGCCTCTTTCGCCCGCGCCGCCGCGCCCGCCGTCGCCCCCGTCGCCGCCGTTGCCGGCGGTCATGGGCCCGAACGTCGATCCCAGCACGACGATGCGCGACGAGATGCTCCCGCGCAGCCCGATCAGGTCCTCACCATCCCCGGCCCGCAACGCGTTGCCCCCGTTGCCCCCGTTGCGGCCGGTATCCCCGTCGTCGGCGGTCTGGCCGACGTACGAGAACCCGTTGGTCCCGTTGGGCGAGTCGCTGCCGTGCTGCCCGACCAGCGGGCCGATCGTGCTCCCGATCATCACCAGCGACGAATCACCGCTGAGGTTGATCGCGGTGAACCGCCCGAAGCCCGGCGTGTTGTCGCGCACGCTGCTGTCGACGAAGCGGATGCTGTTCTCGCTGGCGATCAGCAGGGCCGTGCCCGCGACCTCCGTGATGTGCGCGTGGCGGAACTCGCCTTGCACACCGTTCCGCAGCTCGATGCCGAACCACCCTTGGCCCTGGCTCTCAAAGACAACCGGCTCTTCGGCAGTGCCCAGCACCGTGATCGAGCCCTCTTCGAGGATGCGCAGGGAGCCACCCGAGGCGATCCGAACGATCACACCCGCTTCGATCGTGAGCGTCCCGTCGATGATCGGGTTGCTCAGCTCCTGCACGCTGCCGGCGGGCCAGACGATGTCGCCCTCGAGCGACTGGGCCTGGGCCGTGGGGGTCATCGCCCCCGCGCCAAGGCCCGCTGCCAGACCGGCGATCACGGGGAGCGAGAACGCGCGGGGTCGACGTGTCGGACGATGCATGCTTTTCTCCAACTGATGCGCAGCCTGTTGCCGCGGGTCGTCGTCGCTCTGTTGCAAGAAGGACCCCCGGCTTGGGCCGTGCACGCACGGCTTCACCGGGGGCGCCCTCCTGGTGATGGGCCGAGGGCTTGTTCAAGGGCGGTCCGCCCGGTCCGGGCGGTCCGTTCAGCAGCCCTGGTCGAACAACGAGAGGTACTCGATCACATCGAACACATCGAACGTGCCCGCCGGCGCCGCCAGATCGGTACTGGGGTCCTGCGCGTCGAAGCCCCCGAGGAACTCGATCACGTCGAACACATCGAGCACATCAAACGGCTCGGCGAGGTCGGCCGGGCAATCGGGGCCGGCCTCGATCGCGCCGAAGTCGAGCGCGCCGTTGCGCACCCGCCCCTTGCCAAAGATGTCGCGGGGCAGGGCCTCGCTCGTGTTGCCATCGCCGTCGAGGTCCGCGACGTCCGGCGGCAGCTTCGAGGCGTCGGCGGTGTCGACCGCGTCCGAGCCGGGATCGGGCGCAAAGCCGGGCAGCACCGAGATGAACGTGGGGATGTTGTGGAACGTCGGGTCGACGGTCAGCCCGCCGAGGTTCTCGACCTTGGTGCTCACGCCGCTGATCAAGTCGACGCTCTCGCCGGGCACCTGCGTGCGGATGCCGTAGGCAAAGAAGCCGAAGAATGCTTCGACCTGATCGATGATGTTGTTGAACGAGGCGAGGGATCCGGCGCCGGAGCCGATGTCGAAGCCGGTCGACTCGGCGTCGTTGCCGTCGATCGGGCTCGTACCGCCCGAGCCACCGCTGCCGTTCGAGCCACCCGAACCATCGCTGAAGATGCCGTCGCCGCCGCTGCCGCCGCTGCCCCCGTTGCCCGGCGATCCCGCCTCGCCCGAGATGCCGCGGAACGCGGTGGCTTCGATGTTGAAGACGGTGTTGTTGACGAGCTGGGGGTTGGCGTTGGTCGCCAGGATGCGCACGCCGCTGGAGATCCCGGCGTCTCCGCCCTGCCCGCCGTCGCCCGCGTTGCCGCCCCGTCCGCCGCGACCACCGTTCCCGCCGACGGGCGTGAAGCTGACGCCCGCGCCGCCTCGCCCGCCGCGTCCGCCGTCGCCCCCGTCGCCCGCGTCGCCGCCCTTGCCGTTGAAGATGTCGTAGATGATGGTGTTGGCGATCAGGCAGGTGGGCGAGCCGGCGTTGATGGTGCCCTCCATCAAGATGCCGGTGGCGCTGCCCCCGTTGCCCCCAGCGCCGCCGTCTTCGCCCGCGCCGCCCGCGCCGCCGGTGCCGCCGGTGGGGCTGATGACCGTGCCGCCCGAGCCGGTGCTGCCCGTGCCGCCGTTGCCGCCGTCGAAGCCTCGCCCGCCGTTGCCGCCCCGCAGGGGGCCGATGGTGCTCGACAGCACCGTGAGCTCGTTCGCGGAGACGGCGTTGATGCCGATCACATCGCCGCCCGACCGGGCGGTCCGGGCAGCGAGATCCCCGTCCGTCCCGTTTGCGCCGGTCAGCCCGACCAGCGGCCCGATCGTCGTCCGCACGACACGCAGGCTCGGCGTGCCCGAGGCCCCGAAAGCCCGGGCCTTGATCCCCGCGACCGCCGGGCCCGCCGGCTGCGCGTTGTTGCGAACGAATGAATCGATGACGAGCACGCTCGCATCGTCGGCGACTTCGATGCCCGTCGCGTCGAAGTCTTCGACGATGACGTGTCGCAACTCGGTGTCCGCGCCGGAGAGCTGGATGCCGGTCCACGAGTTGTCGATCGCGCGGAACGTTACCGGATCGCCCGCCGTGGCGTTGATCTCAAGCCGCCCGCCGAATGCGCCGCTCACGAGGAACCTCGCGTCCGTCCCGATCTCGAACACCACGCCGGCCTCGATCGTGAGCGTCCCGCTCACCACCCACACGCCGTCCGGCCACTGCTCGACCGAACCCGCGGGGATCGTTGTGTCGTTGTTGATCACCAGCTGCTGGGCCTGCGCCGCCGTCGAGCTGCCCGCCGCGATCGCGAGCCCCAGCGCAAGGCCTCTGGAGAGCCTGCCGCCCTGCTGGCGGGCGTTCGCCCCGCGTGTCTTGTTCATCGAGCATCCCAAGCCGCGAGCAATCCGAGCAACCATGACAAGCCTCCGGTGTGTGTCCCGGAGCACGCCCCCTGCGCGTGCCCCACAACACACGCGGCAGCCGCCCCGCCCGCGCCCGAAGGCTCGGCACATTTTCTCAGCGCTCGCCCGTCACGCGGGGGTTGCCCACACGCCCCGCGAGGCGATCCAAAACGCCCAGCCATCCCAATCAGCCATCCCAACCGGCCATTCCGACCAGCCATCCGGTCCAGCCATCCCGCCGATCAGCAACCCGCGTCGAACACCGCGAGGTACTCGATCACATCGAAGATGTCGAAGACGCCCGCCGGCGCCGCGAGGTCGGCGCCGGGGTCCTCGCCGTCGAACAGAGCGAGAAACGCGATGACGTCGAAGATGTCCAGCGTGCCGAAGGGCGCCGCAAGGTCGGCCCCGCTGCACGCCGCGCTCGTCGGCGTCGCGATAAAGATCCCGATCGTCCCGTTCTCAAGAAACGCGCCGAACGCGATCTGGTTGCCGTCGTTGATGTCGATGTTGCTGTTGATGGTCTGCACCCCGGTCAGCCCGCCGAAGTTGAACCCCGCCGCGATAGGGCCCAGGTCGGTCTCCAGCAGGTCGCCCGCGCCGACGATCCGCACCAGGTCGGTCCCGTCGCCCACGTAGATCGCCGTCGAGCCCGAGCCGTCTTCGACGCGGAACGCGGCCAGCCCGTTCGCGTTGTTCACCGGCGGAAAGTTCGCCAGGTTGGTGTTGCTGATCCCGCTCTGCCCGCCCTCTGCAATCACCGTCAGCGAGCCGTCCGCCCCCGCCAGCACCACCTCGCGGATCGTGTCGTTCCGCTGCCCGGTGAACGCGATCGACCCGTCGCTGCCGATGCCCGTGCTGTTGACAAAGCTCTGGTACACCGGCCCCGTCTCGGCGATCGTGACCGCCTCGTACCCCATCGCGCCCGGGTCAAACCGCACGATCCGACGGCTCGGCCCGCTCGAAGGGATCGTGTTGATCGCGATCTGCCGGCCCGCGTTCATCCGCGGCGTCAGCAAAAAGTCGTACACCCCGCTGAAATCATCGGCCACCGCCGTCTGCACCCGCGCGCCGTCGATGACCTCATCGACCACCAGGCGATCGCCCACGAACCCGAAGTCTGCCTCATAGCAGACCGCTCCGTCGGCGGACAGCGTCGGCGAGCTCGGCCCGCTCGTGCCCAGCGTCCCGCCCGGCGGGTACGCCGCGACAAGCACGCCCGACGTGTCGTACACGTTCAGATCGTTGCCGCTGAAGAACGAATCGGCCACCGCGACCCGCCCGCCGAACGCATCCACCGATGAGCTGAACAGCGAGTCGGCGCTGTTGCCCGTCACGATCAGCCCGCCCGCGTCCGGGTCGCCGTAGAAGATCCCTTCGCTCGGGTTCCCGCTCAGCACCGCGCGGAACGCCACGCCCCCCAGCTCATCGATCGAGACCGGCTGGCTCGACAGGCTCGAGCCCTGCGGCAGGCGGAACGCCGGGATCGCCGAGTTCACGCTCGACCGCGCGACCAGCTCGATCGTCCAGTCCTGCGGCACGCCGGCGCCGTCCTGAGCGAGAGCCTGGGCAAACGGGGCACACGGCGCAAACAAGGCCGCCGCGACAAACACAAATCCGGCACGCATGGGGTGTCCTCCTGGACCCCCAGCCTACCGCAAGCCAGCGACAGGGCCCAAGCCAAACCGAAGCCAGATTTCAGCGGGCGATCAATCGCAACCGGCGTCGAACAGCCCGAGATACTCGAGCACATCGAAGAAGTCGAACGATCCGAACGGCGCCGCCAGGTCAGCTGACGCGTCCTCGGCGTCGAACAGCCCGAGATACTCAAGCACGTCGAAGAAATCGAGCTCGCCAATCGGCGCGGCAAGGTCCGCCGCGCCGCACGGCGTCGGCCCGCTCGTCCCCTGGAACTCATACGCCCCGATGTCAATCGTCGGCGGGCCGCCGATACCTGTGTCCACTGTCCCTGTGTCGTCGAGCACGCGATCGTTTCCATCGAGATCGGTTAGGTCCACGAGCGTGTTGGTGTCGCCAGCGTCGATCGCGTCCGAGCCGGCGTCGATGTGATAGTCGCCGTTGGATGCATCAACGAACGCCGGGTCGCCGTCGATCGTTCCCGTGCCGGCGAAGGTGCCGTCCCAGCCTTCGACAAGTGAATAGTCCATCGTGACCCCGGAGCCCTTGAGCTGAGCATCCTGTGATGTGGGATCGAGCAATGCCGTGTTGCCGTGCACGATGGTGTTGATCACGCCCAGCGTGGCGGCGCCCGCTTGGTCGAGTCCGGCGTTGTCGCCGCCGGTCGATTCGTTCCCGCGATGGTGGATTGCCGGAGGAGCAACATCGCGTCGTCTCGCACGGCGATCACGCCGTTCTCGAGCGCCGTGTTTTCCGTGATCACCGACTGATCGATCACCCCGCTCGCGTCTTGGGCGTACCGCACGCCGCTAGCTTCACCTGCGGCGGAGTTTCCCGTGATGATTGTGTTGAACAACTCGACGTACGCCGGGTCGCTGCCGACGTTGTTGCTGACTTCAACCCCGCCCACGTCAATCTCGGATGTATTGCCTGTGAAGACTGTGTTGTTCACGAACGCGTTCGCGCCGTTGTAGAAGCCGGCCCCGCCGCATTCTTCGATCGAGGAGTTGTCGCGGATCTCGCTGTTTTGGATGACCATCGTCGCCCCTCCGTCGACACGCATCCCGCCGTTCTCGCGCGAGCCGCGGTTGTTGCGGACGATCGTGTCGGTCATCACGCCGTCGCCGCCGCGGATGGCGACGCCGCCACCCCGCCTCGCGTCGTTGTCCTCGACGATGAACAGGTTGAGGACCTCTTCGAGCATGAGCCCGCCGCCGAGGCTGTCGGAGTTCGCACCCGAGATGGTCACGCCGTCGATCGTGACGTCCGACGCGGTGTTGCTCCAGAGCACGTGGGTCGCGTTGTCGGCGCGGTTCACGCGGTCGGGAAGGTCGTCGCCGTTGAGGTCGCCGGTGAGGACGACGGGGTTGTTCGCGGGGTTCTGGTCGCCGTTGTTCGCGTTGAACCCGCCTCGGATCCACGCGCCGCTCCCGAGCTCGAATCCTCCGTCGGGCACGACGTACGTCCCCTGGGCGAGGCGGATCTCGGCCTCGCCGCCGTCGATCGGGAGCTCGGCGAGCGTCCGCACCGCTTCGCCCCACGACAGCCCCGTGCCGGACGACGCGGCGGACGCATCAACGAAGTACTGCGCGAACCGGCTCTCGTACGCGCCCTGGTCCACGATCCCGCCGCGGACGCGGCGGTCACCGTCGAGGTCGGTCGCCGAGATGACCTCCGCGTTGTCGCCCGCGTTGATCGCGGGGGAGTTGGAGGCAAGACGCAGATCGCCATAGTCGTTGTTCGCGGCCTCGTTCGTTCCCGTCGTGGGGTCGTCGGTCCACCCGTTGTTCTTGCCGTCCGGGTTTTCAAGGAACCTGGGGTTCCCAGACGTGATCGACGACGAGATGTTGACCGAGCCGCCCCCTCGTACGCCGAAGATATCGCCGGGGTTGTTTGATCGGAAGATCGAGTTCTCCACGATGACGGCGGCGGAGTTCCGTGCGAAAATCGCACCTCCGAGCGCGCCGTCAACGGAGGATGTGATCGCGCCGTTGTCGTAGAAGGTGCAGTTGCGCACCATGACGCTGGAAGGGCGGTCCACGGTCCCAGTCGCATAGATGGCGCCACCGCGTGCGCTTTCTACAACTGATGCGATCGCCTCATTTCCGACGAAGATCGAGTCTGTCAGCGTCACGGTCGAGCTTGTGAACTCGAGTGCTCCCCCTCGCCCCGACGAGGTGTTGATGAAACGATTTCCCGCACGATTTGCGGCGAACAGGCACCGTTCGACCAACATCGGCCGAGTCGCTGAATCGCCTGATTCAGAGAACCGGATCGCTGCGCCCCCCGTCGGTCGCAGATCCGGTGGTCGATGACACGCAGTCGATGAACGTGCAATCGGAGATCTGTGTGCCATCGGATGAAGACACAACGATCGCAGGCTGCGCCTCGTTGCGAGCCGAGGGACCAAACGTGGATCGACGGATCGTCGTATCGATGGCGCCCTCAAGATCGATGTTGCTGAATCGGCCACCGGTAAATGTGCAATCTTCGATAACTATGCCGTCTGATGTTGAGGTTATGAGAACTCCGATCGACTCGTTGTTGATGAACGCGCACCGAGATGCGCGGCCGTTTCCATCGAACCGGATTCCGCCGCTGTTCGATCCGACTGTCCCGATGGGGAAATCGCCGAAACCTGTGAAGATGCAGTCTTCCACGATCAGAGTCGATCCAGCGAACCCACGCACTCCGGCCCGGCTGTTACCGTTGAATCTTGTGAACTTCAGCCCTTGCAGCGTGACGACAGTCGATGCCGGATTGCTCTCTCCGACGCGGAAGCCGAAGGTGATATCACTTGGCTCGATATCCGTCGCGTCCACGATCGCGGGGTCTGACGGATCCGTCGATCGGATCGTGAGGACCTTGCCGTTGACTGCGAGATCTTCTTCGTACGTTCCGGGATAGATGACGATCTCGTCGCCCGAGACGGCGGCGTCGATCGCGTCCTGCAGCAGTGTGAAGTCTGCCGTGGGCAAGTCCGCGAGGTCGTCATCGACCGTGATGACATCCGCCGACGCGTGGGGCACCAGCCCGCACACAAGCCCAGCAGCAAGCATGAACGAACGGCCAATCGTGGACGACATCGGTGATCTCCGGTCTCGGGCGGTGCCTCGGCTCCGGGCGGCCACAGGGCCACCCCACACCGGCGGTTGCGAGATCCGCCGGCGTGCCGACCCACCATCTCAGAAAAAGACCGCCCAACAAGGCCGCACTGAGCCTTTCGGGGACGTCCTGGCTCGGTTCTCCGCCCTAGCCGCTCGGGCGACAACCCCGTCCCCGCCCCCTTCAGCCCCCCGTCCAACGGCGCGAGACACTCGAACAAATCGAACGCCTCAGCCGGCGATGCCGGCGGCCACCGAGCGCAAGCCGCCCTCCGCGAGCCCCCGCGGCACCGGCGCAGCGAAGACCTCCCGAGGCGATCGCGGCGGGGACACCGAATCAGCCGCAAGCCGGCGCGACGGCGCGCTCACGAATGAATCACGCGCCCCTCACTCGCCAGCGCCGCCTCGTGCACGCTCTCGTGCATCGTCGGGTGCGCGTGCACCGTGCAGATCAGCTCCTCGCTCGTCGCCTCAAGACGACGCGCCAGGCTCAGCTCGGCGATCAGCTCGGTCGCCTGGTCGCCCATGATGTGCGCGCCCAGCACCTCGCCCCGCGGCAGGCCCCGGATGATCTTCACAAACCCGTCCGTGTGCGCCGACGCGATCGCCTTGCCCAGGGCCGAGAACGGGAACTGCCCGACCTCGTAGTCCTCGCCCTTCTTCAGGCCCCGCTGCTTCAGCACATCCTCGGTGAAGCCCACACTCGCGACCTGCGGCTGGCAGTACGTGCACCCCGGGATCACCGTGTAGTCCATCGGGATCGGCTCGTGGTCCGCCTTGCCTTCCTTCCACGCGAACCGCTCGACGCACAGGATCGCCTCCTCGCTCGCCACGTGCGCCAGCCAGGGCGGCCCGATCACGTCGCCGATCGCGTACACCCCGGGCACGCTCGTCGCATAGTCCAGCGCCTTCGGCTCGCTCGGGCTGTCGGGGCCCAGCGGCACGTAGTCGGTCTTGATGTGCCCCTTGACCGTCTCCAGCCCCAGCTTGTCATCGAACAAACCGTCGAACCGACCGACCACGCCGATCGCCAGCAGCACCCGGTCGCCCTCGATGGTTTCCTTCTTGCTCTCGTCGGCCTTGCCGTCCTTGATCGGCGCGACCACGACCTGCACGCCCTTGCCCTTGGTCGTGATGTCCACCACCCCGGTCGACGTCTTGATGTTGAAGCCGGCCTTCTTGTACACCCGCTCCATCTGCTTGCTCACGTCGGCGTCTTCGACCGGAACCAGTCGATCCTGCATCTCGACGATCGTGACCTTCGACCCGTAGTTCTTGTAGACGTAGCCGAACTCCATCCCGATCGCGCCGGCCCCGACGACGATCAGATGCTCGGGCTTCTCGTTGTTGTACATCGCCTCGCGCGCGCCCCAGATCTTCTTGCCGTCGAACTTGGCGAACGGCAGATCCCGCGCCACCGAGCCGGTCGCGACGATCACCTTGTCCGCCGTCACCGTCTCGCGCGCCTTGCTCGCCGGCTTGGCGGGCGCGCTGGTCAGCTCCTCCTGCACCTCGCAGTCGTACAGCTCGACCGAGCAGGGCTTCCCGCCCGAAGCACCCGACACGATTTTCGCGTGCCCCACGATGTGCTTGATCTTGTTCTTCTTCATCAGGAACTCAACACCCTTGTTGAGCTTGGTCGCCACGTCCCGGCTGCGCCCGATGACCTTCGACCAGTCGAAGCTCACCTCGCCCTTGATCTGCAGGCCCCAGTCCTCCTGGTGCGCGAGCTTCTCCATCAGCTCGGCGTTGGAGATCAGCGCCTTGGACGGGATGCACCCCCAGTTCAGGCAGACCCCACCCAGCTTCGCCCGCTCGACGATGCCGACCGAGTACCCGAGCTGGGCCGCGCGGATCGCGCCGACGTAGCCGCCGGGCCCGCCACCGATCACAAGAACGTCAAAGTGCTGGTTCGCCACGGGATCCTCCTGACCTGGGGCGCCGTCCGGGTCCGGTCGGCGGGGGGGCTCGAAGGACCATGCTAGGGATGCGGGCCCCGATTCGCCCGCCTCGACGCACCACACAAACGTGCCCAACCGGCCGCCCAATCGAGCGCCCAATCGAGCGCAAACCCCAGCGCCTCATGAAGCGCCAAAGCAACCCCGCAGACGCGCCGCCGAACCAGCCGATCGGGCCGTCCAAAAATGACAGGCAGCCCAAAGCCGCCCTCTCTCCAGATCCGGCCTCGGACTGCCCGTGTTGGATTCCCGATGTCGGCCCGCCTCTCTCCCCTCCACGAGATCGAGACGCCAACACATCGGAACGCGAAACGTACCGCTCCACCCCGATGCGCACAACCCGCGCCGCCCCTCTTTCGTCACCTTTCGTGGCGCCCGCCCGCACATTCGCGCAGCGCTCGCATTCAGCCGCCCGGTGGCGGCGCCGCATCGCCGCCCCCTGCTCGTAACAGCAGACGAAACAGGTACTTGTGAGCACCGGCACTGCCAACATCTATCCAGGTGGGTTCATTGACCATCTTGACAGCGACGCCCATTTCGGGCGAGGCCTCATCACCGCGAAGCAGCACCGCGCCGGGGCCCGAAGCGCTGGTCATCCAGTCCGCCGCGTCGGCACCGGGCATCCATCGCGCCCGGACGCGGATCCCTCGATCCTCGGCCGCCCGCACCAGGGCATCCAGCACCTCGGGCCGCGCCTCGATCACGTCGTCTGCCCACAGCTCGAGGACATCCGCCGAAGCGTCGACCCGATCCGCCAACGCCGAGCCAAGCTCGGCCCCCGCGCCCGCCCCGCTCGTCGCCCGCACCCGCGCTTCGCCCAGCCACACAAACCCGCCAGCGCCGAGCATCAGCACGCCGACCAGCACCGCCGGGCGCCCCAGCAGCATCGCTCGCGCGATCGCGGCTCGTTGGGGCAGCAGCCCGCCCGCTTCCTCGGGCTCGCCCCGCAGCGCACACACCCACGCGACCAGCATCGGCATCAGCACCGCCGTCGGCATCGCGTACCGCGGGTTCGAGATCCCGCTCAGCACCAGCACGCCCAGCGCCAGCGGCGCCGCCCACGCCAGCGCGCGCGCAAGCCCGAACCGTGCTCGTGCCGTGTCGGTCCGTTCGCCCTCGCGCCGCGCATCCGGCCCCCAAGGGAACAGCATCGCCAGCGAAGCCGGCAGCATCGCCAGCAGCGCCGACGGCGCCAGCAGCCCGATCTCCAGCACCCGCCCCGCCTCAAAGAGGAACGCGCCCGGCGACTGCAACACCGGCTCCTGCCCGCTCGCGCGCACGCTCGCGCTCGCCGCCAGCCACCACGCCGCGACCACCAGTCCCGGCACGAGCTGGCTCAGCACGTGCGTCCACGAGACCAGCGGGCGCCAGCTCCGGCGCACCACGCACGCCGCGCCCACACAGCCCACCAGCACCGGCAGCGCAGCCGGGCCCTTCGCCAGCATCGCGACCGTCCAGCCCAGCACACCGAGCGTCGCGATCGTGCGCGGGCGCGAGCCGCCCGCCACCAGCCGATCGATCACCGCGAACGCGCCCACGCTCGTGCCCGCCAGCAGCAGCGCCTCGATCTCCGCCTGGCGCGCAACCGTCCAGAGCCAGGGCATCAGCAGCATCGCCAGCCCGGCGCACATCGCCCCGCGGCGACCGAACCAGCGCCGCCCGAACCACCACGCCGCCAGCGCGCACGCGCCGAAACTGATCGCCGAGACCAGGCGCGCGCTCAGCGCGCTCTCGCCCAGCAGCATCGCGCTCAGACCCGTCGCCCACGCCATGCCCGGCGGCTTGCGCATGTACGCCTGCTCGAACATCGTCGGCACGAGCCAGTCGCCCGTGCGCAGCATCGTCCAACCCGGGATCGCCCGGTGCCCCTCGGTCATCGTCAGCCCGCCGCTGCCCAGCATCGGCAGCGCCACCGCCGCCCACACCAGCGCGAGCAGCACGAGTTGCAGAGCGGCGGACTGTGCGACGGCGCGCTGCAAGGCCCGGTCAGTCCCGCGTCGGGCCGTCGTAGGTGATCGTGCCGCCCTCGCGGTACGCGCGTTCGACGTCGTCGCTCCACGCGTCGAGCATCCGCCGCAGGTGCGGGTTGTCCGAAGGGTCGAGGCGGTAGGTGTTCGCCTCGTCGTACGCGTCTTCGAGCGAGACGCCCTCGACGATCTGGCGGTACAGCGCAACCGCGCACCCCGTCCGCTGCGCGCCCGCGGCGCAGTGCACGAGCACCGGCTGCGCGCCCGGGTCGGTCATGATCTTGAGCGCTTCGGTGTAGCGGTTGGGGTCGCCCTGCGCGTCGCCGAAGAGCGCGAGCCGCACGCGCCGCACGCCCATCGCGTCGGCGATCGCCTGCGCCCGCGTTTCTTCGTACGAGCCCAGCTCGTGCGCGCCGAAATCGACGATCGTCCGGATCCCCCGCTCGTTGATGACCTTGCGCGTCGCGGTCGGCGTCAGTTCGCCCGAGCGGTAGAGCGCCCCCTCGACGACCACCCCGAAGTTCTTGGGCCAGATATTGGGGATGATCCAGTCGCGGACCGCGAACACCCCCCCGACGATCAGCAGGACAATCAGGCCCGCGTTGCGGGAAAACTTCAGCGGGCTGAATGGTTCTCGGGTCACGCCGGTGGCTCGGGTTACGGGGTGTACTGCCGGCTGGGGCGCGGGTCGCCCGCCGGAAAACACGCCGGGCCATGCCCCCGGCTCACGGTGGATGCTATCCCACCCCGATACCATCGGGTGATGGCCGATGGAGCGGCACAATCATCCCGCGCGGAGCGCGACCGCCCCCAGGGCGATGCACGCCCCCCGCGACCCGACCGCGGCGCCGGTGCCTATCCCGACGCCGTCGATCGTGTCATCGCCGAGCTGAGCCGCCTGCCCGGCATCGGGCGCCGCTCGGCCGAGCGCCTCGCCTTCCACCTGCTCAAGAGCGCCTCCAGCGACGCCCTGGGCCTCGCCGCCGCGATCACCGACCTCAAACGCACCGTCCGCCACTGCGCGATCTGCTCGCACCTCTCCGGGGGCGACCAGTGCGGCATCTGCCTGGACCCCAAGCGCGACCGGGCCCGCGTCCTCATCGTCGAGCAGCCGCGCGACCTGATCGCCCTCGAACAGACCGGGCAGTTCGGCGGCGTCTACCACGTGCTCATGGGGCGCCTCAGCCCGCTCGACGGCATCGGCCCCGCCGAGCTGACCCTCGCCGAGTTGCTCGCCCGCGTCGACGATCCCGCCCGCAACGCCGGCGGGCAGCGCGTCGAAGAGATCATCCTGGGCCTCAACCCCACGATGGAGGGCGACGGCACCACGCTCTATCTCGCCGAGCAGCTCCGCACGCGCCCCGTCCGCGTCACACGCCTGGCCCGGGGCCTGCCGACCGGCGGGCAGCTCGAGCACGCCAGCCCCGCGGTGCTCAGCGACGCCATCCTCGGGCGAAAGGAGCTCGACTGATCGCACGCGCGCCCCGGCGTGCGCTCGTTCACGGCTATGCGTTTCGAGACCTCCCAGCACATGAAGATGGGCCAGCAGATGAAGCTGGCCCCCAGGATGATCCAGTCGATGGAGATCCTGCAGATGCCGCTCGCCGAGCTGGAAGAGCGCCTCGAGCAAGAGCTGGCGAGCAACCCGACGCTCGAACTGGTCGAGGGCGACCCCGACGCCAACCCGCAGGGCGACGCGCAGCCCGACGCCAGCGCCGCCGCCGATGCCCGGGCCGATGAGCGTCCGACCGACGACCACTCGCCCGAGGCCGAGTTCGAGCGTCTCGACGCGTACGAGGCCGACAACCCCGACGCGGTCGACAACGCGTACGACGGGCGCCTGCGCGACGAGGGCGGGCCGGAGGTCCGCGAGTCGTTCTCGGCGTCGCGCGAGGCGGGCGAGCGTGACGCCAAGCTCGACGCCATGGCCGCCGCCCCCGCGCGCGCCGCGTCGCTCACCGATCAGCTCCTCGCGCAGTGGGGGCTCTGCGACATCGACGACCGCACCCGGCGCCTGGGCGAGCAGGTCATCGAGTTCCTGGACGCGGACGGGTATCTCCGCACGCCGCTGGAGGAGGTCGCCGACCGCGTGCCCGCCGATGTGCGCGCGCTCGAGCCGACCGCGGCAGACTGGGACGAGGCCCTGCAAGCGGTGCAGCTCCTGCTCGAGCCCGCGGGTGTCGCGGCCCGGGACGCGCGCGAATGCCTGCTGCTCCAGCTCGACGCCCTCGACGATCTCGAGAGCGAGGACGCCGCCAGCGAGGCGCAGGGCGACGCGCGCGAGCTGATCGAGGACCATCTCGATGATCTGATGAACAACCGCCTGCCGCGCATCGCGCAGCGCACGGGGATGGACCTGGACCGGATCAACCGGGCGATCGGCGCCCTGCGCCGTTTGAGCCTGGCGCCGGCGCGCCGCCTGGTGGTCGAGGACAACCACGCGATCACGCCCGACGCGATCATCGAGTACGACGACGAGCACGACCGCTATGTCGCGTTTCTCAACGAGCGCCGGGCGAGCCAGATGCGTATCAACCGCGAGGTCGCGCTGCTCGCCAAGGACCGCGGGCTCGACCGCAAGGACCGCGATTTCATCAAGACCAACCTCTCCAACGCGCGCTGGCTGCTCGACGCGATCGGGCAGCGCCGCCACACGCTGCTGCGGGTGATCCAGGCCGTGATCGAGGAGCAGCGTGACGCGCTGGACTACGGGCCCGAGGCGATCAAGCCCCTGCCGATGAAGACCGTCGCCGATCGCCTGGGCATCCACGTCGCGACGGTGAGCCGCGCGGTGGCGGACAAGTGGGTGCAGACGCCGCGCGGTGTCGTCGCGCTGCGCGGGTTCTTCACCCAGGGCCTCGCGACCGACAGCGGCGAGGACGCCAGCGCCAACGAGATCAAGGCCGCGCTGCGCGACATCATCGACACCGAAGACAAGAACAAGCCCCTCAGCGACGACGCGCTGAGCAAGGCGCTCAAGGACAAGGGCTACGAGGTCGCGCGCCGCACGGTCGCGAAGTACCGGGGCCAGCTCGAGATCCAGAGCGCCCGCCTCCGCCGACAGTTCGCGGGCTGAGTGCGCCTCCGGCGGAATGGCGACGCCGGCGCCAGAGCTACGCCAGGGGCGTGGCGTCCGCCGGCGCCTCGTCGCCCCCGAAGTGGCGGATCCAGTACCCCACGTCGTGCCACGATCCGCCCTTGAAGCCGACCCGCTCCTGCACGCAGAAACGGCGCATCCCGCAGCGCTCGTGCAGACGCACGCTCGCGTCGTTGGGCAGCGTGATGCCCGCCAGCACCGTGCGCACACCCGCGGCCTCGATCCGATCAAACAGCTCGGCGTAGAGCGCCGACCCGACGCCCCGGCCCTGCGCACCCGCCGCGATGTACGCGCTGATCTCGACGGTCCAGGCGTACCCGCCCCGCGGCTTGTACACGCCGGACTTGCAGAAGCCGAGCACGCCCGAACGATCTGTCGCAACGAGCACCGTGTGCCTGGGGTTCTCAAGCCCGATCCACGTGCGCACCTCATCGGCGTCGATCGGCGACGTCCCGAAGTGCGCCGTGCCGTGGGCGATCTCGTGGTTCAGGATCTGCGCGATCGCATCGGCGTCGCCCGCGTGCGCCGTCCGGATTGCCGCCCCGTTCACCGCGTGCCCGCGAGCTTGCGCACCGTGAAGTCGAAGTTGCGCACCAGGCTCGCGTGGATGCCGTAGACCACGGCGAGGTAGATCGCCGCGGCCACAACCGCGCCGACCGCCAGCGCGATGCGCGCGACGGTCATCCCGCTCTGCCCGCCTTCGGCGATGGTCTCGGCCATCATCGCGTACGGCGCCGCGACCGCCGAGACCGCGCTCGCCGGGCTCAGCGCCCCGATCGCCGGCCCGATCAGCGGCGCCGAGGGCGACAGGTTCCACCCGCACAGCCCGACCGTCCCCGCGATCACGCCGACCACGCTCACCGTGCCCACGACCGAGCCGATCGTGCCCTTGCTCTTGAGGCTCCACTGCAGCCCGACCATCACGCAGAAGGCCGTGAACGGCACGAGCACGACCGCCGCGATCACCGCCGCCTCGGGCAGCACCGCCGGCACGTCGATCATCGTCCGCCCCGCGTTGGTGTTCACGCCGATCTGGTCGACCGCGCTGGCCCAGCCCGCCAGCTGCCCGACCAGCACGTACCCGCCCGCGGCCAGCAGCGTCACCACCGGCACCGCGAGCATCGGCACGAGGTACGCGATCAGCCCGCGCAGCTTGCCCGTCAGGTACGCCCCCGGCGTGATCGGTGTCGTCAGGATCAGATCGAGCGTCCCGTCCTCACGCTCGCGGCTCACCGCCGTCGCCGCCATGTTCATCGCGATCAGGCTGATCACCGCGATCTCGGTCCACACCACCGCTTGCAGCACAAACCGATACGTCCCCAGCGTCATCCACCCCGCGGCAAACATCCCCGTGATCCCGATGCCGATCAGAATCCCGATCGCGATGAACGACCACCGCCCCAGAATCCGCATGAACGTCGCGTTGCGGGCCGCGGCCTCGCGCCACGCGATCGGGTTGGCCCACACATCGCGCGGCGGGCGGAACTCGGCCCCCTTGGCGCCAAGCCCCATCGCCTTGCGCAGCACCGACGAGCCCGAGCCGCCCTGCCCGACGCTCTGCAGCCCCCCCGCGCGCACGGTCAGCGTGCTCGCGCCCATCAGCAGCACGCTCAGCCCGCTGCTCAGCACGCACCACGCCGTGACCGGGCGCTCGAGAAACAGCGCCGCCGGTCCGCTCAGGCTGCCCAGGATCGCCCGCGGATACTCGCTCGGGCTCAGCAGCGCCCGCAGCGCGAGGAACGGGTTGAGCGCCGTCAGCCACGTCACGCCCTCGCCCGCGGGGCCCTGCCCGCCGCCCGTGCGTATCAGGAAGAGGTCGACCGCCGCCGTCGCCGCGAGATACGTCACGACGGAAATGTAAAACGTAAACACCGCCCGCCTGCCCGCGAGGCGGCTGACCGAGAGCGCGATCGCGATCGCCCCGACCAGCAGCGCCGCGCACGCCGCGACGAGATAGCTCGCAAAGATGCTCCGCCCCGGCACGCCGCCGAAGTACTGCGTCAGCGCAAACAGCGGGAGGCTCGCCAGCAGCAGCGCCAGGACAAAAAACAGCCGCCCGAACAGATTGCCCAGCACGATCTGGGCCTGGCTCATCGGCGTGGTCAGCAGAATGTCCCACGTCTTCGGGTCGCTCTCCTGCGCGATCGCCCCGGCCATGAAGACCGGCGCGAGCACGCAGATCAGCCCGATCTGCAGGTACGCGATCGCGACGAACGCGCTCGAGCCCGCCGCCGCCAGCTCGCGATACCCGAGGTCGCTCCCGCTCGTGCCCGCGACGAGCACCCACAGCAGCACGAGCACGAGGGCCGCGACGTAGATCGAGCGGACGTAAAGATGCTTGCGCCGGCGCGAGGCGTTCTGCACCAGGCGCACCGTGATCGGGTTCATCGGCACCAGGCGCAGCAACCAGCGGAGAGCAACAGGCATGACCGATGCTACCCCCGGATCAGCCCGCCGGTTCCGTCCGACCCGGTACCCGCCAGACGAGGCAGGGGGGAGTCAACGAAAAACGGTCGGCCCCGGGTGAGGGCCGACCGTCTGAGAGATCGATTCGCATCGGTGCGAAGGAGAAAACCTGTTGACCGCCGACGAGCCCCCGCGGGCGGGTCGTCCTTTGCCGAGGGCCTCAGGCCCGGCGGCGACGGGCGGCGAGCAGGCCGCCAAGGCCCAGCAGCGCTGCCGCGCCGGGGGCGGGCACGATCTCGAAGCGGAAGTACGCCACCCCGTCGTCGATGCCGTTGGCCAGGTCGAGCGCGATCGAGCTCTCACCCGTCACGCCGTTGGCCTCGATGAAGACGTCGAACGCCTCGCCGTCTTCGAGCCCGCCGGCGACGTCAAAGTCATCGCCGAAGAGCGTGTCGAACTCCGAGACCGCGATGAAGTACTCGCCCGCGCCGAACTCGGCGAACGAGATCGTGCCATCCGGCGCGACCGAGACGCCCCCGCCGAAGTTGACCTCGCTCTGGAGCGTGCCGCCCGCGTCGTCGTTGTTGCTGATCAGCGTGCCGTCGGCCGCGTAGACACCGATCTCGGTGTCGAACGTCGACGCGAAGGTGTTGATCGAGAAGCTGTCGCCCACGTTGGCGATCGTGCCCAGGTCAACAAAGTTCGCCGGGGCGTTCGCCGAGCGGGCTCCGGGGTTGATCACCGTGCTGGGCAGGTCGCTGGCGGTAAACAGCTCGAGCGTGCTGTTGTTGAAGTTCGCATCGCCGAACACGCCCGAATCAAAGACGACGTCGATCAGCGGCAGCGCCGGGGCGTTGCCCGCGTTGAAGCCACCGGCGAAGGTCAGCCCGTTGACGGGGTTGGCGTCCGCAACACCGTTCACGGCCGCGACGGCCGGGGTGATGAGCTGGAACACGCTGGGATCGCCCAGGAAGACGCTCGACTCGTTGCTGAACGACCCGCCACCGATCGACGACCAGTCGCTGCGGACGCGCCACGCGACGAAGTTCTGCCCGAAGTCCAGGCCGCTGGTATCGATCTGCGCGATGCCCTGCCCGCTGGTGAAGAACCCGTCGGCGCCCAGCGCCGCGATGTCGCCCAGGTTGATCGTCTCGCTCGCGGTCTGGGCCGAGGCGGCACCGGCAACAGCGGCGAGCACGAGAAGGCTGGCCTTGGTCATCATGGCAGGCACTCCTGTCGTTCGGATTGGTTCGGGACTCTGAGTCACAACGCTCAAAGGCAACTCCCTCGCCAGGCATCGCCCGCGACAGGCAAACACCGGGCGGGGCCGTCAGGCCCCGCCCGGGGGATTTCCATCAGGCAATCACGCGATCAGGCGCGACCCATCAGGCGCGACGACGACGCGTCGCGACCAGGCCGCCCGCCGCCAGCAGGCCGAGGCCGGCCGGGCTGGGAATGCTGCTGAAGTAGGTCAGCACGACGGTGCCGCCGATGTCGGCGCCGGTGCTCACGACGTCGAACGCCGTCGGGTTGAAGTCGACGTTGAACTCGCCGATCGCGAGGAAGTAGGTGCCCGCGGCGAGGACGGCGCCGTCCTGACCAGCGGTCGCGGCCGAACCGGCCTCGTCGAGATCGTCGCGGCCCGAGCCGTCGCCGAAGCTCAGCAGGCTGGCGGTCGCGAACGCGCCGTCGTCGTCGTTGGCAACGAGGTTGCCAGCGGCGTCGTACAGGCCGAGCTCGGTGTCGATGTTGCCAGCGCCGACCAGGTCGACGGTGCTGATCTCAAAGAACGAGCCGGCGCCGAAGTCGGCCCCGACGGTGAAGCTCACCCAGGCGATCTCGTTGGGCGCGATGTCGAACGACACCGAACCCTCGGCGGCGTTGATGGTGCCGAAGTCGGCAACGGTGGCCGGCTGGGCCGACGCGATACCGGCGGCCGCGGCAAGGGCGATCAGTGCGGTCTTCATGGAACTCTCCTCCAGCGAAGCGTGTCTCAAACCATCGCGGCGACCCGAACGGGCCCGGCACCCGCGAAACGCAAACACCGGGCAGAGCCGTCAGGCCCCGCCCGGGTGATTTCGATCAGATGATCGAGCGATCAGGCGCGACGACGACGCGTCGCGACCAGGCCGCCGAGGGCCAGGATGCCGGCCGCGGCGGGAGCCGGGACGACGGTGACCGCGAAGAACTGGGTGCGGTTCTCAAAGCCGATCGAGCTGTCGACGCCCGCGGTCGCCTCACCGGCGAGCGCGCCGTTGATGTTGAGGTCGATCTCGTGGGTGTCGCCGTCCTCGTAGTTGCTGCCGCTGTTGATGAAGCCGTCCTCGAAGACGGAGTCGAACTCAGAAACGGCGAGGTAGTACACACCGGCCGAGAGAGTCGCGGTGATGCTGCTCAGGAAGCCGTCGCCGCCGTCGTCGTTGCTGTCGAGCACGTTGCCGGCGGCATCGTACAGGCCGAGCTCGGTGTCCACGAAGCTGTTGGGATCACCGAAGAGGAAGGCCTCGGTCCCGTTGGTGTCGAACGTGTAGCTGCCCTCGCCGCCGATGGTGCCGAGGTCAATAAACGAAGCCGGCTGGGCCGACGCGACGCCAGCGATGCTGGCCAGGGCGATCAATGCAATCTTGTTCATCTTGTGAACTCCTTCTTCACTCCGTCCCGTCGCCGCCGGGGCACATGCCCGGCGACTCTCTCCAAAGCGGGATCGCGAACGAAAAGGGGCTCACTCCATCGCACAGACACAAGGACGGCGCCCCCGGAAGCACAAAGCGTGCTCGGGTTCAATCAGGCGGTGTCTCACGCCGCCGGATACCCATGATGCAACTGACACCCCACGTGTCATCGGCGTGCGCAGAAACGCAGCCGTGCCCCACAAGCCATGCCCAAATGTCGAGTGTGCGAGTTGGCTTGGGTTGGCACACCCAAGCCGGACCTGTCTTAGCCCTTCACGTCACGCTCCCGTCCACCCGAGGGCGGACCCTGCGAGAGTAAGACACGGTGAAACAACGTTCAAGCGTTTGGCCACCAAATCCGGCAGTTTTTCTTCTGCCCACGGGAACCCGCCAGCGTACAGCGTGCGCAAGTCCTTGCCCGGCAACAAAAAACACCCCACGAGCGTCGGCCCGCGGGGTGTTTAATTTCATGCTCTGATCGGGTTCTGCGGAGCCGGTTCAGCCCGCGGATCTGACCAAATCCGGCGGCCTCAGGTCGAAGCCGTGTCGGCCTGGGCCTCGGGCTCGGGCTGGTCGCCCGTGTCACCGTCACCGCCGCCGTCGCCTCCGTCGTTCCCGTCATCGTCGCCCGTGTCGCGCTGCTCGGACTTGAACGCGAGGCGTTCTTCCTCGGCGTCCTTGGTCGCGATCAGCGTGTTCTTCTGGTGCAGCTCGCCGCTGAGCAGCATCTCGCTGACCGGGTCCTCGATGAAGCTCCCGATCGCCCGGCGCAGCGGGCGAGCGCCGTAGTCGGGGTTGTACCCCTTGTCGATCAGGAAGTCCTTGGCGCTCTGGTCCATCTCGAGCGACAGGCCCTGGATCGCCAGGCGTTCGCCGACCTTGCTCACCTCGTACTCGACGATCTGCACGAGGTCGTCGCGCGTCAGCGGGCGGAAGACGATCACATCATCGAGGCGGTTGATGAACTCGGGGCGGAAGAACCGCTCGATCTCCTTCATCAGCACGCCCTTGATGTTCTCAAAGCCCGAGTCCTGCGAGCGCTGCTGGAAGCCGAAGCCCCCGCCGCCCTTGATCAGGTCCGCACCGATGTTGCTGGTCATGATCAGCACGGTGTTGCGGAAGTCGACGTGGCGCCCGAACGAGTCGGTCAGGCGCCCTTCTTCCATGATCTGCAGCAGCATGTTGAACACGTCGGGGTGCGCCTTCTCGACCTCGTCGAGCAGGACGACCGCGTACGGACGCCGGCGGATCTGCTCGGTGAGCTGCCCGCCCTCCTCGTACCCGACGTACCCGGGGGGCGCGCCGACCAACCGGCTGACGTTGTGCTTCTCCATGTACTCGCTCATGTCGAGGTGGATCAGCGCGTCCTCGTCTCCGAACATGAACTCGGCCAGCGCCTTGCTCAGCAGCGTCTTGCCCACGCCCGAGGGCCCGACGAAGATGAAGCTGCCCATCGGGCGCTTGGGGTCCTTGAGCCCCGCACGCGCACGCCGGATCGACTTGCTGATCGCCTTGATCGCGTCGTGCTGGCTGATGACCTTCTTGTGCAGCTCCTCCTCGAGCTTGAGCAGGCGCTGCGCCTCCTCCTTCTCGAGCTTCTGCAGCGGCACGCCGGTCATCTTGCTGACGACCTCGGCGATCACGTCCTCGTCCACGAGACCGCTGGTCTCCTGGCTCTTGGTCCGCCACTCCTGCTGGATCTCTTCCTTCTTACGACGCAGCTTCTCCGCCTTGTCGCGCAGGTCCGCGGCCTTCTCGTAGTCCGCGTTCTTCACCGCCTCGTCCTTCTCGACCGTCAGGCGCTCGATGTCGCCCTCGATCTCGGCGAGGTTCGGCGGCTTGGTCATAGTCTTCAGCCGCACCCGCGCGCCCGCCTCGTCGATCACGTCGATCGACTTATCAGGCTGCACACGCCCGGTGATGTACCGCCCGCTCAGCTCGACCGCCGCGCGGACCGCCGCCTCGGTGTACGTCACCCGGTGGTGCTCCTCGTACTTGTCCTTGAGGCCCATGATGATCTCGACCGCCTGCTCGGCGTTGGGCGGGTCGACCGCGATCGACTGGAACCGGCGCGCCAGCGCCGCGTCCTTCTCGATGTACTTGCGGTACTCGTCGAAGGTCGTTGCGCCGATGCACTGGATCTCGCCGCGCGCAAGCGCCGGCTTGAGCACGTTGGACGCGTCGATCGCGCCCTCGGCCCCGCCCGCGCCCACCAGCGTGTGCAGCTCGTCGATAAACAGGATCACGTTCTTGGCGCGACGAACCTCGTTCATCACCGCCTTGATCCGCTCCTCAAACTGCCCGCGGTACTTCGTCCCGGCCACCATCATCGCCAGGTCGAGCACTACCAGGCGCTTCTCGTGCAGGATGTCGGGCACGTCGCCGCCCACGATCCGCTGCGCCAGGCCCTCGACGATCGCGGTCTTGCCCACGCCCGCCTCGCCCAGCAGCACCGGGTTGTTCTTCGTCCGCCGGCACAAGACCTGCGTCACGCGCTCGATCTCGTTCGCCCGCCCGATCACCGGGTCCAGCCCGCTCTCTTTGGCGAGCTCGGTCAGGTCACGCCCGAAACTATCCAGCGCCGGCGTCTTGCTCTTGCCCTTGCCCCGGGGCGAGCCCTCGCCGCCACCGCCGGCCACCGCCGCCTCGCCCTCGCCGTCGCTCTCGCTGCTGGCGCCGAGCAGGTTCAAGACCTCCTCGCGAACTTCCTCGAGCTTGAGGCTCAGGTTCATCAGCACCTGCGCCGCCACGCCGTCGTGCTCGCGCAGCAGGCCCAGCAGCAGGTGCTCGGTCCCGACGTAGTTGTGGTTGAGGTTCCGCGCCTCTTCGATCGCGTACTCGATGACCTTCTTGGCCCGCGGCGTCTGGGGCAGCTTGCCCATCGTCACCATCTCGGGACCGGCCTTCACCAGCTTCTCGACCTCGAGCCGCACCTTGCGCAGATCGACGTCGAGGTTCTTCAGCACGTTCGCGCCGACGCCCGAACCTTCCTTCACGAGCCCGAGCAGGATGTGCTCGGTCCCGATGTACTCGTGGTTGAAGCGCTGGGCCTCTTGGTTCGCCAGCGCCATGACCTTGCGGGCTCGATCGGTGAATCGCTCAAACATCGACGCCTCCCTGGGCCTGTGCCCAGTCTCACTCGCGCCACGCGCACTCGCGCAACGCCTCTTCGCGGGATCCTACGAAGCCAACCCCGCTCACCCCGGATTTCCTCCGGCTTCGCACACGCCATCTTCCAGAGGCGGACGATTCACCGAAACCGGGACGCTCTATCGGTTGCACGGGCCATGCCAGTTGCCTCAACCCGCTCGCAATCCGCGCAGCCGCACAAACGCGCCCGCGCCGCCCGCCATCGCTCCCGCCCCGCCGCCACATCGGCAGGCCGCACGCACACAAAAACCACCAAAACAGGGCAGTAATTCAACGATACAGACAGCACGCCACAACAGGGTGCCTCGTAGGCGACCCAACCGTGGGACAGGCGTCCCGCCTGTCCGCCCCCGCGCAAGCGCCGGGCCCCCCTACGGCACCAGCCGCCCGTCCGCCACGATCTCGAACGGCACCACCGCCTCCGCCACAGCCCCGCGGTGCTCGTCACGCATCGTCACCTTCAGGTTGTACCGCCCCACGCTCAGCGTCCCGGGCAGGTACGTCTGGTTGATCAGGTAGTAGTCGCGGATCTTCGCCCGGCTCACCGACCGGTCGGTCTCCGCCGGGCGGCGCATCACCAGCGTCCCGTCGCCCGCGGCATAGATCTCAAGCTCCTGGCTCAGCATCACTTCCCACCGCGCCGTCCCGTCGCCCGCGTCCATCGCCTTGCGCGCAAACCGGTCGACCTCGACGTACACGATCACCGGCTGGCGACGCCCGGCGAGGAACCGATACATCCCGTCCGCCCCGGCCGCAAAGGGTGTGTACCGCCCATACCCCTCGACCCGGGTGCACAGGGCGGCCGCCGTGACCTTGAGGTTGGTGTCGCGGCGCACGTCGTCGCCGATGCGGTCGATCGCGTCGGCCAGCCCGTCCATGTCGGTGCCGCCGGTCTGGGCGAGGGTGCCCAGCAGCTCGCGGGCCGCGAGCAGGCCCCGCGTCTCCTCGGGCAGCAGCACGCCCGCCTCGGCCAGATCGCCCAGCGCGCCCGGGTTGAGGGTTTCCAGCCCCGCCAGCGCGAGCGCCTCGCGGAAGCCCCCGTCCTGCGCGCCTGCCAGCTCACGAAGCACATCGCCAAGGTCGGCGACCAGATCCGCCTTGCGCTCCTCGGGCGTGCGCACGCGTGCGGGCGCCGTCGGCTCGGCATCGGCCGCGACCAGCCCGGGCCGCTCGAACGCCGATTCGGGCGAGGGCTCGGGCGCGGGCTCCACGGGCTGTTCGGGCAAGGTCGCCGGTTCGGAAACCTCCTGCCGGACCGGTTGGGGTGCTGGCTGAGCGGGCATGGGCGTGATCTGGGCCGTGGGCCGGGTCATCGCGACCGGCGCCGGCTCGCCCGGCTCGCCAGTTGGCTGGGTTCCTCGCTCGCCTGCCGACGCACCCCGAGTTGCCCCGGGCTCCTCGCCCCAGGGGTCGCGGAGATTGTCGAAGTACTGCTCGAGCATCGCCGCCGATCGGGCCCAGGCGTCTTGGTCCCCGCCGGCCGGAGCACCGCCGGCGTCCAACTCGCCCAGCGCCGCGCCCACGACGTCATCGAGCAACGGATCGGCCGGGTCCAGGCCCATGCCCCGTCTGCTGTCCGGCCCTCGCGCCGCGTCGCGATCGCCCGTGAGCGAGGCCAGCCCGGCGTTGACGCCCCCGCTTTCGCGCGCGGCGCCGCGGTCCGTTGCGGGTCCCCCGGTGGTCGGTGTGCCGGCGCAGGACGCGAGCGTGAGCCCGCCCGCCGAGCCGGCGATCAGCAGGATCGCCGTGGTCAGCGGGCGGATGGGTGCGCGCAGCCGCGTCTGCCTTGTCGTCATCGCCGAGCCTCCTTGCCCGTGGTCGCGCGCCGGCTCCGCCGGGCATTGGTCTTAGGTTGCTATCGGCGAGGCGGGCGTCCCGGCCGCGCGTTTTGTGCCGACAGCGCCGTGGTGAACCGCACCGCCAGCGCCTCGAGCGTGCGTGCCGGGCGCCCGAGGCCCGATTTCTGGGCCACGTCGGCCTCCGAGGCCGCGTCGAACAGCGCCCGCGCCTCGCCCGCGTCCATCCGCCCCGCGGCCCCGGGCAGCAGGTCCCGCGCTTCGCCCCAGAGCTTCAGCGCCGACGCGACCTGCCCCGGGCCCAGCCCGCTCCGCTTGCCCGCCGAAGCGAGCGCCAGCTTGCGACCAAGGTCGCTGCACGCGTAGGTCAGGGGCACGTGCGCGCCCTTGGGGTTGGTGTCGAGGATCGCGCGGATCTGCCCGATCGCGACGCCGGCGTCGCCGCTGAGCAGCGCCGACTGGGCGCCCCACAGCTCCTGTTCGCGCGTCAGCCCCACGAGCTCGCCCACCTCGCGCATCGTGATCGTCTGCGCTCCGCTCGCGCCCGCGCCGACATTGGTCGCCAGCTTGGCGAGCTCGGTATCGAGCGTCGCGAGCGACGCGCCGACCCGCTCGACGAGCGCGTTCGCCGCGTCGCGGTCGATCTTCACCCCGTGGGCCCGCTCGGCCCGCCCGCCCAGCCAGCGGGCCGCGTCGGCGGGGGAGACCTCTTTGCAGTCGACGATGACGCCGATCTCGCCGATCGCTTTGTCCAGGTTGCCCGCGCGCCAGGTGTCGCCCCGCAGCAGCAGCGTCGCCCCCTCGCTGGGCCCGGCGCAGTACCGCTCGAGCAGCGGGCGGGTCGTGTCTTTGACGAACTGGTCCGCCTCGTCGACGATGACCAGCTTGTGGCTCGCCATGAGCCCGAAGCTCCGGCACTCGTCGAGCACCTCCGCCGCCCCGGTATTGCCGTCAAAGCGGAACTGATCGATCGATCCGTGCGCAGCCTCCAGCGCCTCGCGCACCACCCGCGTGTACTCCTGGCGGAGCAGCAGCTCCTTCCCCGCGAGCACGATCACGCGGTCGCCCGCGGTCGGGGCCCGCGAACTGTTTTTGGCGGGGCGCCTGGCCATCGCCTCTAGACTAGGAAGCGACGATGCCACCCGCCCGTCCAACCCGCTCGCTCCTCCCGTTGCTCCGCCTGATGCTCCTGCTGCTGGTCCCGCTGGCGGGGCTCGCGATGGGCCCAGGGTGTGCGCCCGCGGGGCGGCTGCCCGCCTCGGCGGCCCACGGCGCCCCCATGGGCAGCGTCGAACAGCTCCGCGGCGACGTCTCGCTCGTCCTGCTCAGCGGCTGGACCGGTCGCGAAACGCTCGGCATCGGCTCGGGCGTGCGCATCGCGCCGGATCTCATCCTCACCGCCGCCCACGTGATCGACGCCACGCCCATGACCATGCTCGACGCCCGCGACGCCGCGTTCGAGGTCGTCGCCCGGGGCGAAGCGCCCGACGACTGGGCCGTGCTCCGCGTCACCCGCGGCTCGACCGACGCGCCCGTTGCCGCGCTCGGCCCGGCCGTCCCTCTGGGCGGCACGGTGACGCTCCACGGCTTCACCGGCACGACGCCGGCGAAGGACGGCGCGGGGCGCATCGTGCGCATCACGGTGCCGGGCGAAGTCGTCCGCCCGGGGCTCGACGCCCGCCACGTCCCGCCGGGCTCGTTCGTGATCAGCGACGGCGCGTGGGTCGGCATGTCGGGCGGGCCCGCGGTCAACGGGGCCGGCGAGGTCGTCGGCATCGCCAGGAGCCTGCTCACCCGCCCGTTTTCCACCCGCAGCGTGGTCCAGGGCCTCGACCCCGCGGTCCTTGAGCTCGCGCGTGCGCACGCGAGGGGGGCCGCGCCGTGATGACCCTCACCGCGATCCAGGGTCCCGATTCGGGCAAGAAGTTCGCCCTGCCCCCGCGCGAGCCGCAGCTCATCGGCAGGTCGAGCGAGGCCCTGCCCATCGACGACACCACCGTCTCGCGCCGCCACGCCGAGCTGACCCCCGACGCCGACGACTGGCACATCCGCGACCTCGACAGCCAGAACGGGACGTTCGTCAACGGCGTGCGCATCAGCGGGCGCGTGCAGCTCCAGCTGGGCGACCAGATCCGCGTCGGGTCATCGCTCTACGTCTTCGGGCAGGGGCGCGACGACGACCCGGCGCTCGTCCGCGTCTCGGGCGAGGTCGAGACCGAGGTCGAGCACCGCATCGCCAGCAGCGAGGACAGCGTCGCGTTCGAATCGCCACCGCGCGCCGACGCGGCGGTCGAGCATCTACGCGTGATCTACCGCCTGACCGAGCTGACAACGCAGATCACCGCGGCGCGCGACCTCCTGCACGCGGTCATGGACCTGGTCTTCGAGGAGTTCCGCCCGCAGCGCGGCGTGATCATGCTCGGGCGACCGGGCGACGAGCAGCTCAGCCCCGCCGTCGTCCGCCAGGGCGACGACCCCGCCCGCCCGGGCACCGAGGACGACGCGCCCTTCACCGTGAGCCGGACGATCCTCGCCGCGGCGATCGACGACGGCGAGGGCGTGCTCAGCTCCAACGCGATGAGCGACCCGCGCTTCAAGGCGGGCGACTCCGTCCAGCAGTACCAGATCCGCAGCGCGCTGTGCAGCCCCGTGCGTTTCCGCGACCAGACCTTCGGCGCGATCTACATCGACAGCAGCACGACGAATCTCACGTTCAGCAAAGAACAGCTCGCGCTGATGAACGCGATCGGTCGCCACACGGCGCTCGCGCTGGCGAACATCGATCAGGCGCAGCGCCGTCTGCACGCCGAGCGTCTCGCCGCCGTGGGCGAGGCCGTCGCGAGCCTGAGCCACAGCATCAAGAACATCCTCCAGGGCCTGCGCGGCGGGGCGGACCTGGTCGAGATCGGGCTCACCAAAGACGACCAGAAAACCGTGCGCAACGGGTGGGACATCCTCAAGCGCAACCTCGACCGCATCGTGCAGCTCACGATGAACATGCTCGCCTTCGGGCGCAGGCCCACGCTCGAGCTCGAGGCGACCAAGCTCGCCAAGCTGGTCGAAGACTGCGTGCGCTTGCTGGAGCCGAGCTGCGCCGAGCGCGGCATCGCGCTGATCGCCGACGTCGACCACGAGATGCCCCCGATCCACGTCGACCCCGGGCTGATCCACCAGGCGGTGATGAACCTGCTGGGCAACGCGGTCGAGGCGGTCGAGGCGGGGGAGGGCGCCGTCACCGTGCGCGCGGTCTTCCACGAGCCGGCGGGCGGGCCGATCGCCGCCCGGGGCGTGCTCACCCCAAGCCCGTGGTGCGAGATCACCGTGATCGACAACGGGCCCGGCATCCCGACGGAAAAACTCGGGTGGATCTTCGAGCCCTTCAACACCACCAAGGGCCTGCGCGGCACGGGGCTGGGCCTGGCCGTCACGCGCCGCATCGCCTCCGACCACCGCGGGCGCATCCGCGTCGAGAGTGCGCAGGGTCGCGGCTCGGCCTTCCGCCTGCTCATCCCCGCCGACCTCGACGCGCAGATCGACCCGTCGGCGACCGCCAACGCGACCGCCGCCGATCTGCTGGGGCCGATGTGAGCGCGCTCGCGCCGCCCGAGCGCGGGATCCTGCACGTCGACATGGACGCGTTCTTCGCCTCGGTCGAGCAGCGCGACAACCCCGAGCTGCGCGGCAAGCCGGTGCTCGTCGGCGGCGCGGGGCGGCGCGGTGTCGTCGCCGCGGCCAGCTACGAGGCCCGCCGATTCGGCTGCCGCAGCGCCATGCCCACCGCCGTCGCGCTGCGCAACTGCCCGCACGCCGTCGTCGTCAGGGGCAGCTACGAGACGTACAAAGAGGTGAGCGCGCAGGTCATGTCGATCCTCGAATCCTGCACGCCACTCGTGCAGCCGGTCTCGATCGACGAGGCGTTCTGCGACGTCACCGGCAGCGTGCAACTGCTGGGCGAGCCGAGCGCGATCGCCCGGCGCATCCGGAGCGACGTGCGCGCGCAGACGGGCCTGACCTGCTCGGTCGGGGTTGCGCCCAACAAGTTCCTCGCCAAGCTCGCCAGCGACCTCGACAAGCCCGACGGGCTCACGATCATCACGCGAGAGACCGTGCGCACCGTGCTCGATCCGTTGCCCGTCTCGCGCCTCTGGGGCGTCGGGCCGGCGGCGCAGCAACGCCTCGCCCGCCTCGGGCTGCGCACGATAGGCGATATCGCCGGCGCCGAGCACCAGACCCTGTTGCAGGCGCTGGGCGACTTCGGCGCGCACGTGCATACGCTCGCGCTCGGGCTCGACGACCGCCCCGTCACGCCCGACCGTGAGGCCAAGAGCATCAGCCACGAGCAGACGTTCGGCGAGAACCTGGCCGACCCGGACGCGGTTCGGGCCGTGCTGCTCGATCAGGCCGAGCAGGTCGCGCGCCGCCTCCGCCGCCACGGGCGCCTCGCGCGCACGGTGACGGTCAAGATCCGCTTCGGCGACTTCGAGACCGTGACGCGCAGCCGCACGCTGGACGAGGCGGGCGACTCGACGCGCGCGATCGCGCACGCCGCCCGCGGGCTGTTCGACCAGTGGGCCAGGCAGTTCCGCAGCGTGCGCCTGATCGGCGTCGGCGTGAGCCAGCTCGGTGACCCCGCCGGCGCGGCGCCGCAGCTCGGGCTGTTCGACGCCGAGACGAGCGAGCGATCCAGGGCCGTCGATCGCGCGACCGACGCGATCGCCGATCGGTTCGGCCCGCGCGCCGTCCAGCGCGCCGGTGCGCTCGAAGCACGCGCCCGCACGCGCCAACGCGGGCAGTTCGGGCCCGGCAGCATCGAGATCCCGCCCGATGGGGATCCCGGCGCATGAGCGAGCTGTGGGTCTACCCGCCGGTCGTGGTCGTCGGGCTCGTTGCCGGCGGGCTGACGCTCTTCACCGGCTTCGGGCTGGGCACGCTGTTGTTGCCCGCGTTCATCGTGTTCTTCCCGCCCGAGGTCGCGATCGCCGCGACCGCTGTCGCGCACCTGGCGAACAGCGCGTTCAAGGTGTTGCTCGTCGGCGGCTGGGCCGACCGGTCGGTCGTCGTGCGGTTCGGGGTGCCCGCGGTGGTTGCCGCGATCGCCGGCGGGCTGCTGCTCGAGTTCGTCGGGCGGTTGCCCGCGGCCTTCGCGTACACGATCGGCGAGCGCACGGCGAGCGTCACGCCGATCGAACTCCTGGTCGGTGTGCTCATCACGGTCTTCGGCGTGCTCGAGCTGCGCAACCTCGAGCGTGCGCGCGTCGACGGGAACCGCCTCGCCCTCGGCGGGGTGCTCAGCGGATTCTTCGGCGGGCTCAGCGGGCACCAGGGCGCGCTCCGCAGCGCCTTCCTCATCCGCGCCGGGCTCGAGAAAGAGGCCTTCGTCGGCACAGGGGCCGTGATCGCGTGCATGGTCGATGTCGCGCGCCTGCTCGCGTACCTCTTTGGCGCGACGCTGCTCGCGCGGGCCGCTGGCTCGGGTCTCGGCGCCGGTGCGATCGACGCGGCCGGCCCCGTTGTCGCCGCGACGCTCGCCGGCTTTGTCGGCGCGTTCGCCGGCGCTCGCCTGGTCAAGAAGGTCCGCCTGCGCACCGTGCGCGCGCTCGTGGGCCTCCTGCTCGTGTCGGTCGGCGTGCTGAGCGCCACCGGGCTGCTCACACTCGCGAAAGGCTCCGCATGAGCGACTGGCAACGTGTTGGCACCGGGAACCGCTGGGAGACCGCCTACGCCTACAGCCGGGCGAGCCGCGCGGGGGGGCTGGTCTTCTGCACCGGCACCGTCGCGCTCGCAGATGGGGGCGAGGCTTTCGCGCCCGGCGACGCGCACGCGCAGACGCTCCGGTGCTTCGAGATCATCGAGGGCTCGCTGCGCGAGCTCGGGCTCGGGCGGACCGCGATCGTCCGCTCGCGCGTGTTCGTGACCGACATCCACCAGGCCGACGCCGTCGGGCGCGCACACGCGTCGTTCTTCGGCGTTCACCGCCCCTGTCTGACGCAGGTGGGGGTGCACGCGCTGATCGCGCCGGAGTTCGTCGTCGAGATCGAGTGCGACGCGGTCGCGGGGGCATGAGATGCGCATCGTCGAACAGACCGGGGGCCGGCTCGTCCTCGCCGGCGTGGTCGGCGGGCTGGGGTGGATGCTCTTCACGCTCGCGCTCGGCGCCGCGGTGACGCTGCTCTCAAGCGGCTTGCTCATCCTCGAAGCGCAGCAGAGCAACTGGCCCGCCGTCGGCTGGCTGATCGTGGGCCTGCTCCTCGGGCAGATCTTCTTCTGGCTCGGCCTGCTGCAGCTGCTGCGCGGGCGCGAGCGGCTGGTGCTCGACCGTGCGCTCGGGCGCGGCGAGTACACGATCATGAGCCCGGTGATCACCGTTGAGACCCGGCCGTTTGACTTCAAGCTGGATGATGTCGACGGCGTTGCGCTCGAGATGCGTGTCGAGCGATCTCGCCCCGGGCACGCCGATCGCACGATCGAGAGCGAGGCCGAGGTCTGGCGCGTGCGCCTGCGGACGAGCGAGGCGCGCCGGGCGATCGTGCTCGATGAGACGCACAACGGGCAACTCGACCGTGTGCGCACGGTCGCGCTGGCGGTCGCTGAGTTTCTGGGGGTCGATCTTGTCGACACGACCGAGGCGGATGGCGCCGAGCGGCGCGCCAGCGCCTCGGGCGCGCGCACGCCGATCGCCGCCCGGCGCGACGCGCAGCGACTCGCCGAGGTCGCCCTGCCCCAGCAGCCCGAGCCCGTCGCGTGGGACGTCGACATCGACGCCGAGGAAGAGCGCATCGTGTTCACGCGGCTCGCCCGCGGGGGGCCGCCGGTGTTCGGCTGTTTTCTGCTCGTGCTGAGTTTCATCGGCGCGATCGCGGCCCTGATGGGAGCGCTGGTGTGGATCAATCCGGCGGTCGCCGGCGGCGGCGTTGTGCCGGTCTGGGGGCGGGTCGCGGCCTCGGCGCTGGGCGGGGTGTTCGTGTTCGTGGTCGTGTGGGCCTGGGCCTCGCTGCTGCGGGGCACGCGGCGTGTCGTCGTCTCGCCCGACGCGGTGCGCAGCGTCTGGCTCTACCCGGGGCGAGGCCTGGTGACGGCGCTCCCGGGCGCCAGCCGTCTGCTCGCGCGGGGTGAATCGCTCGCGACGGGGGAGGTGACGAGCGTCAAACAAGTCAGCGGCAGCAACGGGCGCGCGCTCGAGGTCCGCGCCGGCGCCCGGCGGCTGCGCATCTGCTCCGACGCGGATGCCGAGCAAACAGAACGCGCCGAGCTCAAGTGGCTCGGCGCGTCGATCAGGGCCGCGGTTCGGCTGCTGGGGGCTTAGGTGTCTTCGCGTGCGCGGGCGTTCAGCCGTGGTAGAAGCGTTCGCTGATGATTTTGCCGTCTTGCCAGCGCTGCACGGTCGCCTGCTCGTAGGTGATGTCCTGGCCTTCGGTGCTGGTGAAGTTGAAGCTGTACTCGATCAGCGCGACGCCGTCGGCCTCGTTGACCGCGACCGCGTGCCACTTCGTCCAGTGCCACGCCTTCACGCCGGCGAGGAACTGCTTCTCGCGCTCGATGTTGGCGGCCAGCCCGACGGTGGGGGGCTCGTTGTTCTCGCGCATCTCGATGGTGTCGGCGTAGTAGGTGTCCATCGCCTCGAGGATCTTGCCCTCGCTGATCAGGGCGATGAGGCCTTCGACGTGCTGCTTGAGTGTGGTCTCGGTCGTGGTCATGGGTGGGCTCCGTGTGGTGACAGGCGGATAGTAGTTGTGGCAACAAATAAATCAACGGCTCGGGCGAGTCTATTTCTCACACGCGCGACTTTTTCCGATCTCGCAGCGGATTGCCCGGCTCCGTCCGTTGCTCCGTTCAGGCGCGCTTGCCCCGGGCCCAGCGGGCGGCGGCCTGGGCGACGCGAGCGCCGAAGAGGCGGGCGGTCTCGTGGTCCTCGGGCGGGGGGGTCTGCTCGGGCGGGGCGTTGTCGGCCTGGGTCATGAGCCCGAGCCAGCCGCCGAGGCGGTTGGTCTTCTTCGCCGGCTCGGGGAAGACGCCGCAGGACGCCCAGATCATGCTGTGCTGGGCGGCAAAGACGGCGAGGTTCTGGAGCGTGGCGACCTTGTCGCCGCTGGGGCTGCCGCTGTTGGTAAAGCCCGCGGCGATCTTGTCACGCCACTTCTGCCCGAACCACGCGGCGCTCGACGCGTCCATGAACGCCTTGAACGGCGCACTCACGGTGCCCATGTAGGTCGGGCTGCCAAAGACGATCGCGTCGGCCGCGTCGAGCTCGCCCCAGCGCCCGGCGGGGGCGCCCTCGGCGTTCTGCGCGGGCAGGTCGCTCACGGGCACGAGCGACGCCGACACGCGCTCGACGCTCTGTGCGCCCGCGGCGATGCTCTCGGCGACGGCCTTGGTGTGCCCGAAGCCACTGTGATAGACGATCGCGATCGAGATCTGATCCGCGGGGGTTGCTTGAGGATTGTTCACGGGGCGGGTCTCCTGTCGAAGCCGGGCGCAAAGAGAGAGAGAGCGGCCCGTTGCTTCGAAGAAACCTAGCGCCCGGTTTCGCTCCCCGGAGCCGGCGGTGGGCGTGCGCCGGGGTTGCGCGCGAGGTAGAGCAGGCGGTTGAGCTCGCTCAGCTCGCCGCGAGTCATGTGCTCGAGCTGGGCGATGTGGGTGCGCCCGACGGCGTCTTGCAGGCGGTCCAGCAGCTCGCGCCCGCGCGCGGTGATCTGCACGAAGACGACGCGTTTGTCGGCCGGGCATCGGCGCCGGTCGACGAGCCCGCGCGACTCGAGGCGGTCGACGAGGCGCGTGACATCGGGCACGCGGACGACCATCTCGTCGCGGATCGCGCTGCTGCGGATGGGGCTGCCCCGGTCCTCGTGCCCGCGGACGATGCGGAGCACGTTGTAGCTCGCCTCGGTGAGCCCTCTGGCTTTGAAGAGTGCGTAAAAGTCGCGCTCGAGGTGCGACCTCGTGCGCGCGACGTTCAGGAAGGCCTCCTGGTGGGGGCTCTCGAACGCCGACTGTTTGTTGACCTCGTCCCGCAGCGAGCCGTGCCCAGCGGCTCCGGGACGGGGCGTGTTCCCCCGCTCGTCGGTCATGCGTTACATCCCGAGTGCTTTGGCCATCGCCCGCCCCATGTCGGCGGGGCTCATCGCGACCTCGACACCGGCGTCGCGCATCGCGTCGATCTTGCTGTCGGCGGTGCCGGTCGCCTTGCCCCCGGCGCCCGCGCTGATGATCGCCCCGGCGTGGCCCATGCGCTTGCCGGGGGGCGCGGTGCGACCCGCGATGAAGCCCGCGACGGGCTTGGTCACCTCACGCTTGATCACATCGGCGGCGGCCTCTTCGTCCTCGCCCCCGATCTCACCGATCATCAGGATCCCGTGCGTGTCCGGGTCGGCCTCGAACATGCGCACCACGTCGGCGTGGCTCAGCCCGCGGACCGGGTCGCCCCCGATGCCCACGCACGTGCTCTGCGCCAGCCCCAGGTTGCTCGTCTGCCAGACCGCCTCGTACGTCAGCGTGCCGCTGCGGCTCACGATGCCGACGGCCTTGCCCGCCTTCGCCTCGCTGATGTGCGTGTGGATGTAGCCCGGCATGATGCCGATCTTGCACCCCGCGTTGGTGTACTTCGACGCCGCGGTGCCCTCGCCCGTCTTGGGCCCCGGCGTGATCACGCCCGGGCAGTTGGGCCCGACAAGGTACACCTGATCGGCGTCGCTCAGCGACATGTTCATCTCATCGATCACGGCCCGCACGCGGATCATGTCGCCCACCGGCACGCCCTCGGTGATGCAGCAGATCACGGTGATGCCCGCGTCGGCCGCCTCGAGGATCGCGTCGCCGGCGAACGGCGGGGGGACGAAGATCATCGTCGCGTTGGCGCCGCCCGCGTCGACCGCCTGGCGGACGGTGTCATAGATCGGCAGCCCGTTGGCGTCCTTCTGCCCGCCCTTGCCGGGCGTGACGCCCCCGACCATCTGGGTGCCGTACTCGAAGCAGCCCTTGGTGTGTGTCGCGCCGAAGCTGCCGGTGATGCCCTGGCAGATGACTTTGGTGCTGGCGTCGATGAGGATGGACATGGGCTCGGGCTCCGGGGGCGGGGAATGTCTGGCATCGTAGCGGGCGCGCAGGGCGACACCGAACGGGCCTCGATGATCCGTCCGGGTAACCGGTGCGACACGCACCCACGCGCTCAGCGGAGCAATTCGTCCGAGACCGTTGCCGCCCGAGCGCGGTTCGGTGCACCGATGCCGAGCGGCCCGGTGTGCCCGCTGACCACGATCCCGGCGAGCGCGGGCGCGCCCTCGCGCTCGACCAGCACCGCCCCGCCCGAGAGCCCGGCGTAGTCGCCCGGGCGATCGAGGCGGATGTCGAACACCGCCGCCCCGTCGTCGAGCTTGCGGGGCAAGGCCGCGATCCGCCCGGTGAGCAAAACCAGGTGCCTGGGTACATCGGCACCCGGATAGCCGGCGAGCACGACGGGCTCGTTCCGACGCAGGCCCGCGGCCCGCGCAGCCGGGATCGCCCCCTCAATACGGAGCCCTTCGCCCTCGGCCACGCGCAACACCGCCCAGTCGCCCGCGCCGTCCTGCGCCGCCTCGACCACGAACGCGGTGCCGGGCGCCGCCAGGGCCTCGGGCAGATCCAGCACGAGCCCGCTGAAGGGGACGCCCCCCGGGGGCGCGGGCGCGAGCATGAAACCGGGCAGGGCGTGGCGGGCCGTCAGCAGGCGTCGGCGGTCGATCACCACGCCCGAGCCCGCGCCGGCGGTGGGGATGTCGATCGCGACGACGCGGTCCGACGCGAGTTCTTGGGCCGCCAGGGCAAAGGCGGAGGGCGGCCGGGTGCTGCTGCTGCCACAGCCCGAGGCCGTGGCGGCGAAGAACACGCAAAGCAAGACCAATCCCGCGCCGCCCCGCGCGGCAGTGGAAGCTCGGACCTTGCCCGACCCTCGGGCGATGCCCCCCGGTCGGGGCCGGCACACCCGGTGACGCTCGTGGCAGATCGGGCCGCGGGCCGTCGCTTGGGCTGGGTGGCTTGCCGGCATGGTTCGGTGTTCCGCGCTGCTGTCGCGAGGCGGGCGGGCGCGAGGCGTTGGGCCTCGTGCGGGTGGGGGCGTCAGTCGATGTCGACGTGCCCGACGAAGAGCCCGTCCTGGAAGAGTGTGGCGGTGCCGGCGTCTTCATCGGCGATCAGCGTCCACTCCGACCCGTCGTTGTCGAATTCCAGCTCCTGCACGCCGTCGCCGATCTCCCACGCGAACTTGACGATCTCCGACAGGTCGCCCGCGACGCGGAAGGCCATGAAGAACGGCCCTCCGTTGTCGTCGAGCAGCGCGTAGATCTCGCTGCTGAGCTCGAACTCGGTGACGTCGGGGATGACGAACGCGCTGGAGAGCAGGAATGTCGCGTCGCCGGTCATCCCGATCATGTCGGCGCGGTTGACGCGGAGCGCGTCGGTCTGGGCGACAGTACCCGGCTCGATGTCGAGCCCGACCGCGGCGATCCAGTCCTCGGGCGACAGGCCGCCGAAGTCAAAGGGCATGGGCGGGTCGATGGTGTTGTCCCAGTCGACGTAGTCGGACCAGTCGATCGGTGCTCGAACCGGTTCGAGTGTCATCTCGGCGAGGTTGTTGCCCGAGCGGTTGACCGTCTCGCCCCCGCCCTTGCCCGGCAGGGACTCGCCCGGCTGTGCCGGCTGCACCGGGCCCGCCGGTGTGGTGGGCGTGGTGGGGGGCGTGATGGGGCGCCACTGCCCGTCGGGGCCGACCGCGAAGTCGGGCACGCCGTCTCCGTTGGTGTCGACGAGCTGGTACGTGTTCCCGTCGGGTCCGACGAACGTGCCGACGACGGTCCCGTTGTTGGGCTGGGGCGGCACCCTGGGGCCGACGGTCCACTTGCCGCCGCCCGGATCCGTGACGGTGCAGGCCGGCAGCGCGAGCAGTGTCAGGGCCGTCCCGGCGGCCGTGCAGAGGAACGCGACAGAAACAGAACGCTTCAACATGACGATACCTCCTTGATCGATCCGGAATGGTTGTTGCATAACAAGACCACGAGGTGCTTGTTACTTTTTGCAACAAGTGCCAACAGCGGTGTGTTTTCTAATGTTTTGTCGTCCGGCGATCAATCCGAATACCGGGTTCCGGCGCAAAAACCCGCCGGGGCAGCCCGAACGGGTGGCCGCGCGGGCGTCTTTCCATCCCGGGGCCCGGGGGTGTTCTACGATGACTGCCAACTCAGGGGAGCAGACCCATGCGCGCGATCGTGACCGGCCAGGTCGGGATGGACAAGAAGCCCTACCTCGAAGAGATCGCCCGCTTTGCCGGGCAGCAGGGCGAGACCGTTCATACCTACAACATCGGCGACATCATGTACGACGAGGCGCGCGACGTGCGCCCCGGGCGGATCCTCGATCTGCCGCTCAGCCGCCTCAACAGCCTCCGCCGGGCCGCGTTCAAGGACGTCATCGCCGACAGCCGCGACCAGCAGCACGTCATCGTCAACACCCACGCGACGTTCCGCTGGCGGCACGGGCTGTTCAGCGCGTTCGACTTCGACCAGGTCAGCAAGCTCAAGCCCGACCTGTTCATCTGCCTGGTCGACAACATCGAGGTGGTGCACCACCGCCTGCACGACGAGCACGACATCGACGCGACGCTCAAGGACTGCATGGTCTGGCGCGAGGAGGAGCAGCTCGCGACCGAGCTGCTGAGCCAGGCCGTCCTCGGCAGCCAGTTCTACATCGTCAGCCGAGGTCGCCACGAGTCGACGACGCGGACGATGTTCCGTCTGCTCTGCCGCCCGCAGATGAAGAAGGTGTACCCCAGCTTCCCGATGAGCCACGTGGTCGACATGCCCGACGTGCTGGCCGAGATCGACGCGTTCCGCGCGGCGCTGGCGCAGCACTTCATCACGTTCGACCCGGGCGACGTCGACGAGAAGCTGCTGCTCGATCGGGCGCTGGAGGCCGCGAAGAACGGCAACGTCGACAGCTTCCTCGACGTTGCGCCCCACAACTTCGGCGGCAGCCGCTCGACCGACGAGACCATCCGCGTCCCCGTCCGCCAGGTGCTCGACATCGCCGGCGATATCGACGGGCAGATCTACATGCGCGACTTCAAGCTCATCGACCAGGCCGACATGATCGTCAGCTACGTCCCCGAGCTGCCCGGCGTTGGCGGCAAAGACATCCCGGGCCTCTCCAGCGGCGTCGAGCGCGAGCTCCAGCACGCGTGGGAGCACGCCAAGGAGGTCTACGTCGTCTGGAAACCCAAGAAGGCGCCCAGCCCCTTCATCACCGAGACCAGCACCAAGATCTTCACGTCGACCGAAGAAGCCCTCGAGCACTTCGAGCGCACCGGCATGTTTGCCGAGACAAACCTCTTCGGGCAGTGACGCCTCGCCCGCCTCTTTTTCCCAGATCGCCCAAAGCGACTCTCGGGCCACCGCCAGATCGCCAAGAGCGCATCGATCACGAACGCCTTTCGCATGGAAAGACGCGTCTGTTTGTGTGTCCGGGTGGTGGTGCTGCTCCGGATCGGGGGTATGTTGTAACCGCACGCCTCGGCATCGGGGCCACCAAAGGGAGACCTGTGATGAAGCACCGTTTGGCCCCGGCCGCTGTTGTTCTGTCCACGCTCGCCGCCTCGGCGGGCATCGCCTCGGCCCAGGCCACGCTGCTCAACGATCTCCGTGAGCTTTCGCTGGAGGTGCAGGTCAACGCCGACAACGGCGCCGATCAGCAGCAGGTCGAGTACTTCCCGAGCGACCTCGGCGATGATCCGTTCCTCGACTGGAGCGCGTCCGATGGGCTGATCACCCTGGGCGGCTTCTCGGCCAGCGCCCGGGCCAGCGGCGCGATCGACACCACCGTCAGCAGCACGCTGATCACCGGCACCGCCGAGGCGACCGGGTCGGCCGCCGTGCTCGATGAGACCGCCTCCGATGCCTTTGCGCTCAGCCGGGCCTTTCTGACCGTCGGGTTCTCGATCGACAGCACGCAGCAGTGGCTCGTCGACGCCGAGCTGACCGACAACAACGCCGGCGTGGCGAGCCTCGCGATCTCCGAGGGCGCGATGCCCGGCGGGGCCGAGCTGTTCAGTTGGGCCGACGCCTCGGTCAACGAGGTCGTGACGCTGGGCCCGGGCAGCTACACCCTCTCGGCCCGGGCCGAGGTGATCGTCAGCCTCTTCGCCAGCCCGTCGAGTGACATGGGCATCGCCAACTTCGACGTGCGGTTCGGCCTTGTGCCCGCGCCGGGATCGGTGGCGTTGCTCGCCGGCGCGGGTCTGCTGGCCCGCCGGCGCCGGGCCTGAGAGCCTTCGCGGCCCCGGGGCGCCCACCGGAGGGCAGAGGCGGGCAAGTTCCACGAAAGTCGGGCCTTGCCCGAAAATCGGTTCGCCAAGGTCCGAAAGCGCGGGCATCTTCTGGGCCGGTCGCGGATGCACCGCACCGAACTCAGGGGAACCCAACATGCTGAAGACCACCACCGCCCGCACGGGCGCTGCTCTCGCTCTCGCCGCCTTTGCCGGGCTCGCCAGCGGGCAGATCACGCTCGTCACCGATGCTCGCCTCGTCTCGGGCAACGTGGCCACGCCGGACGAGAACGACGCCGATGCGCTGACGCCGACGATGTTCGGTGCCGCGATGGATGACAACATCCAGCTCTCCGCCCTGGGCAACGGCGCCGCGGCGGCCTCGGGCTCGCAGACCAGCAACATCGGCGCCGACCGCATCGTCGGGCGAGGCGGCGCGAGCCTCTCGCTCAACCCCGCCTCGGTCGGCTCCATCGCCTCGATCTTCGAGATCGTCTTCACGCTCGACAGCAACGCGCTCGCGTCGCTCTCGGTCGCGGCCAGCGCCAGCGGCGAGGCCGACGCGGCGTTCATCCTCTCGCGACAGGGCCAGGGCACCGTCGCCAGCGGGCCCGGCGTCTTTGACCTCGACCTCGAGGCCGGCACCTACGCGATCCGCGCCGTCGCCCAGTCGATCGCCGACGCCTCGCAGGCGTCCGCCCCGACCGGCGGCGCCGCGAGCTTCGTCTTCGACCTGACGATCATCCCGGCCCCCGGCGCCGCGGGTCTGCTCGCGGGCGCGGGCCTGTTCGCCGCCCGCCGCCGACGCGCCTGATCGGCAGCCCGCCGGGCCGGCTCTCACAATCTGTGATCAGATCTCCCGACGCGGGCTCGTGAAACGCGAGCCCGCGTTTTCCTATAAACCACGGCAGGCGGGGCCGCGGGCCCTGCTCATCGCCTTGCTTATCGCCTTGCTTATCGCCAGGTTGGGAGGCCGATCGCGTGACACAGGGGCCGGGGCAACATCCATCGCCGGACGCCAACGGAGGCGTCGGCCCCAACGGGCGGTTTGTCTACCCGGACAGCACGCCCGACGAGCGGACCTTCGCGCTGCTGATGCACCTGAGCGTGCTCGGGCAGTGGGTGATCCCCCCGTTCGCGATCATCGCTCCCATCATCATGTGGCAGATGAAGAAGGACGAGAGCCCCTTCATCGACGAGCACGGGCGCGAGGTCGTCAACTTCCAGATCTCGCTGCTGCTCTACGCCGCCGTCTTCTTTGTGCTGGGGTTTGTGACCTGCGGCGTCGCGTTCGGGCTCGTAGCGCTGGTCTACGTCCTGGGCCTGGTCGGCATGATCCTGGGCGCGATCGCGTCGAACCGGGGCGAGTCGTTCCGCTACCCGATGACGCTCCGCTTCCTCAACTGACAGCCGCCTCGCCCGCCCCCTCCGGCGTGTCCGGTGCGTCGGCGGCGCCCTCGCCCCGCCACTCGGGGACAAACCGGGCAAAGACGCCCGCGATGAAGCAGGCCGCCCCGATCAGCTCGCAGATCTCTTCCGCCGGCTGGCGCAGCGCCAGCGGCAGCGCGTCGCGCAGCAGGTCGTCGAGCACCACGCCCATCGCCAGCAGCCCGCACCCGATGACAAGGATCCAGGCCGAGGCCGACCCGTTGCGCAGCGCCCTGATCGCGTCGGGTTTGCCGAAGACCAGCGGCAGCGTGACCGCCGCCCCGATCGCCGTGAAGACGCCCGCCCAGCTCAGCTTGAGCAGCAGCGGCGCGCCGTCTTGCAGCCACCAGTCCATGCGGTAGCGCACGCCCAGGTCGCCCAGGGTCTCGGGGTTCAGCGCCTCGTGCAGGTCGAGCTCGCGCGCGAAGCAGAGCACGCAGATCACGCCGAGCCAGAACGTCACGAGGCGCCTGGGGTGCTCGCCGATCAGCGCCCCGCCCAGAGCGAGCACCGCGGCGATGCCCCAGATGACGAGCTGGGCCGTCTCGACCGGGCCGCCTTCCCCGAACAGCTCCGCCTGCGTCTGGCCCAACAGCAGATCAACAACAAGGATCGGCACGGCAATCAGCAGAGGCGTGGCCCACGGGATCAGCCGCTGCACACCCCGCCCGGGGGTCCATTTCATCAAGACAGTGTGAGGACAACCGACCGCACAATCAACTCTGCCTCCGACCCAGCCCCTAACCCGCCCCCCAACCCCGCCCCCGACCGGGGCCCGTAGACTCCCCCCGATGGCACTGCTCGAAGCGGTCAACCTGCGCAAGGCCTACGACGGGCGCACGGTCGTCGACGGCGTCTCGTTCGACGTGGGTGATGCCGAGATCGTCGGCCTGCTCGGACGCAACGGCGCCGGCAAGACCACCAGCTTCCGCATGACCATCGGCATGATCGAGGCCGACGACGGGCAGGTCTTCTTCAACGGGCGCCAGGTCACCGGGCTGCCCATGTACCGACACGCCCGCCTGGGCATGGGCTACCTCAGCCAGGAGCCCAGCGTCTTCCAGCGCCTGAGCTGCGAGCAGAACCTGCTCGCGATCCTGGAGACCCTGCCGATGGCCCGCGCCGAGCGCAAACGCCGCGCCGCCGAGCTGCTCGACCAGTTCAGCCTGAGCCACAAGGCCAAGCAGCCCGCCCGTACCTGCTCGGGCGGCGAGCGACGCAAGCTCGAGATCGCCCGCGCGCTCGTCACCAACCCCAGGCTCATCCTGCTCGACGAGCCCTTCAGCGGCGTCGACCCCATCGCCGTCGAAGAGCTCCAGGCCGAGCTCCGCCGCCTGACCCAAGACGGCATCAGCCTGCTCATCACCGACCACAACGTGCAGCAGACCCTGCGCGTCTGCGACCGCTCGTTCATCATCGACGCCGGGCGCGTGCTCGCCGAGGGCACGCCCCGCGAGCTGATCAACGACGAGACGGTGCGCCGGGTCTACCTGGGCAGCCTCTTCCGGGGCGACGAGTTCGACGAGCCCTACAGCACGCCCTCGACCGGAACACAGCCGGGCGTCCACCCCGCCGGGCGAGCCTCGCCCGAGAGCACGACCCGCGCATCGTGACCGGTCAGCATCCCCAGCAAGACGATCAACAAGGCCGCCAGCTCGGGCGTGAGCCCTGGCGCGAAGCGATCTCGTTCGCCCAGCGCGCGCACACCGGGCAGACCCGCCGCGACGGGCAGACGCCCTACGCGGCGCACGTCGTGCGCGTGATGATGACGGTGCGCGACACGTTCGGGTGCGAGGACGGCGTCGCGCTCGCCGCCGCGGCCCTGCACGACACGATCGAGGACACGCCGACCGACTACGACGACCTCGCGGGCGCCTTCGGCGCGCCCGTCGCCGACATCGTCGCGGCCTTGACCAAGAACATGCTGCTGCCCGAAACGCCGCGCGAGGCGGACTACGACACCCGCCTGCGCGCCGCCGACTGGCGGGCCCGCCTGATCAAGCTCGCCGACGTGCTCGACAACGCCGCCGACAGCGGCAAGCCGCGCGCCGACAACAAGCCCAGAGCCACCGGCAAGCTGCGCCACAAGGTCGAGCGGGCCATCGCGCTCGCTCAGCCCGACGCCGCCGATCACCCCGAGACCGCCCGGGCGATCGCGCTGGTTTCGTCCCTGCTCGATCCCGCCTGACGCTACGCTTCGGGCATGCCAGGCCGAACCCCCGCAACGCCCGCTCTCTGCATCGCCTGCGCCGCCCTCGTCGGCTGCCACGACCGGCGCATCGTCGTGACCAGCTCGCCCCCCGGCGCCCTGGTCTGGCTGAACGACCGCGAGATCGGGCGCACACCGGCCGAGGCCGCGTTCAAGTTCTACGGCGACTACGACGTCCGCCTCGAGCTCGAGGGCCACGAGCCCCTGCACACCGAGCAGCGGGCCGAGGCCCCGATCGCCGAGTGGCCCGGCTTCGACCTGGCGACCAACCTCTTCCCCGGGCGCACCGAGACGGTCATCGAGTGGCACTTCGACCTTGAGCCCGCGCTCGAGCTGACCGAGGGTTTCGAGCAAGGTTTGCTCGAACGCGCCCGCGCGACCCAGGCCGACGCCCTCGCGCCGGCCGAGTAGCCCCCGCGCCGAGCAGCGCCCGCGAGCCCGCCCGAGCAGGACAGCCGGGCCGCCTGTCCGCTTCACAAAGCACCGGTCGGACAGGCGTCGCGCCTGTCCGCTCGACGCAGTCCTGGCATCCCTACCCCGCCGGCACGCAGCGCTCGCTCGCCCACGCGCGCAGCGAGGCGATCCGCTCGCGCATCGTCACACTCAGCGGCGGGCTCGCTTCCGCCGCCTCGACGATCATCGCCGTCGTCGGCGCGACCCGCTCGCTGAACGCGCGGTGCAGCGCCGCGATCACGGCCTGCTCGATCTCCGCGCCGCTGTATCCCTCGGTCGCACGCGCGATCGCGTCCAGGTCAAACGCCCCGGCGTCCTGGCTCCGGCGCCCAAGGTGGATCGACGCGATCATCCGCCTTGCCTCCTCGCCCGGCAGATCGACGAAGAAGATCTCGTCGAACCGCCCCTTGCGCAGCAGCTCGGGCGGGAGCGCGTCGATGTTGTTGGCCGTCGCGACCAGGAACACGGGCGAGCGGTGGTCCTGCATCCACGTCAGCAGCGTGCCGAACATCCTCTGGCTCAGCCCGCCGTCGGTCGACTGCGAGGCCGCCGACGCGAAGCCCTTCTCGATCTCGTCGATCCACAGCACCATCGGCGCCATCGCCTCGGCCTGCTCGAGCGCCGAGCGCAGGCGACGCTCGCTCTCGCCCACGTACCGGTCGTACAGCGAGCCGGGGTCGAGCCGCAGCAGGGGCCTGCCCCACGCCGTCGCGATCGCCTTGGCGCACAGGCTCTTGCCGGCCCCCTGCACGCCCAGCAGCAGCACGCCTCGGGGCGGGCTCAGCCCGAAGTCCGCCGCCTCGCTGTCGAAGCTGCGCTCGCGCTGCTTGAGCCAGGCTTTGAGGTGGCTCAGCCCGCCGACCTCGTCGAGCGTCGCGGGGCTCTCGACCGGCTCGAGCACGCCGTCCCCGCTGAGCAGCGCCCGCTTGAGCGCGAGCACATGGTTGAGGTCCTCGCGGTTGAAGCGCCGATCGAGCGCGACCACCTCGCGCACGATCGCGCGCACGTGGCGACGGCTCAGCCCGCCCAGGTTCTTGATGATCACCCCGAAGTCGGCGCGGGTCATGTCGATCTCGATCGGCGTGTCGCGGTGCACCGCCCGCAGCTCCTCGCGCACGATCGACTCGATCTCCTCGCCGGCGGGCAGGCTCACGCGGTGCTCGGTCGACAGCTCGCTCACCAGCGGGATCGCGCACGCCTCGTGGTCGACCATCACCACGGCGCAGCGGTGCGTGCGCGCGTGGGCGACGAGGTCACGCCACGCGCGCAGCGTGCGCGCGTCGCTCAGGTGCGCCCCCATGTCACGCAGCAGCACCACGCCCGGCGCGTCCAGCGTGCGCGCGGTGATCAGCGCTTGCAGCGGGCTGTCGGTATCGGGCAGCGGGCGGGCCGGGTCCTTCGCCCCTCGCAGCCCGTCGAGGATGCTCCACGTCGAGAGCGGCAGCCCGAGCGCAACGCACGCGTGCGCGACCGCGCCCTCGGCGTCGGGCTCGTCGGGCGTCACGATCGAGATCGCCGCGTGCTGGGCCCCGATCAGTTCGCCCAGGCGCGCCGCGTCGGGCGATGGGTGGTCTGGCGATGGGTGGTGGGTCGATGGGTGTTGGGTCGATGGGTGTTGGTCGCTTCGGGTCACCGCTGTCCTCCGGGCGATCTTTCGCCCAGCTCAGTCCCCACGCCGCCCTCGCGGCCGTCCTCGCCCCCGACCTGGCCCCTTGGGAAGCCCGATTCACACGCCCCGCCCCGCAACCCCCGCGGGCGGTTCAACGTACAGCAAAGGTCTTGATCGAGACGACGCCCGGCGGTGTGCGGCCGGGCATGTCTCGCCGAGCCCTGCCTGTCCCCCGCCCGGCTCTTCTGCCCGGGCTGTGCAGTTCTCGGACCTGCAATCTATCCCGCGGCCGTTCGCGTTCGCTCAAGGGAACCCGTTCCGGCCCGAACCCTCGCCCGAACGCCCCGCGGGAATGCTGGGCGGGGCCGGCCGGTTGTAACGCCCGGCCGAGGCCCAAGGCGACGGTTCATCCCGTCGAACGGCCCGTTTTGGGGTGCTGTCCCGCGGACACGCGGTACGGTGTTGTTGGTGGTGCCCCGCGTGGGGCGGTGGAGGTCGTGTTGGGCTCAAGAGTCGCGTCAAACCCGGGCACCGCTTGCCTTGCGCGTCCGGGCTATCGGGCCGTGTGCGTCGCGGCCGCGGGGCTCGCGCTGGGGCTGTTCGCTCGAACGAGCGATGCTTTGACCCAGATTGACACCAGCCTCAACAGCAACCCCATCACACCGTTCAACTCAAAGCCCGCGGCTGCCCCAGACCAGAAACGCCATGAGACCGGCCTGCTGCTCGTCCGGCTGCGCAGCGAGCGTGAGCGCCTGGCGCTGGCCGCCGACCGCGGGCTCACGGGCACCGCGGCCGGGGTGTTCGCCGGCGCGGCGCTCGCCGAGGCCGAGGGCGAACTCGCCCCGCTGATTGCCCGGCGCTGGTCGCCCGCGCCGAGCGCTGCGCGCGAAGCCTCCGGCAAAGCGATGCTCCGCATTGCTGTCCCGCCGGGCCTCGACGCGGCCAGCCTGCTCGACGCGATCGCCGAGCTCGACGGCGTCGCCTGGGCGGACCACGAGCACAGGCTCTTCCCCTCGAGCATCACGCCCGATGATCCGAGTTTCGATCTCCAGTGGCACCACGCCGCCGACCAGCTCAACAGCCCCGCGGCCTGGGGGATCACCACGGGCGATCCGGGCGTGGTCATCGCGCTGTGCGACACGGGCATCGACATCGACCACCCCGACCTGCTCAACCGCCTGCCCGGGTACAACGCCGTGACCCGCCTGACCGAGGGCGAGGGCGGGCTGATCAGCGACGCCAACGGGCACGGCTCGCGCACCGCCGGCTCGGCCGCGGCCACGGGCGACAACGCGTTCGGCGTCGCGGGCATCGCGTGGGAGTCGCCCTTCCTGCCCGTCAAGGTCAGCGATTCGCCCATCGGCGGTGCGCTCGTCGGCGACATCCTCGCCGGCGCCCGCTGGGCCGCCGACAACGGCGCACGCGTCATCAACGTCAGCTACAGCGGGCCCACTTCGCCCGGCGTGCGCGAGCTGGGCGCCGAGCTGCGCGAGCGTGACATCCTGCTCGTCTGGTCGGCCGGCAACGAGGGCGCATCCAGCGTCACCGAAACCGCCGAGGGCGTCACCGTCGTCGGCGCGCACGACATCAACCGCCAGCGGTGGGGCGGCTCCAACACCGGGCCCGGTCTCGATCTGCTCGCGCCCGGCGTGGGCATCGTCACGCTCTCCAGCACCGGGGGCACGGCCAGCGCCACCGGCACGAGCTTCGCCGCCCCGATCGTCGCCGGCGCCGCGGCCCTCGTCTGGTCGGCCGACCCGACCCTGCCCGCCGGCGCCGTCGAGGACATCCTCCTGGCGACCGCCCGCGACGCGGGCGATGTCGGCTACGACACGGTGCACGGGCAGGGCCTGCTGGATCTGGCCGCCGCGGTCGAGGCCGCGGCGATCGGTGATCGGCGCCAGCCTCTGCCGTTCGTTGACGCCTTCGCGATCCCGCCCATCTCGGGCGCCCTCGCCGCCGACGCGGTCCGCTGGGACGCGGGCGGCGCGACGCTCGTGCGCCGCGGCACCGACGACGCTGCGCTGCGCATCCCCGCGGGCGCAACAACGACCACCGGCGTGCTCCGCGCCGATCGCCTCGGTGCCGAGGCCGCCAGCCTCCGCGCCGACGTCCGAGGCCCCGGGCAGGCCGGTCCCGATGCGGGCACCAGCGGCGAGCTGCTTGTCGAGTATCAAGACGCCGCGGGCGCCTGGGCCGAGCTCGCCCGTTGGCCCGCGCACGCGCCGATCGACAACGGTTTTGCGCGTCGCGAGATCTCGCTGCCCGCCAGCGCGATGCACGCCGATCTGCGCGTGCGCTTCCGCCCGGTCGACGCCGCGCCGTGGGGCGCGTGGCTGATCGACGACCTCAGCATCGCCCGATTCGACGGCATCGAGATCGACCCGCGCAGCGACGCGTGGGTCGAAGACTTCGAGGCCGGCGCAACATCGCCCGCGTGGAGCGTCATCGCGGGCTCGCCGGATGAATCGGCATCGACCAGCGGGCAACGCTCGCACCGCCTGAGCGCGGGCGACATCCTCGAGACGGGCCCCGTTCGCCTCCAGGCCTACGCCCCCGGACCCATCGAGGTCTCCGCCCGTGCGCGCGCGACCGAGCCCGGCGCACGCCTGATCCTCGAAGAACGCAGCATCTTCGGCGGCTGGATCGAGCGGGCGTCGGTGACGCCCCCGCCCGCCGCGGACTTCGCCGACGTGAGCTTCGATCTCAGCCCGCTGAGCCTCTCCAACTTTGCCCGCGTCCGCTTCCGGGGCGAGGGCGGGTCCGTGCTGATTGACGATGTCCGCATCGGCATTCCGCGCCCGGGCGAATGCGTTGCCGACGTGGACCGCTCGGGCGCGCTCGATATCTTCGACGTGATCCTGTTCATCGACCTCTGGTCCGCCGGCGATCCGCAGGCCGACCTCGACAGCGACGGCGCGCACACGATCTTCGACGTGCTCGCGCTGCTCGCGATCTTTGATGAGGGCTGCCCCGCGTCGCCCTGAATCCCATCCCACACGCACCCATCACGAATCGACTCCACCCGCCCGGGTCTCGCATCGGGCCGGCACGCAGAAGGGTTTTTCAGACATGAGCAACGGTGACAAGACACGACGGGCCCGCACCTCGACCGCCAGCACCACCGCCGCCACCGGCGCGGCGATCGCGATGCTCGCCTGCTGCGGGCTCGCGCACGCGAGCGGCACCAACGCCGCCGACGCGACCATCGCCGGCGTCGGGGTGATCGACACGGGCGGGCGCATCGGCGCGGGCAACCTCGCCGATCGTCTCCGGCGCGGCACCGAGATCGTCGAGTCGATGCGCCAGACCTTCGACCTCCGCGTGGGCGACGAGCAGCTCATGCTCAACGCCTTCGCCGACCGCGGCCCGGTCGCCTTCGACGTCGCGCCCGGCAGCCGCGAGCTCACCGGCGAGATGCTCGTCATGATCCGCGACGACAAGCGCGACACCGCGATGGCCCGCGTCGCCCGCGCCTCGCGCCTCACGCTGGCCGGCATGACCGCGGTGGTCCCGCTGCCCGCGGGTGTTTCCGAGGGCGAGCTGGCGACGATGCTCGACGCGCTGGGCGACTACGCCCTGGTCAGCCCCAACTACCGCGTCTTCCCGGGCCTGGTGCCCAACGACTCGCAGTACGGCTCGAGCTGGCAGCACTCGCGCATCCAGTCCGCCGCCGCGTGGGACATCAGCACGGGCAGCAGCGACGTCATCGTCGCGGTCTGCGACAGCGGCGTCGACCTCGACCACCCCGACCTCGTCGCCGGGCTCGTCCCCGGTTACAACAGCACCACGCGCCTCGCGCAGGCCGACGGCGGGCAGGTCGACGACCTCAACGGGCACGGGACCTTCGTCGCCGGCTGCGCCGCGGCCCAGGGCAACAACGCCATCGGTGTCACCGGCGTGGGCTGGGACTTCGGCATCATGCCGATCCGCGTCAGCGAGTCGCCCGACGGCTCGGCGCCGATCTCCGCGATCCTCGACGGCGCCCTCTGGGCCGCCCAAAACGGCGCACGCATCGTCAACGCCTCCTACTCCGGCGGCACCGACCCGCAGATCAGCGGCATCGCGCTCACCATGCTCCGCGAGGGCTCGCTGCTTTTCTGGGCCGCCGGCAACGACGGCTCCTTCATCGAAGGCGGCGGGGGCAACTACATGCTCGTCGGCTCCACCCGATCCAACGACCAGCGGTCCGGCTTCAGCAACTTCGGGCCCGCCGTCGACATCACCGCGCCCGGTTCGGGCGTCCGCGCCACCCGGCGCGGCGGCAGCTACGGCAACAGCTCGGGCACCAGCTTCGCATCGCCCATCGCCGCCGGCGTCGGCGCGAGGGTCTTCAGCGTCGCCCCCGATCTGCTCCCCGAAGACGCCCGCGACGTCATCGGTCTGGGCAGCGACGACCTCGGCAGCCCCGGGCGCGACGACAGCTACGGCGAGGGACGCGTCAACACCCTCGGCGCGATCCAGGTCGCCCAGACCTTCCAGCCTCGCTCGCTCGCGCCCTTCGACCTCGACTTCGAGTCCGCGACGCTCGACACCGTCTTCTGGCCCGTCGCGTCGAGCGCACAGGTCGTCGCCGACCCCGCCTCGGGCGGCGGATCCAACGCCCTCCGCCTCGCGCAGGGCGGCAGCGTCGAGTCCAACAAGCTCACCGGCAACCGCATCAACGGCGCCGTCCGCGTCGTCGAGGTCGACCTCCGCGGCACGTCGATCGAGGGCGGCGAGTCGCTGCTCATCGAGTACACCGGCACCGACAACGCCTGGAACACCCTGGCGACCATCCCCGCCACCGACACCTACGAGCGCACCACCATCCTCGCGCCCAACGCGCTGTCCAACAGCAACCTCCGCATCCGCGTGACCGCCCAGCTCGACGACGCCGACGATGCCCTGTTCGTCGACAACCTCAGCGCCGGGCCTTACAACGCCGCCTCGCTCCCCTTCGTCGAAGACTTCGAGACCGGCGACTTCAGCGCACTCCAGTGGGAGGCGTTCATCCCCGCCGTCATCACCCCCGACACCGACGGCAACGCCATGCGTGTCCGCACCGGCATCGCCGCCGAGAGCTTCGCGATCGACTTCGTGGGCGACGCCACCTCCATCCCCACCCTCCGCATGGACATCCGGGGCGATCAGCTCGCCGGCGATGAAACCTTCCGCGTCCAGGTCCTCAACATCAACAACAACTGGACGGACGTCTTCTCGTTCGACGGCGCGACCGCCAGCGAGACCTACACCACCTTCGAGGCGCCGCTGCCCTTCCTGGGCTTCCTCGCCGAAGGGCGTCTGCGATTCATCAGCAGCGGCACCAACGCCGACAGCGGGTGGCTGGTCGACAACATCTTCATCGGCACGCCCCAGCCCGAGGCCTGCGCCGCCGACCTCGCGGCCCCCGCGGGCGAGCTCGACTTCTTCGACGTGCTCGAGTACCTGAGCCTCTTCGACGCTTCCGACCCCGCCGCCGACCTCGCCGCGCCCTTCGGCAGCTTCGACTTCTTCGACGTGCTCGAGTACCTCAGCCAGTTCGACGCCGGCTGCTGAGCCGCCGCGTCGTCGCACCGATGCACACCAGCGCCCCGCGGGCCGACCGCCCGCGGGGCGTTTTCGTGCGCCCCTTGCCTCGTATCCGCTAGGCCGTCCCGTACATCCGGTCGCCCGCGTCGCCCAGCCCGGGCAGGATGTACCCGCGCCCGTCGAGCTTCTCGTCCAGCGCCGCGGCATAGATCGTCACGTCGGGGTGATCCGCGCGCAGGCGGCTCACGCCCTCGGGCGCCGCGACCAGGCAGATCATCCGCAGGTCGTTCGCGCCCGCCTCGCGCAGCATCTGCACCGCCGCCGACGCGCTGCCCCCGGTCGCAAGCATCGGGTCGACCAGCACCACCGGCCCCGCGTCCAGATCGCTGGGCAGCTTGCGCAGATAGGTCGTCGGCTCGAGCGTGCGCTCATCGCGCGCAAGCCCCAGGTGCCCGACCCGCGCCTCGGGCATGACTTCCAGCACGCCGTCGACCATGCCGAGCCCCGCGCGCAGCACCGGCACCACCGTCACCCGCCCGCGCAGGCTCCAGCCCGTCGTCGTGGTCATGGGCGTCTGCACCTCGACCCGCTCGGTCTCGAACCCACGCGTCACCTCGTACACCATCAGCCCGGCGATCTGCGCCAGCACGGCCCGAAACGGGCGATGGCTCGTGGACTTGTCACGAAGCGTCGTCATCTTGTGGCGGATCAGCGGGTGGTCAAAGACAACCAGCCCGCCTGCGCTGCGCTGTTCGCTCATCGCCTCAGCCTAGCGATACGCTCAACCGATGACCGACCAGACCCAAGAACTCACCCCCGCCGACCGCGCCGCCCTCGACGCCGCCTACGCCGAGGCCCTGACCGGGCGCGACGAGGGGGGCATCCCCATCGGCAGCGCCCTCGCCGACCCGGACGGCACCATCGTCGCCCGCGGGCACAACCTCCGCGTGCAAACGGGCGACCCCACGGCCCACGCCGAGACCGCCTGCATCCGCAGCGCCGGGCGCCGGCGTGATTGGCACACCCTCACCCTCGCCAGCACCCTCAGCCCCTGCGCCATGTGCACAGGCGCCGCGGTGCTGCACCGCATCCCCCGCGTCGTCATCGGCGAGCACGAGACGTTTCAGGGGCGCGAAGACTGGCTCAAGGCCGAGGGCACGCAAGTCATTGTCGCGCACGATGAACGCTGCATCGACCTCATGCGCGCGTTCATCGCCGAGCATCCAGAGCTCTGGAACGAAGACATCGGCGTCCCGCCCACCGCCTAACCCGATCTGCCATGGCCCACCTACCCGTGCGGCTCTCCTCCCCCGCGCCCCGCGGGGGAGGTGGCACGCGCAGCGTGACGGACGGGGGTTGAGCTTCGGACAGGCGGGACGCCTGTCCCATTGCTGTGCTCCGAACCCAAAGCCGGTGGGACAGGCGTCCCGCCTGTC
>JBCCDD010000016.1:0-86751 GCA_039033175.1 Planctomycetota bacterium
CGAGGCCCTGGGGCCAGACGAGAGCGGGCTGGTCATTCCTGGTTCCATAGATGGCGAAATGTTTGCCTCGTGTGATGACAAATACAAACGGGCCTTCAAAGCCTTGGTCTTTGGGGTGGGTCGGTTTGAGGCGTCCGGTTCTGGTGCGTTGGGGCGGCGGAACGAGGGCTCTGGCGCTCAGCCGAACGCCGACTCGGCGACATCGATCGCCCGCGCCATGCCCGCGGCCTTGCTGACGGTCTCCCGGTGTTCGCTCTCGATGACGCTGTCGGCGACGATGCCGGCGGCTGCCTGGATGTGGTACGTCCAGCTGCCCGGCCTGCCCGGCGCTGCGGGCTGGTGCAGGTCGGTGGGGACGACGATGGTGCGCAGCGCGAGAGCGATGTCCATCTGCCCGTCGAGCCCGACCCAGCCGATGCCGCCGCCGTAGGGCCCGCGCCGCACGGGCTCGAGCTCGTCGATGATCTGCATCGCGCGGACCTTGGGCGCGCCGCTGATCGTGCCCACGGGCAGCGCCGCCCGCAGCGCGTCCCAGCAGTCCAGGCCCCGGCGCAGCACGCCGGTCACGGTTGAGCTGATGTGCATGACGTGCGAGTAGCGCTCGACCTTCATCACCGCGTCGAGCGAGACGGTGCCGGGGATCGCGACCTTGCCCACGTCGTTGCGCCCGAGGTCGACCAGCATCACGTGCTCGGCCCGCTCCTTGGGGTCGCCCAGCAGCTCGCGCTCGAGGTCGATGTCCTGCCCCGGCGTGCGCCCGCGCGGGCGCGTGCCGGCCAGCGGGCGGTTGGTGACCACGAGCCGCCCCGGGGCGTCTTCGGCGTGTGTTTGGCGCCGCACGCGGCAGAGGATCTCGGGGCTCCCGCTGACGATGATCGCGCCCGCCGATTGCATGTAGACCATGTAGGGGCTGGGGTTGACCGCGCGCAGCGCTCGGTACACGTCGAACGGGTCGGCGGCGCTCGTGCGCTCGAAGCGTTGCCCGAGCACGACCTGAAAGATGTCACCCGCCCGGATGTACTCGAGCGCACGCTCGATCATCGAGCGCCACTTCGGCTCGCTCACGTTGCTGGACATCGGCGCCGGCTCGCTGGGCGGGCCCAGGCGCCCGGGCTCGCCCGTGTCGTGCGGCGTGCGCAGATCCGCGACCCGCTCCTCCAGCTGCGCGATGCACCGGTCGTACGCGTCGCCGACGGCTTGTCCGCCCTCTTCTTCCGCCCCGACCAGCGCGAGCTGCAGCACGTGCACGACCTTGTCGACGTGGTCGAAAACGACCAGCCCGTCGTAGAAGCTGAACGCCACGTCGGCGAGGCGACGATCGTCGGGCGGCGCGTCGCGCGTGTTGAGCTTGTCGGGCTCGACGTACCGCACCGCGTCGTAGCTCGCGTACCCGAACCACCCGCCCAGCACGCACGAGGGCAGCAGCTTCGCCTCGACAGCGCCCGCGGGGACGATCAGCTCGATGTTGCCGCTGATCTCGCGCACGAGATCGACCGGGTCGCGCTCGCGGCGCGTCTGCGGGCCGCCCTGCGTCCGCCGGTCGTGCACGGTGGTGATCTTGCCGAACGCGGTCACGTCGATCAGCGGGCGCGAGGCGAGGATGGAGTGTCGCCCCTGGCGTTCGCCCCCCTCGACCGATTCGAGCAGGAACGAAGGGGCGGTCCGCTCGTCGCGGCGGACGAGGCGCCGGTACGCCAGCACGGGCGTGAGCTGGTCGCCCAGCAGGCGGACGCCGACGGGGACCGCGATCGTGCACGCGGCGCGTGCGTTTCGGCGGGCGTGATCGACGAGTTCGACAAAGGCCTTTCGGCTCAGGCTGGGCATCGCCGGCGAGTGTAGGGTCGGGGGCGAACGCCGATCGGGCGTCCCTCGTACCCTTGGGCATGCCACAGCAGACCCGAAGCCGATCGTCGATCGCCGTCCTTTCGCTTGTCGCGCTGGTCGGGGCGGCGTGCCTCGCGCCCGCCCCGGCCGTTGACGTCGCCCGGGCGGGGCAGCCGGTCTCGCCCGCCGGGTCGCCGGCCCGATCACCGACCCCGCCCGCGCCGTCGGTCCGCCCCAAGCCGCCGGTCGGCGAGCCGACGGCGGCGGTCCGCCTGGGCAAGCTGGCGCGTGAGGCGCAGGCCGCTCGCCGGTCGCTCGCGCACGTTGTTATCGTGCCCGATGCGGAGAGCTACCTCAGCGCGATCAGCGCCTGGGGTGACAGCGACAACGGCGGCCCCGGTGCGGTCTTCCCCGTGCTGATCGACGACGGCAGCGACCACGCCGCGGAGCAGATCGCCCGCTTTGTCCGCGCGTATCGGCCCGAGTCGGTCCTGCTCTGGCAAGAGCAGGGCGGGCGGAACGGGCGCGCCTCGGGCGACCGCATCGCCGCGGCCCACGCCGACGCGACGCGGGGCGTCGAGGTGCGCACGCCGGGCCTCGTCGCGATCAACCCGGACGACGGGGCGTGGGCCGGGGGTCTCGCGCTGGCCGCGGGGCGGGGGCAGCGCCTCGCGTTTGTTGAGGCGCGGACCCGCGTCAACGGCTCGATGTCGACCGATGACGCGAACGTGCTGCTCAACGCGCTGATGCAGGGGACGGCGCAGGCCGCGGCGCAGGCCGGCGACGCGTGGCAGGCGATGGGCGACGACATCGACGCGATCACGCTCGCGTTCAACGAGGCGGGGCGCATCCAGACCGCAGACAAACCGCGGGCGTTCCTCGCGATGACCGACGCCGCCGGGCGCCTGCCCGACGGCAAGCGCTGGGCGTGGGCCGGGCAGCTCATCGGCGATGCGCCGGATTCGGCCTACCGCGCGATGTCGAGCCTGTTCCTGCCCGCCGTGATCGCCTGGGGCTTCGACGGGTACGCCGACGAAAACGCCTGGGCCGCGTTCGACATGACCGCGGCCGGCGCCCTGCTCGACGACGCAAACATCCCGATGCGCGTGCTGGACACGCCCCGCCAGGGCATCGACAACTGGCGCGCCGACGCGGCAAGCGGCGCGCTCCCCACGACCGGGGCCACCGCGCCCGGGTCGGGCCTGATCCTCATCAACAGCAAGGGGCGGGCGGCGGACTTCGAGCTCCAGCCCGGGCTCGGGCGCGCGGGCGACGTGCCCTGGCTCGATCGCCCCGCGGCGGTGCACATGGTGCACTCGTTCAGCGCGCAGAGCCCCGGTTCGGACCGGACCATCGCCGGGCGTTTTCTCGCCAACGGCGCGTTTGTGTACGCGGGCAGCGTGCACGAGCCGGGGCTCAACGGCTTTGTGCAGACGCCGCAGCTCGCGCGACGCATGATCAATGGGGAGCCCTTCTCGACGGCCGCGCGCCACAAGGGACGCGCCCCGTGGCGCATCGCGGTGCTGGGCGACCCGCTGTGGACGCTCGGCGGCGCGTTCGAGCGCGCGCCGGGCGATCAGGCGCCCGGCTTGTCGGGCGCTTCGGGGCTCGCCGAACGGGTGCGCGACGCCGCCGGCGCAGGCGACTTCGGCGCTGCGATCCGCGGCCTGGTGATGCTGGGCAACGACGCCGACGCGGCGCGCCTCGCCGCCGGGCTGCTCAACGATCGCCCCGCGGGCGTGAGCCCCGACGTCGCGACCGCCTCGATGGGCGCGCTCGTGCGCACGGGCAACGCGTACGACGCGCTGCGCATGTACGCCAAGCTGGACGCGAAGCGTCAGAGCGATCGTCGCGTGCGCGATCTCGCGTGGCACGCGGGGCGGTCGGTCTTGCAGCGCGGGGCGGATCAGGCAACGCTCGCGGCCCTGCGCGTCTCGCTGCGTGAGGACCAGCTTGCCGATGATGCGCTCGAGGTCGCGCGATGGATCGAGCGCGACCAGAGCCCGCGCGCGGCGGGCGCGTTCCTGCGCACCGCGCTCGACCGCATCGAGCAGCGCGACCGCCGGCGCCGCGCCGTCGAGCGCGAGGCGTCAAGGCTGGGCGGCTGACCCCCCGGGCAGCGTCGACGCGCCCGCGCGCATCGAGCCCGTCCGCACGCGCCCGTCGTGCAGGATCTCGGTCCACGCGGCCCCGTCACGAGCGGTGGCGTGCCACGTGCGCCCGCTCGCGGCCGCGCGCCACGGGTCGCCCAGCAGGCGCGCGGGCCCGGTGCTCTGGTGCACGACGCGCGGGTCAGTCGCCTCGACCAGCGCGACGCCCTCCGGGGTGAACGAGCCGTGGTGGGGCAGCTCCAGCACGTCGACGCGCGGCAGCCCGCGCTCGAGCAACACCGCGATCGCGGCCCGCTGGATGTCGCCGGTCGTCAGGATCGTGCGCACCCCCGCGCCCGTCGGCACGTCGAACCGAACAACCAGCGACGTGTCGTTCGCCGCGAGCGGGCGCACGGGCGCTCCGCCCGCGGGCCAGAGCACCTCGCCCTGAAGCTCGCCCAGCGCGACACGATCGCCGGCCTCGAGCACGACGACTTCGACGCCCTGCGCATCGAGCAGTGCGAGCAGCTCGGGCACCGGCGCGGGCGCGTTGAGAAAGGCCCGGGTCGTGAAGACACGCTCGACGCCCAGCGGCCCGATGAGCTCGGGCAGCGCGTTGTAATGATCGAGGTTGGGGTGCGTGATCAGCACCGTCGGCACGCGGTGCACGCCCAGGGCCCGCAGCGCGTCCGGCACGGTGCGCTCACCGATGCCCGGGCTCAGCGAGCCGGCGTCGACGAGCATCGCCGACCGCCCCGAGCGGATCACATGGCACGTCCCGTCGCCGACCGCGAGCGTGTCGATTCGGGCACGCACGCCGGCGGGCAGCGCGGGCGCGAGCGCGACCTCCAGCGCCAACCAGGCCCCGGCGGCCGCGACCGCGAGGGCCCGCGGCGTCCAGCGCGCACGCCTCGATGCGATCGCGAAGATCAGCAGCACGCTCGCCCCGATCGTCCACGCGAGCGAGACGCCCGGCAGTTGGAACGACCCGAGCGGGACGGCGTCGAACCAGTCGGCGAGCGTCGCGCTCAGCCCGCCGAGGTGCGCTCCGAGCATCGCGAGCGGCCGCCCGATTAACGGCGACAAGGCGGAGACGGCGAGCGCGAGGTAGCCCAGCGCGACGGCCGCGACGACCGGCAGCGTGAGCACGAGCGCCGCGATCGGGGCGACGGGGCTGAAGACGCCGGTGGCGTACGCGATCGCCGGCACGCCCACGCCCCAGCAGGCGGCGTAGGTCCTGACCGTCGCGAGCGCCGACGCGCCGAAGCGCCGCCCGCTATCGGTCTGCGCGATCAGCCAGCGCGCTGAGCGCCCGGCGGGGTCGCCCATCGCGAGCAGCAACGCCGTGATGCCCACGCTGAGCTGAAACCCCAGCGACATCACGTCCATCGGCCGCCAGATCAGCAGCGCGCACGCGATCCAGGCGAGCAGCGTGAGGCGGTCGTAGCGCCGTCCGATGCTCTCGGCCCCGAGCAGCGCGAGCAGCAGGAACGCGGCCCGCGCGATCGGCGGGCGCACGGGCACGAGGATGAGGATCGCGAGGATCGCCAAAGCGACCAGGGGCGCTTCCCAGCCGCCGCGCTCCCCGGTCGCGCGGATCAGCAGGACCACGCCCGCGGCGAGCACGCCCAGATGAAACCCGCTGATCGCGAGCAGATGCGCGGTGCCCGTGCGCTGGAAGGCCGTGCTGATCGGCTCGAGCTCGTCGGTGCGCTCGCCCAGCACGAGAGCCAGCAGGACCGCCTGCCCGGCGGTCAAGTCGGTGGCGCGCCGGGGATCGATGCCCAGCATGCGTGACGCGGCGGCGCGCACGTTGGCCCGCACGCGCCACCAGGCGCCCCGCGCGTCGCGAGCGCCCGCATCGGTCTCGATCAGTTCGGGCGTGGTCGTGAGCACGCCGGCGCTGTTGTTCTTGCGGGCGAGCAGCACCCAGTCCGGCTCGCCCGGGTTGGCGGGCGGGCGGGGCAGCGCGAAGCGTCCGAGCGTGCGCACGCCGTCGCCGGCCCGCAGGTCGAGCGCTCGGTCGCCCCGCGCGAGCACGACGATCCGCGCGCGTGCGCGGATCCAGCCGGCGTCGGTCTCGATGGCCTTGAGGCGGAGGTCGAGCCGGGTGACGGGTTCGTCGAGGCCGGGCGGATCGAACGATGACGGCGCGGGGCGTGTGGTGCGAGGGTCGCGATCGAGCACGCCGCGGACGCCGAGCAGGCGCGTCTCGCCCGGGGGCATGGGCTCGAGCATTGATGCGGGTGCGCCGGCGGGCAGCGTGTGCAGGCGGTGGTGGGCCCACGCGCCGCCCAGCGCGAGGGCCGCGGCGAGCACGGCGATGATGCCCGCGCCACCGCCCGTGAGCGCGCGCAGCGGCGGGTGCAGCGCCAGGCCCAGCACGCACGCGCTCGCCCAGGCCCAGACCGCCACGCCCGGCAAGTGTTGCCCGAGCACGAGGCCCAGCGCGAGGGCAAAGAAGACCGACCACGCCCGGCGGCGAGCGCGCGAGACCTCCTGCGGGCGCGCGGGCGTGTGCGCTTCTGCATGCTCCGGCGGCGCGTGATGAGGTTCTGGCGTGCCCACGTGGGGCGCAGGCTACCAGCGGGCGCGGGTTTCTCGAGCGCCTTTGTGCTCAGCCGCCGGTGACGATCTGATCGTCGAAGACCTCGGTGAGGTCGTCGCTGACCGAAGCACCGCTGTCGTCGGTGAGGAAGTTGTCGCCCTCGTCCTTGAGCGCCGAGCCGAAGTAGGCCCGGTCGTCGCCGCTTTTGAGGACGGTGCGGTAGCCCGCGTCGTTGCGGCTGAAGTAGACCCCGTCGGGTCCGGCGGCGTGCAGGATCAGGCGCCCGCGCGGGCGGCTGGCGACCATCTCTGTCCGGGCGGCGTCGATGTCGACCGGGAAGGACGAGTCGCCGAAGAACGCCATGAACGAGTCGCGCGCCGCGTCGTCGAACATGCCCGAGGCGTCGGCGCCGATTGCGCTCAGTTCGGTCTGGTCGAGCGCCTGGCGGCCCAGCGCCGTCGAGCGCAGGAAGCCGGCGTTGCTGTTGAGGTAGAAGCGTGCCGAGCCGTCGTCGGTGCTGGATGCGACGAATTGGTCGCGCCCGTCGGCGTAGACCGAGCTCAGGCGGCTGGGGCCCGCGGCGTTGTCGGCCCAGAGCAGGATCGGCGCGCCGAACGCGTCGACCACGTCGGGCATCTGCGGCACGTCGAGCGTCGCGCCCACGTTGGCGAACGCCTGCGCGTCCCCGTTGGAGGGCGAGTCGGAGAACTGGCCCGATCCGAACGAGGCCGCCGAACGCGGCAGCAGGTTCGCGGCGCGGGGCGTGAAGTACGCGTCCGAGCCGATCAGGCCCGGGTTGACCCAGGCCTGGCGGGTGTCGTCGGAGCTGGAGGGCCCGACCTTGATGAAGCTGTCGGGCGTGTCGGGCGTGCCGTCGGAGACGCGCCCGAAGACGGCGCCGGGGCCCGCCATCGCGATCAGCGCGTTCTCCATCGCGGTGAAGCCGGCGTCGGCGTTGTCCGCCCCGCCCAGCTCGGCGGGGCTGAAGTACTGCGGGAGCGCGTCGTTGTTGTCCAGCCCGAAGCGGCTGGCCGCGCTGGTGAAGTCCTGCATCAATGCCCGGGTGCTGCTGACCCGCGCGGTGTCGCGGGCGCCGCCGAGCGCGGGGATGACGATCGCCAGCAGCAGCGCGATGATCGCGATCACCACGAGCAGCTCGACCAGGCTGAACGCGCGGCGCCGGGCAGGGCGGGGCGAGCGGTCGCGGGGGGTGTTCGTGCGTGTCATCTGCTGCATCGGATCCCTCATCCTTCCGCGCCCGCCGGTGGGGCGGATCTGCGGCCGGGCCCTTGCCCGCGTGTGCTCTGTTCGGCCTGCGCCCGGGGCCCGGCGGAGGGAGGCGGGCCCCGCGGGCCCACGCCGGGCACGGCAACCGCCGCACCGCCGGGGGCCGGGCTCTGCCGGACCGGCAAAAGTCTATACGGATGATCCGCCGCCCGGATGCCTCGCTTTGGGCCGCTCTTCAAGCCTGCAAGGCTACCGTTCGGCATGGGACGGCGCGACGCGGCACGGGATGTCTGCTTTTTCGACGGGGCCTGCGGGTTCTGCCGGGGCAGCACCCGGGTGCTGGGGGCCCTCGATTGGTTCGGGCGCCTGGCGTTCTGCGACATGCTCACCGAGCCCGATCTGCCGGTTCCGATCGAAGAGGCGATGGCGGGCATGCCCATGCGGACTCGGGCGGGGGCGGTGCTGGTGGGTTTCCCCGCCGTGCGTCGGGCGCTGCGTCAGACGCCGCTGGGTTTCCTGCCGGCCCTGCTGCTGCACATCCCGGGCCTGAGCCATGCCGGGCGGGCGGGGTACGAGTGGGTCGCGGGGAGGCGATCCCGCGATGCCTGCCGCGTGCGGGCGTCGGAGTAGTGATCCGCCGAGTGGTGCTAACCTGAAGTTCGTGCAAGGCGAACGCGACCGAATCCGAGACCTCGACGAGCCCGCGCGGAGCGAGGCGATCGCCCGCGCCGCCGGCGCCCTGCGCGACGGGCGACTGGTCGTCTTCCCGACCGAGACGGTCTACGGCGTCGCGGCACGGGCCGACCTTTCGCCGGGCGTCGATCGCCTGCGGGGCGTGATGCTCCAGCCCGAGCAGCCCCTCGCGCTGCACGCTTCGGGCCCCGAGGACGCGCTTGCGGGCATCGAGCTGCACACACCGGTCGCGCGCCGACTCGCGGCGACGCTCCTGCCCGGCCCGGTCACGCTGCTGCTTGCGCAGAGCGCCGAGCAGCTCGAAGCCAGGCGGGCTGCGCTGCGCGTCGCGCGAGGCGTGATCGACGACGGGTCCGAAGCGGCGGTCCGCCTGCCCGACCACGACATCGCCCGCGCGCTGCTCGACGCCGCCGGCGGGCCGGTCGTCGCGACCGCGCTGGGCGCGACCCGCTTCGCGGCCGGCACGGGGGAGACCGCTTCGCTTTCGCCCGATTGGACAACCGGGCAGGGCGAGGTCCTCGACGACGGGCCCTGCCGCTTCGCGATGCCCTCGACCCGCGTGCGCATCGGCGCAGACGGGCGGCTGGAGGTCTCTCCCGAGGGCCCCCTGAGCGAGGGCGACGTGCTCGCGCGGCTCGAGATCCGCGTGCTGTTCGCCTGCACGGGCAACACCTGCCGCAGCCCTATGGCCGAGGCGCTCGCCCGATCGATCGCGACCGAGCGCGAGCCCAACGGCGTGACGTTCCGCTTCGAGAGCGCGGGCGTCGCGGCGGGCGAGGGCGTTCCCGCTTCCGCCGGCGCGTTCGAGGCGGCCCTGGAGCGCGGTCTCGACCTGAGCGACCACCGCAGCCGGCGTGTCACGCGGCGCATGGTCGAGCTCGCCGACGCGGTCTACACCATGACCCCCTCGCACGCGCAGGCGATCATGACCATGCTGCCCACCGCCGCGCACAAGATCGAGCCGCTCGACCCCCGCGGCCTCATCGCCGACCCGATCGGCCAGCCCGTCGAGGTCTACGCCCAGACGCTCGAGGAGCTCGAGCCGCTGATCCGCGCACGCCTGAAGGAGCTTGAGCCGTGAGCAAACACGTCGTCATCGGCGCCGACCACCGCGGCATCGACGCCGCCAACACCCTCGCCGGCGCGCTGCGCGACAAGGGCCACACCGTCGACGTCTTCGGCCCCGCCTCCGCGGGCGAGAGCGTCGACTACCCCAGCCAGGCGTGGGCCGTGGGCACGCGCGTCGGGAAGGGCGAGGCCGACTTCGGCGTGCTCGTCTGCGGCACCGCGATCGGCATGTCGATCGCCGCCAACAAACTGCCGGGTGTTCGCGCCGCGATCGTCCACGACGAGCTCACCGCCGGGCTCAGCCGCAGCCACAACGACGCCAACGTCATCTGCCTCAGCGGCGACCTGCTCGGCATGCGGCTGATCGAAAAGATCATGGACGTCTTCCTCGCCACCGGCTTCGAGGGCGGGCGCCACGCCCGGCGCGTCGAGCAGATCGAGCGCATCGAACGCGGGCAAGCGCCCACCGACTGACCCGCGCCCTCGCTCGTCGCCCCGCAACCGAGTCGCACTCACGGGCGCGCTCACGATGGACTCAGGACGCGTCGAGCGCCGGCTCGGTTGCCCCCGCCGGCCCCCCCGTCGTCTCCCCGGTCGCCGGCACCGCGAGCGTCGCGCCATCAAAGACCAGCAGCACCAGCCCGTCGCGCAGCGCGACCCCCTGGAACCGTGCGCCGGGCGGTGTGTCGATCGCCAACGTGTCGGCCAGGCGCAGCCCGCCGCCTTCCATGAGGTCCACCCGCAACCGCTCGGCGTCGCCCGAGACGCTGACGACGTGGGCCTCGGCCCCCGCGGCGCCGATCAGCGATGCGTCGTCGGCGCTCGCGTCGGCCGCGACGAGCTCGCCCCGGCGATCGAACGCGAGCACGCCGCCCGAGCCGGCAAACGCGACGCGGTCGCCGACCGCGTGCGCGAGCAGCACCGTCCGCCCCGACAAGCGCCCCTGCAGATCGAGGCGCGTGGGCAGGAGCGTGCCCGTCCGCGGGTCGACGCCCCAGAGCGAGCGGTCGGCATCGAGCACGTACAGGCGTTCCCCGCCGTTGGCTTGGGCGCCGCCCGTGCCGCGTGCGGGAGCGCCCAGGTGCCAGGCGTCGAACGTGCCGCGCAGCGCCGGATCGGTGTTGACCCAGTCGACCACGCCCGCGCCGGGGTCGAACCGCAGGACGCCGCTCTCCAGCCCGGCGACCACACCGCCCCGCGGCGCAGCGCGCAGCCAGCGCGGGCGCCCGCGCAGCGTGTCGAGGCGGTGCGTCGCCTGCCCCGTGCGCACGTCGAAGGCCGCGACAACCGGGTCGGGCGCCGCCGAGCGCCCCGCGCCCGGCTCGTACGCGTCGAACGCGGCGACCAGCGCGCCGCCGCTCACCACCGCGTCGAGCACGTCACCGATGCCGAGCTGGCGTGCCCACAGCGTGGCGCCCGTGCGCGCGTCGTACCCGATCGCGCGCCCCGCGCGGTCGCTGAGCACGATCGTCCGCCCCGCCGACGCGATGATGATCTGCTCGCGCTGCACGCGCCCCTCGAGCGTGACCAGCGGGCGCCGTGACTGCTCGTCCAGCCTCGCAAGGTCCGATGCCGCGTCGACGAACGGCTCGCTCCGCCAGCGTTCGGAACCGTCGCGGGCATCAAGACGCACGAGCACGCCACCCCCGTCGACGGGCGATCGCTCCGCGTCGGCGTCGCCCGATCGGTCCGGCGCAAACAGCAGCGTCGCGCCGGCGTCGTCGAGGCTGATCAGCACGGGCGCGCTGGTCGCGTCGGTCGTCGCCGGCGCGGGCCACGCGGGCGTCGCGACCCCGCCCGAAACGCGGTAGAGCATGACCTCACCCCGCGCGGGGGCAAACATCAGCATCGCGTCGTGTCGCGCCCGCCCGTCGGCCGGCTCGAGCGGGCGTCCCGCGAGCACCGTCGGCTCGCTGAGCGTCGCGTCGAACAGCCCGAGCTGCGCCGCCCGCGCCGCCGAGTCGCTCAGGCGTGCCGCGAGCTCGCTGCCCGTCCAGCCCTCGCCCAGGCGGGGCGTCTGCGCCGCGACAAAGGCCGACGCCTCGTCCACGCGCCCGGCCTCGACGAGCGCCCGCGCGAGGTGGCGCGCAAGGGTTGCCCCCTCGCCCTCCGCCGCGGGTGCGCCGAGCGCAGCGCGGAGCCGCTGTGTCTCCATCGCCCGCGCCAGCAGCGCCGCGGCCCGGTCCGGGCGGTCCTGCTCCAGAAGCTCCCGACCGGCCTGCGCGAGCAGCTCGACCGCCGAGCGCGAGTAGGGGTACCGCGCCGCGCGGCTCGCGCGATCGCCCGCGCCCCCGGGCACGCTCGCCTCCAGCTCCTCCGCCCGCTCGTACGTCACGTACGCGTTCAGCCCGGCCGTTCGCAGCACGTCGCCCAGGCGGCGCGTCGCGACCAGGTCGGCGCGCGTGGTCAGCCCCGACGCGCGGGCCGAGGCGGCCGACAACGCCCGGTCGGTCAGGATCGATTGGTACGCCTCGATGGCCCCCGCCGCGTCACCCACGCCCCCGAGCACCGAGCCGCGCGCGAGCAGCGACGAGACCCGCTGGTCGGGCGTGCGCGCCAGCTCATTGAGCTGGTCGAGCAGCGCGAGGCGCACGCCCTCGGGCAGCTCGCGGGCCGCCTCTTGCTCGGGCCCGGGTGTCGATGAAGCTGTCGCGTCGCCCGGGCGCAGCATGGTCATGAGCGCGTCGAACAGGCGATCACCGACTCGGTCGCGCCGTTCCCCGGGCTGGGCCGCGTCGAGCGCCGCCAGCGCCGCGTCGACCGCCGGGGCGATCGCATCGGCCCGCCCCGCGTGGTACGCCAGCTCGGCGAGCGTCACGGCCGGGTCCGCGTCGCGCGGGTCGTCGGCGAGGCGCGCGCGAAGGAGGCGCGACGCCGCCTCCCAACGCACGAAGGTGTGCACGCTCGATTCATCGACGACGATCAGTTGTCCGTCGAGCGCGATCGCGTTGCCGGATCGGGCGAGCTGCAGTCGCTCGGGGCGCTCGGGCGAGCGCGGGTCGATCAGCATCGCGCCCCCGTCGAGCGGGAGGAGCACCCGGTCGCCGATGGAGACCGCGCGGGCGAACGGGCCCGGCTCTTCGACCCGGGGCGAGAACGACACGCGCCCGTCCGCGAGCGCATCGCCGGCGACGAACGCCACCCTGCGCGCCCCGACGCCGGCGATCGCATCGCCCGCGCGCACCAGGTACGCCGGCTCGCCCAGCGCGCCGGACGCCCGCCTCGCCTCGATCGCGCCGGTGTCCGCGTCGATCGAGAGCACGTCGCCCCGGTCGGGGCTGAGCATGACGATGTTGTCGCCCATCACGAGCGGCGCGGGCATCGCGTAGACCTGGTCGCGCGTCGCGGTCGCCTGCACCGAGCGCGCCCGGCGGACCCAGACCGGGCGCCCGCTGCTCGCCTCGATCGCGGCGATCACGCCGATCTCGTCCCCGCGGATCACCAGCCCGCGCGTCGAGGCGGGCGCTTCTGAGAGTCGGTTGTACTGCTGGAACGGCAGCGAGCCGGCACTGCCCAGCGGGCGGCGCCAGCGCACCTCGCCCGTCGCCGCGTCGAGCCCGAGCATCGTCAGCAGCACCAGGCGGCGCGTGCGGATGCTCTGGCGCACGGTCACGATCACGGTGTCATCGACGATCGTCGCCGGCCCGCGCACGCTCGCGTCGTTCAGGCCCTCGAGCTCCGCCGGGTCGACGCGCCAGCGGACGCGCCCGTCGCGTGCGTCCACGGCATAGATCGAACCGTCGCCGTCGCGCGTGCCCCCGCGCGCAAGCCCGCCCGCGGCAACCGCCAGATCGCCCGAGACCGCGACCGTCCCCGCGTCTTCGAGCAAGCGCCCGACGCGCGCACGCTCGTTGATCGTCATCACTGCGTCGGGCTCTCGCCCGCCCATCGCGACCTGCCACACCGGGCGAAGCGTGAACCGATCGACCGCGCTGACGGTGTTCCCGTCGGCCAGGTAGATCAGGTCGCCCGCGACCACCGGCAGCGTCCACGGCACCGCCCGCGGACGCCCGCGCGCGCCGGGCCCGCCGGGCGCGCTGGGCAGGCGGTCGACCGCGTCCTCCAGCCCGCCGCCGATCGGCACCGAGCGCAGCGGCCTGGTCACCAGCCCGCCCAGCCCGGGCTCGGGGCCCGCCGGCCCGACGAGCGGCAGGGCCGACGCGATGACGCCGCGCCCCAGCTCCGGGACCTCGATCGCGCGTAACAGCTGTTCCGCTGCCCCCAGCGTTCGCGCGAGCTCGAGCGCGTCGTCCGCCGGCTCGCCCGTCTGGCCCTCCAGCGAGAGCAGGTAGCTCGCCGCGTCGCTCGCGAGCAGGGCCGCGTCGATCGCGCGCACGCCCGTGCGGTCGGGGTGGTCGACCAGCGTGCCCAGCGTGCGCACCGCGTCGAAGAACCGCGCGTCCTCGATCGCGACCTGGGCCGAGCGCAGCGCCGCCTCGAGTCCCGGCGTGGTGAGCAGGTAGCGCAGCGCGACGCCCTCGTGATCCCCGCTTGCGAGCAGGCGCTCGGCCGCGGGGCCCGAGGTCAGGCGGTACCGCTCGAGCAGCGCGGGACGCTCCAGCAGCGCCCGGCGGACGTGCTCGCGCACGGGCAGGTGCAGGTCCGGATCCTCCGCCGTCGGCAGCAGGCGGTCGCCCTCTTCGTCGAGCATGGTCTGCGCGGCCCGCGCCGCCTCGCCCGTGCTCCCCACCGCGAGCAGGTCGTCGATCTGACGCAGCGTCCCGCCCGCGCGCAGCGAGTCGTCGAGGTAGACCGGGTTGTCCTGGAGCTGGGCCGGGGCCAGCCGCGGGGCGAGCGTCGCCGTCGCCAGCGCGGCAACGAGCGAGAGCGCGGCGAGCGCAGTCGATCGCTGACGCGGGAGGCGGGGGCGGGCGTGCTCTGGCTGGGTCGGCATATTCGGACCTGTCCTGCCGGCCCGTGCGACCGGTTCTCTGGGCGTTGCCCGTCAAGCTGTACGGCCCCGGCGGCCGCGGAGATCAGCGAAACGCTCCCACAGTCTTGCAGCCCTCAACCCCGCGTGCGGCCCCGTCGATCGCTGAGCGATGCACGCCCTCCCCCTTGCCGCTGATCCTGGCCCGGACCGATCGCTGATCCGGCCCTGCTCGCAGAGGCTGCGAGGCGGGCTCCCCGGGCGGGCGACGCGGGTCACCGCCCTGGTCTGCGTCATCGTGCTGCTCAGCGCGTTCGATCTGCTCCTGACGCTGACGTACGCCGCGGGCGGCGGCTTCGCCGAGGCGAACCCGGTGGCGCGGGTCATGCTCCGCGAGGGCACGCCCGCCTCGCTGGCGATCTGGAAGGCCTGCACCGTGCTGCCCTGCGTGCTCACGCTGCTGCTGGGGCGGGCCCACCGCAGCGCCGAGGTCGGGGCGTGGGCCGGGGTCGTGGTTCTGGGTTGCCTGGCGGTGCACTGGACGCGGTACATCGAGCAGAAGGCGACGATCGCCGACCTCGTCGGGCCTTACGACTACCGCGAGGTCTTCGCGACCGACCCGGACTGGGTCGAGCTGCGCGCCGCGCCCGAGCAGCCCGCCTGGCTGACCCACGCCCTGCCCTGAGCGGCTAGGCTCGCGGCATGATGGCGCGAGGACCGTTGCTGCTGCTGGGCGTGGTGTGTTCGGGCGTTGCCGCCCTCTCGGTGGGCGGCTGCTCCGGTGTCCAGCCGCCCAAGTTTGAGCTCGACCGCGTCGAGCGGTCCGTCGCCGACGGCTCGCTGGCGATCTTCATCGAGGCCACCAACAACAACGACACGCCCCTGCCCCTCCGCCATGCGCGGTACCGCGTCGCGCTCGACGGCGAACGCCTGTTCGAGGGCGAACGCTCGCCGGAGGTCACGGTCCCGGCCTTCAGCACCGTGCTGTTCAGCCTGCCCGCCCCGATCGCCGGCCAGCCGGGTGAAGCGATCGAGCTGACCGGGCACGTGACGTACGTCGAGCCCGGGCGGCTTGCCGAGATTCTGTTTGACTCGGACGTCCGCCAGCCCGAGGCCCCGATCCGCCTCGAGGGCGAAGTCGGGCGATAGACCACCCTGTTGTGGCTGGTGTTTCACGCATCGTGGGTCGATCGGCGTAGCATCGGGCGTGTGCGCTGCCGTGCTGCCCGTGGTGGTCGAGGCCGACCCGTTGCCCAAGGGGCCGCGGGCTTGGCTGGGTGATCGCGCAGAGGTTTTGAGCCCGGCTCCGGAGGCTCTGGCGGGTGCGCTGGCGCGGGCCGAGGGCCTGGTGATCCGCACGCGGACGGGCGTCGACGCCGATCTGCTGGCCCGTGCCCCGGCGCTGCGGGTCGTCGCGCGGGCGGGCGTGGGGCTCGATCATGTCGATTTGGAGGCCTGCCGGTCGCGCGGCGTGCGGGTGGTGCACACGCCCGAGGCGAACAGCGACGCGGTCTGCGAGTACGTCTGGGCGATGGTCTTCGACGCGGTACGCCCCAGGCTGTTCCTCGCTCAACCCGTCGATGAGGCCCGCTGGGAATCGCTGCGGGGCGAGTTGATCGCGCCGCGTGAGCTGCGCGGGCTCACGCTGGGCGTCTACGGCTTCGGGCGCATCGGGCGGCGCGTCGCCCGCGTCGGCGGGGCCCTGGGGATGGACGTGCTCGTGCACGACCTGCGCCGGGTGGATGACGCCGAGCTGGGCGGCGCGCAGGTCGCGTCGCGCGAGACGCTGCTCGCCTCGGCCGACGTGCTGAGCGTGCACGTCGACGGGCGGGCGGCCAACCGGGGCCTGTTCGACGCCGACGCGTTCGGGCGCATGCGGGGCGAGGTGGTCTTCATCAACACGAGCCGCGGGTGTGTGGTCGATGACGCGGCGTGCGCACGGTTCATGCGTGACCACCCCGGCGCGTGCGCGCTGCTGGATGTGCACGAGCCCGAGCCGTTTGACGAGGGGCACCCGCTGCTGGGCCTGCCCAACGCGCACCTGAGCCCGCACATCGCCAGCGCGACCGAGCGGGCTAAGGACAACATGGGCTGGGTGGTGCGCGACCTGTGGGCCGTGCTCGAGGGCAACGAGCCGCGGTTCGCGGCGGTCTGAGCGACGTGAGCGGGAGAGGGACCGATGAGCGATCATGACCAGACGGATCAGGCGGCGGGCCCGGGCTTCGTGCTCCCGCCCGTGCAACTCGGCGTCAACATCGACCACGTCGCGACGCTGCGCCAGGCGCGGTACCGCGGGCAGAACACCTCGGGCGAGCCCGACCCGGCCCGCGCGGCGCACGAGGCCGAGCTGGGCGGGGCCGACGGCATCACGGTCCACCTGCGCGAGGACCGGCGCCACATGCAGGACCACGACGTCGAGCTCCTGCGCGCGCTCGTGCGGGTGCGGTTCAACCTCGAGATGGCCGCGACCGACGAGATGGTCGAGATCGCGCGGCGCATCCGCCCGCACACCGCGATGCTCGTGCCCGAGGGGCGCCAGGAGGTCACCACCGAGGGCGGGCTCGACGTGCTGGGGCGGCGCGATCACCTGCGGTCGGTCGTGTCGAGCCTGCGTGACGCGGGGCTGATGGTCAGCGCGTTCATCGACCCCGATCCGGCCCAGGCCCGGGCCGCCGCCGAAGTGGGCTTCGACGTCTGCGAGGTGCACACCGGGCCGTACGCCGAGGCGTTCGCCCAGACCGGGGGCGACCTCAGGCGGGCCGAGCTGGAGGACGCGCTGGACGCGGTCGAGCGGACGGGGGGGGCGATCCTGGACGCGGGGATGCGTTTCAACGCCGGTCACGCGTTGAATTATCACAATGTGCTGCCCGTGGCCTCGATCGAGGGCGTGGAGGAGCTGCACATCGGGCATTCGATCGTGTCGCGCGCGGTGTATGTCGGGCTGCGCGAGGCGGTGGCGGAGATGAAGGCCCAGCTGGCGCTCGCGCGCTGAGGGGGGGCTCTCCGCGGGCGGGTGCATCCACCCGGAGCGCCCCCCCAGGCGCAGGGGCCCCGGGGCAACAAGGGACGTTGAGCACCGCCCCCCGGGGCGTACGATCGGAGACCATGGGTAAGACCGCCGCCAAATCAGCCTCGCGCGCCGCCACCGGGCGAGCCTCCGGACGCACGCCCGACCGCAGTTCCGCGGGCAAGCCGAACGCGCAGATGACCTACATCCAGTCGCTGAACTATCTGGACGACCGGATCGACGTCGAGAAAGCGCGCCCGACCCGCGTGCCCGCCGACGCGTTCCGCCTCGACCGGATGCGGGCGTTGCTGAGCGCGCTTGGCGACCCGCAGCGCGACGTCAAGTTCGTCCACGTCGCGGGCAGCAAGGGCAAGGGCAGCGTCTGCGAGATGACCGCCTCGGTGATGAGCGCGTGCGGGTACACCGTCGGGCTCTACACCAGCCCGCACCTGATGGACATCCGCGAGCGGATCCGCCTGGGCGGGGTGCCGATCGCGCAGCAGGCCTTCGCGCGGATCATGACCCGCTGCCGAGACGCGGCCGATGCGATCGAGTCCCGCCACGGGCAGCCGACGTACTTCGAGCTGCTGACCGCGCTCGCGTTCGCGTATTTCGCCGATCGGGCGGTCGACCTGGCGGTGCTCGAGGTGGGCCTGGGCGGGCGGCTCGACAGCACGAACGTGATCGACCCGGAAGTGTGCGCGATCGCGGGCATCCAGCTCGAGCACACGCAGATCCTGGGCGACACGCTGGAGCAGGTCGCGCGCGAGAAGGCCGGCATCATGAAGCCCGGCATCACGTGCGTGACGTTCAAGCAGGACGAGGCGGTGATGGCGGTCTTCCGCGAGGTCGCCGACGAGGTCGGCGCGACGCTCAGTGTCCTGGGCGAGGACATCGACTATTCGTGCCGGTTCGAGGCGGCCCACCAGATGGGCCCGCACGCGCGGGTGTGTGTGACGACGGCGCGCAGCGCGTACGAGCACCTGCCCGTGCCGCTGCCGGGCGAGCATCAGGCGCTCAACTGCGGGCTCGCGCTGGCGCTGGCCGACAAGCTCAAGGACCGGGGATTCGAGGCGCCCGAGCGCGACGTCTCGGCGGGCCTGGCGGCGACGCCGGCGAACGGGCGGATGGAGCTCGCGCTCGAATCGCCCCGGGTCTACCTCGACGGCGCGCACACGCCCGAGAGCGTGGGGGGGCTGATGCGCGCGATCGGTGCGCACGTGCGGTACGACTCGATGGTGGTGGTCTTCGGCTGCGCCGCCGACAAGCACGTCGACGGGATGCTCGCCGAGCTGGCGCGCGGGGCGGACAAGATCGTGTTCACCAAGAGCGAGAACAACCCCAGGGCGATGGACCCCGCCGAGTTGCAGCGGCGCTTCGCCGAGATCAGCCCGAAGATGGCCCAGACCGAGGCGAGCGTCAAAGAGGCGATCAATACTGCCGCGCGTGCGATCGGGCGCGAGGACCTGATCTGCGTCACCGGGAGCTTCTGGGTCGCCGGAGAGGCGAAGAAGCTCATCGTGGATCGCCAGAAGAAGCAGAAGGCATGATCCGGGTGCGCGGCTGTGCGCCGCTGATCGCCGGGGCGGGCCTGTTCTGCGGCGCGTGCGCGCAGGAGCACGGGCGGACGACCTACCTGCCCGGCGTCGAGCCGCGGGCGTCCCTGATTGATGACACCGATGAGCCGCGCAGTTTGGCGCTGACGCCCCTGCTGAGCGAGGAGCCGGCGCGCGGGTACGCCGTGCTCGCGTCGGTCGAGGCCTGGGCGGATACGCAGATCGGGCGCACGGTCGAGGGGGCGACGGATCTCGCGGCCCGGCGCTTGCGGGCCCGGGCGAGCGAGGCCGGGGCCGACGCGGTGCTGCTCACCAGCCAGCGCGTCATCGAGCTCGCGGGCGGGAGCGCGTCCAGCGACCCGGTCTTCACCATCGGCGACGAGGCCTCACGCGATCGTCTCCGCCCGGGCGGGGGCGGCCCGGTGGAGCGCACCCGCTACCGGGTGCGGCTGTCGGGGCGGGCGATCGTTTTCGACGCCGAGTGATCGCGGCTTGCGCGTTACTAGACTCGCCCTCATTTCCGGGGCCCGGGCGCTGGACGCCCGTGCCCGCAAGCAGGGGCGCGCATGAGCGACGGATCGAACACCAAACCGCACCGCTACACCGCCGAGCTGGCAAACGCGATCGAGACGCGCTGGCAGCACCGCTGGGAGGCCGAGGGCACCCACCGCCAGCCCAACCCGGGCGAGGCGGGCTTCGACGCGAGCCGCCCCAAGTACTTTGCGCTGGACATGTTCCCCTACCCCAGCGGGGCGGGCCTGCATGTCGGGCATCCCGAGGGGTTTACCGCCAGCGACATCGTCGCCCGCTACAAGCGGATGCGCGGGTTCAACGTGCTGCACGCGATGGGGTGGGACGCGTTCGGTCTGCCGGCCGAGCAGTACGCGATCCAGACCGGTGTGCACCCGGCCGAGACGACCCGCAAGAGCATCGACAACTTCCGGCGACAGCTCAAACGCTTCGGCTTCGCGTACGACTGGGAACGCGAGTTCGGCACCATCGACGAGGACTACTACGCCTGGACCCAGTGGATCTTCCTGAAGCTGTATTCGAGCTGGTTCGACCCCAGCGGCGGCGGGCACACCGACCGGGGCGAGGGCGACCCCGCGGCGCCGATGGGGCGCGCCAAGCCGATCGAAGAGCTCGAAGCGCAGTTCGCCGGCGGCGAGCGCGAGATCCGCGTTAACCCGCAGGCCTCTGAGACGAGCGACGACGACAAGGCACGGCGCTGGGGCGACTGGGCCTCGATGAGCATCGATGATCGGCGCCTCGTGCTCGACAGCTACCGCCTGGCGTACATCGGGCGGGGGAGCGTCAACTGGTGCCCCAAGCTGGGCACGGCGCTGGCGAACGAAGAGGTCATCGACGGCAAGAGCGAGCGCGGGGGCTTCCCCGTGCTGCGCAAGCCGCTGCGCCAGTGGATGCTGCGGATCACGGCCTACGCCGAGCGGTTGCTGGGCGATCTGCCGTTGCTCGATTGGCCCGAGAGCACGCGGACGATGCAGGCCGAGTGGATCGGTCGCAGCGAGGGCGCCGAGGTCGACTTCGAGCTGGCTGATGCGCCGCGGGGGTACACGTCTGGAGCGCTGCGCGTGTACACGACGCGGCCCGACACACTCTTTGGTGCGACGTATATGGTCGTTGCGCCCGAGCACCCGCTTGTCGACGCGGTGCTGCGCGAGCCGTTGCCCTCGACCGACGCTGACGCCGTGCGCGCGTATGTCGAGGCGGCCCGCAACCGCTCCGACGTCGAGCGCCAGGAAGCCAAGGACAAGACCGGCGTCGCGACCGGCGTCAGCGCGATCAACCCCGCGACGGGCGAGCGCATCCCCGTGTGGACGAGCGATTACGTGCTGATGGGCTACGGCACCGGGGCGATCATGGCGGTCCCGGCGCACGACCAGCGCGACTACGAGTTCGCCGAGGCTTTCGGGCTGGAGATCCGCGACGTGGTGTATCCCGCGGCGCTGTACCCGGCGTGGTGGCTGGGCACGCACGCGAGCGACGCGCAGCTGCACGCGGGCGATGCGGACGAGGACGGCTGGCTGGGCCCGGTCGCCGACTTCATCGGGTATGTCACGGCCCACGACCTGCGCCCCGAGAGCTACGCCGAGGCGTGGGGCATGATCCTCGCCCGCCCGCGGGCGCTCAGTGACCCGGCCCGTGCGCCCGAGGAGCGCGAGGTGTTCGCGGGTGTGAGCGTGGCCGACAGCCCGGGGGGCAGCGGGCTGCGCCGGGGCACGGTGCGGATGACCTGGCTCGAGGCGCTGGGCGAGATGGGGTTCGAGTCGGTCGAGCAGTTCCGCCGGCGGATGCGCGCGCCGATGCGGAGCAAGCGCCTGGGCGAGGCGTACAGCGACGCCGGTCGGGCGATCAACTCGAGCAACGCCGACGAGCTGGGCGACGATCCGCAGCGCGGCGGGGTGAGCCTCAACGGGCTGGGCACGGGCGACGCCAAGGCCCGCATGACCGCCTGGCTCGAGCGCAGCGGGCACGGGCGGGGCAAGATCAACTACCGCCTGCGCGACTGGTTGTTCAGCCGTCAGCGGTACTGGGGCGAGCCCTTCCCGATCGTGTTCGATGAGCGCGGGCACCACCACGCGGTGGGCGAGGGGGCGTTGCCGGTGGCGCTGCCGCCTTTGAGCGATTACCAGCCGGTGGAGAGCGACGACCCGCAGCCGCTGCTGGCGAAGGCGCAGGACTGGGTGTCGACGACCGCCGGGCAGGCGGGCGTGCCCGGGCTGGATCCAAGCGAGCGCGTGGAGCGCGAGACCAACACGATGCCGGGCTGGGCGGGGAGTTGCTGGTACTACCTGCGGTACACCGATCCGAAGAACAGCGAGCGGTTCTCGAGCCGGGCGGCCGAACGGTACTGGATGCTCGGCTCGCGCGACGGGGTCGACGCGGGCGAGGCGGACAAGTTCGGCACGTTCGAGCCGCACATGCACCGGGTGGGCGGGGTCGATCTGTACATCGGCGGCTCCGAGCACGCGGTGCTGCACCTGCTGTACGCGCGGTTCTGGCACAAGGTGCTGTTCGACCTGGGCGAGGTGAGCACGCCCGAGCCGTTCAACAAGCTCTTCCACCAGGGCCTGATCACGAGCTTCGCGTTCCAGCGCAAGGACCGCTCGCTGGTGCCGACCGACGAGGTCGAGAACCGGGGCAGCGAGGAGAAGCCGAGTTGGGTCGAGACCGCGACGGGCGAGGCGGTGACGCAGATCACCGCGAAGATGAGCAAGAGCCTGAAAAACGTCGTCAACCCCGACGACATCATCGCCGAGTTCGGGGCCGACACGTTTCGGCTGTACGAGATGTACATGGGCCCGCTGGAGGCGAGCAAGCCCTGGAACACGCGCGACACGGTCGGGCTGTTCCGCTTCTGCCAGCGCGCGTGGCGCCTGTGCGTCGACGAGTCGACCGGCGAGGCACGCGTGCGCACCGGCGAGGGCGATCGCGAGATCGAAAAGGCCCTGCACCGCACGATCGACAAGGTCGGATCCGACATCGAGCGCCTGAGCTTCAACACCGCGATCGCGGCGCTGATCGAGTTTGTCAACAAGGCCCTGCCCAAGGACGACGGCAAGGGCAGCGCCGACGAGACGGCGCTGACGCTTGACCAGCTCGGGCGCTTCGCGCTCGCGCTCAGCCCGCTGGCGCCGCACCTCGCTGAAGAGGTCTGGGAGCGGGCCGGCCTGCACGCGGGCGGCGGCCCGCTGATCAAGCACGCCTGGCCCGAGGTGGACCCCAAGCTGCTGGTCGACGACGAGGTCGAGATCCCGGTGCAGATCCTGGGCAAGGTGCGCAGCAAGATCCGTGTCGCGACGGGCGCAGACGCGAAGTCGATCGAGGCGCAGGCGATGGGCGACGGGCGGATCGTCGAGCTGCTCGAGGGCAAGACGGTGCGCAAGGTGATCGTGGTGCCGGGGCGGATGGTGAATATCGTCGCGAACTGACCCGGCATGACCCGGAAGAGCGCGAACGAAGGAGCGGGACGGATGACAGATCGAGTGTGTGTGTTGATGCGGTCGGCGGTTCTTGGCGTGGCGGTCATGATGAGCGGCGCGGGCTGCGCGCTGGCGCAGGCGAGCGAGAGCGAGGCGGGCAAGGACCGCGCGCCGATCAAGCAGGACGCCTCGGCCCTGCTCGACGGCAGCGTCTTCGCGGTCTGCTACTCGGGCTTCCGCGCCGGGCAGCACCCGGACCGCGGCAACGGGGCGGTCAACCCGTCCGACGCCGAGATCCTGCAGGACCTTCAGATGCTCGTCCGCGACACGCCCTTCCGCATGATCCGCGTCTACGACAGCGGCGAGAACTCGCGGGCCGTGCTGCGCCTGATCGACGAGCACGACCTGCCGATCCGCGTCATGCTCGGCGCGTGGCTCGCGGCCGAGGTGAGCAACCCCAACTGCCCCTGGATGCCCGAGCCCTACCCGGACGAGGTGCTGGCGGCGAACAAGATCGAGAACCGGCGCCAGGTCGATCAGGCGATCGAGCTCGCCAATCGCTACCCGGAGATCGTCGCCTCGGTCAACGTGGGCAACGAGGCGCTCGTCGACTGGACCGACCACCTCGTGCCGCTCGACGACGTGATCGCGTACGTGCGGCTCGTCAAGGGCGCGATCGAGCAGCCGGTGACCAAGGCGGAGAACTACGACTGGTGGGCGACGCGCGGGCAACGCCTCGCGGCGGAGCTGGACTTCGTCGGCGTGCACATCTACCCGATCTGGGAAGAGCGCGACATCGACGCCGGCGTGAGCTACGGCATCGAGAACATGCAGCGCGTCCGCGACGCGCTGCCCGATGCGCAGCTCGTCATCACCGAGGCCGGCTGGGCGACCACCGCCAGCGAGTTCGGCGGGCGCGCGAGCCCGGAGAAGCAGCAGCGGTACTACGACGAGCTGTACCGGTGGGCGAGCGAGATGAACATCACGACGTTCTTCTTCAGCGCCTTCGACGAGAGCTGGAAGGGCGACCCGGGCAACCCAGCCGGCGCCGAGAAGCACTGGGGGATGTACTACGAGGACCGCACGCCCAAGCGGGTGGTGCGCGAGTGGAGCGACGCCGAGCGGGCGCCGCGGATGTACTTCGAGGTGGAGTAAGAGGCGGCCGGGGATCGGCGATCGGCGTGGCCCGATTGCGACCGGTGAACGGACAGGCGGGACGCCTGTCCCACCGCTGGGTCCGGCATCGTGTCACCAGTGGGACAGGCGTCCCGCCTGTCCGAGACGCGCACGGCGAACGGGCACCCCTCGCCTCCCCCGCAGGGGCGCGGGGGAGCAGAGCCGCGCGCACGCCCGTCAGCGCACGGGCCGATCCCCGCTCGCTGATCCCGGCTGATCCCCGGTAGCCGATCCCCGATCGCCCCTACCGTCCCGCATGACCCCCTCGCCCCACGACACGTACACCAGCCCGCTCGCCAGCCGCAACGCGAGCCCGGCGATGCTCAAGATCTGGTCGCCCCGCCACAAGTTCAACACCTGGCGGCGCATCTGGCTCGCGATCGCGCAGGCCCAGCACGAGGTGACCAAGAACTGGCCCGAGACCAAGGGCCGCCTGCCGCTGGTGACGGGCGAGCAGGTCGAGGAGCTGCGGGGTGTCGTCGAGCGGGTGAATCCTGATGGTTCGGTAGGCATCACCGACGCCGAGCTCGAGCGTGCCGCCGAGCTGGAGCGCGACCTCCGCCACGACGTGATGGCCCACGTGCATTGCCTGGGCGAGCAGTGCCCCAAGGCCAAGCCGATCATCCACCTAGGGTGCACGAGCCAGGATGTGGTGTGCAACGCAGATCTCAACGTCATCTTCGAGGGGTTGACCCTGATCGAGCAGAAGACGACGCGCGCGGTGCTGTCGCTGGGCGACACGGCTTCCCGGTACGTCGATACCCCGACGCTCGGATTCACGCACTATCAGACGGCACAGCCCGTCACCGTTGGTCGGCGATGTGCGCTCTGGGCACACGATCTCCACCTTGCGCGCGAGCAACTCGACGCGACCAAGTCTGGGCTTGAGCTGCGAGGACTGCGTGGCGCAACGGGAACGCAAGCGAGCTTCGCTGCATTGCTCGGCGACGACCTGGAAGCCGGTCCGAACCGCTTCGAGTACAAAGCGATGGAGCGTTTCTGGGCTGATCCGTTGCTCGACCGGGCATACTGGCTCACCGGGCAGACGTACCCCCGTGTGGTCGACACGTTCGTTATCAGCAGCCTTGCCTCCACCGCTTCCGTCCTCCACAAGATCGCGACCGACATCCGCCTGCTCAGCAACCGCAAGGAGATCGACGAGCCGTTCGGGAGCAAGCAGATCGGGTCGAGCGCGATGCCGTACAAGCGCAACCCGATGAAGTGCGAGCGGATCTGCGGGCTCACGCGGTTCGTGATGAACCTCGTCGGCAACGCGTACGACACGGCCGCGACGCAGTGGCTCGAGCGCACGCTCGACGACAGCTCCAACCGCCGGCTCAGCCTGCCCGAATCATTCCTCGCCCTCGACGGCGCGCTCGACCTGATGCACCAGGTCGCGAGTGGCTTGGTGGTGCACGAGGCGATGGTCCGCAAGAACCTGATGGCCGAGCTGCCCTTCCTGGCGACCGAGAACATCCTGATGGAGGCCGTCAAGCTCGGCGGGGATCGGCAAGAACTGCACGAGAAGATCCGCGTGCACGCCCAGGCCGCGGGCATGCGGGTCAAGAGCGAGGGGCTGGACAACGACCTGATCGAGCGCTTGCGCGCCGACCCGGCGTTCGAGCCCGTGCACCACCTGCTGACCGAGGACCAGCTGCTCGACCCCATGAAGTACATCGGGCGCGCGGTCGAGCAGACCGAGCGGTTCGTGGCCGAGGTCATCGAGCCGCTGCGCGAGCGGTACGGGGACGACGCCGAGGGGCTGGAAGCGAGCGACCGCGGGGTCTAGCGCGCCGGCGCGCCTTCAGATGTTGTCGATCCCCGGCTCGTGACGCATCCAGACCTGCTCGGTATCACGGTGGAACGCGCCGGCCCACTCCAGCGGGTCCTTGGGCCACTCGCGGAAACCCAGCACGAGATCGCACAGCGGGTGCACCGTTGCGCACGTCGGCTGTGTGACGGCTCGCTCGATCGCGTCGTGCAGGCCTTCGGGCTTCTCGGGGCAGTCTTCGAGCGCACGCATCACCCACTTGTGGAACGGGAAGAGCATGCGGTTATGCGTCAGGATCAGGCGCGCCGCGAACAGCGCGGCGTGCGATGAGGTCCACGCGCGGAGGTACGTGTTCTCGCGCTTGTCGGCCTCGCCGACGAACCAGCGGTAGGTCTCGAGCTGGGCCGCGAACCGGGCCAGCTTGCGCTCCCGCTGATCTTCTGGGTATGTCGCGATGCGGTCGATGCGGCCTTGCAGATCGCCCAGCGTGTCGTACGCGGCGTGCGCCCTGACAAACGCGTTCCGCGTCGGCTCGCTGGCCTGCTTCTCGGCGAGGTCGAGGTAGCCGGTGGTGACGTGCTTGGTATCGATCGCGCCGTGCTCGTACGTGCCGATGTCCATGTCATAGGTCGTCAGCGTGGCGTTGGCCTTGCGCCGTTCGTACTCGGCCTCGGTGACGATGACGATGACATCGACGTCGGAGGACGGCGCGCCCCAGCCGCGCACGAGCGAGCCAGACAGAACGACGCCCAGCACGGAGCCGTCGCCCCGGCAGCGCTCGACAAAGCGGGCGAGCGTCTCGCGTTGACCGTCGTGCATGAACTCGGGGGGCGGCATGGGCATGGTGGGTGGTCCTCTGATCGGATGCTCGCGAGCGGGCGTCGTGATCGGTTTGAACACGCCGCGCAAGCGAGACTGTCAGCGAGAGGGCGGCGGACGTTCCGAGCATACCTGGCCCGCTCGACCACGGTGCCCGCTCCATCGCGGTCGCGCCTCGTCAGGCGCTGCATCGGGAGCGGGGCCGGCTAGCGCTCGGCGAAGACCTCGCGGAAGAACGGTGTCATACCGGCGAGCTTGGTCGCCATGCTCTCGCCCGCGGCGCGCGCCTTCGCGAGCGTCGCTTCGTCGGCTTCGAAACCCTGCTTGTTGTTCAGCACGGCTTGGCTGTAGATGCGGGTCCAGCGATCGGTGATCTGTTTGCCGGGGGGGAGGGTAAATCCGTGCGCGTTGCCCGTGTTCTGGATGCGCTTGAGCAGGTCGGTGCGGACGGCCGGGTCGGTTGTCGGTCCCACGACCACTTCGACAGTTGCGCGTCTCATGCGCGCACCAACGCGGAACGTCATCGCGATCCACGCAGTCGGCGGCAGCATCGGTCGCGCATTGATCGCCGGCAACAGGTCGAGCCACTCCTGCGGGTCGTAGCGATAGCTGCTCGATCTCTTGTCGCTCGTCTGTCCCGGATAGCCGGTGGCGGTCAGCCCGTCGGCGAACGCTTCGACGATCAGCCGGCGTGGGTCCGCCCGCCGCTCGAAGATCAGGTCGATCGCCTGGCGGTGGTTGCGGTAGATCCGGTCGCACAGCTCGTCGATCTTCGGGTCGTCCATGAATCGGCTCCCGATCATGCGGAGGTAGTGGTCGAGGAAGGCGCGCACGTCGTCGCCCAGCGCGTCGGCGTGCAGCTTGCGCACGCGGCTCAGCGTCGCGTGCAGGTCGGCGTAGCTGTAGGACGTCCACGCGTCGTCGCTCGGCTCGTCGCCCTCGCGGGTGAGAAACACGAACAGCGGGCGGTGCCGCGGGTACTTGCGCGCGACAACCCCGCGGTACCGCCCGAGCTGGCCCGAGTGCTCGCCCGAGTCGATCTTGTTCTCGATCGCGACGACGAGCTTCGGGTCATCGGCCGCGATGAGGATGTCGATGTTGTCCGCCTCGCGGCGCACCTCGACGCCGCCCAGCTCGAGCCCGTCGAGCTCGACCGGGGACATCGGTCGCCCCGCGTGCGACGCGTTGCGCAGCATGTCCATCAGCACCGCGCGAAGAAAGACCTGCCCCGCGCCGTGGCTCTCGCCCGGGTCGAGCAGCCACGCGAGGAAGGCCGAGTGGCGGATCTCGGCCCGCACGATGCCCAGCGAGTCGAAGATGTTGAACCGCCCGATGCGTTCTTCCAGCGCGACCAGGTCGTCGTTGTCGACGACGAACGACTCCAGCGCCGCGAGGGCCTCGGCGGGGGCCAACGCGGGCGTGTCGCCGAGTGCGCCATGCGACGGGTCATCGGGCGCGGCTGGCTGGGGGGCTGAGTCGGGGGTCTGCTCGGGCATTGACGCCAGCCTACCGCGGGGCGTTCACGCGGCGTCGGGCGCGGACGCGGGGCCGGATGCTTCTGCCGGCGCCTGCGTCTTGCGCGGGCGGAGGAACTGGAGCGAGCCGAAGGCGATCGCGGCGACGAGGGTCGCGAGTGCGTATTGGCCAAGCCCGCAGGCCGCGCCGACCGCTGCGGTGATCCAGATCGACGCCGCGGTCGTCAGCCCGTGCACGTCGTGCTTGGCGTGCACGATCGTGCCCCCGCCCAGGAAGCCCACGCCGACGACGATGTAGCTCAGCACGCGGGTGGGGTCGACGACGACGCCCGTGCCGCCGGCGTCGGCGGCGATGAGCAGCCCGGCGAGGATAAACGTCGCGGCGCCCACCGCGGTCAGGATCATCGTGCGCGAGCCGGCCGGCTTGCCCACGGTCCGTCGCTCCCAGCCCAGCGCGCCGCCCAGCAGCGTCGCCAGGGCGAGCCGTATGCCGATTTCGAGTGTTGTGGGCGCATCGATCATCGCGCGCCTCCTTCCGTCTGTGCGCACCAACGCGTGTGCAACACAACGGTATGCGGGGGCGATGGGCCCAGCGGCGTGACTCAGGCCGCGCGCCGGCTCGGCTCGATCGCGGCGATGTCGCCCGGCTCGCCCGCGATGATGAGCACGTCGCCCTCGCGCAGCTCGGTGCTCGAATCCGGGCGGACGCGCAGCGTGCCCGCGGGCTCGGTCGTGCTGCCGGAGGTGCTGCCGGCTGTGCTATTGGGGGCGGGGGCGCGCTGGCCGGTCGCGACGGCGATGAAGACGACGCTTGGGTGCTCGGCGCCGATCGCCGCGAGGGTCTTGCCCAGCAGGGGCGATCGCGGGCAGACGCGGATCTGGCTGAAGGTGAGCTTGTCGCCCCCGTCGTGCTCGCCCATGAGCAGGCGGCTGACCTCGGGGCGGAGCATGTCCTGGGCGACGCCCTCGGCGCCGTGGCAGGTGGGGCTGATGACGCGCTGCGCGCCGGCGCGGCGCAGCTTGGGCACCGCTTCGTCGCTCTCGGCCCGCGCGACGATCATCAGGTCGGGCGCCATCGCGTGCGCGCTCAGCGCGATCAGCGCGTTGGTCGCGTCCGATGGGGTAAGCGCCGCGAGCGAGGCGGCGTGCTCGACGCCGGCGATCTCGAGCAGCTCGTCGTCGCTCCCGTCGCCCTCGAGCACGAGCATGCCCCCGGCCCGTGCGCGCTCGACCAGATGCTCGTCGCGCTCGATGATGACGAAGTGGGTGCCGGCCTCGTGCAGGCGCCGGGCGACGTACCGCCCCATGCGTCCGAAGCCGCAGATGATGTGGTGGTCGCGCAGGGCTCGGGCTTTGTGCATGATGCGTCTCTCCGGGCGGAGGGTCTGTGCAACGGCGGTGTGGACGAGCTGCCCCAGCGCGAACGAGGCCGTGCCGATGCCCCCGATCATCACCAGGGCGGTGAAGCGTTCGCCGGCGGGGCTGAGCCCCTCGTCGCCGTAGCCCACGGTCGTGAGCGTGATCAGCGTGAAGAACAGCGCCCGCCACGGGTCCCAGCCCTCGATCCAGACGTACCCCGCGGTGCCGGCCAGGGTCACCACCGCGAGCAGCGCGGCCGATCGCACCAGCACCGGGTTCATCGGTGCCCTCAGGCTTTCCCAGATCGAGCGGGCGGGCTGCACTCCGCCAGATCGGATGGATCGGGGCGGAATGTGACCGGGATCGAGACCGATCGGCACGGATTTGTGCGATCGCGCGGGTCGGGTACGCGTTCTGCCGCGTTGTTTGGATTGTGATCGTGCCGGGGCTTTGCCCCGTGCCGTTCGCATGCCCGGGGCGGGCGACCTAACCTTGGAGCCGCTCCGCAACCGGTCGAGCGTCCGGTGCGCAAGCCGGGTTGCGTGGCGACGGCACGATGAGACTTCACCCCCCGCTCCGATGATGGTGCGGGCTGCGAATCGGGGATTGCCCAATGGCTGGACGAGGTGGCGCAGGGGTCGGCGTGGTGGTCACGATCACCCTCCTGATCTTGTTTACGGTGATCTTCTTCGTCACCACGATGGTCTTCTTCGGGCAGGCGAGCCGCGCCAAGAGCGATCTGCGCGCCGCCCAGGAGAACATCCAGCAGTTTGTGAACGACCGCGAAATCGTGCGGGACTCGACCACCGCGCGGGTGGAAGAAGCGCGTCGGCGTGACATCAGCGTGTTCGCGCTGCTCGCGGGCGATCTCCGCACCACCATGGAGATCGCCTCGGGCGACCGCAACATGACGGTCGAAAACCTGCGGGCCGAGATCACGGGCGTCGCCGGCGAGGGCCAGAGCGATTCGCTGCTGGGGCTGCTGCGTTCGCGCGACGCCGAGATCGCGTCGCTGAACGAGGCACTGGCCCAGGCCGAGGACGACCGGCGCGAGGCGATCGCGACGGCCGAGGCCGAGGCCGCACGGGTGGGCGAGATCGAGAGCGACTTCCAGGCAACCCTCGCGATGCTCGAGGCCCAGGTTGATGACTACGGCGACGGCGTCGAGGGCGTCCGCACCGGCTTCGGCGACGTTGAGAGCCGCCTGCGCGACGAGATCGGGCGGGTCGAAGACGCCTCGCAGGACCGCCTCGACGAGGTCCAGCAGCGGGCCGACGCGCTCGCGTTCGAGAACGAGCAGCTCAAGTTCGAGGTCGCCGAGCTTCGGGGCCTGGGCTTCCAGACCCGCGTGACGCCCCGCAGCGAGGAGGCGCTCGTCGACGGGCGCATCGACCGGGTCAACACGATCGACGACGAGGTCATCCTCAGCATCGGCCGCGGGCAGAAGGTCATCCTCGGCATGACGTTCGCGGTCTACCGCGACGCGTCGAGCATCCGCATCGACCCGGAGACGGGCGAGTACCGCTCGGGCAAGGCGGTCGTCGAGGTGGTGCGTGTGGAGGAGAACTTCAGCCGCGCCCGCATCATCGAGAGCAGCGAGGGCGACCCGATCGTCCGCGGCGACATCGTCGCCAACGCGGTCTACGACCCTTCCAAGACCTACACCTTCGTCGTCTACGGGATGTTCGACCGCGACGGCGACGGCGTGCCCACGCTCTTCGAGCGCGACGACGTCGAGTCGCTGGTCGCCCGCTGGGGCGGCGAGGTGGTCGACGACATCCGGGGCGACCTGGACTTTGTCATCCTGGGCGAGCGTCCCAGCCTGCCCCCGGCCCCGGGCCCGGGCTCGTCGATCGAGGCCGTGCTCGAGTACGCCCGCCTGCAGGAGGTGGTCGCGAAGTACGACGAGCTGTTCGGCGCGGCCCTCTCGACCAGCGTGCCGATCCTCAACCAGAACCGCCTCGAGACGCTGATCGGGCGCTTCCCCGAGTGAGTCACCAGGCCGAGCGGCCCGGGAGCCCCCATGGGCGAACTGCCCCGGCGTGAGGCGAGCGCACTCCAGCGACGGGTGATCCACCCGGCGGTGTTCGCGGCGCTGCGCACGGCGATGCTCCCGATCCACGCGGCCCCGCCGCCCGAGGTCGTCCGCGTCGCCGGCGGGCTCGGCGCCTGGTTCGGCTCGCTCAAGCTCAACCGCAAGCGCGTCGACCGCGCCGTCGATCGGCTCGAGGTCGCGATGCCCGAGCTGGACCGCCCCGCGCGGGCGAGGCTGGTCAATGAGAGCTACGCGCACCTCTGCCGTCTCGCGGTGGAGATCGCGCTGGCCCCGCGCGTGCTGACCGAGTCGGGCTGGCCCGAGAGCCTCGACCTGGGCACGCTGCCCCGGGCGATCCCCGCGACTTTCCGCGACCGCCCCGTGCTCTTTGTCAGCGGGCACTGCGGCAACTGGGAGATGATCGGCAGCGCCGTTGCGCTGCTGGGCTACCCGATGCACGCGTTGTACCGCCCGCTCGACCTCGCGCCGCTGGACAAGTGGGTCAGGCGCCTGCGCGAGCGGCGCGGGCTGATGCTGGTCGACAAGTTCGGCGCCGCCAAGACGCTGCCGGGCCTGCTCAAGCGGGGCGAGAGCCTGGGCTTTGTCGCCGATCAGAACGCGGGCGATCGCGGGATGTTTGTGCCGTTCTTCGGTCGTCTGGCCTCGACGTACAAGACGATCGCGCTGCTGGCGATCCAGTACAACGCGTCGGTGGTGGTGGGGCAGGCGCTCCGCACGGGCCAGGGCTCGGGCGAACAGGCCGCGGGTCAGCGACCCAGCACGACGGGCCTGAGCTACCGCATGCACGTCGAGGACGTGATCGGGCCCGAGGATTGGCAGGGCCAGCCCGACCCGGCGTTCTACCTCACCGCCCGCTACCGTCTCGCGATCGAGCGGATGGTTCGCGCCGCGCCGGAACAGTACCTGTGGATGCACCGAATCTGGAAGAGCAGGCCCCGCCACGAGCGGGCCGCCGCAGGCTTCCCGCCCAGGCTGCGCGAGAAGCTGGAGCAGCTGCCTTGGATGACCGCCGCGGGCGTGGACGCGATCGTGGATCGCTCGGACCGCGACACCAGATGGCTGCGAGACCAGGGGACCGACCGCCTGCCCTAGCGCGTTCTCTCGTGCGCACGCTTGGGCCGGCCTCACCGGGGGTGACACATGACCGAGGCTTCAGATGATCTGGCGCGGCGCGCAATCGAAGGACGGCTCGAAGATGTCCGCGTGCTGATCGTCGACGACGACCCCGACGTGCGCGCATCGATCGACGCGGCATTCCAGTCCGAGGGCGCGATGACGCTCACCGCAGCCGACGGCACCGAGGCCGTCGAGATCTGCCAGCGCGAGCCGCCCGACCTCGTCGTGCTCGACATGATGCTCCCCGGGCGGTCGGGCTTCCTCGTGCTCGAGCGGATCAAGGGCAAGGAAGACTCGCCCTTGGTCATCATGGTCACCGCCAACGAGGGCAAGCGCCACCAGGCGTACGGCGAATCGCTGGGCGTCGACGCGTACATGCTCAAGCCCGTCCCCCTCACGCGCCTGCTCGACAAGGCCGTCGAGCTGCTCGACGCCGAGCTGGAAGAGGACGTCGAGGGCGAAGACTGAGCGGCCCCGCTAGCCTGTGGGCCGATGGCCCGAGCCAAACGCCGACTCCTGGTGCTCATGCGCCCCGCCGACGCGAACGACCCGTCGGCGGGCACGAAGCCGCTGTGCGCGCCCAAGGAGCTGATCGCCGTCGCCGAGCGGTTCAACACCGGGGTCGACGGCTCGGGCGAGCTGCCCAAGGCCGAGCCGGCCTTCACCGCCCGCCTCTTCGGCCCCGGCTTCACGATCGAGTACCCCCTGGGGCACGACACCCTGGCCCAGGCGATGGTCAGCGTCAACGAGGCCGAGATCGCCTGGCCCGTGCTCAGCAAGATCTGCCGCGAGCTGGGCTGCCGGATGCAGGACACCGAGAGCGGGCAGATTTTCGGCTGAACCGACGCGAAGCGTCCGGCGCCCCAACAATCCCCCATGCCGACATACGTCTACGAATATCTCGACGACGCGGGCGAGGGCACGGGCGAGTCGTTCGAGCTGATCCAGCCGATCACCGCCGACGCCCTGACCGAGCACGAGGGGCGCAAGGTCCGGCGTGTGCCGCAGGCGCCGAACATCGCCGGCGAGTGGTCGGATACCAAGGCCAAGGGCAAGCTCAGCAACGAGAACCTCGAGCGGCTCGGCTTCACCAAGTACGAGCGCAAGGGCGACGGCTACATGGAACGCACCGCGGGCAAGCAGGGCCCGCCGAGCCTCCACACCGACTGAGCCAGCCGACTGAGCCAGCCGACCGATCGGCTTTCGGAAGGCGTCCATGCCCGTCCATGCCCGTCCCGCACGGGTGCCACGGCTTGACCCGAAGGGCAAGCCGTGTCTTCGTGCGCACAACAGCACGGCTTGCCCTTCGGGTCAAGCCGTGGCACCCGTGGTCGTCAGATTTCGCGCAAGCGTTCAAGCAAGGCCTCCCCGAGCGCGTCGAGCGTGAGGCTCTGCGCCGCCTCTGCGCACGCGGCCCGCACGTCCAGCGCCGCGGCCGTCCCGATCGCGTCCTCCCCGAGATCCGCCCGGCTCGCCAGCGCGATCGCCCCGATGCCCGGGTCGAGCACGGCTCGCGCGTCCGGGTCGCGCCCGTCGATCGCGATCGCACGCCCCATCGAGATCGCCTCGCTCAGCAGGCGCGCCGCCGGTCGCTCGCCCGCTTTGACGACCACGTCGGCCGCGGCAAAGACCGCGTCGGCGCGGGCCGTCCCGCCGGCGTGACGCGTGCGCCCGCCCAGGCCCGCCTCAACGGCGCGGCCTTCGAGCGTCCGTGATGCACGCCCGGCAAGCAGCACGATCGAGCCGGGCAAGCGGGCCGCGCCCGTGAGCGCGGCGCTCATCGCGCCCGAATCGTGCGATTGCGCGATCGGCGCAACGACAAGGGCGTCCTCGTCGATCGCCAGCGCCCGGCGTGTCCGCGCTCGCAGCGCCGCGACCTCTTCCATGCCCGGCGCTCCGAACCGCCCCGCCGCCGGCAGCACGTCGGCGCCATCCGCGGGCAGCCCGAAGCGCGTCATCGTGCGCCGAGCGTGCCAGCCCTTGTGCGCGATCCGCGGTTCCATCGCCGCCGCGAGCGCAACGCCCGGGCGCTGCAGCGTCTCGAACATGCGGCTGGCGAGCCCCGGGCGCTTCAGCGCCCAGGCGAGTTCGCTCGAAGCCGGTTCGTGTGCGGGCGCCCAGACGTCGCCCGGCACGAGCGCGTGCAGCGACACGACCAGCGAGCCGATTTGGTCCGCACGCCGCCTGGCCCACCTGGGAAACGCGATCGGCGACCGGTCTCGCCAGGCCCGCCTCGCCCGGCGCGCCTCGACGCGCAGGCCCGTCGACGCCAGGCGCCCCGCGTCGCCCTCGGCGTCGCACAGGATCAAAGCCTCGTGCCCCCGCCGCTCGACACACCGTGCCACGGCCGACGCCCAGTACAGATCGCCCGCCCGGGGCAACGGCCGCGGAAACTCGACCACAATCGCAATCGGGCGTGGCTTGCTCACCCGATGCGGGCCAGTGTTCGGGTTGTGGTACGGAAAATCACACCCGCATCATGCTCGCCCGCGGAAGATCCGGCAACCACGGGCGGTTTGGGGTGGTAGGGTTTTGCATTGGGGATCAGCGCCCCGGCCGCGCCGTCCGATGCGCCCATCCCGCGGGCACGGGCGAAGACAACGCAGGACGCCTCCCAAGGAGTTTCGCATGAGCGACATCGAACGCGTGCTTCGTCAGGCCTCGCGCCGACTGATGCTGACCGACTGGCTCCGCACGCTGGTGGTCGTGCTCGCGGGCGTGATCGCGCTGCTCGTGCTGCTGCGGCTGACGCAGAAGTTCGTCCCGATGGACATCCGCTGGGACCTGGCGTTCGCCGGCGCGGGCGTGTTCGCGCTGGGCGCCTCCGCGCTCTGGACGTTCATCCGCCGGCGCAAGGCGCTCGCGGTGGCCCGAGAGCTCGACGAGCGCGGCGGGCTGCGCGAGAGCCTCTCGACCGCCCTCGCCGTCGAACAGGCCGACGACCCGTGGTCAAAGCTCATCGTGCAGACCGCGCAGGAGCGTGCTCGGCGCGTCGTCGTGCGCGATGTCATCCCCGTGCGCACGCCCGCGGCCTGGCCCGCGGCGCTGGGCGCGGCTGTCGCGCTCGCCGCGGTCTGGTGGCTCCCCCAGCGTGACGTGACGGGCCTGTTTGCGCAGCGCGAGGCCGAGCAGGAGCGCGAGGTCGAGGTGCAGCAGGCGCGGGCCGAGGTCGAGGAGGCGCAGGAGGAGCTGCGCCAGGCGCTCGCCGACGCCGGGCTCGAGCTCGAGCTCCCGGGCGAGGACTTCAGCGAGGGCGACCAGATCGACCCGACCGCGCCGACGAGCCCCGAAGAGATCCGGCGGAGCGCGATCAAGCGCCTGACCAACCTTGCCGACCAGCTCGAAGACGTCACCAAGAGCGACGAGGCGGCCCAGGTCGAAGCGGTGCGCGACGCGATGCGACGCCTGCGCACGCCCAGCCCCGGCCCGGCCAGCGAGATGGCCCGCGCCATGGCCCAGGGCGACTTCGCCAAGGCTTCCCAGGAGCTCGACCAGCTCGCGCAGCAGCTCGCCAGCGGCGAGATGAGCGAAGAGCAGAAGCAGCAGCTCGCCGAGCAGGCGCAGCAGCTCAAGGAGCAGCTCGAGCAGCTCGCCGAGAACCGCCAGCAGCTCGAAGAACAGCTCCGGGCGGCGGGCATGAGCGAGGCCCAGGCCCAGCAGGCGGCCCAGAGCCCCGAGGCGATGCAGCAGGCGCTCGAGCAGAACGAGAATCTGAGCGAGGAGCAGAAGCAGCAGCTCCAGCAGGCGGCGCAGGCCCAGCAGCAGGCGTCGGATTCGATGGGCGCCATGTCGCAAGCGATGGGCCAGATGAGCCAGGGCGCCCAGGCCGGCAGCGACAGCCAGGCCGCCGAGGGCATGAACAGCATGGGCGGGCAGCTCAGCTCGCTCGAGCAGATGCAGGCCGAGATGGGCGCCGCCAGCGCCGCGATGAACCAGGTCCAGCAGCAGCTCAGCAAGATGCAGCACAGCCAGTGCGAGGGTGGCAACTGCTCCAGCGGCGCGTGCTCGGGCATGGGCGAAGCCAAGTGGGGCGCGTACAGCTTCAACGCCGGGCAGGGCAACCGCATGAGCCAGGGCAGCGGCTCGGGCAATCAGCCCGGGCAGGGCATGGGCCCGGGTCCTGAGGAGCAGGCCGTCGACTTCCTGCTCAACAGCGAGAAGGCGAGCGTCACCACGACCGAGGGCCCGATCATCGCCAGCTCGTTCGTCTTCGGCAGCCAGATCCGCGGTGAGTCGACGGCGCAGTTCGGCGAGATCGTCGGCTCGGCGAAGGTCCAGGCCGCCGAGGCGATCGAGAGCAAACGCGTCCCGCGCGAGCACGAGAACGCCGTGCAGCACTACTTCGGGCGCCTCGAGGCCGCCGCCACCGAGGGCGCCAAGCAAGACGCGCCCGCCGGCGACTGAGGCGCCGCAGCGCTCCTCCACCGATGCCGGAAGTGAGACGCGCGCCCTTTTTCCCTCCCCCGCGCCCCGCGGGGGAGGTGGCACGCGCAGCGTGACGGAGAGCGGTGGCCTCCCGACAGGCGGGACGCCTGTCCCACGCCTGCGCTTCGGACGTTGCGCGCCTGCGCTTGGGACGTTCCGCGCCCGACACCGCACCAGTGGGACAGGCGTCCCGCCTGTCCGTTGGCCTGCCATCATTCCACTGCCCAACCCCCCTCCGGCCGCGCCTTCGGCTCGCCCACCTCCCCCCCGCGCGGCGCGGAGCAGGTTGGGGGCACACCGTCGCGCGTGTGCACGCGCGTTGCCGCTTCGCACCGCTGGAAGGCGAGATGGGGAATCGCCTAGCGTCGTGCATGAACACACCGCTGACCCGTGTCTCGCTCGCCGCGTTACTCGCTCTGTGTGCTCTGGCGCTCGCGCGCTGCGCGCCCTCGCCCGCCGACGACGATCAGCAGACGGTCGTGCTGTACAGCTCGGTCGATAGCGCGATCCTGCGTGAGGTTGTGCGCGCGTTCGAGGCCGACACCGGCCTCCGCGTCCTCGTCCAGGACGATACCGAAGCAACCAAGACCACCGGCCTGGTGGTGCGATTGCTCGCCGAGCGCGATGACCCGCGGGCCGACGTCTGGTGGTCGAGCGAGCCGTTCGGCACCGAGCAGCTCGCCGACGCGGGTGCGCTTGCGCCCTACACCAGCGAGGCCGCCGAGTCGTATGCCGGCGGCGCGTGGCCCGCGGGTGCGCGGGATCCGGACGCGCGCTGGTACGGGCTCGCGGTGCGCAGCCGGGTGTTTGTCTACAGCCCGTCGCGCGTCGATACACCCCCGACCACCCTGCGCGAACTGACGGCCGAGCCCTGGCGCGGGCGCGTCGGCATGGCCCGCCCGGCGTTCGGCACGACGCGCGGGCACATGGCCTGGCTCAGCGAACGCTGGGGCGAGGACGAGCTGCGCGCCTGGGGCGAAGCGATGCGCGCCAACGACCTCCGCCTGTACGACGGCAACGCCACGGTTGTCCGAAAGGTCGCCGAGGGCGAGATCGACATCGCCCTGACCGACACCGACGACGTGCTCGTCGGCCTGCGCAACGGGTGGGATGTCGCGATGGCGTTCGAGGCGGTCGAAGATCCGGCCTCGCCCGGTGCCGAGCGCTGGACGAGCCCCGGTCCCATGTCGATCGCGACGACTGTTGGGCTCGTCGAGGGCAGTCGGCGAGCCGAGGCCGGCAAGATCCTCATCGATTGGCTGCTCACCGGAAACGCCGAGCGACTGCTGGCTCAATCGGAGAACGGGCACCGCCCGGTGATCGATGCCGCCGCGGAGCGTCCCGACTGGCCGGGCGCACCGGCGGCGCTGGTCAGCCCGGACATCGACGCCGCGGCCGAGGCGATGCCCGGCGCGATCGAGGCGATCAGCCAGGCGCTCGGAGAGGGCTAATCCGACTCGGGCGACGTACCCTGCGGGCATGACCACCGCGACAACGACGACCGACCCAGGCGCCCCCACCCTCGACGGCGGACGCCTGCGGGCGCTGATCCAGGAAGAGCTCCCCGGGCTGATCGACCTGCGCCACGCGCTGCACCGCTGCCCGGAGCTGGGCTTCACCGAGCACAAGACCAGCGCCCGCATCGCGAGCGAGCTGGACGCACTGGGCCTGCGCCGGCGCGCTCACATGGCGGCCCAGGTCGAGGGCGAGCAGGGCACGGGCGTGATCGCGCACCTGCCGGCGATTGGTGCTCATGTCGACGCCGCCCGCGGCTCGGTCGGGCTGCGGGCCGATTTTGACGCGCTGCCCATCGCCGAGAACACCGGCGTCGAATACGCCTCCGAGCACCCGGGCCTCATGCACGCCTGCGGGCACGACGGGCACACGGCGATCCTGCTCGGCGCGGCGCGCGTGCTGCGCCGCCTCGAGCACCGCCCCAACCCGGTGACGTTCGTCTTCCAGCCCGCCGAGGAGGGCGGCGCGGGCGGGGCCAAGATGTGCCGCGATGGTGCGCTCGATGGCGACACCCACCCCGCCAACGCCGGGCTGGGGCCCAAGGTCGAGCGGATGTACGGGCTGCACGGCTGGCCCGAGCTGCCGCTGGGCGCGATCGCGACGCGCCCGGGCCCGCTGCTCGCCGCGACCGACGAGTTCCGCATCACCATCGAGGGCACGCAGGGGCACGCGGCGTACCCGCACCTGGCGCTCGACCCGATCGTCGCCTCGGCCCACGTCATCACGGCGCTGCAGACCCTGCCCAGCCGATCGGTCAGCCCGCTCGATTCGCTGATCGTCACCGTCGGCTCGATCCACGCGGGCTCGGCCAACAACGTGATCCCCGCCGAGGCCGAGCTGCACGGAACGGTCCGCACGCTGCGCGACGAGACCCGCGTGCTCGCCAAGGACCTGCTCTTCCGCACGGTCGAGCAGACCTGCGCGGCGCTCGGCATGGTTGCGCAGATCGAGTGGAACGAGGGCTACCCGGTGACGCGCAACGACGAGCGCGAGGCTGAGCGGGTGCTGGAGATCACCAGGGGCGCGTTCGGCGAGGCCCGCAGCCTGCTCGCGCCCGAGCCCGGCATGGGCGGGGAAGACTTCAGCTATTACGGGCAGCGCGTCCCCGCGTGCTTCTTCCTGCTGGGGCTCTGCCCGCCGGACGAGAGCCCCCGCGACCAGCCCCTGCTCCACCAGGCCGAGTTCGACTTCAACGACGACGCGATCGCCCCCGGCGTCGAGATGATGGTGCGGATGGCGCTCAGCTGAGGCTCTGCCCGCCCACACGAACAGGGCCCCGAACCGGCCCGGTTTGAGGGGCGTAAGCTTGGTCCCCGCGCCCCGGGATGGATCGGCATGAAACTCCGTTCAAGGGGTGGGGCACGACGGGTCGAAAGGACGGTCATGAACGCACGCGCCGCTGTCGTCTTGGGTCTTGTGGGATCGATCGCCTTCCTCGGCGGCTGCCGCACGGAGCGGACGAGCGGGCAGCGCCATCAGGTGCGTGCGATCGACGCCGTGCTCCAGGCCGAGCTCGATCGCCTCGACGCCGACCCGGCCGCGTCGGCCGACGACTACCGCGATATGGTCGATTTCTACAGCCGCCTGACCAACGCGGCGGTCCGCAGCGGCAACGCCGAGCCCCACTCGGTCCAGTCGGCCGAGGACGACCTCGTCGTGCTCGCTCGCGAGGCCCGCGGGCTCCCGGCCTTCCAGACCTGGAACGCCGATGCGCAGGTCAACTTCGAACGCCAGTTCTGGCGCAACCGCCTGATGCCGTGGCAGATGTGGCGCGGCCCGGGCCACCAGACCAACCGCGAGTTCACCGCCGACGCCGGCGAGTGACCCCCGGGCCGGCTGCCCGGCTGACCAACCCAATCCACGACCAGCACCCCCGCCCGCGGGGGTGTTTTTTTGTGCGCCCGCCCAAAAGTTCGCCTTTCCCCTTGCGAGTCTAGGGGAAAGGTGCGATACTTCCCTAGACGATCCATGGGAGCATCGCCGATGCCAGACGCCGCCGACATCCTGCCCGGAACACTCGATCTGATGATCCTGGCCGTGCTCGCCGGGGCCCCGGAGCACGGCTACGGCATCGCCCGGGCGATCCACGCCCGCAGCGGAGCCTCGCTGCTGGTCGAAGAGGGCACGCTGTACCCGGCGCTGCGTCGCCTGGAGAAGAAGGGCCTGCTCGAGGGCGCCTGGCGCCAGAGCGAGGCCAACCGCCGGGCCCGGTACTACACGCTGAGCGCTGAGGGCTCGCGCCGTCTGGCGGGCGAGACCGATCGCTGGAAGCGGTCGGCGGGCGCGGTCGAACGCGTCATCGCCGGGGTCGCACCGGGCCCGCAACAGGAGCGTGCGTGATGGCACGAACGATCACCAGGCGGTGGCTCGACGCCCTGCGCAGCCTCTGGTCACGCGGGGACGCGGATCTCGACGGGCTCGACGAGGAGCTGGCGCATCACATGGAGCGGCTCGAACGGGCCGGGCTCGCGTGCGGGCTGAACGAACACGAGGCGCGCGCGGAGGCGCACCGGCGTTTCGGCGATGTCCGCCGAGCGCGCCGGCGCACCGCGGGCGTCATCCGAAAGGAACAGCACATGCTCAAGATCGCGATCGTGCTCGGCGGACTCGTCCTCATCGGCTCGCCCGTCGCGGCGTGGAGCCTCGCGCTCGAAGACCAAACCTGGCAGAAGGTCGCGCCCTTCACCGGCGTGCGCTTCGAGGCGGGCGCCGTGCTCGTCGAGCACGCGGGCGACTGGTGGCGCCTTGACGCGATCGAGGGCGTCGCGGCCGACGAGTTGTACGCCGCGTCCGCGCTCGCGTTCGGGCCCGATCTGGCGGAGAAGCGCATGAGCGAGGACATCGCCGAGGTGCTCGGCGCGGCGGGCGTCGAGGCGGGGCGGACGGTCTCGATGACGCTCGCGCCCGTCGCGGGCGGCGCGCCGCAGGTCTTTGGCGACGTCGAAATGACGCGCGATAACCGCCGGCGCGTGTGGGCCGATCGCAGCGACATCCGGGCGAACGACGCCCGCTGGTCGCGCGTCGCGCCGTACACCGGGCTCGTGCTCGAGGGCGGCGTGGTCCGCGTCGAGCACAACGGCGTTTGGCACGAACTGCTCGCGATCGACGGCGTCGAGACGCCAGCGCTGATCGCCTCGGCCGCCGCTGCGTTCGGCGAGGAGCGCATCGAGAAGCGTCTGGGCGAGGACATCGCTCAGGTTCTGCTCGCCGCGGGTGTGGCGCCGAGCGAGACGGTAACGCTGCACCTGCGCACGCCGGCGGGGGTGTCGATCGAGGTGACCGGCGTCTCGATGGACGCCGAGAAGCGAGATGAGCTCTGGCGGTCCCGCCATCCGGCACGCGATTGACGCCTCGGCCCGATCCCTCTCCTCCCCGTGCCCCGCGGGGGAGGTGGCACGCGCAGCGTGACGGAGGGGGCCCGCCGTCTTTCGTTCGGTCAATCCCCCTCCGTCTCGTTCACGCTCGACACTTCCCCCGCCCCGCGGGGGAGGAGAGATCGCCTTGCTGCGGGGGCCGCACCGCTCGTCGCGACGCATCCGATCGCCCTCGCGGGCCGATACGATCGTCCGTGCCCGACGATCCCGACACGCACCTGCCAGGCGACCTCGACGCCGAGGGCTTTGCGCCCGCCGACGCGCCCCCGCCCTGGGGCACCGAGTCGCGGCCCGAGCGTCTCGCGCGCCTGAACAAGGCCGCGCGCGATCTGCCCCCCGTGCCGGGCGTGTACCTGATGAAGGACAGCAAGGGCGTGGTGCTCTACGTCGGCAAGGCCGGCAAGCTGCCCGACCGCGTCAGCAGCTATTTCGTCCCAAGCGCGGACCTCGGTCATCCCAAGCAGCAGCTGCTTGAGGAGGTGCACGCGTTCGACTTCCTCGTGTGCGAGGGCGAGTGGGAGGCGCTGCTGGTCGAGAACCGGCTGATCAAGGACATCAAGCCGAGGTACAACGCGCGCCTGATCGACGACAAGAGCTTCCCGTACCTCGTCGTGACGCAGCGCGAGGACTACCCGCGTGTCTTCGTCACGCGCAACCCCTCGGGCGTCAGCGCCAAGACCGGCGAGACGGCGCCCGAGATGAAGGGCGCGAAAGTCTTCGGCCCCTTCACCAACGCCGGCGCGCTGCGCGAGGCGGTCCAGATCCTCCAGCGGGTCTTCAAGTTCCGCACCTGCAAGCTCGACATCGTCGCGGGCGACCCGAAGAACAAGCGCTTCCGCCCGTGCCTGCTCGCGAGCATCGGGCAGTGCACCGCGCCGTGCAACGAGAGCATCACCGTCGAGCGGTATCGCGAGGACACCGACCGGTTCGTGCGGTTCCTGGGCAGCAAGCGGACAACCGTGCTGCGTGAGATGCAGGGGGAGATGGCCGAGGCCGCGGCCGGTTTTGAGTACGAAAAGGCCGCGTCGCTGCGCGACCAGATCCGCGCGATCGAGAAGCTCGACGAGCGCGCCGATCGGCGCGACGGCTGGCAGCCCGAGACCGAGATCGGCTACATCGACCCCGAAAAAGGCCCCAAGAGCCTGCAGCGCGCGCTGGGGCTCGACAGCCCCATCCGCTGCGTCGAGGGCATCGACATCGCCCATCTCCAGGGCGGCGAGACCGTCGGCTCCAAGGTCTGCTTCGTCGACGGACGCCCGTTCAAGAACGAGTACCGGCGCTACCGCATCAAGAGCTTCGAGAACCTCCCCGGCGGGCGCGCCAACGACGACTACATGGCGATCCGCGAAGTCGTCAGCCGGCGATACCGCGAGGCCGGCGCCGGCGAAGAGCTGTACCCCGAGGTGATCCTGATCGACGGCGGGCTGGGCCAGCTCCACGCCGCGCTCGAGGCGTTCGAGACGCTCGACATCCAGCCGCCCATGGTCATCAGCCTGGCGAAGAAGGAAGAGCTGATCTACGTCCAGCAGCGGGCCGAGCCGATCAGGCTGGGGCGAGAGAACCCCGGCCTGCGCCTCTGCCAGCAGATCCGTGACGAGGCCCACCGCTTCGCCCAGCACTACCACCATGTGCTGAGGCGCAAGAAGACGATCGGGGAGTAAGGATCAGGGCGATGCTTCGGCGGGCGTCTCGATTCGCGGCTTCTCAAGCGCCTTCTTCAACCAGACCGGGGACATGACCGTTGCGATCAGGATCCCCAGCGTGATCGCGAGGACCGCGAGCACCTGTCCCCGCTCGGTCGGCGGGGTCTGCCGCGCCCCTCGCCAGACCTTGATGCCCAGGACGACGCTCGCAATCCCCGCAGGCGGAAAGACCACGGCAGACAAGACGGCCACCGCAATCGCACTGACCGCCATGGTGCGCGTCGGAGCGGGCTCGCGCGGGGTATCACTCACGGCATCTCTTCATCCAAATGCGGCACGAACGGCGTGCCGTCGGGCAGCGAGAACGCCGGGACCATCGCCTCGAACGTCATCGCGTCGATGAACTCGATGTGGTTGTCGTGGAAGGCGACGTTGGTGCCGCCGTCGGGCGTGAGCTGGGGGTTGGTGTAGACCAGCACCTGGCGCGCGTTGAAGGTGATCGAGTCGGCCGGCAGGTAGACGTACGAGTGCACGCCGGTCGCGGCGCCGTTGAGGTAGGGCGTCTCGAAGACTTCGATCGGCGCGTAGCCGCCGTCGATGAGCAGGGCCCGCCAGTCGGCATCAACGGGCGGCAACGCGTCGTTGTTGTTCTGGGCGTAGAGCGTGAGGCCCTGCGCGATCGCTCGCACGTTCACCGCGTCTCGTGTTGTCAGCGCGGCCTGGCGGGCCGCACCGAGCGCCGGCAGCATGATCCCCGCGACCAGCGCGAGCCCAAGCGAGCCGGTGATCAGCGACAGCCCGCCGCTGATCGTCCCGGCGATCGCCAGGCCCTTGCCCCCGCGCGTCGGCGGCGTCTTGCTCGCGCCGATCCACGCCGGGATGCCCGTCGCCAGCGCCACCAGCCCCAGCGGGGCGCACAGCCCGATGATACCCATGATCCCCGTTACCAATGACGTGATCGCCAGGCCCTTGCCCGGCTCATGGCCCGGCGTGTACCCGGCGCCTTGCGCAACGTCGTTCATGCGGTCCTCCCCCGTGTGTGCGGCCTCGTCGTTATACGCACGAACCGGCCTCGCGTTTCAACGCCGCGAGCCCCACCGCATGGCGCTCAGCGATCAGCTCTCCTCCAGCGCCCGCTGGTACCGCGCCATCACGTCTCGCCGGGTGATCAGGCAGACCGGGCGCCCGGTCACCGGGTCGACCATGCACAGGCTCGCGATGTCGTGGCGGGCGAACTGATCGAGCACGATGTCCAGCGTGTCCTCGGCCGTCACCGTCGGCAGGTCGCCCCGCAGCAGCTCGGCGACGAGCAGCAGCGGGATCGCCTCGCGGTCGATCAGCGCCGTCCGCATGTCGCCCCCGGTCACCATGCCCATCGCCCGTCCCTCGGCGTCGACCACCGGGAAGTCGGGCACGCTGTGCACCGCGTGCAGCGTCACCAGCTTGCTGAGCGGGTCGGACGCGTAGATCGGCTCGGGCGGCAGCGGCGTGCGCGAGACGCTGGCGACATAGATCCGGCGCAGCAGCGTCAGGTCGCGTCCGGTGCCGATGAGGATGCCGGCGCGCCGCAGCTTGCTGGTGTAGATGCTGTCGGGCATGAGGCGACGGGCGGTGTAGGTCGCGACGATCGCCGCGAGCATGATCGGCGCGAGCACCAGCGGCTCGCGCGTCATCTCAAAGAGCAGCAGGATCGCGGTCAGCGGCGCGAAGGTCGCGCCCGCGACCACGGCCGCCATCCCGACCAGCGCGTAGCTCGCCGGCGAGCCTTGCTCGGGGATCAGGCCGATCGCCTCCAGCGCTGAGCCGAACGCGGCGCCCGTGCACGCGCCGAGGAACAGGCTGGGCGCGAACACCCCGCCCGAGCCCTTGCTCGCGAGCGTGAACGTCGTCGCGACGGCCTTGCAGCCTACCAGCAGCACCAGCAGCCCGATCGTCGTCGCGAGCACGCTCGCGCCCGCGGCATAGCTGCCCGGGGCCAGCAGCTCGCGGATCGTCTCGTACCCATTGCCAAAGAACGCCGGCACGCTGCTGCCCAGCCCCTCGGGCCCGGCGTCGACCGTGCCCAGGTACGCGATGCCCAGCAGCCCAAGCAGCAGCGCGCCCGTCACCGGCTTGAGGATCGGGTGGATCGGCACGCGCTCGTACACGTCCTCGCCGAAGTGCAGCAGCTCGGTGAACGCGTACGCCACGAACGCGCACACCCCGCCCAGCACGATGTAGTTGGGCAGCTCGGCCAGCGTGAACGTGTACCCGGTCAGCTCGAAGGCGAAGATCGGGTCGTTGCCCTCCAGCAGCACCTGGGTCAGGCCCGTGCTGAAGACGCTCGCGATCACGACCGGCGTAAAGGTCTTGAGCGAGAAGTCGCGCAGCAGGATCTCCAGCGCGAAGAACACGCCGGCGATCGGCGCGTTGAAGATGCTCGCCACGCCCGCCGCGGCCCCGCAGCCGACCATCGTGCCCACGTGCTCGCGCGGGATGCCAAGACGCCTCGCGATGGCGCTGCCCGCGGTGCTCCCGATCTGGATGATGGGGCCTTCTGTTCCCGCCGAACCGCCCGAGCCGACGGTGCTGATCGAGGCGAGCACCTTGACCACGCCGATGCGCGCCGGGATGTGCCCGCCCTTGCGGATCAGCGCGTCGAGCACCTGCGGCACGCCGTGCCCGCCCGCCTCGCGCGCCCCGAAGTAGACCAGCAGGCCCGTGATCAGCGCACCGATCATCGGGATCGCCGGCAGCGTCCAAAGGGGCCACTCGCCCTGGAGGTGGGCCGTCTGCTCGCTCACCCAGTGCAGCGAGCGGTCGAACGCGATCGCCCCCAGGGCCGTCGCGAGCCCGATCACCGCCCCGATCAGCGTGAGGTACCACTCGGGCTTGGCCGAGGGACGCAGGACGTCGCGCAGGCGGAACCGCGACCTGGTTTGGATGGTTTCGGCGGCTTCGCTCACGGCTGGGCGCACTCTACACGACCCGCGCCCGCCGGCGTGCCCCGTGCCCGAGGCGACCCGATCAGTCGAAGACCCGCACCGCGCGCCCGTTGCGGATCACGATCCGCCCGCCCGGCTCGTCGGCCCGCGGCTCGGGCGCGGCCTCCCGGTCGGCTTGCGCGTGCGCAGCCTTGGGGCTCGGGCCGGGCTGCCCCGCGGCGGGTTCTTGCGGAGGCTCGGCGGATTCCGCCGCCTCCCGCGCCTCTCGCATCGCCGCGCGGGCGAGATCGTCCTGTTGGGCGTGCCGCCCGAGCCACTCGATGCCGACAGGGGTTTGCAGGGCGCCGAGGATGTCGAGTTGCCCGCTTGCAGCGCGCTCGGCCAGCGCCGGGCTCGTGCGCAAAAGGCGCTCGATCGTCGTCGCGACACGCGTGACGGCTAGCGACCGATCGTCCGCCCCGTGTGCGCACCCCCCAAGCCGGCACCCCTCGTGCCCGAGCACGACAATGACCGGCACGCCCAGCTCGCTCGCCGCGTGCTCGAGGCTCGCGATGCTCTGCGGCCCCGCGGCGTGCGCCACAACACGAACACCCACGACCTCCCCCGCCCGCCGATCAAACGCCCCCTCGATCCGCACACCCGGGTCGATGCACCCGAGCACCGCGGCGAGCGGACGCACGCCCGCCGCGATCGGCATCAAAGCACGCTCAGCGACGGCGTTGCGCGGTTGTCCCAGCGCCACGCGTTCGCTGCCCGCGCGCAGCAGGTCGCCCGCGTCGCCCGGGGTGAGCGGATGCGGGCCCAGCGGCGGCGCAACGCCGCCCAGGGCCGAGGTCCCGATGAAGCTCACAACGACGGCCAGTGCGCAGAGCGAGCGCATGAGAACACCTCCAAAGGTCCTGTCCGGATGGAGCTATCGGTCCGCCATCGCGCGGGCCTGAGGCCCCGCGTTCGAGACGGGCGATGTTGTCCGGGGCCCGCCCTTTCCCGGCCCCCGGCTGTGGGGGAGGCACCACGCGCTCTTTCAGCGCGTGCGGATCGATGGTCGTCGTGCGCGTCCGCGCGGTCCAGCCCGCCCTCGAACGCCCGCTCGCGTACGAAAGAACCGCCGCGAGCGTCCCGATGTCGGGTTTTCGCCGCCGCGCTCTTGCCCACCAACGCGCTGCGCCCAATGCTCGCCGCGCCGACATAAGAACGCACACAATAGCGGAGAAACACCAATGCTTATCCGAATTCCTGCGATGCTCGCCGCCTGTGGTCTTGTCGCGCTCGCCGCCTGCGGGCAGAAGTCGACCAACCTCAACACCTCGGTCACGACCAAGGTCGCCCAGGACGCGATGACGCCCGACGCCGTGTTCGCCGATCTCAAGGCCGGCAACGAGCGCTTCGTCGCGGGCAAGACCACGGGCCAGGACTGGCTCGCCCAGGCCGCGACCACCGCCGCCGAGGGGCAGTACCCCAAGGCGATCGTCCTGTCGTGTCTCGACAGCCGCGTCGTGCCCGAGATCGTCTTTGACCAGGGCATCGGCGACATCTTCGTGGGGCGCGTCGCCGGCAACTTCGAGAACACCGACATGCTGGGGTCGATGGAGTTCGGCACCGCGGTCGCCGGGTCGAAGCTCATCGTCGTCCTCGGGCACACCTCCTGCGGCGCCGTCAAGGGCACGATGGACAACGCCGAGCTGGGCAACCTCACCGCCACGCTCGCGAACATCCAGCCCGCGACCAGCGTCGCCCCCGGCGCGCCCGCCAGCGACACGCCCGCGCTCAACCGCGTCATCGAAGAGAACGTCCGCATCACGATGCGCGACATCATGACCCGCAGCCCCGTGCTCGCCGATCGCGTCGCCAACGGGCAGCTCAAAATCGTCGGCGGCGTCTACGACCTCGCCACCGGGCGCGTCGATTGGATCGAGGGCTGACCCGCGCTCGCGCCGGGCTTCTCCAGCGCAACCGCTGATCAACGCCCCGTTGGCACTCGCCGGCGGGGCGTTTTCGTGCGCACTTTCAATCACCGAGTGCAGGCGTACGCGTCACGCCACGCCCGCTTCGGTCGGGTCGTGGTCAAGCACCAGCGCGTCGACCGTCGGGGCGTCCTTCAGCGGCTTGCCCTTGGCGTCGGTCAGCGGCGTGCCGTCGAGGCGCTCGATGATCGGGATCGGGTGCTCGGCCAGGTGCGCCTTGAGCGCCTCTTCCAGACCCTTCTTGACCTTCTCATCCAGCTCGGCCCACTTGCCGCGCCCGCGACACTTGGGGAAGTTGCTGCACCCGAGCCAGGGCCCACGCACCCCGTCGCGCAGGTTGAGCGCGCCGCCGTCGATCGGGCACTCCAACTCGGTCACCAGCGGCGGCGGGCTGGGCGCAACGACGTACCCCTTCTTGTCCAGGTTCAGGATCAGCCCGAAATCACGCGGCTCGTCATCCTCGCGGTGTGTCGCGATAAACGGGCCGAAACGCCCCGTCCGCTTCACCATCGGGCGGCCCGTCTGCGGGCAACGCACGTCGACAAACTCCGCCTTCTGCGGGCGCCCCATCCGGTCGCACGGGCAGGCGTAGTTGCACTCGGGATACGTCGAGCAGCTCAGGAACCGCCCGTTCTTCCCGAAGCGGTACACCAGCGAGCTGCCGCACTTCTCGCAGCGGTATTCCTCCGGCGCCGGGCGCACCTCCGCCTTCGCGTGCCCGAGTTCTTCTTCGGCCCGAGCCAGACTCTCTCGGAACGGCGTGTAAAACCGCTCGAGCATGTCGATCCAGTCGAGGTGCTCTTCCTCGACCTTGTCGAGCTGCCCCTCCATCTCCCGCGTGTACCCCACGTCCATGATGTTGGGGAACGCCTCGATCAGCTTGTCGGTCACCACCTCGCCGAGGTCCGTCGCGTGGAACGCACGCGCCAGCAGCTCGACGTACTTGCGGTCCTGCACCGTCTGGATGATCGCGGCGTACGTGCTCGGACGCCCGATGCCCTCGCTCTCGAGCACCTTGATCAGCCCCGCCTCGGTGTACCGCGACGGCGCGCCGCTAAACCGCTGCTGCGCCCGCAGGTCGAACGGGCTCAGCTCCTGCCCCTCGTCGAGCTTGGGCAGGTTCAGCTCGTCGCCGCTGGTCGGCACGCCCGAGACGCGGAAGTGCCCGTCGAACGCGAGCGTGCGCCCGGTCGCGCGGAAGAGCGCCCGATCGTCGTCGCCACCGCGCAGCAGCACGGCGGTCTGATCCCACTCGGCCGGCACCATCTGGCACGCGACGAACCGCTCCCAGATCAGCGTGTACAGGCGCAGGTCGTCGGGCTTGAGCGCCCGCTTGACCTTGTCGGGCGTGCGCGAGACGTCGGTCGGGCGGATCGCCTCGTGGGCCTCCTGCGCGTCCTTGTTGCTCGTTTTGTAGAAGATCGGCTTCTCGGGCAGGTACTGGTCGCCGTAGGTCCGGCTGATGTGCGCCCGCGCGCCGTCGACCGCCTCTTTGGTGATGTGCGTGCTGTCGGTCCGCATGTACGTGATCAGCCCGACCGGGCCCTCGCCCGGCACGTTGATGCCCTCGTACAGCGACTGGGCCGACCGCATCGTGCGCTGCGCGCCGAAGCCCAGCCGGCTGCTCGCGCTCTGCTGCATAGTGCTCGTAATAAACGGCGGCGACGGGCGGCTCTTGCTCCGCTTGGTCTCGATCGACTCGACGCGGTACGCGATCGCCGGGTCGCAGGTGCCCTCGATCGTGCGCACCCAGCGCGCCGGCCCCACGCCCTCTTCGTCCTCACGCGCGTCCGTCGTGACATCGCGCAGCCCGCAGGCCCGGGCGACCTCCGCCACCCCCGGCGCCAGGTCGTGGTCACTCGGCGAGGCGAACGCGGCCTTGGCCGCCTCACGGCGCGCCATGATCCCGTCCTCGCTCAGGTCGTCGGCCTCGCCCAGGATCTTGGTCGCGACCAGCTTGGGCTCGAACTTCTTCCCGTCGAACTCGACCAGCTCGGCCCGCACCGCGCCGTGCTCGGCGAGCCACCCGTTCTGACGCTTGACCGTCGGCCCGTTGCCCTTCTCGTCGCGCTGCGCCAGCATCTCGCGCCAGGCCCCCGCCAGCTCGCCCGCCTTCTCGGCATCGAGCGCAAAGTAGCCCGCCACGCTCCACGTCTCGTCGGGCACGAACGCACGGATCGCCCGCTCGCGCTCGACGATCAGACGCACCGCGACCGATTGCACCCGCCCGGCGCTCAGGCCCCGCGCCACCTTCTTCCACAGCAGCGGGCTGACCTGATAGCCCACGATGCGATCGAGGATGCGCCGCGCCTGCTGCGCGTTGACGCGGTCCTCGTCGATCGGGTGCGGGCGGCTGAAGGCGCGGTCGATCTCCGTCTTGGTGATCGCGGGGAAGATCACGCGCTTGGCGACCTTCGACTCGATGTCGAGCTCCTGCGCCAGGTGCCACGCGATCGCTTCGCCCTCGCGGTCGAGGTCGGTCGCGAACCAGACGTTGCCCCCGGTCGAGAGCGCGTCCTTGGCGGCACGCTTCAGGTCGCGCACGACCTGCTCCTTGCCCTTGAGCACCTCGTAGGTCGGCGTGAAGCGCTTCTCGAGCTTCACCCCGGGCACCGGGCTCTTGTCGCCCTTGGGGTTCTTGCTGGGCAGGTCGCGGACGTGCCCGATGCTCGCCAGCACGACGTACGCGTCGCCCAGGTACTTGTTGATGGTCTTGGCCTTGCTGGGGCTCTCGACGATGACCAGGTCCTTGCCCTTGGCGTCGCCCGCCTTGTAGCTCTGCTTGGAGCCACGGCGCGGCGAGGCCTTGCTCGCGGCCTTCTTGGTCGTCTTCTTCTTGCCCGCCTTCTTGGCCATTCGTGTCCTTGTCTCGCTCGCCCGCCTTGGGCGCTGGAGGGCCGGCCTGAGCCGGGGATGCCCGGGCCCCTTCATCGGCCCCGGGGCGATCAGGGAACACCGGCCGGGGGCAAAGGTCAAGCGGAGACCCGCCGGGTTGGCGCCGATGGATGAACCTCCCGACCGACCAGACACCCCAAGGGGTGTCTGCCCGCCGCGCGGGCTCCGCGTGAATCAGCAACGTCCCTCCGCCAGAACAGGTGGTCGGCCTTACGAAGGCAAACTCGGCGGCCCGCCCTCCCGCTCCCGCTCAGCGCGATCCAGTCCGGGCAACGCCTGCTGGGCCAATGCGCCCGCCGATTGCCCCTCGCCGGCGAGCCAGACCGACCCCGGGCGCCCGCGGAAGCGTTTCAGCCACGTCCGCTGATTCTTGGCGAACCGGCGCGACTCGATCTTGATCCGCTCGATCGCATCATCGAGCGAAGCATTGCCCTCAAACACGGGGAGAAGCTGCTTGTACCCGATCGCTTCGCGGGCCTGTGGGCCCAGCCTGCCTCGGTCCCACAGGCCCCGGGCCTCTTCGACCAGGCCCCGCTCGACCATCCGCCTCACCCGGGCATTGATCCGCCGATTGACGCTCTCGGGCGCCCAATCAAGCCCGACCACGCGCCAGGGCAAGGCGCTCTGGGCCCGATCGTCGCGCCATTGGCGTTGCAACTCGCTGATCGGCGTGCCGGTCTGGCGGAAAACCTCGAGCGCCCGGACAGTCCGCCGATGATCCGCGGCGTCGATCCGGGCCGCCGCGGCGGGGTCGACCCGTTCCAGCTCCGCCCGGCGCTCGCCCGGCGGCATCGCACGCAGCACCTCGCGGACGCCCTCATCCGGCTCGGGCCCCTCAAACAGCCCGTCGAGCAGCGCCCGCACGTACAGGTTGGTCCCGCCCACCACGATCGGCACCCGACCACGACCGGCGATCTCGCGTGCGAGCGCCTCGGCCCGGGCCAGCCAGTCGTGCACGGTGAAGGCCTCGGTCGGCTCGACAACGTCGATCAGGTGGTGGGGTGCCCGGGCGAGATCGGCGGGCGGGGGCTTGGCCGTCCCGATGTCCATGCCGCGGTAGATCTGAAAGGCGTCGGCGCTGAGCAGCTCGCCGTCGAGACGGCTCGCCAGTTCGAGCGCCAGGTCGCTCTTGCCGCCCGCGGTGGGGCCCACGATCACCGGCCAGGGGGTCATATGCCCGCCACGCTAGCGATCCGGCGCCCCGCACCGCGGGTGCCCGCGGCGAGAAGCTGGGAGGTCCGGGGGCGTTATCGGGCGTGATTTGGGCGAGTTTGCGAGCGGCGCACGTCCGTAAGTCCTTTGTGCGATGGCGTTTGCTGGCGGAGTGGCCTGTCGCATGGCACCGTTTGGGGTGAGCCTTGGGACGACGCGTCCCCGGGACGACTCGCACAACTTCAGACCGGATGGACCAAACATGCAGATGAACCGCGCCCTTCGTGCGTGGCGCGGTGGGCTTGCGCTCGCCGCCGTCGCGATCGCCCAGCCCGCCCTCGCCGGCATCGTCTCGACCAGCGGCGACGTCGAGGTCATCGACGCCCCCGAATCGGTCCGTGGCGGCCAGTTCGAGGGCAGTGTTGCCCGGCTCTTCCAGGAGCATGAGGGCATCATCCTCACCGACAGCCTGATGGTCGACGCCGTCTCCGGCAGCGCCTCGCTGTTCGAAGACGTCAACCCGACGCTGCTCAGCGCGGGCCTCACGGTCGACAGCTACTACGTCCACGTCGACCCGGTCGGCACGACGCCGATCTCGACAATGTTCACCGTCACATTCGATGGCCCGATTCTGGGGGTCATCGTCAGCGGTGAGCACCTGTTCGCCTCGGACGCGATGCTCGGTGCCGCGGGCACGGCGTACCCCGGGCACGGCCGCTCGGGGCGCGGGCTCGATCTTGACAGCCCCGACGCGTTCAGCATCAGCGAAGACCAGACCACGCTGACGCTGGAGATTCTGCGGACCGGGAAGGTCTTCGACCAGGTCCGCGTGATCGTGGGCCAGCCCATCCCAGGACCAGGCGGAGCGGCGTTGCTTGGCGCGGTCGCGGTCTTCGGAAGTCGCCGGCGTCGCTAACGCGAACAGATTTCCGGTCGTGATCTTGGAGAAAGGGTGGCCCCGGTGACAAACCGGGGCCACCTTTCGTTTTGGAGTCCGGGAATGCCGTTCTCCGGACACCAGGAACGACACGTGGAGAGGAGTTCATCTCATGGCGACGCAGAACTTTATTGTGGCAGCGATTGCCGGCACCGTGCTGGCCTCGACTGTTTCGACCGCGACCGCTGGCATCAGCTCGGTCTCGGGTGACATCGACATCCTGACCGAGTCGGCCGACTTCCGGGGCAACCGCACCGAGTCGAGCAACGTCCGCATCTACCAGGAGCAGGACACGTTCCTCCTCCCCGCGTCGGTCTCGATCGACATGGACGGTGCGATGGAGTCGGGCGACAGCCTCGCCAACGGCGTTGAGGTCAACAGCTACTACTTCCACTTCGACCCCGTCGGCCGCGACCGCACCGTCGCCACCGGCTCGGTCACCTTCGGTGAGCAGATCATCGGCATCATGGTCAACGGGCAGACGCTCTTCCTGAGCGACCCGGTCCTGGCCAACGGCTCGATCGTCCCGAACACCGGTTCGGCCAGCCGCGGCCTCGACGCCGGCGGCGACGTGATCAGCGTCTCGGCTGACGGGTTCACGCTGAACATCGAGAGCCTCACCAGCTCGGCCAGCTACGACCAGTTCCGCGTGCTGACCGCGGCCCCGATCCCGACGCCCGGCGCGATGGCGCTGCTCGGCCTCGGCGGTCTGGCCGCCGCCCGTCGTCGTCGCTAAAGCCGGCTCTCGTCGACCGGGGCCGGATCAACGTCTAGTCTCCGGGCTCTTATGCCCGCTCCCCGTGTCGCTATCGTCGGCCGACCCAACGTCGGCAAGAGCTCGCTGCTGAACCTCATCGCGCGAGAGCGCGTCTCAATTGTTGATCCGACACCCGGTGTCACACGAGACCGGGTGTCGGTTCTTTTGGACCTCGAGCCCCCCGCCGGGCCCGACGCCGACAGCCAGCCGATCAAGACGATCGAGCTGACCGACACCGGTGGATACGGGGTCTACACCGCCGAGGGGGCCCGTTTCGACGAGATCGGGGCCGATCTCTCGACCCTGACCGACGACATCGAGCAGCAGATCGCCGAGGCCGTTCGCACGGCTGACGTCATCCTGTTTGCCATCGATGCCCAGACCGGCATCACCCCCCAGGACCAACAAATCGCGACCATGCTCCGCGAGCGGACCTTCGAGACCGACCGCGAAGAGGGCAGGCCCCCGGCCGATATCCGCCTGATCGCGACCAAGGTCGACGGCCCGAGCTGGGAGGCCCACGGGTACGAGATCGCGGCCCTTGGCTTCGGTGAGCCGCTGCTTTGCAGCGCGAAGACCAAATATTTTCGGCGTGACATGCTCGACCGCCTGTGGGAGATCGTCCCCGAGGCGACCGGCGAGCCCGAGCCCGAGGCCGACATCAAGATCGCGATCGTCGGGAAGCGCAACGCGGGCAAGAGCACGCTCGTCAACCAGCTCGCCGGGCAGCCGCGTGTGATCGTCAGCGAGATCGCCGGCACGACCCGCGACGCGGTCGACGTGCGGTTCGAGCTCGACGGGCGGTCGATCGTGGCGATCGACACCGCCGGGCTGCGCCGGAAGAAGAGCTTCCAGAACCGGGTCGAGTGGTACGCGCTCGACCGCAGCCAGCGGGCGATCGCGCGCTCGGACGTCGTGCTGCTGCTGATCGACGCGGAAGCGCAGATCAGCCAGGTCGACGAGCAGCTCGCCAAGCTGGTGGTCGAAGCGCACAAGCCTGTGGTGGTGGTGGTCAACAAGTGGGACATCGCCGACGGGCGCGCCGATGCCCAGGGGCGCCCCGCGACGCCCGATCGCTACGAGGCGTACATCCGGCGCGAGCTCCAGGGCCTCGCCTTCGCGCCGATCGCCTTCATGAGCGCCAAGGACGGGCTGAACGTGCGCGAGGTCGTCGACCTCGCGTTCGAGATGCACGAGCAGGCGAGCGCACGCGTCGGCACGGGCGAGCTCAACCGCATCGTGCGCAAGATCATCGACACGCGCGGCCCGACCAACAAGCTCGGCAGCGAGGCGCGGGTCTACTTCGCGACCCAGGTCCGGGCCAACCCGCCGACCATCGTGCTGGTCGTCAACGACACGCGCCGCTTCACGCACAACTACGAGCGGTTCCTGATGAACCGTTTCCGCGAGGAGCTGCCGTTTGCCGAGGTGCCGATCCGTCTGATCATGCGCGACCGTTCGCGCGTCGAGAAGGCGGCCGAGCGCCGGGCGAAGAAGAGCCGCCTGCACGAGGTCGACGCCGAGACCGGCGGCTTCAACGAGGAGCTCACCGCCGAGTCGATCGACCCGACGGCCCTGCTCGACGGCCTGCCCGACGATGCCAAGGCCTACTTCGACGATTGAGCGGGCGCCTGCGCCGCTGGCGCAGCACACAGCATCGGGCGCGTCGCCAGAGCGCGCACGCGACACCGCGCCCCCGCGTCAACCCCGAATCGCTCCTGCATCGACGCAAGAAACCGCACTAAACTCCCAAGAACCACTGGGAGGCGCGCCGCGCGTCTGCCTGTCGCATCGATGCGGCGTGCGGTGACACGCCGGGGGAGGGTCTCGCCCATGGACTTCTGGAAGAAGCTGCGCAACGAGCTGGTCGACATCATCGAGTGGGCCGACGACCGCCCGGACGTGCTCGTCTGGAAGTTCCCGCGGTACAACAACGAGATCAAGCACGGCGCGCAGCTCATCGTGCGCCCGGGCCAGTCGGCCGTCTTCGTCGATCAGGGCAAGATCGCCGATGTCTTCGGGCCGGGCCGTTACGAGCTGAACACCAAGAACCTGCCGATCCTCTCGACGCTGCTGGGCTGGAAGTACGGCTTCGAGAGCCCGTTCAAGGCCGACGTGTATTACGTCGCCACGCGGCGCTTCACGGCGCTCAAGTGGGGCACGATGAACCCGGTGATGATGCGAGACGCCGAGTTCGGCCCGGTGAGGCTGCGCGCCTTCGGCACGTACGCGCTGCAGGCGAACGACCCGGGCGCGCTGGTGAGCCAGATCGCCGGCGCCGGCGCGAGCTTCACGATCGACGGGATCATCGACCAAGTGCGCAACGTCATCGTCGCGCGGTTCGCCGACGTCCTGGGCGAGAGCCGCATCCCGGTGCTCGATCTCGCGGCCAGCTACGACGAGCTGGGCACGTTCCTGCGCGAGCGGATCGCGCCCAAGATCGCCGAGTACGGGCTCGACCTCACGACGCTGCTCGTCGAGAACGTCTCGCTCCCCCCGGCGGTCGAGGAGGCGCTCGACAAGCGTTCGAGCATGGGCATCATCGGCGACCTCCAGCGGTACACGCAGTTCCAGACCGCCGAGGCGATCGGCGACGCGGCGAAGAACCCCGGCGGGGGCATGGGCGACGCGATGGGCCTGGGCGCCGGCTTCGCGATGGCCGGGCAGATGGCCCAATCCATGGCGCCCGCGGCGCTGGGGCAGCAGGCGCCGCCTCCCGTGCCCGGGGGCGAGGTGTTTCATCTCGTGGTCAACGGGCAGCAGGCCGGGCCGTTCGCCTTGCAGCAGCTCCAGCAGCACGTCGCCGCCGGCACGCTCAAGCCCGACACGCTGGTGTGGAAGCCCGGCATGGCGGTGTGGACCAAGGCGCTCGAGGTGCCCGAGGTTGCGCAACTCGTGGCGCAGACGCCGCCACCCATCCCCCCGGCGGTTCCGCCCACGGTCCCGCCGCCGGCGAGCAACTGACCCGGGCCGCCGATGAGCGAGCCGCGCTCACAACCCGAGCCCCCGCCACCACCGCCGCCGCCACATCCAGAGCCGGCAGATGAGGGATCGCTGCCCTTCGAGCTGGGCACCGGGGCGGACGCACCGATGCCCGAGCTCCCGCCGCGCGATCGGCGTTTCCCCTGCGTGAGCTGCGGGGCCGATGTCGCGTTTGCACCCGGCACAAACGCATTGGCATGCCCCTATTGCGGCGCGAACAACGAGATCACCGTCGATGCGGAGGATGTCGACGAGCTCGACTACGCCGGCCATCTCGAGCGGATGGGCGAGCAAGCCGAGGGCGAAGAGGTCATCGTCACGCCCTGCGATACCTGCGGCGCCCGCGTCGAGTTCCCCGAGCGCGTCACCAGCCACAACTGCCCGTTCTGCGGGTCGGCCGTCGTCGCGACCGGGCGCGCCATGACGCACATCAAGCCGGGCGCGATCCTGCCCTTTGCGCTGCCGAGAGACAAAGCCAAGGCGGCGTATCAGGCCTGGAAGAAGAAGCTCTGGTTCGCGCCCGGCGACCTGAAGAAGGCGTCGCGCCTCGAGAGCCGTCTCAACGGCGTCTACCTGCCCTACTGGACCTACGACGCGACCGCCATCACCGACTACACCGGGCAGCGGGGCGAGTACTACTACGTCACCGTTTCATACACCGACGCGCAGGGTCGATCGCGCACCCGCCGAGAGCGGCGCACCCGCTGGTACCCCGCCCGCGGGCGCGTCCGCGACACGTTCGACGATCTCCTGGTCGTCGCGACGACCAGCATCGAGCGCGAGCGCCTGCGCGAGCTCGAGCCCTGGGATCTGAGCGCGGTGGTGCCCTACGACGACGCGTACCTCGCCGGCTTCCGGGCCGAGCACTACGCGATCGACCTGCCCGCGGGATTCGCGCGCTCCAACGAGCTGATGCTCCCCCAGATCCGCGGCACCATCCGCGCCGACATCGGCGGCGACACGCAACGCATCGGCAGCATGGACTCAACCTACCACGCGATCACGTTCAAGCATCTCCTGCTCCCGGTCTGGATCGCGACCTACCGCTACCGCGACACGCTCTACCAGGTGCTCATCAACGCGCGCACGGGCGAGGTCGTCGGGCAGCGCCCGTACTCGTGGATGAAGATCAGCCTGCTGGTGATCGTGGGCCTGCTGGTGCTGGCGGGGATCGTGCTCGCGATCGTCTCGCAGCAGCATCGCTAGCGAGGGCGCTCGCGCGCCCGAGGCCCAAAACGAGCGACGCGGGCCATCCCTCGAGGCCCGCGTCGTTGCCCGGGTTGGCATCAGCCGGCCGGGCTCAACATTCTAACGAGATTTGAACACAGAGCCATCCGAAACGTCGCATTTCTGGGAAATCGGGCCCTGGGGGATCTCAGCGGGCTCCACGGTCAGGCCGCCATGCCCCAATCTTCGCCTTCCTCGGCCTCGAACCCGCCCCATTCCTCTTCGGGCAGGTGGCGGTGGTGCACCCGGATCACGCGGGCGAGTTGGGCCGCGAAGAGGCGAGAAGCGGTCTGCAAGACCCGGGCGTGCTCGGCGTCGAACGGGCGGGCCGTCGAGCGGAAGAGCACGAGCACCGCGAGGCACTCCTCGTCCTGGCGGCAGCCGACGGCGCTGGCCGCGACATCGCCCATCCAGTGTGCGTCTTCGCCCAGCACGCTGCGCAGCTCGTCCTCACCGAGGAACCGCTGCACGTCGCGTGTCTCTTCGAACGCGGGCGCGACGATCGAGGCGAGCTGGTCCATCAGGGGCTCGGCCGTGTCGCGCGGGCAGTCGTAGTTGATGTATGCGCCGAGCCCGAAGTCGCCGTTGCTGCTGGGCAGGAAGATCGCGGCGTTGGTCGTGCCGATCTTGGCGAGCAGGAACTCCAGCAGCGTCCGCAGCACACTCTCGACGTCAAGCTCCTGGCGGAGCAGGCCGTTGAGCTCGGTCGCGAGCACCGTCTCGCTCATCTGCTCGTTCAGGTCGGCGTACGCGGCGACCATGTCGCTGCACAGGTCGCTGACCTGCCCGCTGACCTCGTTGTGCGCCCGGTGCATGTGCTTGCAGAGGCGCTTGAGGCGCGCGGCTTCGTTGCTCTGGCTGCGCAGCTCGGCGGCGCGCCGGGCGGCGTCGCTCAGGCGTTCGCGGAGCGCGTCTCGCCCGTCGCCGGCGGTGAGTACGTCGCTCGCGCCCAGGCGCATCCACGCGACGGTGCCCTCGAGCGTCGGGCGGTCTTCGATCGCGACCAGCACGCCGGGCTTGATGGTCTCGCCCGCGAGGCGGGCGTCGGCGAGCCCGATGGCGCTGTCGAGGATGAGCAGATCGTGGTCGCTTGGGTTGCTCGCGTCGGGGGTCAGCTCGCTCGCCGATCGGGCGAAGGTGATCGACTCGGCCGCGCCGCCCAAGGCGAGCTTGACCCGCCTCGCCACGGCCCGGCGGGGCGTGAGCACGAGCACGCGGGGCTTGGCCGCGTCGCCGGAGGGCGTGGGCGTGTCGCCCGGGCTGGACGAACCGCTGGGCAGGTCGCCGGGCAGATCTGAAGGCAGTTGCGGGCCAAAGTTGGCCGCGTGCTGCCCGAGGGGGCGGTTGGTCTCGCTCGTTCGGCGGGGCATCGGCTCGCTCTCCTCGGTCGTCTGGTCGGCGGGGTCGCCCGGCTGGGACGCCCCTCGGTCGCTCACGCGGCTTGCTGCGCGAGCGGGTTGGTCGGCAGTTCTGCCCGCGCCAGCGTTCCCCCGCCGGGCGAGCTCTCGATCCAAAGCCCGCCTCCGGCAAGCTCGATCAGCCGACGCGCCCGCGGCAGGCCCAGGCCCCGCCCGCGGCCCGCGGGCCTTTCGCTGAAGAACGGGTCGAAGGCGTGCCGCCTCGCCCGCTCGCTCAGCCCGGGCCCCCGGTCGCTGATCCGGACGCTCCATCGGTCATCGCGGGGCCCGGTTTCAATGGTGCACGAGACAATCTCGTTCGGAGCGGCTTCGGCGGCATTGATCAGCAGCTCCGCCAGCGCCGCCGCGAGCTGCTCCGCGTCGGCCCGCACGCGCTCGGGCGCACGCGACAGATCGGCCTGGACGCGCAATCCCGGCGCTCGCTCTCGCGCGATCGTCTCCGCCCGGCGGACGACCATCGCCGGCGAGGCCTCCAGCGGGTTGGGCGCCGGCGGGGCCGCGAGCAGGTGCATCGAGCCGATCAGGTCGCTCAGCGTCGCCGCCGATTCGACGATCAGGCGGGCCGATTCGCGGTCGCCCGCGTCGCTCAGTTGATCGGCCAGGAGCTGCGCGTGCCCGCGGATGACCGTCAGCGGGTTGTTCATCTCGTGGGCGGCGCCCGCGGTCATCTCGCCCAGGCGGGCCATGGACTGCTGCTCGGTGAGCCTGGCCTGCATCTCGGCGATGCGCCGGTTGGTCTCGGCGAGCGCGTCGCTGGCCCGCCGGTCACGCTCGTGCAGCGCCCCGGCCCCCAGCAGCGCGTTCCACACCCCCAGCAGCGCCTCGAGCCAGCGACGCTCGCAGCGCTCGCCGCCCAGCGGCCCATCCAGCCACGCGACAAGCACACCGGCGCGGGGCAGCTCGGCGACCAGGCGGTGCGTGCCCGGGGCGCCCGCGTCGGGGCTGGGCTCGGTCCAGACCCCGGGCGCGAGGCGGGTGGGCTCTGCGGTTGCGCGCGGGTCGATCGCCCAGGGGGTGTCGGTCTCGCTGCTGATGCGCAGCTCGCCCAGGACCAGCTCGGCCGGCTCGGGTTCGGGCTCGCCCGGGTGCAGCGTGATCGACCAGCGATCATCGCGGCGCAGCGCGCACGCGCCGCACCGGCGCCCGCTGAGCGCCTCGACCGAGGCGAGCACCCGGTCCAACGCCGCCGCCGGCCCGGCGCCCGGCTCCCAGCCGCTCAGGCAGGCTTCCAGCGATTCGCCCAGCGTGACCGCCCCGGCCGTGCGCGCGAGCTTGTCTTCCAGCGAGCGGTTGATCGACGCGAGGCGCTGGCGGGCCGTGGCGAGCGCGCCGAGCAGCAGCTCGGGCTCGCTCTGGTCGTCCAGCCCCAGCAGGGACCAGCGCTCGGCGACCTCGGCGATCAGGCGGGTCTCCAGGCGGTCGAGCACGCCGGGCTTGAAGCCCAGGCGCGATGCCAGTTCCGCGGCATCGGGGATCGGGCCGAAGTCTCCGCACGCGCCGAGGTGCAGCCCCCGCACCCACGCCCGCGCGAGCGTCACCACGAGCACCAGATCCCGGTGCGGCCCCTCGGGCACGCCCTCGGGCGGCTGGCTGTGCAGCCAGACGACCGTGCGCACGGCTTCGGGGAGCTTCCACTTCTCGGCCAAACGCCGGCCCGCGGTGTGGTTGTCCAGCCCGATGACGCGCCGCTCGATCGGCGCGCTGTCGCTGCGCTCCTGCTCGGCCAGACGCAGCACCTTGGCGTAGCTCGCGGGCAGCACCAGATCGAGCACCTGCTTGCCCAGGTCGTGGAGGATGCCGGCGACAAAGACACCGTCGCGGGGCGGCTTGATCGACGAGGGCTCACGCGCGAGCAGCTCGGCGGCGCAGGCGACGGCCGCGGCGTGCTTCCAGAGTGCGCCGCGATCGAGCCCAACCGCCCCCTCCGGCGCGCGCTCGGCCTGCACGCCCCGCATCAGGTCGTAGACCTCGACCCCGAGCACCGTCGACCGCACCGACTCGAGCCCCAGCATCACCACCGCGCGGCGCACCGTGGTGATCCGGTCGCCCAGGCCCTTGTCCGCCTTGCGGCACAGCGCGAGCATCGTCGCGCTCAGCGACGGGTCCGATTCGATGAGCTTGACGATCTCGTCGAGGTCGGCGTCGTCGGCGCTGCCCATGCCCAGCAGCTTGGCCGCGACCGCGCTGAGCGTGGGCAGGCGGTCGACGCGATCGAGGACCAGGCGCACCGCCTCGGCGCGCCGATCGCTTGTCGGAGCGCGTTCGTCGCTGCGGGCGCTGGTTTCGCGGGGCTCGTCTTGCACGGGCGCCTCCGCTTCAGCTCGCCGCGCCGTTGCTCCCCCCGGCGGGGCTCTCCATCGCGAGCAGCTTCTCGACGCGTTTGATCAGCTCGGCGATGTCGAAGGGCTTCTGCAGGAAGTCGTCTGCGCCCGCGCTGAGCAGTTGCTCGATGTCCTCGCGGTCGACCACGCCCGACACGATGATGATCTTCGTGTCGTCCATGCCCTCCATCGCGCGGACGCGCTCGCAGACGACGTTGCCGTTGATATCGGGCAGCATGTAGTCCAGCACGATCAGGTGCGGGCGGTTGCGCTCGGTGAGGATGCCGGCGTCGTACCCGGTGGCGGCGAGGTGGACCTCGAAGCGTCCGTCACGCGTGAGCAGGCGCTCGATGAGCGAGCCGATCCGCTCGTCGTCTTCGACCACGAGGATGCGCTTGGACGCCCCCTCGAGCGCGTCGAGGGGGATGCTGTTCTGGCGCATGAAGCGCAGCAGTTCCTCGCGCGGGATCCGCCGGAACCGGCTGCCCGGCACGCGGAAGCCCTGCAGGCGTCCGGAGTCGAAGCATCGGATGATGGTCTGCTGGCTGACCTTGCAGACCTGCGCTGCTTCGCCGGTCGTGAAGACCTTCTTGTCGAGCCAGCCCGTGCTGTTGGTGTCCGTCTCGCCCATGGGAATACCCCCTGCGCCTCATTGCGAGGCCGCTATCGACGCAGGGTTTGCCCAACTTCACACGCGGAACGGCGTCGCCCGGGCGCGGGGGTGGGTTCACGCGGGCTCGGCGTCCGAGAACGCCCCCGGGTGCAGCGTGCGCCACTGCGTCACCGCGTCGGGCTCGCGGGCGTACAGCGGGCGGACGTCGCCCGCGTGCGCTGCCGGGCTGAGGTCCATCGCGTGCGAGAGCAGCACGTCGGCGCCCGTACGCACGCGCTCGACCGGCACGCCGATCTTCGCGAACCCGTCTTCGAAGGCCCCCGGCAGGTGGCGCCCCGCGATCACGCGACGCGGCGCAAGCTCGGTGAGCGCCTCCGCGGTGCGCACGCCGACGGCGCGCGGCACAGCGCTCTCGCCCGGTTCGGCGCTCGGCTCCACGATCGAGAGGTGCGCCGAGTCGCGTTTACCCGCCAGCGCGATGAGCGTGCGACCCTCGGCATCGACCGACCGGTCGCGTCCCCACCAGGCGCCGAGCCAGCAAGGCACGCCGACGATGTCGGCGCCGCACGCGTGCGCGAGTGTGACACCGGCCGTCACGCCGACGCGCGTCGCGGTGTATCCGCCCGGCCCGACGGTGACGATGACGCGGGCGAGGTCGCTGGGGCGCAGCGTGTGCATTTCGAAGAGCTGTGCGACCAGGGCGAGCACGCCGTCGCTCCGGCGGTTGTGCGTCTCGCCCGCCAGCGCGCCGAGCGTGCGCACGCCGTCGCGTTCGAGCACGCCCAGCGCGACGGCGCTCGGCGGCGCGGCGCTTGTTGGGGCGCTTGTTACGGCGCTCGTCACGGCGTTTGCTACGGCGCCGGGCGTTTGGTCGCGCTCGGTCGGGTTGGCGATGTCGATCGCGAGGACGGCGCGGCGGTTCACCAGCCGTCCCCCCGGCGCCCGTCCTTCAGGCGCCCGCGCTGCTTCTTGGCGTCGAGGCGGCGCTGGATCGAACCCTTGGTCGGGCGCGTCGGTCGGCGGACCTTGGGCGCGACCAGCGACCGGTGGACCAGCTCGCCCAGGCGACGCTTCGCCTCGGCGAGGTTGCGCCCCCGGTGGCGCGAGCCGCTTTCGCTGAGGATCAGCTCGCCCGACTCGGTCACCAGGTGGGCGTTCGCCCGGCGGAGGCGGTCGCGCGCACGCGGGTCGATGGGGATGTCCTCGAGCATGACCCGCAGGCGGATGCGCGTCTCGCGTTTGTTGACATTCTGCCCGCCGGGGCCCTGGCTGGTGGTGCTCTCGATGCGGAGTGCCGCGGCGGGCAAGCGCACGCCCGGCGCGAGGCGCAGGTCGCCCCCGTCGCTTCCGCTTCCCTGTTCGGGGCCGCCGGGTTGGTGTGGGTCGTTGGGCACAGCCATGCTCACTAGTCTTGCGGATCGGCGATTGCAAGTGCCGAGTTGCACAATGTTTGCCGACGTTCGTGCGCTCTCGCGCGTTGACCGGCCGCCCGAAGCTTGCGATACTCTCGTTCCGTCGTTCGATCCGTATCGGGCGTCGGCGTTTGACCGATCACCGGCCTTCGGGGCGCGTCCCCGCGGGCCTGAACCAAGCGATCACATCGGGCTTCGTGCCCGGTGGTGGAGAGAGGCGTTCTCAGGTGTCACGGCGTGACCCGGGGCGAGGGCCGTGTGCCCCTGCCTGGGCTGTGGTGTGCGCCGCCTCTGCCCGCCTCGGCTTTGCCTTGTGTCGCGCTCTCGGGTGCCCGTCGATGAAGACGATCACGAAGAAGGACCTGGTCGACGCGATCTCCGAGCGGACCGGGCAGCGCCGGACGGCCGTCAAACAGACGGTGCAGGAGTTCCTCGACCTCATCATCGAAGAGCTCGCCGAGGGCAACCGCCTGGAGTTCCGCGACTTCGGCGTCTTCGAGTCCAAGGAGCGGGCCGCCCGCACCGCCCAGAACCCCAAAACGCTCGAGCGCGTCGCGGTGCCCGCGAAGCGGACGGTGAAGTTCAAGGTGGGTCGCCGGATGCGCGACGCGATGGACGGCCCGCTCGCCGGGGCGGGTGCGGTCGTCGCGACCAGCGATGCGGCAACCCCGGCGCCGACGCCCGCGACGACCGCCAAGACCCAGCCCATCGGGCGTGACGCCGACGCTTCGATCGAGGTCAAGGCCCCCGCCGCGAGCAACAACCACAAGGCGAGCGTCGCCCACGCCGACGCCTGAGCTGATGAACCAGTCCGGGTGCCAAGCCGTGGCACCCGCGGTGTTGGTCTGGTGAGCCCCCCCGCGGAGCGCGTGTCAGTCTTTGGTCATCGCCGGCGCTCTGAGGCGCAGCATGCGCTCGAGCGCCAGCACCGCGGGCTCGCGGACTTCGCCCGGCACGCTGACGGTGTTGCGCACGACCGGATCCGCTGCCTGGGCCTTTGAGCCCCGCTCGTCGGCGGTCGCGTCGAGCCCGCACAGCCCGTCGAGGATCCAGAGCAGGTGCGGCTCGTCGATGCGGTACATCGTCGTGCACAGGCACTGGCAGTCGCTCAGGATGCGGACGTGCACGCCCCGCTCGCGCGCGGCGTTTGCCAGGCGCATCACCAGGTGGTGCTCGGTGCCGACGGCCCATTTGCTGCCCGCCTCGGCGCCCTCGATCGCGCGGATGATGTATTCGGTCGAGCCCGATTCGTCGGCCAGATCGACGACCTTCTTGTCGCACTCGGGGTGGACGAGGATGCGCGTGGGCTCTTCGCCCGCGGGCAGGGCCGCGTTGGCGGCGCGGATCTCGTGGCAGTGCTCGGGGCGGAAGAGCTTGTGCACGCTGCAATGCCCGGCCCAGAGGATGACCGCGGCGTCGAGCAGCTGGTCGGGCGTCATGCCGCCCAGCGGCTCGCCGCGCGCGGTCATGCGCGGGTCGTAGAGCGCGGTGTGGGCGTCGGTGTCGATGCCCTGGCTCGCGGCGGTGTTGCGGCCCAGATGCTGGTCGGGCAGGAAGAGGATCTTGATGTCTTCGCCGGGCGCGGCGGGCGTCTCGCCCCCGGCGCGGGCCCACTGGAAGACCTCGTCGGCGTTGGAGCTGGTGCAGCAGGCGCCGCCGTGCGCACCGACGAAGGCCTTGATCGCCGCGGTCGAGTTCACGTAGGTGATCGGGATGATCCGCCCGGTCCACCCGAGTTTGCCGAGGTTCTCGTGCAGCAGTTCCCAGGCGTCGACGGTGTCGTCGTGGTCGGCCATGTCGGCCATCGAGCAGCCGGCGGAAAGATCGGGCAGCAGCACATCGACGGGCTCGGGGGTGAGCATGTCGGCGGTCTCGGCCATGAAGTGCACGCCGCAGAAAATCACTTGCTCGACGGGCTGCTTGGAGGCGAGCCCGGCGGCGAGCTGGCTGAGCTTGAGGCTGTCGCCGGTGAGGTCGGCGTGGCGGATCACCTCGTCGGTCTGGTAGTGGTGGCCCAGGATGACCAGGCGGTCGCCCAGGGCCTTGCGCCGAGCGGTGATGCGGCGGACCAGCTCGGCCTCGCCGAGATCGTGGTACGCCTGAGGGAGCGAGGGCTGCCAAAGCATCGAGGTCTCCGGGGTCTCTGCCGCGGGCGAGCCATCGGGCCCGCTCGCACACCCAACTGTAGGAATCGGGGCCATTTGGGGCCCCAGGGCCCGTTCGGAGCCGATGCCAGTGGGCCATGGCGACTTCGATCGATGTCATCGTGCCGACGCGGGGCAGGCCAGAAGCCCTGCGCCGATTGCTCCAAAGCCTCGCAACTGACGGCGGCGAAACGGCCCTGCGCGTCCTGATCGGCGTTGATGGGCCCGACGCGGGCGAGCGAGCGATTGCCGAGGCGTGCGGCGGAGGGGCCCGGTTTGAGGTCTATAACGCTCCACAATCTCGCGGCCCGGCGGCCGTGCGGAACCGCCTGCTCGAGCGGGTCGATGCCGATCTGGTCCTGATGCTCAACGACGATGTGGTCGCCGATGCGGGGCTGATCGAGGCTCACGTCGCGGCCCATGCGGGACGCGATCGCCCGGCGATGGTCTTGGGCGATGCACCGTTTGCTCCGGTGCTGGATACCAGATTTGGGGATGCGAGCGTCTTTGATCGCCTGATCGCCGAGCGGAGCATGATCTTCTTTTACGACCGGATGCGCGACCGCGCGACGGGCGAGCCCGCGCGGCCGGCTGAGCACAACTGGGGCTTCCGCCACGCGTGGACGCTGAATCTCTCGATGCCGACGGCGGAGGCACGCCGAATCGGGGGCTTCGAAGAAGCGCTCTCCGGGGCGGCGTTCGAGGATCTGGAGTTCGCGTACCGGGCCGGGCTGCCCGTGCTCTTTCGCCCCGGAGCGCGGGTGGTGCACGACCACCGGTACACGCCGGCGGGGTACCTGCGGCGCGAGCGGGCGCTGGGCGGGCACGCGTGGAAGCTGGCGGAGGTCAACGCCGAGTGTGCGCGGGCGGTCTTCGGGCGCGACGTCCGCTCGGGCGATGAGATCGACGCGGTGCGCGCCGCGGTCGAGGGGCTGGCGGACGAGGCCGAGTCGCTCGCGGAATGGTTTGACGGGCTGGGCGAGCGCGGCGGGGCGGGTGTGAGCGATCGCGAGCTGGACGAGATCTGGGCGAGGCACCGGGTGCTGAAGCGTTGGTGCTGGGGGCGGGGCCTGCTGGAGGCGAGCGAATCCTGCGAGCCGGGCACCGCGGCGAGCCGATAGGGCAACGATGGACGCAGCGAGCCAAACCGGCGGGACGCCCGCCGCACGCAAGGTGTTGTCGCGCGAGGCGCTGTCGGCGGCGCGCGAGCGGGCGCGGGCCCAGGGGCGGCGCGTCGTCCAGTGCCACGGGTGCTTCGACATCGTCCACCCCGGGCACATCCGACACCTGCGCTTCGCGCGGGCGCAGGGCGACGTCTTGCTCGTCTCGATCACGCCGGACGCGCTGGTGGGCAAGGGCGCCGGGCGCCCGCTGATCCCGCAGGAGCTGCGCGCGGAGAACCTGGCCGAGCTGGACTGTGTCGATTGGGTGCACGTCGCGGGCGAGGCGACGGCGGTCGAGCTGCTCGAAGCCGTGCGCCCGGACGTCTACATCAAGGGGCAGGAGTACGAGTCCAACCGCGACCCGCGCTTCGGCGACGAGCGTGCGACGGTCGAGCGTCACGGCGGGCGGGTCGTCTTCAGCTCGGGCGATGTTGTCTTCAGCAGCACGGCCCTGATCGGCGCGCTCGAGTCCAGCTTCGACCCGGTGCACGGGCGCCTGAGCCAGTTGCTGGGCGAGCCGAACCTCTCGGGCGAACGCCTCGACGGGGTGCTGGGCGATATGCGCGGGCGGCGGATCGTGGTCGTCGGCGAATCGATCGCGGATACCTATGTGTTTTGTGATCGCCCCGGCGTCGCGGGCGAGAGCCCGATCATGACGCTGCGCCCGGCCGAGCACAGGCACTACGACGGCGGGGCGGCGGTGATCGCGCGGCACGCGGCGGCGCTGGGCGCACGCCCGGTGCTGGTCACCGCGATGGGCGACGACGAGGCGAGCGAGCGGATGCGCCATCGCCTGGGCGCCGAGGGCGTCGAGGTGCGGGGCGTCGCTATGCGGGCGCGACTGCCCGAGAAGCAGCGGTTCCTCGTCGGCGCTCAGAAGGTCATGAAGGTCGACCTCGTCGATCCGATCGCGCTCGACGCGGGCGCGCAGGACAGGCTGATCGCTGAAGCCGTAGAGGCGGCGGGCGCGGGCGGGTGCGACGCGGCGATCCTGGCCGACTTCGGGCTGGGTCTGCTGACCCCCGCGGTCACGCAGCGCCTCTCGGCCGCGCTGCGCCCGGTCGCCGGTGTGCTCGCGGGCGACGTGAGCGGTCGGCGGAGTTCGCTCGCCGAGATGCGCGGGCTCGACCTGGTCTGCCCGAGCGAGGGCGAGCTGCGCGACGCGATCGGGGCGCACGGCGAGGGCCTGCCGGCGGCCGTCTGGCGGTTGCTCGATGAAACCGGTGTGCGTTCGGCGATTGTGACGCTCGGCGCCGAGGGGCTGATCGCGTTCGGGCGCCTGGAGGCCGGGGGAGACGGGAGCGGCTGGCAGCGGCGCGTGCGGGGGGAGCACGTGCCCGCGCTGACGCCGCACGCGGTCGATGAGCTGGGCTGCGGGGATGCGCTGCTGGCCTCGGCGACGCTGGCGCTGGCGTCGGGCGCCTCGCTGCTCGCGGCGGGGCTGATCGGGGCGGCGGCGGCGTCGGTCGAGGCGCGACGCCTGGGCAACATCCCGGTCGGTACAACAGAGCTGCGGCGCGAGATCGGGCGCCTGCACCGCTCGCGGCTCGCGTACGCGGCGCCAGAAGACAGAGCACACCACACCGCGCCGATGCCGGGCGAGCCGGGCCTGCGCGCGTGGGATGAGCCGGAGCGGGTCGCGTCATGATCGCATACGTCATCGCAACAAGAGATCGCCAGGGCGAGCTGGCCTGCACGCTGGATCGCCTCTCGAGGTTGGAAGCCCACGCGCAAGGGCTCGCGGGCGAGGTCGTGATTGTCGACAACGCGTCGGCGACGCCCGTGCGCGCGCCCAACTGGCTCGACAACGGGCTGGCGGTGCGTGTGATCAGACGTCACAGCAATGCGGGCGCGGCGGGGCGGAACGACGGCGTGCGCGCGACCGACGCGGAGTGGTGCGTGCTGCTCGATGATGATTCGGCGCAGATCGACGGCGGCTTTGTCGCTGCGCTCGAGCGCACGCAAGGCGATGTCGGCGCGGTGAGTGCGGATATCCATCTCGCCGACGGATCGCGCGAGCGCGGCGGGCTGCCCGAGGTCTTTGTCGGGTGCGGGGTCGCGGTGCGTCGCTGGGCGTTCCTCGCGGCGGGCGGGTACGACGCGGCGCTGGGCTATTACGCCGAGGAGTACGACCTCTCGGCCAAGCTGATGCAGATGGGTCTGCGGGTCGCGTTCGAGCCCTCGTTCCGCGTCGAGCACCGCAAGGCGAGCGGCGGGCGCGACATGGGGGTGATCCTCGCGCGTCTGGTGCGCAACAACGGGTGGGTGCTCAAGCGGTACTGCCCGGCGGACGAGCTGGACGAACGCTTGCGCGAGAACGAGGCGCGGTACCGGGCGATCGCCGAGCGCGAGGGCGCCGTCGATGGTTTCGAGCGCGGGCTCGGTGAGCTTCGCACGACGATCGATGCGCAGGTGCGCACGCCGATGACCGGCGCGCAGTGGGCGCGGTTCACGGGGCTGGGCGCGGCGCGTGAGGCGCTGTGGATGGCGCAGACGGTCGGGCTGCTGGGGCCGACGGCGACGCTGATCGATCCCGGCAAGAACGCGTGGGTCGTCGAGCGGGTCTTGGGCGAGCTGGGCGTCGGGGTGGTCGAGCGGGGCGGTTCGCCCGTGGTCGCGACGATGAGCCCGGGGCCGATGATCGACGCCGGGCGGCGCACGCGGGGCGCGGTGCTTCCCTGGCTCGAGGCGCAGCGGCTGTGCGGCGGCGCGCCGAGCGCCACGGCGCGTGCGATCGCGGCCTGAATCAATCCGGCGCGAGGCGCAGATGCTCGCGCGCCGGCGAGGGGCGCAGCAGGAACTGCTGGATCTCCTGGATCGCGCGATGCTGCCCGGGCCACATGAAGTGTGATTCGACCTCGCCGACTGCCACCCACCGGTGCGCGTCGTGCTCGTGATTGAGCAGCGGCTCCCAGTCTTGCGCGCACTGAAGCGCGAACTGCGGGGCGTGCCAGATGGTGTCGGTCCGGTGCATGAAGAATGTATCGATGCCCTCGAGGGCCCAGGCGTTGACGGTGTGCGCGCGGTCGAGGCCTGTTTCTTCGCGTGCTTCGCGGAGCGCGGCGTGGGCCGCGGTCTCGCCCGCCTCGATGGCGCCGAGCACGGGCTGCCAGGCGCCGGGCATGGGCGGCCTGGTGCGGCGGAGCTGGAGAAACTCGGGCGGGGCGGCTTCGTGCGCGCGGCGGAGGATGTAGACCTGCACGAGGTCGGTGCGCACGCGCGGGCCGGCGGGGGGATCGCGATCCGCGGCGCCGCTCATGGCGCGTTGACCAGGCGGGCGATGGCCCCGGCTTTGAGCAGGGTCTCGGCGTGCTCGGCGCCGGGGTCTGAATCGGCGACGATGCCGGCGCCGACGCGGTAGGTGAGCGTCGCGTTGTCGAAGTGGCCTTGGGCGTGCGCGCCGGGCGTGCCCTCGATGACGGCGGTGCGGATCGCGACGTTGAGGCGAATGGTGCCGTCGTCGCCGAACCAGCCGAGGCAGCCGCAGTAGGGCCCGCGCGGCGTGCGCTCGAGCTCGTCGATGATCTGCTGGGCCCGGATCTTCGGCGCGCCCGTGACCGAGCCGGGCGGGAAGACGGCGCGCAGCAGGTCGCTGGGGCGGGCGGTGCGCAGGCGGGCCTCGACGGTGGCGGTGGCTTGCAGCACGCCGGCGTCGTGGCGTTCGAGGGCGCGGGGCGTGCGTACGCGGAGGGTGCCGGGGATCGCGAGTCGCCCGAGGTCGTTGCGCATGAGGTCGACGATCATCGCCAGCTCGGCGTGATCTTTCTCGGCGTGGAGCAGCTCGGCGGGGTCGGCGTCGAGCGGGCGCGTGCCCTTCATCGGGCGGGTGCGGGCGAGGCGGTCCGGGGTGATCTCGAGGAAGAGCTCGGGGCTGATCGAGGCGACGGCGCGGCGGTGCCCGGGGGCGTCGCTCGGCGATTCGAGATAGACGCCGTGACGCGGGAGGGTTGAGCCGAAGAGGTCGGCAAAGAGGGCGCGGGCGGAGCCGGTGAACGGGGCGCGCAGGGCGTGGGTGAGGTTGACCTGGTAGATGTCGCCGGTGCGGATGTAGGCCAGGGCCCGGCGGACGGCATCGGCGTAGGTCGGGGGCGCGCCGTCGAGCTCGCTCGTGAGCGGCGCGAGGGTGTACGCCGGCGCTGCGCAGGGCGATGGCGCGTCCGAGATGTCCGGTGCGGCGCCCTCTTGGGCGATCGTCCATCGCGGTTGGCGATCGGTTTCGTCGGGGTTGTCGTCGGGGCTGTCGTCGGGGTTGTCGTCGGGGTCGAGGCGGAGCGAGCCCTCGATGCGGTGGAGCTCGGCGACGGGTCCGGCGTTGCTCGGGTGGCGCGAGGCCTCGAGGCGTGGCTCGGTGAGGCGGGTGAGGTCGTAGTCGAGGAGCACGAGCCAGCCGGCGGCGCGATGGGCGGGTCCTGTTGTGGGCTTGGGGCGGGCGAGCAGGCGGTCGAGGTGTTCGAGCGCGTCCGGCGCCGGGGCGAGGGCGATCGACTCGGCGGGCGCGGCGAGGCGAACCGTCGGGCGGGCGGCGTCGTCGCCCTGCCAGCACCAGGCGGCGAGGGGGCGGTCCGGAGGCCACGAGCGGATGAGATCGGTTGGGGGCGGGCCCGGGCGGGGCACGGGCTCGCACGCGGGTCGCGGGGTCGGAGACGGATCGGGGCGCAGCGCGGGCACGGGCGAGTGTAGATCGGTGGGGTCGATCGGCTTGGTTGGAGGGCGCGGGCGGGGCGAGGGTGTCGAGGCGATGCCGATAGACTCGGTTGCCTGCGTGCGCACGGGGGCGGCGGGCCGGCTCATGCGGTGCGCGGGCCGCGGCGCTCGGGCGGTCTTTTCTGGGCGGCGGACGGTGGGCAGCGGGCGGTTTCACGCCCGGTTTCGCGCGGCAAGGCGCGGGAGAGAGCTCCGCTATGGCGAAGAAGAAGACAACGCGGAAGACGGGCACGAGCAAGGCGTCCAAGAAGACGGCCAAGGTGGCCCTGAAGAAGACGGCGACGAAGGTTGCGAAGAAGACGGTGAAGAAGGCCCCGGGCGGCGCGAAGCGCAAGACGGCACAGGTCACGGCCCGCGCGCACGCGGGGGGCACCCGCAAGGACGGGGCGAGCAAGAAGCGTGCGGCGAAGAAGGTTGCCCGGCGCGCTGGGGCGCGGGCGGGCGCGACGAAGACGCGGGCCAAGCGGATCGATCCCAAGAAGATGGTCTACTTCTTCGGCGCGAGCAAGACCGAGGCCGACGCGTCGATGAAGGCGCTGGTCGGGGGCAAGGGCGCGAACCTGGCGGAGATGACGCGGATCGGGCTGCCGGTGCCGGCGGGCTTCACGGTGACGACCGACACGTGCGCGCGGTATTGCGCCGAGGGCGAGCGTTTGCCCAAGGGCCTGATGGACGAGGTCCACAAGCACATGTCGGCGCTCGAGAAAGAGAGCGGCAAGGCCTTCGGCGACAGCGGGAACCCGCTGCTGGTGAGCGTGCGATCGGGCGCCGCGGTGAGCATGCCGGGGATGATGGACACGATCCTCAACCTCGGGCTCAACGACAAGAGCGTGAACGGGCTCGCGACGCTGACGGGGAACATGCGCTTCGCGTACGACGCGTACCGGCGGCTGATCAACATGTTCGGCGACGTGGTGATGGGGGTGGATCACCATCACTTCGAGGCGGCGTTCGACGTCATCAAGCAGCGGCACCGGGTGCGTGAGGACACGGACGTGCCGGCCGAGGGGCTGGTCGAACTGTGCGGGGCGTACAAGGAGATCTACGCCAAGCACGTGGGCGAGGCGTTCCCGCAGGACCCGTTCGGGCAGCTCGAGCTGGCGATCGAGGCGGTGTTCAAGAGCTGGCATGCGCCGCGGGCGCAGAGCTATCGGCGGCTGAGCGGCATCGCCGGGCTGCACGGCACGGGCGTGAACGTGCAGACGATGGTGTTCGGCAACATGGGCGAGGACTCGGGCACGGGCGTCGCATTTACGCGGAACCCGAGCACGGGCGAGAACGTGTTTTACGGTGAGTTTCTGGTCAACGCGCAGGGCGAGGACGTGGTCGCGGGCATCCGCACCCCGCGGTTCATCGACCAGATGCCCAGGTGGAACAAGCGGGTGCACGGTCAGTTGTTGCAGATCAAGGGCAAGCTGGAGAAGCACGCGCGGGACATGCAGGACATCGAGTTCACGATCGAGCGCGGGGTCTTGTACATGTTGCAGACGCGGACGGGCAAGCGCACAGGCGCGGCCGCGGTGAAGATGGCGTGCGACATGGTCAAGGAGAAGCTGATCGACGAGAAGGAGGCGCTGCTGCGGATCCCCGCGGGCGATCTGACGCAGCTGTTGCTGCCGAGCTTTTCGGAGACGCAGAAGAAGATCGCCAAGGTGCTGACGCGCGGGCTGCCCGCCTCGCCCGGGGCGGCGGTGGGGCGCCCGGCGTTCACGGCCGAGGAGGCGGTCGAGCGTGCGCACGCGGGGGAGAGCGTGATCCTGGTGCGCAGCGAGACGAGCCCCGAGGACGTCGACGGGATGCACTCGGCGGCGGGCATCCTGACGAGCACCGGGGGGATGACCAGCCACGCGGCGGTGGTCGCGCGCGGGTGGGGCAAGTGCTGCGTCGCGGGGGCCGGGCAGATCCACATCAGCGCCGAGGACGGGACGCTGGAGATCAACGGCGAGGTGTACGGGCGGGGCGACACGATCTCGATCGACGGCTCGACGGGCGAGGTGATGGCCGGCGCGATCGCGACGCGCGAGCCGCAGCTCAGCGGCGATTTCGCGAAGGTGATGCGCTGGGCGGACAAGTATCGGCGGCTGGGCGTGCGCACGAACGCGGACACGCCCGAGGACGCCGAGCGTGCGCGGGGGTTCGGCGCCGAGGGGATCGGGCTGTGCCGGACCGAGCACATGTTCTTCGAGGGCGAGCGGATCACCGCGATGCGCGAGATGATCCTGGCCGAGGACAAGGAGCACCGCGAGCGGGCGCTGGCGAAGCTGCTGCCTTTTCAGCGCAGCGACTTTGTGGGGTTGTTCCGGGCGATGAAGGGTTGCCCGGTGACGATCCGCCTGCTGGACCCGCCGCTGCACGAGTTTTTGCCCAGCGGCGATGGGGCGATCGTCGAGGTCGCCAATGCGCTGGACATCTCGCGTGAGAAGGTGCGCAACCGTCTTGCCGAGCTGCACGAGGCGAACCCGATGATGGGGCACCGGGGCTGCCGGCTGGCGATCTCGCACCCCGAGATCCTGGACATGCAGGTGCGCGCGATCACCGAGGCGGCGATCGAGTGTGCGCGCGAGAAGGTCAAGGTCATCCCCGAGATCATGATCCCGTTGGTCGGCACCTGGCACGAGCTGATGATCCTGCGCGAGCAGGCGGAGGCGACGGTCGCGAGCGTCAAGCGAGAGCACGGGTGGACCAAGAAGCTCGAGATCCGCATCGGCACGATGATCGAGATCCCGCGCGCGGCGGTGATGGCGCGCGAGATCGGCGCGTACGCCGACTTCTTCAGCTTCGGCACCAACGACCTGACGCAGCTCACGTACGGGTTCAGCCGCGACGACGCGAACTCGTTCCTGCCGGACTACCTGAGGCGCGGTGTGCTGGGGCACGACCCGTTCCAGAGCATCGACCAGCACGGGGTGGGCGAGCTGGTGCGCATGGGCATCGAACGCGGGCGCGCGGCGAACCCGCAGATCAAGCTGGGCATCTGCGGCGAGCACGGGGGCGACCCCAAGAGCGTCCACTTCTGCCACGCGATCGGGCTGGATTATGTGAGCTGCTCGCCCTTCCGCGTGCCGATCGCGCGACTGGCGGCGGCGCAGGCGGCGCTGCGGGAGGGGTGAGGCCTGCGCCGCGCGCGGCGCGTTATTCGCTGACGGCCTCGCCCAGCGCTTCGCGGATCAGCGCGACGATCTCGGCGGCGCGGTCGCTCGGCTCGGTGTCTTTGTCGATCTCGACGCGCCCGACGAGGCGACCCTCGGCGTCGATGACGACGGCGGTGGGGAAGACGAGGATCTCGAAGGCGTCGAGCTGGGCGCGCGTGGCGAGCGCGGGGATGAGCGAGCCGGCGGATTCGAGCACGCGGGCCTCATCGGCCGGGGGGGCGGCGAGGGCGACCGCGTCGATGCGATCGCTCAGATCGGCGAGGGCCTCGGTGAGCATTGGCAGCTCGCGCTGGCTCGCGAGGCTCCAGGTGCCCCAGAACCAGAGCAGGGTCGGGCGGGCCGAGTCGATCTGCGCGCCGGTCGAGACCGGCTCGCCCGTGTCGAGGCGTTCGATCTCGAAGCCCGGGGCGAGGGGGCGCGCGGGGAGGCTCGGTTGGGTTGGCTCGCTCGGTTTGGCTGCGTTGTTGCGGTTGCTGAGCGCGTCGGTCAGGTCGTTGGTGGGCTCGGCGTTGCCGGTGTTGTTGTCGGTGTCGACGGTTGAGTCGAGGCGGACGCCTTCCGGCACGCGGACGACGAGATCGGCGGGGGTGGCGCCGGGGATGGGCGCGAGGCCCGTGAGCTGGAGGATGAGGGAGAAGTCGCCGAAGTTGGTTTTGTTGACCCGTTCGATGCGCCGGGGCAGCCGGTCGCTCTGGGCGATGAACCAGCGGGCGTGGGTGAAGCCCTGGCCCGGGCGGGCGGGGCCGGACTCCTCGCGCTGCGGCTCGGCGACGAAGACGACGTCGCACATCACGCCGTCGACCTCTCGGGGTGGCTCGATCGAGAGCTCGGGGCTGGCGAGGGCCTGGGCGAGCGGGTTGGTCGCGAGCTCATCGAGGCGGAGGAGCCAGACGATGCTGGCGGAGGTGTGTGCGTTGTCGGTGGTGCGGCGTTCGTAGACACGCCGGGGGAGCTCGGTGAGCGAGCGGACGACGCCCTGGGCGACCGAGGCGTCGAAGGGGCGCGGGGGCTTGCCCGAGCCTTCGGTGAGTTGCCCGGCGACGCGGAGGACGCCGACGTCAGCGCCGTCGAGCGGGCCGCGGGCGTAGCGGAGCGTGCCGGTGGCGGTGGGCAGGAGGTTTTTGAACAGGTCGGCGCCCTCGCCCAGGAGCTGCATGTCGGCCTGGAACGCGCCGGTTTCGAGCAGCGCGTCGCGCGCCGATTCGAGGATGGCGCGGGGGTCGGTGTTCTGGGCTTGGAATTCGGCGGCGGCGGCGAGGCGGGGCACGAGCGTGTGCGCCGGCGTGGTTGCCTTGGCTGAGGGCGCGAAGAGGGCGGCGGCGGCTGCGGTGATGATGGTCGAGCGGGTTGGCCGCATCAGGTGTCGTCCTTGGGGGGCGGTTGTTCTGCGTTGCTACCGGGGTTGTTGCTACCGGGATTGTTGCTACCGGGCTTGTTGGCGCGGGGTTCGCCGGGGGCGGGTCGCCCTTCGCGGCGGGCGACGTTTTCGGGCGTCGAGGGGTCGTCTGCGAAGGGGTCGGCGAGGAGTTCGGTGAGCGCTGCGCCCGGGTCTTCGTGGCGCATGAGGTGTTCGCCGACGAGGGCGATGCGGACGCCGTCGCGGCGTAGGCGGGCGAGATCGGCGGGGGTCTTGATGCCCGATTCGCTGACCAGGACGGAGCGGTCGTCGACGAGGTCGACCAGGCGGGTGGTGTGGGCGAGGTCGGTGGTCATGGTCGCCAGGTCGCGGTTGTTGATGCCCAGGAGGTTGTATCCGCGGTGGGGGAAGCCGACGTGCGGGCGGACGCGGAGAAGGTTGTCCATCGAGTGAACCTCCAGCAGCGTGGTCAATTGCAGCTGGCGCCCGAGGATGAGCATGTCGACGATCTCGGACTCGGTCAGGCACTCGGCGATGAGCAGGACCGCGTCGGCGCCGGCTGCGCGGGCCTCCCAGAGCTGCCAGGGGTCGATGATGAAGTCTTTGCGGAGCACGGGGAGGGGGCAGGCGGCTTTGACGCGTTCAATAAAGCTGAGGTGCCCGGCGAAGAACTTTTCGTCGGTGAGGCAGGAGATGGCCGATGCGCCCCCTTCGGAGTAGCTCTGCGCGATGACTTCCGGTTCAAAGCCATTCTGGTACGACTCGCGGATCCAGCCGGCCGAGGGGCTTTTGCGCTTGATCTCGGCGATGATGGCTGTGTGTCCGGGCTTTGGATGGGCCACGGCGGCGAAGAAGTTGCGGGGGGGCTCGGCCTGGGCGACTTCGACCTCGAGCTCTTTGAGCGGGCGGGCGGCTTTGGCGGCCTCGACCTCGGCTCGCTTGTGCTCGATGATCTCGCGGAGCGTTGCGGGGATGTCTGCGCTGCTTGCCATGGTGAGCATTGTTGGCGTGCTGGGCGGGGGCGTCGGAACGGCCCTCGCGCAGGAGACGCCGGCGAACGACGAGAATCCGTATGTGGATTATGTTGGGGTCGAGGGCGACGCCGACAGCGAGCCGGTGGATCCGCCTGAGCAGCCTGAGCCGCGCGATGTGGAAGACGCGAGGGACGGCGCCGGCGGGGCGGGCGACAGCGAGCCCAGGCGTCGGCGGAGCCTGGACCCCGACGAGCTGCGCGAGATGAGCGTGAGCGAGCTTGTCGAGACGGCGCGGGACTGGAAGGTTCCGTTGCTGATCGGCGCGGCGTTGCTGACGCTGGCGTTCCTGTTCGCGGCGGGGGCGATGAAGCCGGGCGGGCTGAGCAAGCCGGCGGCGCGGAAGATCGACCCGCTGCCCTGGATCATCTGGCTGTTCGCGGCGATGGTGGTGATGCTGGCGATGGCGTCTGGGCCGACGGTGACGCAGCGTTTGCCGCTGGAGCGCTGGGAGCTCAGCGACGAGCAGATGGAGACGGTGCGGCTGGCGGTGTCGTTCGGGCTGGCGAGCCTGGCGGGGCTGGGGATGCTGCTGATCGTGGGCAAGTCGTGCCCCGAGGGCGGGATGAAGCTGGGGCCTTTGGACGCGGCGGTGGGGCTGGGTTGCTTTGTGCTCGCGTGGCCCATCATCGAGCTGACGAGCGTCGCGGGCGTGAAGATCTATGAGCAGATGACCGAGGGCGAGAGCCCGCCGGTGCTTGCGCACCCGGTGCTGGAGCGGATCGTCGAGACGCCCGGCGATCCGTGGACGTGGGGGCTGATCGCGGTGGTGGTGCTGCTGGCGCCGCTGGTCGAAGAGCTGATCTACCGGGTGTTCATCCAGACCGCGGCGATGAAGCTGACCAAGAGCCCGTGGTTCTCGATCGTGTTCACGGCCTTGCTGTTCGCGGGGATGCACCGGGCGCAGGGCGGGGGCGAGCCGGTGCCCTGGCACGCGCTGCTGCCGATCGCGATGCTCGGCGTGTGCTGCGGCGTGGCGTACGAGCGGACGCGGCGCGTGGGCGTGCCGATCGCGATGCACGCGTGCTTCAACGCGGTGAACATCGCGTTTGCGCTGCTCATCACCTCGCCGACGGCGGCGGAGCCCGGCGTGGCGATCTGACGCACGTCTGGAGCCGAGCGCCGTCGATCGGGCGTGTCGCGGCGGTGTGCCGCTACGATCGCCTCGCCATGGCAGAAACCACTTCCGATCGTTCCGCCCGCCCGCGCATCCTGACTGGCGACACGCCGACGGGGAGGCTGCACCTCGGGCACTGGGTGGGCAGTCTGGAGAACCGGGTCGCGCTGCAGGACAGCTACGACTGTTACTTTTTGATCGCGAACATGCACGCGTTTACGACGCGGGCCGACAAGCCGGCGGAGATCCGCGAGAGCACGATCGAGATCGTCAAGGACTGGATCGCGTGCGGGATCGACCCGGATCGGTCGACGTTTGTGCTCCAGACCGAGATCCCGGCGATCGCGGAGCTGACGTGGTATCTGGCGATGCTGCTGCCGTTCAACCGGGTGATGCGGAACCCGACGCTGAAGACCGAGCTGGAGACCAAAGAGCTGGGCGACAACTACAGCTTCGGGTTCCCGATGTACACGGTCGGGCAGTGCGCGGACATCCTGGTGTTCCGCCCCGAGCTGGTGCCGGTGGGCGAGGATCAGGTGGCGCACATCGAGCCGTGCCGGGAGGTGGCGCGGCGGTTCAACCAGGTGTACTGCTCGGTCGATCCGCACGCGGACGACGCGGAGGCGCAGGCGCTGGGCGGGCTGTTCCCGATCCCCGAGGCGAAGGTGGGGCGTGTGGCGCGGCTGATCGGGACCGACGGGCAGAACAAGATGTCCAAGAGCCTGAACAACGCGGTGTTTTTGAGCGACACGCCCAAGCAGGTGAAGAAGAAGATCAACTCGATGTACCCCGGGCAGAGCCGCGAGCCGGATCAGCCGGGCGACCCGGAGATCAACCCGGTGTTTATGTACGCCGACGCGTTTATCAAGGACGAGTCGCGGGTGGCGGAGCTGCGTGATCGGTACCGGCGCGGCGACAACCTGGGCGACGGGCACGTCAAGGGCGAGGTGATCGAGGCGGTGAATGCGCTGCTGGAGCCGATGCGTGCGCGGCGCGCGGAGCTCGAGGGCCCCGACGGCGACGCGCGGGTGCTCGACCTGCTGCGCGCGCACACGCGGGCGGCGAACGAGGCGGCCGAGGCGACGCTGGCGGCTGCGAAGCGGGCGATGGGGCTGGACTTCGGCGCGCGGACGCTGTTGTTCGAGTGAAGAGAGGACAGGCGGGACGCCTGTCCCACCGGTGTGCTGCGGACACTTGCGGTGGAAGAGGCGTCGCGCCTGTCCGGTCGTCGTTGATCTATTTGGCTTCGCGTCGGCGGACGAGGACGCGGGCGAGGACGTCTTTAACGTGGGTGCCGTTGGGGTCGGTGCCGTGGCCTTCGATGCCCATGGCGCTGAGCACGCCGTAGCCCATGCCGATGTGGAGCAGGAGCCAGGCGACGACCTCGGCGCTGAAGCGTTCGGTGACTTTGTGCTCGCCCTGGGCGCGGGTGATCTCGCTGGTGAGGAAGGCGTGGACGGCCTGGATGTGCGCGTTGACGGCCTGGGCGATCGCCTCGTCGTCGACCTCGCTGATGGCCTGGAGGAAGACGCGGTAGGCCTCGCGCCCGCCTCCGGTGACCATGGGGTTGTCGCCCAGGACGCGTGCGAGGCGTTCGGCGGGGTCGGAGGCGCCCTCGAGGTCTTTGGACCACTGCTCGAGGGTCTGTTGCCCGGTGCGTTCGACGAGGGCGACGAAGAGTTCGCGTTTGGATTTGAAGTGTCGGTAGATGATGGGTTCGGTGACGCCGGCGGCTTTGGCGAGCTGGCTGGTGGTGGCGCGGGCATAGCCCTGGCTGCTGAACAGCTCCGCGGCGCAATCGAGGAGTTGCTCGCGTCGCTCGGACGCCGGCATCCTGCTCATCACGATTCCCACGACCAAACCAAGATCCAGCCACGACCCACGTACGACCACCAGCGCGAAGCTGGTGAGCCCATACTAACAGGGCGGATCAGGAGCGCCCAGCGTCGCGGGCGGCATCGCCGGTCAATGCTCGGGCGGCGGGGTTTGGGGCGGTGATTCTCGGGCGGTGTCGACGGGGTTGGCGTCGATGGGGACGGGGTCGTAGCCACCCCGATGCAGCGGGTTGCATCGGATGATGCGTTTGGTGGTGAGCCAGCCGCCCTTGAACGCGCCGTAGCGCCGCAGCGCCTCGAGTCCGAAGCGCGAGCAGGTGGGCTCGAAGCGGCACTGCCCGCCGATGAACGGGCTGAGGGTCATGCGGTAGAGCAGGACGATCCAGATCATCGGGATCGCGGCGAGGCGGGCGAGCGGGCCCGGGTCCGGGCTTGGGTCCGGGCTTGTTGATCGACGGCTCATGCCGGGCGATCCTGTTGGTCGCGCTTGCGGCACGCGCGGTGGGCGGCGTTGACCGCGGCGGTGAGGTCGGCGGTGCAGGTCTTGAGCGACCGCGGCATAGCGCGCGCACTCACGACGATGTCGTACGCGTTGGAGCCGGGGGCGGGGGTGGGCAGTTCGGCGTTGCTGAGGCGGAAGGCCTCGCGGATCAGGCGTTTGGCGCGGCCTCGGCGGACGGCATTGCCGATGCGCTTGCCGACCTGGAGGCCCAGGCGGTGCTGGGGGTGGTTGGTTGGCAGGAGGGTGATGAAGAGGTCGCCCCGGGCCTTGCGGACGCCGCGTGCGCGCACGGCGGCGTACTCCAGCGCGTGGCTGAGGCGGTGGCGTTTGCGGTAGCGCTTGCGGAGCCCTGGGCCCATGGGGGAAGGCTAGGGGGAGCGGGTCGGGGGTGGTGTTCAGGCGGGTGGGCGTGCGGCGGGGGGCAGGAGGCCTACGAGGACCGCGAGCATGGAGCCGGCGAGCAGCCAGAGGCGGTGGCTGGGGTGCAGGCTGAGGCGGGCGAGGGTTGAATCGGGTGCGGCGTGCGGGCGGGGCGGCTCTGGGCGTGCGACGCGGGCCATGGGGGTGGCGAAGAGGCCTGGCCCGTCGGCATTGAGGACGACGGCGCGTTGGTGTGGGATGAGTCGGAGCTCGCTGGCCGCGAGGGCGAGCAGCATGGTTTCGTCGCCGGAGCGGATCGCGTCGAGCGTGGCGCGTTCTTGTTCGAGCTCGAGGAGGAGCTCGCGCTCGGTCTCGAGGGCGCGGTCGCGGTGCCAGGCGGCGCGGTCGGCGTCGTCGTGGGCTGGGATGAGGACGGCGGCGAGGAGGAGGGCGAGCCCGCTGGTGAGGATGAGCCAGCGCCCGAGCCCGCTGGCCGTGAGCAAGGCGAGCGCCGAGAGTGGGTCCGGCTCGGGGGCGCCCGATCCGGGTCGGGTCGGCTCTGGCTGGGGCGGCTCTGGCGGGTTGGCGGGCGGAGCGGGCACAACCGAGCATCGGCGCGGCGGGCGGGGCGGGTGCAGATTCGCGGGCGGGCGGGGCCTTAGACTTGGCGTTGATGCGTCGCGACGTGGTCATCTCGGGTGTTGGGCCGGTCTCGGCCCTTGGGCACGGGCGCGAGGCGTTCTGGTCTGGGCTGGTCGAGGGGCGCTGCGGGCTGGGCGAGCTGAGCGTGCTCGACGCGTCGGGCTTTCGCACGGGCGTGGGCGGGCAGGTGCCCGAGTTCGACATCCGCCAGCACGTGCCCAAGGGGTATCGCAAGAGCACGAAGGTGATGGCTCGGGATATCGAGCTGGCGGTGCTCAGCGGCGAGCTTGCGGTGCGCGACGCGGGGATCAAGACGCGCGACGGCGGGCTGGCTGTTGAAGAGGGCGGCTACGAGATGGCGGGCGACCGCCTGGGGTGCCACATCGGCGCCGGGCTGATCGCGGCGGAGACCGAGGAGCTTGCCCGGGCGCTGGCGAGCAGTGCGGACGAGGACGGCTGGGACCTCGGGGCGTGGGGCACGATCGAGCCGGGGGGCTCGGGGATGAACGGGCTGCCGCCTCTGTGGCTGCTGAAGTATCTGCCCAACATGCTGGCGTGCCACGTGACGATCATTCACGGGGCGACGGGTCCCTCGAACACGATCCTGTCGAGCGAGGCGAGCGGGCTGCTGTGCGCGATCGAGAGCGCGCGGGTGATCGCGCGGGGCGACGCCGACGCGTGCCTGACCGGCGGGGCGGAGAGCAAGCTGAACCCGATGGGGCTGGTGCGGATCGGGCTGAGCGGGCGCCTGGCGGATGCGCCGAGCGGGACCGACGCGGGCTCGGTCGTGCGCCCGTTCGATGTCGACGCGCCCGGGGGGCTTGTGGGCGAGGGGTCGGGGATCGTGGTGATGGAAGCGCGCGAGCACGCGGTGGCTCGGGGCGCGGGCGTGCTGGCGGAAGTGAGGGGCTTCGGCGCGGCGATGGCGCCGCGCCCGGTGAACGCGAGCTTCTATGGGCGCGAGCCCGCGAGCGAGGCGGAACGCGGGCCCGACCTGGGGCTGGAGCGGGCGGTGCGGGGCGCGCTGGCGAAGGCGGGGCTGGAGGCGGGCGACGTCGACGCGATCGTGCCGCTGGCGCACGGGAGCCGGAGGACCGACGACCCGGAGCGTGGCGCGCTGGCGCAGGTCTTTGGGGATCGGCTGGGGTCGATCCCGGCGATCACGCTGCCGCCGATGCTGGGCAACACGATGGCGGGGCAGGGCGGTCTGATGCTGATCGCCGGTGCGCTCGCGATCGCCGAGCAGAAGCTGCCGGCGCGGCTGCACGCGGGGAAGGCGAGCGGGCTCGACGCGGGGGCGGCGGGGTCGCGGGATGCCGAGCTGGGCCATGTGCTCGTGTGCGCGACGGGCATGGGCGGGCAATCGGCCGCGGTGGTGCTCGGGCGCGCGGGCTGAGGCTGGCGAATCGAACGGGCGCGTGTCGGGGGCGGCCGACGCGTGCCTTGGTGTGCTTGACCCGCTCGCAAACGAGGCTCCACCCTCGCCGATCGGCGCGGGGCTACAGAACTGGAGACGGCTATGGCGTACGAGCGTGATTCCTACGGCGGCGGCAGGGGCGGGCATCGCGGGGGCGGCGGCGGTGGTTACCGCGGCGGCGGGCGCGGCGGGCACGGTGGTGGACGCGGGGGGCATGGCGGGCATGGCGGCGGCGGGCGGGGCGAACACCGCTCGCTGCCTCTGAGCGACCTTGATCCGGCGTTGACCGAGGTGAGCCGTCAGGTCATCGGGTGCGCGATCGAGGTGCACAAGGAGCTCGGGCCGGGCTACCCGCGCGAGGTCTACGTCAAGGCGCTGACCAACATGTTCGACGAGCAGCGGCTCAAGTACTCGCCCAAGCACGCGTTCACGGTCGAGGCGGCGGGCAAGCCGGTGGGCGAGGTGCACGCGGACATGTACATCGGCGACCGCTTCTGCGTGACGCTGCTGGCTGAGCACATGGACATCGGCACGCAGCCGCGGAGCGAGCTGCGGGCGGTGCTGCGGGCGGCGGACCTGGAGCTTGGGCTGATCATCAACTTCGGCGAGCGCCGGCTGAAGGACGGGCTGGTGCGCGTGCTCAACCCCGACAAGCTGAACCAGATGCGGGCCGAGCAGGAAGAGCACGCCGGCGATGAGCACGACGACGACGAGTACGAGGACGACGACGAGGAGTACGAAGACGACGACGAGTATGAGGACGACGACGACTACGAAGACGAAGACGAAGACGAAGACGACAACAAGGCGAAGGGCTGATCGCGATGAGCCGGCGTGTGGTCATCACGGGTTCGGGCTGGGTGACGCCGCTTGGGTGCGACGTGGGCTCGGTCTGGTCGAAGCTGCTGAGCGGGGCGAGCGCGATCGGTCCGGTGACGCGGTTCGATGCGTCGACGTTCGCGACGAACTTTGCCGCCGAGGTCAAGGCGTTCGAGCTGTTCGACTTCATCGACGAGGCGAGCAACGAGCACGCGCGGGCGGGGCTGAGCACGCGGTTCGCGCTCGCCGCCGCTGCGCAGGCGTGGGTCGAGAGCGGGCTGGGCGACAAGACCGGCGGGCACGCGCACGCGCTCGACCCCGGGCGCCTGGGGGTGTACCTGGGCGCGGGGGAGGGCTCGCTGGATTACGAGAACTTCGTCTCGGCCCATGTCGCGGGCTGGGACGCGGGGCTCGGTGCGCGGGGCGGGCTTGATGCGCGGGCGTGGGCCGAGCGCGCGTACGAGCGGATGACCGCGGCGGGCGAGCTGGAGCAGGAGCCCTACGCGACGGTCACGCACGTGGCGCACCGCTTCGGGGCCGAGGGGCCCGCGCTGAACTGCATGACCGCGTGCGCGGCGGGGGCGCAGAGCGTGGGCGAGGCGGCGGAGATCATCCGCGACGGCGACGCCGACGTGATGCTCGCCGGGGGCAGCCACTCGATGATCCACCCGCTGGGGATGACCGGGTTCATCCGCCTGACGGCGATGAGCACGCGGCGCGACGATCCGGCGACGGCCAGCCGCCCGTTCGATGTAAGCCGCGAGGGCTTTGTGATGGGCGAGGGCGCGGGGGTGGTGGTGCTCGAGGACCTGGAGCATGCGCTCGCGCGCGGGGCGAACATCCTGGCCGAGGTCGCGGGGTACGGCAGCACGGCCGACGCATACCGCATCACGGACATCCACCCCGACGGCGCGGGCGGGGCGGCGGCGATGCGCAAGGCGCTCGAGCAGGCCGGCATCGATCCCGGCGCGATCGGCGACGACGGTCGCCCGCTGATCCATTACATCAACGCGCACGGAACGGGCACGCAGGAGAACGACAAGACCGAATCGGCGGCGGTGCGGTCGGTCTTCGGTGAGCGTGCGCCCGGCATCCCGTTCGGCAGCATCAAGAGCATGGTGGGGCACCTGATCCAGGCCGCGGGCGCGGTGGAGCTGATCGCGTGCGTGCAGGCGATCCGGACGGGGTTTTTGCCGCCGACGAAGAACCTGGAGAACCCGGATCCCGCGTGCGGCGGGCTGGACCACATCCCGGGCGAGGCCCGCGACCTGCGCGACGCCGGCGGCGTGCGCGCGTGCCTGACCAACAGCTTCGGCTTCGGCGGGCAGAACGACTGCGTCTGCGTGACGGGGTTTGAGGATGCGGGCTGAGGAGTCTGACGGGCGGGGTGGGGGCCGTGTGGGGGTCGCGTGGGGCCCGAGTTGAAGTTGGCGGGGCGCCCGCGGCCGGGGTTCTGCTGCGGTACTGAAGCCGGGGTTGTGATCGCGTCGATGACCGGTGCATGCCGTTTGCATTCAAACTCGGTCTGGGTCGGGCGTTGCTGGGCGCGGGGTTGCTGGCGGTCGGGGGGGTGGCCTCGGTCGCGGGGCTGCGCTGGGCGCGGGCCGAGGCGGCGGGGGCGATCTATCGCGATCGGTTGGTCGAGCTGAGCGCGCGGTATGAGGCGCTGCGGAGCGTGTACAACCGGGCCGTGACGCGGACGGCGGTGACCGAGCTGGTCGTCGAGGGCGAGTCGCTGGCGGTGCGGGTGCGGACGGCCGAGGGGACGCTGCACGAGATCGTGACGCCGTTTGATCCGCGGCTTGAGGTGTATGTCGATTACGCGATCGTCGACGGGCGGGTGTGGATCCGTCGGGTGTTCGATTCGGCGACGCCGCCGGGCGAGGCGCTGGTGATCGATCCGAGGGTGGCGGAGATCGACTGGGACCTGCGCGGTGCGGAGATCGGCAAGGCGGTGTATCGCAGCCTGAGCGACGGGCGCTGGGTCGTGAGCGTGAGCGGCAACGGTTCGCTGGGGCTCGTGCGCCTGGACGAAGGCGCGGGCGAGGTGGAGCTGAGCCCGCCGCCGGGGGTTTCGAGCTTTGACGCGTCGGCCGATGAGGCGGCGGACGAAGCGGCGGGCGAGATCGGGCTGGGGGAGCTGCTTTCGCGCGTGATCGGCGGATGAGCGAAGCGGGTTGAAGCTCGGCAAGCGAGCTGGTCGGGTCGAGGCTTGGGCGGGGGGCGGGCAGGCGGGGCGCCAGTGACACCCCGTGAGCGGGCGGGCCCGGGGGGGGGGCCAGGGGCCCCCCCCGCCGGGCCGAGGGCCCCCCGGCCAATTTTGTGGGGTGGTGACCCAGGGCGGGCCACC
>JBCCDD010000017.1:0-85018 GCA_039033175.1 Planctomycetota bacterium
GGCAGACGCCGGCGCTGATTGAGATCCGTCTCGGTGGCGGGGATCGCGTCGGGCGGCGCTGTCTTGTTGATATCCGTTCCGTCCCCCGCCATCGAGGCTTTCCACGTTTCCAGTTTCTGGCCACACCCGTTACACCTCTCGGAGGACCGCACAATGATCCACCTATGCAGAGTCTTGCTCACCGCGAGCATCGCCCTCGCTTCTCCGGCTGCTACGGCACAGTTCCTTGTGCCCAACCTCGCCGATGATGGCTGGGACCGTGGCATCACGCCGCTGTCGATGTACGCCGAGTGGGATTTCTTTGACTCACCCACGGGCCCGAATGCCCCCGGCGTTCAGTCAGTCATCGGGAGTCTGCCCGAAGACGCCCCCGAGTTCGACGCGTTCGATGCGAACGCTCCGACCAGTGGCTCATTCATCACCGGCGGCGGCAACATCTACACATTCTCGGGCATCAACACGCCGGTGGTCATCTCGCCTGGTTTTGGGCTGGGATATGGCTTCAAGACCACCGCCATTGTGCAGGTGCGGACACTCGGCGTTGAGCCCGACCAGGAGACCTTCGTTCTCAACAGCCGGCGTCGTCCGATCGAGATCATCGAGCTCGACCGAACAGACGTGGGCGGTGGCTTCGGCGGGACTCAGCTTGATACGCTCGTCCGATTCGAATTCGCCCGGAACGACCTCGCTCACGAGGTGCTGTTCGAAGCCGAATCCACGTCGCTGAGCTTCGATAAGGCAGCCATCGACACCTTTGTAGAGCCGATGGACTGCCCGGTGGATCTCGATCTGAACGACGCCGTGGACTTCTTTGACGTACTCGAGTTTCTCAAGGACGTTGATGCAGACGACGGCGACTGGAATACCGATGGCGAGACCAACGCGGAGGACATCGTCGAGTTCATCACTGAAGCAGAGGCCGGATGCGAACCATGATTCAGAAAGCCGGAGCCTTTACGCTCATTGAGCTTCTCGTTGTGATCGCGATTATCGCCTTGCTGATTGGCATCCTCTTGCCAGCCCTCGGCTCGGCACGTGATTCGGCCCGTACACTCAAAGCGAGCGTCGCAGCACGCTCACTCATGCAGGCGTATGTCATGTATGCCGACGACAATCGTGGCTATGTGCTGCCGGCTCATCTCACCCCGGTTCAAGCCGCTGACGGTGTCATCGATGAGTTTGGAAACCGACTCCACCCGCCTGTAAGCCAGCGATGGGTGTATCGGCTCGGGCCGTACTTCGACCATGGCTGGGCAGGAACAACGCATGTCGGTGAACGGGCGCGGCTACTCGATGACTTTGGTGATATCACCTCGCAACCCGGCGGGCTCTCGTCGTGGTCGTACGAGGTCAGCGTCTTCCCGTCGTTCGGTATCAACCGGCGGTATGTCGGCGGCGACTACCGTAGGACCGATTGGATCGGCCAGAACAATCACGTGAAGAAGATCTCCGAACCGCTCCAGCCGTCCGGGCTATTTGTCTTTGTGTCATCACGGTTCTACGTCGGGTCTTCCCAGATCGATGGCTACATCGATGTCGAGCCGCCTCCGGTCGGCGCGACATTCAACGAAAATCAGCAGACGACGGCACCCGCAACACGGTTCGGCTACGTCCACCCGCGCTACCAGGGTAAGGCCGTGGCAGGCTGGTTCGATGGTCACGCGGGAACCGTTGATACCACAGACATCATGGACCGCCGCAACTGGTCCAACACCGCCCGCCGGGAGGGCGATGCGAACTGGGAGCCTTGAGCATGAAGCCGCCCACAGACATGTCGCAGCAAGAGATCAACGATTTCTGCCGTGCAGCTTCCGCGGCCTATTACGCCATCGTGCGAGCCCATGTCGCGAGAACCGGCGAGCCGGCCATGCTGCCGGACCTCCTATGTCCAGTTGGTCCGGTGCCGTGTGTTTATCAATACGATCAGCAGACCTTGGATGAGGCTGAAATGTTCTTGTTGAGGCTTGGCTTGATCGGAGAGCGCTGAAATGACTTCTCTGGATACAAAAAACGAGACTTTCCTGGACCGCAGGCGCTCAGCTTGGTCCAAGCTCGTCGCCGTTGTACTTTCCCTTGCGACCAGTGTGATGGTTCCGGCTTCTCTCGCCAGCACTGAACGTACGACCGCCCGAGGCCTTCTTGCGGCCGCGGCTGAGGCTCGCGAGGCCAACGCGTGCCTCTGCATGTCGTTCGCTGAGTCTTGCGCGTCGTGCAGCGCACCCGAGACCATTCAGCAGGGCGAGGAACCGTTCTTCAAGACACGGCCCGTCAGGCTGACCTCGCCGGAGCAGTTCTCACGCGCGGGCGAAGCGTACTTCTCACCAGATCGCAAGTGGATCATCTTCCAGGCGGTTCCGGTCGAGGAAGAAACGGGCGGATCGCCCATCTACGGGATGTTCGTGGCTTCGCTCAATTTCGACGACGCTGGCAACCCAACGGGTATCGAGCAACCAATCCGGCTCTCGGGAAAGGGCTCGGCAAATACCTGCGGCTGGTTCCACCCCACCCTGCCCGGCGTCGTTCTGTACGGATCGACCATCACGGAGCCCGCGAACCAGGACAACGCGGCATTTCAGCGCGAGGACTCCCGGTACTCGTGGGAGTTCCCGCGAGAGATGGAGATCGTCTCTCAGACCGTTCGACAGATTGTCGAACGCGAAGTGACGAACACCTCGCTCAGGGCGGAGTTGCTCGCTCGGCCCGACATCGGCCGGCCTATTCCGATCTTCTCGCGTGACGGCTACGACGCCGAGGGCTCCTGGTCGCCGGATGGACGTTTCATTCTGTACACGCACGTCGATCCAGGAGACGAGGACGGCGACCTCTATGTGTACGACATCGCCAAGGACTCGCACACGCCGCTGGTAACCGCCCCCGGATACGACGGAGGGCCGTTTTTCTCACCCGATGGAACACGGATCACCTATCGCTCCGACCGTGACCTGGACGATCTGCTCCAACTCTACGTTTCGGACCTCGCCTTTGGGCCGGATGGATCGCCCGTCGGCATCGCCCGGGAGACCAGACTGACCGACGACGGGCACGTCAACTGGGCACCGTTCTTCCATTACCCCTCGGGCGACTACCTGCTCTACGCCACCTCGAACGTGTCCCACCGCAACTATGAGGTCTTTGCGATCGCGTCCGACCTGACTTCCGATGGGCGGCAACCAACGCCCGTGCGTGTCACGAACGCCGATGGGTTCGATGGGCTGCCCGTCTTCTGTCCCGCAGGCGAACTGGTGATGTGGACTGGGCAGCGTGACCAACCTGACGAAACAGGTAGACGGTCGTCACAGCTTTACATCGCACCCACGGCCGCCCGCATGCCGGACGGACTGGTCCTCGGCAAGCCGGAGCAAGCCGGGAACACGGCCAGCTCCTCACCCGTCGCCGATGCGCTCGCGTCGGTCTCTGCTGAGGCCCGCACGTTTGCGGAGCACGCGACGATTCTCGCAAGCCCGTACATGCAAGGTCGCTTCCCGGGCACACGCGGTTTTGAGCGGGCAGAGGAATACATCGTCGATCGACTCGAGTCTCTCGAACTCGCGCCCGCATTCGGCCGTGGCCCAGATGCATCCTTCTTCCAGCCGTTCTCGTTCATGCTGCGATCTCACGCTCATGCTGACGATCAGGCAGCAGAGGAGATTCAGGCTCGTAACATCGCCGCCATCCTCAAGGGACGCGGCGAGCTCGCCTCGCGATTCATTGTCATCGGTGCGCACCACGATCACCTCGGATTCGGGAAGGTCGGCTCCCTTGTTGGCGAGGGAGAACTCCACGAAGGTGCCGACGACAACGCTTCAGGGACAGCCGGGGTGCTCCTAGCGGCCCAGACGCTTGCTCAGCGCTACCGCGATCTCCCACCCGGGGCGGACGCTCGCTCGATCATCTTCGTCACTTTCTCTGCGGAGGAGGTCGGCCTGAACGGCTCGCGGCACTTCGTTCGAAACCCGCCCAGACCGCTCGAACAGATCGACCTGATGATCAACTTCGACATGATCGGTCGCGTCACCGGCGACCGGGTTTCCATCACGGGCGGCGGTACGGCCATCGGCCTTGGGGGAGTGGTGGACGAGGCCGCGACGAGTACACCCCTTGAAGTCGTGAGAGGAAACGGGCTGACAGCCCGGTCCGATCACGCGGCGTTCTACGACGAGCGCGTTCCGGTGCTGTTCTTCACCATCACGCCGTTCCACAGCGAGTACCACACCCCGGAGGACGAGTCGTGGAAGCTCAATGTGCGTGGGGGATCGCTGATTGCCGAACTCGCAAGCGATGTCGCGTTCATCGCCGCCCAACGGTACGACGAGTTCACGTTCCAAGAGATCGAGGGATATGACCGCGGCCCTTCCATGTCGATGGGAGCGATGCGCGTCCGCTTCGGCATTATGCCGGGCAACTACAACGACACAGAACCAGGCGTCGTGGTGCAGCGTGTCAGCCCGGGCGGATCGGCAGATACCGGTGGCGTGCTTGCCGGGGATCGACTCGTCGCATGGAGCGGACAGGAGATTGGTAACATCTCCAACTGGATGGAACTCATGGCCGAGAACTCGCCGGGCGACACGGTGGTCGTGGTGGTCCTCCGAAACGGTGCCCGAGTAGACCTGCAGGTGACGCTGCAGGCCGCAAATACGCGGTAGAGAATGCCTTGACGCCCACCCCCACGGAAGAAGGGGCATGTGCTACCATGATCAACGCTGGTCGTTAAACACTCCCGACGGGCCCAACCGGCCCGCGACATCGGATCTACCCGTTTGAAACGGTTCCGATCGGGGAGTTCGCAAGCTTCGGGGCGCTCTCCTTTGGTCGGCTCCTCGTCGACGGATGCGCCACCACCACCGCGTACGGGCGTGCTCCGCGCGATACAGCAAGTGTTCGCTGAACATGCAAGACGCCTGCTGCTGCCATTTGCAAGCCCGTCAGCACGACGTAGCATCAGGAGTGCGGCTGAATCTTTGGGTGACGCGCTCCCGAAACCTATGCAGGATGGCACAGTCTCCCCGTCACAAGGTCACGCGTCTCGCTGGTTGGCTGGCATTCGGGCTGGCTGCGCAGACGCTGGTCGCTTGGGCAATCGGCTTCAACCCACAAGGCTGGCGGACAAAGCTGCCGAGTGTACTTGTCAACGATGACAATCGAGTCAGTGCGATGTTCGCGGCTGGGCAATACTCGGTGGTTGTGGTGCACGGGTTCGCTCCGCTCCGGAACGAGTTTCGCATCCGGTACCAGGACCTCGGGTCGGCCGACGCAGCGAAGGCCTATGTCGAACTATTCCGTTCCGCAAGCACGGAGGTGGCCGAAGCGGACCCTGTCTACGCGGGCAAGCGAACGGTGCGAGACGCGCCACCGGGAATGCAGGTACACGCCCCGGTCGACGAGGTCGCACGGATCCCAATTGACACGGTCCTGCCGGGTGGGTCGCGCGAGATCGGCCGCCGAGATCAGCTGAAGATCATGACCACTGGCTGGCCGTTCCGGTCGTGCCGGATGACCTGGGTCGAGCGGCAGGACGGCACGCTTGACCCGTTTCGTGGTGTGCTCGTTGACCCTGCCGCTGTCCCGAGATCGTGGCGTAGCGGTGCTTCGATGTACTACCCCGGGAACGAGACGCTCGGCGCCATCCCTGCCTACCCGATGCTCACCGGCACGCTCGGCAACACGGTCGTGTTCGGCGGCGTGGGCCTTCTCGCCGCTTGGCTTACGGGTCTCATCCGCCGCAGACGGCGCCATTCACGTGGCCTGTGTGTCAGCTGTGGCTATGACCTCGGCGGGAGTTCGACCGACGCGAGTTCGCTGTGCCCAGAGTGCGGACATGCTTCTCGGGCAGCCTGAGCCCTACTGAACAGGCTCGCTCGGCTGACGGGCATCGCGGACCGAGCTAAGACAACTGCAGGAGTCCGGCCGGCTCATTGATGCCGACCCATGACGTGACACAATGGACACTCGGGGAATGAGGTTTGATCCACCTCGCCCGAGCGTTTGATGCTCCAGAACTTGGTGCACTGGCCTCTTTGAGTCCGCTCGCCGGGCTCGGTGTTCGACACGTACGACGCATAGGCATGCCAGCGCCACTCGACCTACGTCTTTGGAACGATTTCCGTCGGGCAGCTTCCAGTTTGCCGCAGCCCCGCCCCCGTGGAAGCGAGCTACGACGAACTGCCGTCACGATGAGCGCTGATGTCGAGGCTCACGACGTAGTCGGCCATGGTCGAACCCTCAGGCAGCGCGCCCGCCATCTTCTTGTAGAGCGGGTCTTGCCAGTTCGTCATCGCCTCGATGTACTGCGGCTTGGCGGTCATCTCGAGCCCCGTCAGTCCGGCGCCGAGAACCGCGGCGCGGATGTCGTCCACGAGCTCGGCTCCGGCGATGCAGCCGACCAGGGCCTCTGCGTCATCTCGTACCCCCTGGGGCAGCGGCTTGAGCAACGCGAGGTCGGACACGGCAACCCGGCCGCCCGGCTTGAGCACACGCGCGATCTCTTGCCACACGCGACGCTTGTCCGTCGAGAGGTTGATCACGCAGTTTGAGATCACGACGTCGACCGAATGATCGGCGACGGGCAGATGCTCGATCTCGCCGAGTCGAAACTCGACGTTGTTCAGCCCGCCCTGCTCGCGGTAGCCGCCGAGGTTACCGCGAGCCTTGCTGAGCATTTCGGGGGTCATGTCTACCCCGATGACCCGGCCCTCTGCACCGACCTTCGGCCCGGCGATAAAGCAGTCAAATCCGCCACCACAACCCAGGTCGAGCACGATCTCGCCGAGCTTCAGCGCAGCGATTGCGGTGGGGTTGCCGCATGACAAGCCCATGTTTGATCCCTCTGGCAGCACCGTCAGATCCTCGTCGGCGTAGCCAACGGCCGCCGCGACCTGCTCGGGCGTGAGGGTCGTCGGTCCACAACACCCCCCGCCGCCGCAGCAGTCCGACGCCGACGCCGCGGACTCGTCAGCCACGCGGGCGGACGCGGGGCGCACACCCGACCACTGACCGGAGCGCGCGATCTCGGCGTAGCCCTCTCGAATGGTGCTGCGGGCGTCGTCGGCGTTGTGGTTGCTCATCGAGTCGGTCCTTTCGGAAGAAGTTACTGGCAAGAGCATGAAGCCTTGCCGCAGCACCGTGCTGCGGGGCCGAACTCATCCAGCGCGTCCGCGAGATCACGGAGGTGCCCCGCGAGACGACACCCGTTGGCTTCGTACCACACCGTGCGGCCCTTCTTCTCGCTCGACACGAGTCCGGCGCGGGCCATTGTCGCCAGGTGCCTTGCAACCATCGAGAAGTCGATCGAACAGCACTCGGCGACCTCGGTCACCGAACACGGCCGCCCGCACTTGAGCAAACACGAGAACAGCGTCGCTCTCGTCGGCTCGGCAAGGGCTTTGAGCAGTTGCGTATCGAGCGCTCTGTCAAACCTGGCCCGCCGCCGGATGGCCTGCTTCGGGGACGGCCGCATTGACTCGTGTACTGACGCCACAACGCAAGTATATCCGCGCCGTACGATGTCGGCAAGCCCCCCGCACGCGTCAACGAGATCCGCCGAAGACCAGTGCGGTCAAACGCGTGACCACCGCGGCACGGAAGCAGCATGCCCTGGCTCCGGAACACGACTGGACCACACCGGGACGCGCACGAAACCCGACCAGACCCGGTAGGATGCCCGGGGCCGTCGAGTTCGGCGATGGAGGAGTGGCACATGTCGGTATCCGGAGTGATGTGGTCGCGCCGCAGTCTCGCGCTGACTTGCCTGCTCGGCGGCACCCTGAGTGCGCTTGCCGCGGGCTGCGGTCGTGAAGCCCCATCGCCCGTGCCCCTGCCGCCGCCGGAGGTGACGGTCGCGTCGCCCGTCGCCCGATCGATCCCCAACACGCTCGACTTCACCGGCAGCATCCGGGGCAACCAGCGGATCGAGCTCCGCCCGCGCGTCTCGGGCTTCCTGAACGACAAGCTCGTGGCCGACGGGCAACGCGTCGAGGCGGGTGATGTGCTGTTCCAGATCGACCCGCGCGAGTACGACGCCGAGGTCGCGAAGGCTCAGGCCGAACTCGCATCGCGTGAGGCCGACGCCCGGCTCGCAGACGTCAGCCTGACGCGGACACGGATGGCGCTCGAGCAGGGCGCCGGCAACCAGCAGGAACTCGACCGAGCGATCGCCACACGCGACGCGGCGATCGCGGCCGTCGACCTCGCCAAAGCCCAGCTCGAGCGTGCCGAACTCGACGTCGAGTTCACGCAGATTGTGAGCCCGATCGCCGGGCGTGTCGGGTTCATTGACGTCGAAGAAGGCGACCTCATCAGCGGCCCGCCGGTGTCCGGCGTGCTTGCAACCGTCATCGACGACTCCCTCGTCTACGCGATGTACGAGGTCGACGAGCAGACCCTCTTCCGCATCCGCGAGAGCAGCCAGAATCGGCGCCCGGGCGAAGACGGGCGTCCCACCCACGTCGTCCGAATCAGGCAATCCGGGGAGACAGGCTTTCCGCACGAGGGCGCCTTCGTCAGTGCCGACAACACCATCGACCCCGAGACCGGCACGATCCGCGTCGAGGCCGTCTTCCAGAACCCCGACGGCGCCATCATCCCCGGCGCGTTCGTCCGCATCCGTGCCTTTTTGGGCGAGCGCGACGCGTTGCTCGTGCCCGAAGTTGCGGTGCTCGTCGACCAGGCCGGGCGGTACGTCATGCTGGTCGATGAACAGAACATGGTCCACCGCGTGGGCGTCGAGCCCGCCGGCGACCCGTCCGAGGGGCTCCAGCCGATTCAGGTGATCGTCCTCGAAGGCGAGGCAGGCAGGCTGAACGACGATGCGCGCATCATCGTCAACGGCCTGCAACGCGCACGCCCCGGGGGCGAGGTCAACCCGACCACCGCCTCCGCCGTCGGCAGCCCCAGCGGTGCCGGCGCGTCGCCCGGTCGTCCCGCAACCACCCCAGGCGAATAGAGGCCCGGAGCCATACCCGATGATCAGCCGGACCTTCATCGAGCGACCCGTTCTCTCCAGCGTCGTCTCGATCGTGATCGTGCTGCTTGGCGTGGTGTCGTACACCGCCCTCCCGGTCGCGCAGTACCCCGAACTCGCCCCACCCGTCGTGCGCGTCGAAGCGCTCTACCCCGGCGCCAACGCGCGAACGATCGCCGACACCGTCGCCTCGCCCATCGAGCAAGAGGTCAACGGCGTGGACGGCATGATCTACATGTCCTCGACCTCGTCCGACGGGCGGTACAGCCTCGACATCAGCTTCGAGCTGGGCACCGATATCGATATCGCGACCGTGCTCGTGCAAAACCGCGTGAGCATCGCCGAGCCGCGCCTGCCCGAAGAGGCCCGGCGCCTCGGCATCACCACACGCAAACAGTCGACGACGCTCGCCGGCGTCATCAGCCTGAGCAGTCCCGCCGGCACCTACGACGACCTCTTCCTCTCCAACTACATCACCATCAACTGGCGCGAAGAATTCGCCCGTGTCCCCGGCGTCGGTGCGATCCAGATCTTTCCCGCCAAAGACTACGGCATGCGGGTCTGGATGGACCCCGCCCTGCTCAAGGCGCGAGGCCTCAGCGTCAGTGACGTCGCCGACGCCATCCGCGGACAGAACGTCCAGGTCGCCGCGGGCAAAATCGGCGCCGAGCCGGCCCCGACCGGCACCGCCTTCGAGCTCATCGTCAACGCCCCCGGCCGCCTCTCCACCCCAGAAGAGTTCGGCGCGATCATCGTCAAATCCGAAGACGCCCGCGTCGTGCGTGTCCGCGACATCGCCCGCGTCGAACTCGGCGCCCGCGACTACAGCACCGAGGCCACCTTCAACGGCCTCGCGAGTGCTGTCCTCGTCGTCTACCAGCTCCCCGGGGCCAACCTCGTCGAGCTCACCGAAGCGCTCGAGGTCAAGCTCGCCGAGCTGACCGAAGACCTGCCCGCCGACGTGAGCAGCGAGTTCTTCTACGACTCGTCGATGTTCGTGCGCGCGTCGATGGAAGAGGTCACGCAGACGCTGATCGAGGCGTTCATCCTCGTCTTTATCGTCGTCCTCATCTTCCTCCAGAGCCTCCGCGCCACCATCATCCCGGCGCTCACGATCCCCGTCTCGCTCATCGGCACGTTCGTCTTCATGCAGCTCTTCGGCTTCAGCCTCAACATGCTCACGATGTTCGGGCTCGTGCTTGCGATCGGCATCGTCGTCGACGACGCGATCCTCGTCGTCGAAAACGTCGAACGCAACATGGAGGAAAAAGGCCTCGCTCCCAAGGAAGCCACGCTCGAAGCCATGAAGGAGATCACCGGCCCGATCATCGCGACCACCCTCGTGCTGATGGCCGTCTTCGTCCCCACCGCCACCCTGCCCGGCATCAGCGGGCAGATGTTCCGACAGTTCGCGCTGACCATCGCGGTCAGCACGCTGCTGAGCTCGATCGCCGCCCTCTCGCTCAGCCCCGCGCTCTGCGCGATCCTCCTCCGCCCGCCCAAGGGGCCCGACGGCGAGGCCCGAACGGGGTTCATCCTCTTCCTGCCCTTCCGTCTGCTCGCCAAACTCTTCAACGTGGTCTTCGACGCGATCACCGTCGCCTACGCCGCGCTTGTCCGGTTTGCCGGTCGCCTCGCACCCATCACGCTCGTTATCTTCGCAGGCGTGCTCGTGCTCAGCGCGTTCGTTTTTACGCGCACCCCCACCGGCTTCGTCCCGGACGAGGACCAGGGCTTCGTCGCCGTGGGCATCCAGCTGCCCGACAGCTCGAGCCTGCAACGCACGCGCGAAGTCACCGACCAGGCCCAGGCGATCATCGCCGAGATCGAGGGCGTACAGAACGTGGTCGCGCTCGCTGGCTTCAGCATGCTCGACGGGCAGGGCGTGACCTACGCCAACGCATGGGTCGTGCTCGATCCGTGGGAAGAACGCACCCCCACCGGGCGCGACATCGACACCATCATGCAGGACATCCGGGTCGAGCTCAACCCGATCCAGGAGGCCCGGTTCATCGTCTTCGGCCTGCCCGCGATCCCGGGCCTCGGCTCTGCCTCCGGCTTCGACATACGCCTGCAAGACCGGGGCAACGCGGGGCGGCAAGCCCTCCAGCAGGGTGTCGGCGCCATCGTCGAGGGCTCCGCCCCGCAGCCCGCCATCGCCTACGCGTTCAGCTCGTTCCGCGAGGCCGTGCCCCAGCTCGCGCTCGAGATCGATCGCGAGAAGGCCATCAAGCTCGACATCCCGCTCTCGGCCGTGTTTGAGTCATTGCAGGCATACCTCGGCAGCCTCTACGTCAACGACTTCAACGCCTTCAACCGCACGTGGCAGGTCTCGATCCAGGCCGAGCCAGAGGCCCGTGTCAGCGCGCAGGACATCCGCTCGATCGAGGTCCGCTCCAACGCGGGCGACATGATCCCGCTGGGGACCTTCGTCAGCGTCGCCGACGCCTTCGGACCCGAACGCGTCACCCGCTACAACCTCTATGAGTCAGCCACGATCAACGGCATGCCCGCGCCCGGCTTTAGCTCAGGCGAAACCCTCGGCGTCGCCGCGGAACTCGCCGACGACGTCCTCCCCCGGGGCATCGACTTCGAGTGGACGGGCATGAGCTACCAGGAAGCACAGATCGGCAACCAGGCGATCATCGTCTTCGGGCTGGCGATCGTGCTGGTCTTCCTCGTGCTCGCCGCTCAGTACGAGAGCTGGACCACCCCGCTCGCCGTGGTCTTCAGCATCCCGCTGGTCGTGCTCGGCGCGATGGTGGCCCTCAACATCCGCGGGCTCGACTTCAACGTCTTCACGCAGATCGGCCTCGTCCTGCTCGTGGGCCTCGGGGCGAAGAATGCGATCCTGATCGTCGAGTTTGCCAGGGAGCGCCGCGCGACCGGCGCGAGCATCGTTGACTCGGCCGTCTACGCCGCGAAGACGCGCTTCCGCCCCATCCTCATGACCAGCTTCGCCTTCATCCTGGGCGTCGTGCCGCTGCTCACCGCGACGGGCGCTGGCGCCGCGGGGCGGAAGGCGCTGGGTACGGCCGTCTTCGGCGGCATGAGCGGCGCGACGATCTTGGGCCTGATCTTCACGCCCACGCTCTACATCGTGGTGACCTGGCTGACCGAGACCATCACCGGCCGCAAGCCCGCCGCCGTCGGGGCCAACCACGCGGGCGACGCGCCAAAGGCCGCCACGGCCTGAGCCGACTCAACCCGCCGGCTCGACGTCGCCGGCCTTGATATCCAGCACCGGAAGACCGTTGATCTCCCCGAGCCGACCACGGATCCGCACCGGCTCACCGACCAGCGCAAGCACCTCGCTCGGCAGCACGCTGTGCCCATCGACACGCAACAGCGGATACAGCCCGCCCGCCCCGGGGATCTCGCCGGCGACCAGAGGCGGGAGCCCGCCCTCGATGCACAGGGTCGCGCACGCCTTGTGCGCTTTCCCGTCGCCGGGCTTCATCGCTCCAAGATAGCACTTGCCGTCGACGATCTCACCAACGAACGCGACCTCGCGCACCGGCGCGGCGACAGAGTTGGTGACGCCGCTGTGCGCACCAAACGGCTCGATGGCACCCTTATCCGGACTGAGTTCAATCATGCGTCGATGGTCACGCTGCAACGAGTAGCCACGAACGATGACCGCCGCACCATCGTACGACGCCACGCGATCCAGCACACCAAACTTCCCGATGCCGACCACGAACCACCCGACACCCTCGCTGTCGACCAGCATCGGGTAGGGCTCCAGCACCAGCGTGCCCGACCACGACCGCTCCGCCGCGATATCCCACACCGCATCGCCCGGATGCCGCTGAGAGGCCGCGAGCCCACCCGCCAGAGCAGCGGCGCCGAGCAACACCATCGCCGCCGCCCCCAGCACCGCACCCTTGCAGCGCTGGGGCAGAGGGAGGTACCCGACATACATGGGCGTCGATTCACGCATCACGCTGCTCCGATCCGGACGCACGTTCAGGCGCCACTTCAACCCGCCCGTCGCGCACGCGCACCTGGTACGTCGGGATCCGCTCGCTGTAGGGCGGCGGGCTGCACCCATCGCTCGCGCGGTACTGGTACCCGTGCCAGGGGCAGGTGACGCAGCCGTCGATCAGCCGCCCCTCCGCCAGAGGCCCGCCCTGGTGCACGCACGTGCCCCCAACCGCATGCAAGCGGTCGCCGTCGCGGAAGACCGCGATCTCTCCAGCGTCTGTTGAAACGCCACACGCACCCTGATCGGGCACGTCATCAAAGGCCGCGACATCCAGCCATTCCGATGCCGCGCGAAGATCACGTCGATCTCGCCGCGCCTGCACAACGCCCGCGGCAACGTGCATCGCAGAGACAACGACCACACCGCCCACAAGCAGCCCCGCCGCGAGCCGAGAGCGCTCGCTCTGCAACGCCCCGAGCACAACATGCATCACCACCAACGCATAGGCGAGATACACCAGCATGTGCAACGTCTTCCACGTGCGCGGCCCAAGATTGGCGAGCCAGAAGTCGTGGCTCGTCGCCGCCATCGCGAACGCGATCAGCAACGCAAGCAACCCCAGAAACTCGAACGGAAAACCGCTCACCGAAGCAAAACCGCCACCCGGGGCAATCACCGCCGACACCGGATCGCGCACACCGAAGCCGCCGTAGATCAGCGTTGCGAGCAACCCGTGCGCCAGCGCGGCCAGAAAAAACGTTACCCCCAGATGCCGCCGGTTGTACAGCAATGGCGCGAACCGATCGCTCAACCGCGCGAGCGGTCCGATCAGCAGAATCACGTGCAGCAACCCAATCGCCAGCGTCCCAAACGCGCGGATCAACAAGATCGGCGGGCTGATCTCGCCGGGCGCGGGAAACATCGCCAGACCGACTCCGACAAACACGCCCAGGTACAACACGCACGCGCCGGCGATCACCGCGTCGTACACACGCTTGTGCGCGTTCCACTGCACCCATCTGTACGCGTTGGTCAAGACGCCCCCCCGCGGCCGAAGCCACTGCGCCCGGACGCAGCACCAAGAGCACCACAATCGCGCCGATGAGCGTCGGCCCGAGCAACATCCAGACCAGCGCGTGCCGCATGCGCAGATGCCCGGCCGCCTGCGGTGCCCGCACCGGCGACTTGGCCCAGCCGCCAAAGACGAGCACAGGCCAGACCGCAACCGCACCCGGAAGGAGAATCGCCCGCACGCGCAGCGACGCCCGCCGCGCAGCCTCGTCACGCGTCCCGGCGCCCTTCAAAGCAAACCAGATCGCGTAGCCCAAGCCCATCACCAGATACGCCCCGGCAACGTACACCAGCAACTGAAGCAGAACCATCAAGGCGTCACCCCCGCGTCAGACCCGACGCTCCATCGCTCGCCCGACCCCGGATCGCGTGCCTCGAGCAGCAGGAACAGCAGATCGTTGGTAAACGCCGGCGACGTCGTCAACCCAACATGGTCTTCGGCCAAAAAACGCACCTGGCTCCACGCGATCGGGCTCTGGAGCCTCGGCCGCCACGCCGACCCAATCCGCTCATCCATCAACGCGCTGTGACGCGTCACCGTCCCGTCGCCCGGGCTCGTCTCCGCGACACGCAACCGCCCGCGTTCGTCGACCGACAAGACCTCGGCCGTTTCATCGGCGTCGCCAGCAAACAGCACGAGTTCGGTCCCCGCGGGCGGCTCGCCCGGCACGTCGAGTGCGCGGTGCAACTGCTCGGCCCGACGCAGCGACTTCTCCAGGTGGTCGCGCGCCGTCCGCCGCCGCGCCTCCGGCGACAACCCCGGGAGCAAGATCCGCAGCCACCGCTCCGCCCCCTCGCTCACCAGGCCCCAGTCGAGCCTCGCCCACTCGTCGGCATCAAATATGTCGATCGCCTCACCGGTCCGTTCGTCAATGACCCTCGCGTGACGCGTCCTCGGGAATAGCTGATAGATCGCCGGCATAGTCCCCATCACCGCCGGGCGATAGTGCGGCGCGATCGGGTGCAGGTTCATCCCGTTGACCATCTGTTGCAGCGATAGCACCGAACCGCCGCTGGGCGTACCCACAAGCACCGCCCAACGCACGTCCTTCGCGCCCGCCCAGGTGAGCTCCGGAAGCGAACCATCCTCAGGTAGGGGCTGATCCCCGTATCGCAGGTAGTACCGCAGCACCATGCCGCCCATCGAGTGTGCAACGACGTCAACTTTCAGAGGCTCATCCGCCGCCATGCCCCGCGCGTTCCGCGCCGCGATCTGCGCGGACCTGATCGCGCCCGCGAGCCCCGCCGCCGACTCAGCAACATCACGCCGCCAGTCGTAGGCGTACTGAAAACACGTGAAGTGCTCTCCTCCGTAGTCGATCTGTGACCCGCGGGCGAGCAGCGGGTCTCGATAGTTTCCCGCGCCAAGCGTCTTGAGCACACCCGCATACGCCTCGATCGTCACGCCGCGCACGAACCCGAGCGTGTCGATCTTGACCGTATCGAGCGCTTCGGTCGCGACCACATCGTCGCGCAGGTCCGTAAGCGCCGCGCCTTCTCGCATGGGCAGCGCAATCAGCCGGGCACCGTCCGGGCGGTCGGCGTCCGCCGCGCCGTACACGAACGCCCCCCAGACCGAACGCCCCGTCGCGCTCTCTTCCAGCTTCGATCCCAGGATCCCGGGCACCACGACCACCGGCACACGGTCAGCGCCGATGCGTTGCGCGGCATCCGCATAGATCCGGCGTGTGTCCGAGGCCGCCGGCGAACCCGCGCACCCGCCCAAAGCAACCAACGCCACGAACGCAACCGAAGCCGCGAACAACAACCCCAGCACGCGCACCGATTTCACAGTCATCGCTGCCCCGCCCCTTCCCGCACCAGCGATCAGATCAGATCGCTGTCGGTCATAACCTCGACCGTCGCCGGGCCATCAAACGCAAACGCCCGCCGAAGCGCTTCGTCAAGCTCCTCCGCCCGCGTGACGCGGATGCCGAGGCCCCCGCACGACGTGACATACTCCGCGATGTTGGGGTTGCTCAGCGTGGTCTGCCAGACCCGCCAGTGCCCGGCCCGCTGCTCCTTGCTGATCTTGCCAAGCTCGCCGTTGTGCAGCAGCACATGCGTGATGTTCATCCCGTGCAGCACGGCGGTGTTCACTTCCCAAGCGTACTGCCCAAAGCCCCCGTCGCCCGTCACGCACACGACCGGGCGCCCCTTGAATCGATCCCAGAACCCATCGTCGTCCAGCTCGTGCGCCCGCGTCGCCGCCCAGGCGCCCATCGCCGCTGGATACCCAAAGCCGATCGACCCCAAGTATCCCGACATGAGCACCGCCTGCTCGCCGCTCGCCTCGAAGTAACGCCCGAAGCTGTACGTGTTGTTCCCGACATCGACCGCGATCATCGCGTCGCGCGGCGTCACCCGGTTCATCGCATCAAACACCGCGATCGAACTCACGCCCTTGTCCGAAGTATCCCGCAGACGGCTCGCCTTCTCCTCTCGCCAGATCCGCCACCGCTCGGCAACCTCCGCCCGATGATCGTGGCTCGCGTGCCGATCACGCACGCCCTCAAGCAAGGCCCCGGCCGTCTCGCCGATGTCGCCCCAAAGCGGCAGATCGATCGCATGAAATCGTGACAGTTGCGTGCGGTCCGAATCGACCTGAATCGTCGGCTTCTTGGGCGTGATACCCGTGTGATTGCTGAACGACGCGCCGAGCACCAGCAGCAGATCGCACTCGTTCATAAACCAGCTCGCGATCGGCGTGCCCGATCGACCAAGCACCCCAGCGCCCAGCTCGTGCCCCGGGCGCTCGGGCATGTCCGGATCGGGACAATCCCCGATGATGCCCTTCCCCTTGAACGTCGTCAGCACCGGGCAACCCAGGTGCTCGGCGAGCGCACGCACGCCGTCGATCTCAAACCGCGCCCCGTGCCCGACGATGATCACCGGCCGCTCCGCGCCCCGCAGCATCTCGATCGCCCGTCCGAGTTCCGTCGACGCCGGACGAATCGCCGTCGCTCCGACACGCCCCTCGGGTGAACCGGCCTCGGCATCGCCCGCCGCCAGCGTCTGTGTATCGTCAGGGAAGATGATGTGCGACACACCGCGATGCTCGATCGCGTGCTTGCACGCCAGGCTCATCAGCTCCGCGTGGTCCGAGCCCGGCAAGCACAAATGGCTGAAACCCGCGACCGCACCGAACGCTTCGGTCAGCGGCAACTCCTGAAACGCGCCCGGCCCAAACACCTGCTGATTCACCTGCCCCGTCAGCGCGAGCATGGGCGAGCGATCCACGTGCGCATCCCAACAGCCCGTCAGCAGGTTCGTCGCGCCGGGCCCGGCGATCGCCAGACACGCGGCGGGCCGCCCGGTCAGCTTGCCGAACGCGCTCGCCGCGAACGCCGCGGCGCCCTCGTGGCGAATCGCGACATACCCCATCTCGCCCGCCTCGCACCGCCTCCTGATCGCGTCGGCAAGGCCCAGGTTCGAGTGCCCCACCATCCCGAACACGTGCGTCACACCCCACGCACGCATCGTCTCGGCCATCACATCGGTCACGGTCCGCTCGTGCGCGTCGGGCTCGTCAAGCTCGACATACACCCCGCCGTCGCCGCGCACGTCGACCGGGTACGTCGGGATCCCATCATCAAACCCGCCCGGCGACTTCCCCGTGATCGGGTCAAAGTCCCACCCGTGCCAAGGGCAGCGCAGGAAGCAATCGCCCTTGTCGTCGCACTCGATCGAGCCCTCGCCGAGAGGTCCGCCCTGGTGCGGGCACGCGTTGTCCAGCGCCGCCCACTCGCCCTTGTGGTGCGTCAGGCAGAGCTGCACGACCCGGTCACTCAGCGTCACCGAGACCGTCGCCACCCGCCCCTCGGGCAGATCCCCGCTCGACGCGACACGGTGCCAACGCTTGCCGCCTGATCCATCGCTCACTGCCCGCCTCCAAGCATCTCGCGAGCCGGGCCCGCCCACCAACCGCTCATCCGCCGCCGACGCCCGCGTACCGCACGCCCGCCAAGTCCGCCAGCTCGCGCTTCCACGCGACAAGGTCCCCCGCGTGCAGCCCGCTCAGCCGGTCATGCCCGCACGCCCGCGCGAGCACCTGCATCAGCTCCGTCGACGCCCGGAAGAACCGTTCAAGCCGCTGGGCCGACTCGTCGATCACGATCCGCGCTCGCAGCCCGGCCTTCTGTGTCGCGATACCCACAGGGCAGTTGTTGCTGTTACACGCGCGCATCCCAAGGCACCCGATCGCCTGGATCGCCGCGTTCGAAACCGCGATCGCATCGGCGCCCAACGCCAAGGCTTTCACAAAGTCACCCGGCGTGCGCAGCCCCCCGGTGATCACCAGCGTCGTCTCCGGGCTGACCCGATCGAGACGCCGTCGTGCACGCGCCAATGCCGGGATCGTCGGCACCGAGATGTTGTCACGAAAGAGCGTCGGCGCGGCACCTGTGCCGCCCCCGCGCCCGTCGAGGATGATGTACTCCGCCGATGCTTCGAGCGCGAAGTCGATGTCGTCTTCGATGTGCTGAGCGCTCAGCTTGAAGCCGATCGGGATCCCCCCGCTCGCCTCGCGCACCTCATCACCGAGCTTCCGAAAGTCCGCGGGCGAACGCAGATCGGGAAACGTCGCCGGGCTGATCGCCGGCGTCCCGACCTCGATACCTCGCACACGCGCGATCTCCTCATCGACCTTCTCGCCCGGAAGATGCCCGCCCGTCCCCGTCTTCGCGCCCTGCCCGCCCTTGAAATGGAACGCCTGGCACCCGGCCGCCTTCTCCAGCGTGAAGCCGAACCGCGCCGACGCCAGCTCATAGAAGTAGCGGGAGTTGCTCGCCTGCTCCTCGGGCAGCATCCCGCCCTCGCCCGAGCAGATGCCCGTGCCCGCCAGCTCGGCCCCCTTCGCAAGCGCGATCTTCGCCTCTTTGCTCAGCGCCCCGAAGCTCATGTCGCTCACGAACAGGGGCATCGACAACTCAAGCGGCCGCCTCGCGCGAGGCCCGATCACAGTCGTCGTTCCGACCGGCTCATCATCGAGCAAAGGCCGCCGAGCCAGCTGCGCCGTCACGATCTGGATGTCGTCCCAACTGGGCAACGCCTGCCTCGGCACGCCCATCGCAGCCGATGGGCCGTGGTGCCCAAACTGCTTCAGCCCGTGCGTCGCCAGATCCTGGATCAGCTTGTTGTGCGGCTCCTCATCCGCCCCGTGCACGTCCTGATACTGCCCCAGATACGCATCGCGGTCGTAAGGCTGCGGGTTTGCACGCTCCCAAGCCGCGATCTCGTCGGCATCCACAAACAGCCACTCCGCGCCATCGTGCTCGCCCGTCCAGCACTCAAACCGGTGCAGCCGCTCGGCGTTGTTGTACGAACTGACGCCCGTATCCACGCGGTAGTCCCAGCCGTGCACGCCGCAGATCAGGTCCGCCCCGCTCACGTACCCGTCGCCCATCAACGCACCGCGGTGCAGGCAACGCCCGTACAGCACGCTGTAGCCCCGCTCGCCGTCCGGCAACACGTACCGCGTGACCACCAGGTCCACGTTCGCGACCAGCGCGTGCGAGGGCTCGTTCTCGGCAAGGTCAGACACGCGCGCAACGGGGTGGGCAGTGGGCATCGGCAACAGCATAACCGCACCACGCCGTCCGTTGTTTCAGGCGATGCAGGTTTCTCGGTCTCCCCCACTGGCCCCCAAGCCCCGCCCGACCAATGGTCCCCCATCATGAACGACTTCCGCCTGATCTGCGTGCTTCTACCGGCCTTGGTCGCGGCATGCACCATGCTCGCGTGCTCACCCCGAGGCAACGCCTCAGGCGACGACGCCGAAGAACCGATCCCGCAGCCCAGCCAAGCCTCCAAGGCCCCGGCCGCCGAGCCGCCTCAGGCGATCCGCGACTGGATGGACCGCCTCACCGTCGACCACACCTACGACCCGCAGACGGGCTTCATCGTCGCCCGAGAAGTCATCGCACTGCCGCCCATCCTGACCGGGGCCCCTGCGCTCGATGCCGCTGTCGCGAGCGCGGGCAATGAGCGCACGGTCATCGTCTTCGCGACAGCCGATCGCTGCGCTCCGTGCCAGCAGTACAAGAAAGACACGCTCAACGACGCAATCGTGATCGCTCGTTTGAGCGATTCGAGCCTGCTCGCGACACACGTCGAAGTCGATCGCGAGCCCGGGCTGGCCGACGAGTTTTTGGGCGGACGGGCGATCCCGATGACCTATGCGCTGCGCAACGGCGAACGCATCGCCACCCTCCGGGGCCAACGCTCGCCCGAGGAACTCCTCGCGTGGCTCGACAGCCTGCCAGACGCCTGACCCGGGCGGATCCGCCAAAGTCATACCCGGGTTTGCCCGGACGCCCCGCAGAAGGACCGTGCAAGCAGCTCGTTCTCGGTCGGTGTCGTATGGCGAACCGCGAGCTACACTCGGAAAGATGCGTTTCGCGTTCGCGGCAATCCTGACGCTCTGTATCGCCATCGGGCAAACCCCGCTGTGGCGTTCCTGCGCATGCTCCGCCTCGCCAACGGCGAACGCGTTCGCGGGCCATGTTGCGCCCCCGAGGGCTCAGGCGGATTGCTGCAGCCTGCCCGGCACACCAGAACGCCAGACCGAAGACCCCGCGGGCGAACGCGACCACGAGCGTTTGCCATGTCAGGACGATGACTGCCAGCACCTGTGCTGCGCCGTGTCGAAGGTCGTCGCCCGTGCTGAGCAGCCTCAGAACCCGCGTCTCCCGCCGCTGCAGGCCTCCACCACGACCGGTGAGCCGACATCTGCACCCGCGTCGCCGCACCTGCACAACTTGAAGCGCCCACCCAAGCGATCGACAGCCGTCTGACGACCCCCGTGCGCGCACGCCGCGCTGGATTCGCCATCGTCTCCGAGGCTGTCTCATGGATACTCGATCGCCCGGCGTCCCCGCGCCGACCGCCGCTCCAAGGCCCAAGCTCACGTTCATCCTGATCCCCGTGGTTGTCTTCGCTGCGCTCGGCGCCCTGATCTTCTGGAGCGCTCTGCCCGTCCTGCGGCCGGCCCGCACCGTGAAAGTCGCTCAGGTCCTGCCGACGCGCCTCCCGCCCGAGCGCGACTCGTCGAATCAGTCTTCGGATCAGACCCAGGGCAGCTCGCCGACCCGCTTGTCCGAAGCCGCCCCCAGCGTGACCGTTCAGGCACCCGGCTGGCTCGAGGCGGACCCGTTCTTTATCGCGGCCACCGCCCTCGCCGATGGCATCGTCGAGAGCATCGAGGTTCTCGAAGGCGATCGCGTCGAGCGCGGCCAGATCGTCGCCCAACTGGTCGCCGAAGACAGCCAGCTCGGTCTTCGCCAGGCCCAAGCCGGGCTCGCCGCGGCCCGCGCCGCGGTCGGCAGCGCGCTCGCCGAGCAGCAGGCCGCCGAGCGTTCTTGGGCGGATCCGGTCGAGCTTGAGCGTGCGCTCGCGAGCAGCCGGGGCGCCGTCGCCGAGAGTCGCGCAGAGCTCGAACAGCTCCCCGCGCTCGTCGAGGGCGCCCGCGCCACGCTCGACCGCCTCACCGAAGAGGCCGCCCGCGTGCGCCAGGCCACCGAGCAGGGCGCCGCGACCGAGCTGGAGTTCATCGTCGCGGACCGTGAGGCCGCCCGCCAGCGAGCGGAGGTCGCCGCGCTCGAAGCACGCCGCCCAATCCTCGAAGCGCGTATCACCAGACTCAGCGCCGAGGTCACCGCCGCGGCGCGCAACCTCGACCTCCGCATCGAAGACCAGCGCAGGCTCGACGCCGCAGCCGCCGCGGTCGCATCCGCGCGAGCCGAGCTGCAAGCCGCCCACGCGCGCCAGGAAGAGGCGGCGCTCGAGCTCGATCGCATGACCGTCCGCGCCCCGATCACCGGGTATGTCCAGCGCCGACTCAAAGTGCCCGGCGACAAGGTGATCCGCGCGATGGATTCGCCCCACTCGGCCCATCTCGTCCACCTCTACGACCCAGGCCGCATCCAAGTCCGCGTCGACGTTCCCCTCGCAGACGCCGCCAACATCGCCGTCGGGCAAGCCTGCGAAGTCGTGGTCGAGGTTCTTCCCGGGCGGGTCTTCGCGGGCGAGGTCCTGCGCATCACCCACGAGGCTGACCTCCAGAAGAACACGCTGCAAGCGAAGGTCCGCGTGATCGATCCCGATCCGATCCTGCGCCCAGAGATGCTGACGCGGGTCAAGTTCCTGCCTGCCTCCAACGCTCTGGGCTCCGGCTCGATGCCAACGGCGACAGCGACATCGGCGCAAGGCGGGCCGCCCGCACCGCGCGTGCTCATCCCCTCGACCGCGCTCACCAGCAACGCCGACAACGCGCGGATCTGGATCGTGACCGCGCGCCGAAACGGACGAGGCACCCTCACACCCCGGTCCGTCCGTGTTGTCGAACGCACGGCGCAGTGGCACACGGTCACCGGCGATATCCGCCCGGGCGACCTGATCGCCGTCAACGTCCAAAGCCCGCGCGCGGGCGAGCTTGTCACCATCACCCCCGAGCAGCCCGAGACCGCAGGAGACGCGTCATGACCATGATCGAGTGCCGCGGTCTCACGCGTGAATACACCAAAGGCGACAACACCATCCGGCCCCTCGACGGGCTCGACCTCGACGTCCCCCGCGCCGACTTCCTCGCCCTCATGGGCCCAAGCGGCAGCGGCAAAACCACGCTGCTCAATCTGATCGCCGGTATCGATTCGCCCACCAGCGGGCAACTCATCATCGACGCCACAGACATCGCCAACCTCAGCCGCAACAAGCTCGCCGCATGGCGCTCTGCCCACGTCGGCTACATCTTTCAGCTCTACAACCTCGTTCCCGTGCTCACCGCTTACGAGAACGTCGAACTCCCCCTGTTGCTCCGCCCGCTGACCCGCGAGGACCGACACCAACGCATCATGAGCGCGCTCGAACGCGTCGGCATCGCCGATCGCACAACCCACTTCCCCCGTCAACTCTCAGGCGGCCAAGAGCAACGCGTCGCGATCGCCCGCGCCATCGTGACCGATCCGAACATCCTCGTCGCCGACGAACCGACCGGCGACCTCGACAAGCCCTCGGCTCGAGCCGTAATGAAGCTGCTCCAACAGCTCAACACCGAGCTGGGCAAGACCATCATCATGGTGACCCACGACCCGAGCACCACCGAGTACGCCTCGCGAACCCTGCACCTCGACAAGGGACGCCTCGTGGAGCAGGACGCGCAATCGCCCTCCCGCAACGGTGCAACATCAGGAGCACACGCATGAGACTCCTCCGCTGTGCCCCCTACATCCTGCACCAGATCACCCGCAACCCCGTGCGATCGCTGCTCACCATCCTGGGCATCGCGATCTCGATGTTCCTCTTCACCGCCGTCCAGGCGATGAACCGCGGCGTCACCGAGGCAACCGCCGCAACCGCCGCAACCGCCAACGACACCACCCTCGTCGTCTACCGCGAAGACCGGTACTGCCCTGCGACGAGCCAGCTCCCCCAGGACTACCAACGCCGGATCGAGTCGGTGCCGGGCGTCGTCTCCGCCACCCCGATCAAAGTCGTCGTCTCCAACTGCCGGACAAGCCTCGATGTGGTCACCTTCCGCGGCGTGCCCAAAGACGCGTTCCTCAACGAACGCGGCAATGACTTCACACTCATCGAGGGCTCGGTCGAAGACTGGCAACGCCGCACCGACGCCGCACTGCTGGGCGAGACGCTCGCCAGCCGGCGCGGCCTCCGCCCGGGCATGACCTTTGATGCCGCCGGCATTACCGCCTACGTCGCCGGTGTGATCCGATCCGACGACCCGCAGGACCAGAACGTCGCGTACACCGCCCTCGAGTTCGTCCAACTCGCAGGGCGCGATCAGCTCGGCATCGTCACCCAGTTCAACGTCAAAGTCACCGACGCCTCGCAGCTCGAACCCGTCGCCGATTCGATCGACGAGGTCTTCGCCTCGGCCCAAGAGCCGACCGCCACTTTCAGCGAGAAGGCCTTCATCGGACGCGTCGCCGATGACATCGTCGAACTCGTCGCCTTCGCGAGATGGCTGGGCCTGGGCTGCCTCGCGGCGGTGCTCGCCCTCGCGGCCAACTCCATCATCCTCAGCGTCCAGAGCCGCGTCTCCGAGCACGCCGTGCTTCAGGCGCTCGGCTACTCGGGGCGACTCGTCGCGGCACTCATCATCGTCGAAGGCGTCCTGCTCGCGCTGCTCGGCGGCGCTCTCGGGGCCGCCGGCGCTGTCGCCGTCGCACACGCGGGTGACTTCGCCCTCTCCGTCGAGGGCATCAGCATCGCCATCATCGCCGACGCCCGCCTCCTCGCCTCCGGCCTGCTCATCTGCGGCACCATCGGCGTCGTCGCCGGCCTCGTCCCCGCGTGGCAGGCATCACGCCGAGAGATCGCCGAATGCTTCCGCGCCGCGTGAACCAACCGTAAACCAGCCATGAGACAGCTCCCCTTCCATTACGCCTTCCGTAACCTCGGGCGCAGCAACGTGCGCCTCGCGGCCTCGCTCATCGGCTCATCGCTCGTCGTCCTGCTCGTGCTTGCCGCGGGCGGGTTCGTCCGTGGCATGCAGCTCACCCTCACCCAGCACGAGGGCCTGAACAACAATGTCATGCTGATCGGCACGGGCAGCGAAGAGGGCGTCGAACGATCCCAGATCGACAACGCCACCGAGGGCATCGCCGCCGCGAGCATCCCGGGCATCAAAGAACGCGCCGGCATCATCTACGCCTCGCCAGAGATCCACGCCGCGCTCCCTCTCCGCGACGAAGCAACCAGCGAACAAGACCGCGTCGCGATCATGCGAGGCGTCCGCCCCGTCGCGCTGCTCGTGCACACCGCTGTCGAGATCACCGAAGGCCGCCCCCCGCAATCCGGCCTCGACGAGATGATGGTCGGCGCCCTCGCCGCGACCCGCCTGGGCCTGCCCGAAGAACGCCTCGCCCTGGGCCAAACGCTGCACTTCGACGACCGCGACTGGACCATCGTCGGTCGATTCAGTGCGCCAAACTCCGTCATGAACGCCGAGATCTGGATCCCGCTCACCGATCTCCAGATCGCCACCAACCGGGAAGCGAGTCTGTCTTGCGTCATCCTGACGCTCGAAGACGCCACCTTCGTCGATGTCGATCTCTTCGCCAAGTCGCGCATCGACCTCGAGATCACCGCGATGCGCGAGCTTGAGTACTACGGCTCGATCGCCGCGTTCTACGCCCCGATCCGCGTCATGATCATCGTGACCGCCGTGCTCATCGCCACGGGCGGGATACTCGGCGGGCTCAACACGATGTACGCGGCCTTCGCCGCTCGAGTGCGCGAGGTCGGCATGCTCCAGGCGCTCGGCTACACGCGGGCCGCGATCATCACCAACCTCACCGAGGAATCGGTCTTCGCAGCCGCCTGCGGTGCGCTCATCGCCACGACGCTCGGCCTGCTGCTGCTCGACGGGCTCGCCGTCCGGTTCTCCATGGGCGCGTTCGCCCTCACCATCGACCCGCCCGTCCTGCTCGCCGGCATCGGCGCTGGCCTCGTCGTCGGCCTAATCGGGGCGATCCCCCCCGCCGTCCGCTGCCTCCGCCTGCCCATCAGCCAAGCGCTCAAATCACACTGAAACACGCACGATCCAAGACACGCACACCAAAGGAGACACACACATGCAACAAGCACGCCGCTTCATGCTCACCGCTGCAACGATCGTGCTCGCCGCCACATCCCTCACGCTGTCGGCATGCGGCAAAGCGGAGCCGACCGCACAAACCCAGCCCGCCGCACCGGCCTGGGTGCTCGCCGCCGCCCCCGACGGCGCCGTCGGTATCGCAGAATCCAAGGCCAACGCCGGCGAAGGCGACACCGTCATCATCCGCGGGCGCATCGGCGGACGCGCCGAACCCCTCGCCGACGACAGCCCCATCTTCATGATCATGGACCTGAGCATCCCGCACTGCGGCGAGAACCCGGGCGACGCATGCCCAGTCCCCTGGGATTACTGCTGCGAGCAGCCCGCAACGATCGCCGCCAACGCCGCGACCGTGCAGCTCGTCGACGCCGACGGCGCAACAGCCGCGAGCAGCCCCGCCTCCCACGGCTTCAAGCCGCTTGACGAGGTCATCGTCATCGGGACAGTCGCCCCGCGGCCCGAGCCAACCGTGCTGACCATCCGTGCGACGGGCGTCTACCGCGTCGACTGAGCCGCGCCGTTCAATCGCCCATCACGCTCTCGACCTCGATCCGGGCCACGCGCCCCGTCCGCCGGAGCACCTCACGCGTCAGCTCGGCGCCGAGCCCGCCCCCGGCGATCGAGGCCGTCTCACCATCGCGGAACCGCACGCGCAAACGCGCCTCGGTTCCCTTCGACAGCACAACCGGCGTGCCGCAGACCGTGAAACCGACGGCGCCCGCGGGCACCTCGACCTGCTGATCGAGCACGCCCCGCACACGCCACACACTCGGCGCATCGAGCAACTCGCCGGCGTCCAGAAGCCGCGGCTCGAAGACGAGCTCACCGCCGCGCAGCCGCACGCCGAGCTCACCCAGCCGCGCCAGCACGCCCTCCTTGACCTGCCCGGTCATGCCCGGCTGCTGCGCACCACGACCCCAGGGCGTATGCGAATACGGCTCGTGCGGCACCGCGCCAAACTCGCGCGGTGTCTTGTTCATACCCAAACCGTCGCGCACCCGCCTGTACGCACGCGCCAACTCCTCGCACGTCGCCGGCGCCTCGCCACGCTCCCACGCCTCGACCGCGCACTCCTGTGAAGACAGCAGCAGCTTTGACACCATGTGCCAGTACACCGACCCGATGCCCTCGTACTTGTGCATCGTGCCCGACCGACCCGTAAAACGCGCATGCCCGAAGGTCTGCTCGTACGCACGCCGCACGCTGCCTCGGTCCTGCGTCACGGCTTCGGACCAGTTCGGATCGTCCGCCAGCCTCGCGAGCAAAGCCTCAAGCTCGCTCGCCCCGACCAGGCCCGCTGCAAACCGCGCACGCCCGTCGCAGTCACGCGTCACCAGCACCGACAGCCCGTCCTCGAGCGCACGCTCGAGCAGCACGCTTTCCGCGATCGCGCTTTCGGGGATCACGTTCCGCTCTGTAAACGCGACCCGATCGGCCCGCGGGTAGAGCATGAACGTGCGTTGATCCTCGCGGTACAGCGGGCTCTCAAAGAGCGCATCGAGCGTCGCGCTCGCCTCGCTCGCGCTCAGAATCCCGCACGCGAGGATATTCACCTGCCCCTCGAGCATCAGGTGCAGCCGCTCGACCCGCGCTGTGCCCGAGTCCGGGTCGACATGCAGCACGTTGTACGACTCGTACAACCCGTCGTCGCGCTTCGCGCTGCGAATCGTGTGGTCGCACACGTGGCGGGTCAGGCGGAACAGATCCGTGATCGCGCGCGCCGGGTAGGGCTCCAGCCTTCCCATACCATCCTCACGCATCGCCTCCCTCGCGCCCGAGCCCGCCTTCGCCAGCGACTCGAGCATGCGCCACCGCGCACGGTCATCGACATCGCCCGTCCCGTCGAACGCGTCCAGCACCCCGACCAACGCGCCAAGGGTCCGCTCAGACCAGCCCCGCACGACGCTGGAGATCGGCACCTCGCCGTCCTCGCGCCCCTCGAGCAACTCGATGCCGAAGTCGACGAACCGCCGCAGCTGGTACAACGTCACCATCGACAGCCCGTTCCCGGCCAGCGCGTTGTTCGCGTCGTTCCACTCGGGGCGCTGCGTGTTCATCCAGATCCCGCCGCCGGGCACGAAGTTCGCCAGCCGCGCGAGCACCACCACCAGAAGCTTCTCGAGCAGCGTCACCAACACCGGCTCGCCCGACTCGTCCAACACAAGCCTCGCGTCCGAGCCGAGCTCACGCTCCAGCTCGAGGATCGCGTCGTGACGCTCCTGATCGAATGAGATCGACGACTCCGGGTCGCGCACCAGGCCCTCGAACGGCTTGATGACGTAAGGAACCGCCGCGTATGAGAACGCCCGCTGGTCCAGCATCCGGCGCATCATCGCCGGGTCCGTATCGTGCAACTGCTCGAGCAGCCGCAGCAGATACACCACCTGGTGATCGCCCCAGTACCCGATCGTCGCCCAGGGGTTCTCCGGCTCGGGCACCTCCCAGTCGATCCCCGACTCGCTGATGCGATACGGGTTGTGCCCGTCCGGCGTCGACGCGTTGACGAACTTGGCGATCACCCCCGGCAGCATCGCAGGGTAGCTCCGAGAGACCGCCTCCCAGTTCTGGAACACATCGCGCCAGTTGCCCTCATACCCCAGCGCCCGCCGCCCCGACGCATCGCGCATCCGGATACGGAACTTGTTCCAGGGCCGGCTTGGGTCGCCGTGACGGCGCCCGAACGTCAGCGGGAGGTATTCCATCGCAAGCCGCACGAGCTGCGGGTCGCCCCGCTCCTCCGCCGCGCGGCGCAGGCCCTCGATCGTCGTCTCCCCCGCCAGATCGACAAACAGCCCGTCGTGCCGACCGGCGATGTAGTGATGCCGAGTGTGGAGAAACCGCCTGAAGTCGGCCGCATCAACGCGGTGCTCGTCAACCGGCACACCCCCGCGCATCGCGTTGAAGAGCGCGTTCGACCGGTGCGCCGCCGTCACCGACTCATGACGCGAGACCTGCGCACCATCGACCCGGTCGAGCAGCTCCGCAAGCCGCTCGCCACCCTTGCTGAGGTCCTGCGCGATCGCGTTCAGACGGTCTTCGGTCGACGCGAGCCAGCGCTGCCGCGCCGCCACGCCGACGTGATCGAGCTGCACATCGCCCGCCATCGCCCATCGCTCGCTCCCCCCCGGCGCAAGCCGCACCTGCGCCCGGCACAAGTACGCCCCGCGATCACCGGTCACCAACGCTCTCGCCTCGGCCTCGACGCCGACCTCAAACGCCCGCACCGCCTCGCTGTCCAGCGTGACCGACGCGTCCTCCAACCCCGCTCGCCAGCACACGTTCGCCCGCAGCGACTCCCGCGCCTCCGGGCGGTCCCAGATCGCCGCCTCCAGCGCATACACCGCCAGACCGTCATCTCCGACCAATTCCGATCGCTTGTACCCGTCCACCAGCGTGCTGAACGTCTGCTGCGTCGCCAGGCCCACGCCCGCCGGCATGATGTTCAGCAGCCCATCGAGCAACTCGAGCTCGACCGCGTCGGCGCCCGCGTCGAGCGCAAGCTCGCAGCGCCGCACGACCCCGTGCGCATCAGACAGCGCCCACTCGGCTCGGAACGTCAGCCCCGACGCCTCGTCGCGCTCCTCAAAGATCACCGCATCGCCGACGTCCGTCCGCAGCAGCCGGCGCACCCGCCCCGCCGCGAGGGGCCGAGTGTCGAACGGGCGCCAGAGCGCCCCGTCGGCCATCCGCATCAGCGTCACCGGGCCGGTCTTCCCCGACGCCTCGTGCAACCGGTCGTCGGTCTCGTAGGGAAACAGGCACCGCTCGGGCTCCACCCGACCCGCCGTCAGCCCGCCGGTGCTCGAGAGGTACAGCCACAGATCCGAATCACCCACCACCGTCATCAAGAACGCCGGCATCTGATCGACGTGCTCGATCTCGTAGTACCGCCGCCCATCGAGGCTCGTGAATCGCCCCATCGGCTCCGCCTGCTGCACCCGATTCGTCGTGCTGATCAATGCAAATCTCCGCCCAAAGCCGTCAACGGGACCCAAACAGGCACGCCCAGCCGCCATCAACCCGCCGCCGCAGCCGCATACAGCGGCCGCCAGAACGGGACGCCCGAGAAGCAAATAGTAACTGTTACGTTGCTGCCGGGCAACCGTTGAACACGATCATCCGAGCGACCACTGCTGCCCATGCCGCCGCCTGAGCCAGCTCGACCCGGGGGCGTCGAGAACCGGATGACGCGAACGGGTAACGCGGACGGGTGGCCGCTACGGGTGCCTACGCCCCGAATCGCTCGCGAAACTTCGTCTCCGAAGCCGCGCTGCCCGCCAGCACCATCTCCTGGCCCGCCCCCAGCACCATCGACGCCGGCGGGTTGATGTCCAGCGCCGCCCCATCCCGCCGCAGCGCCACGATCGTGCACCCCGTCTCCTCACGCACCCCGCACGACGCCAGCGTCTCGCCGTCCAGGGACCGCGGCACACGCGTCCGGAAGATGTCCAGCCCCTCGGCCACCGTCACGATTCGGTCGCCCTTGATCTGATTGAAGATGCTCGTCGCGCCCATCGACGCGTACGAGTGCACAAAGTCTGCCCCCGCCCGATGCAGCGTCTCGATGTTCTGCTCCAGCGTCGCGCGGCTGATGATCTGGATATCCGGGCGGATGCTCCGGCAATAGATCGTCAGGTAAATGTTGAGGCTGTCGTCGTGCGTCGTGATCAGCACCGCCGGCGCATCCTCGATGCCCGCGCGGCGCAGCACCTCCGGATCCCGCGCATCGCCGACGATCGCGCGCTCGGGATCCGACGCCCGCCGAGAGTCGAGGTCGACCAGACGCCACTCCACGCCGCGCGACCCGAGCGCCTCGGCCGCCGCGGACCCCACGCGCCCCCCGCCGAGGATCACCACCGGCTTCACCGACACGTTGTAGATCACAAACGCCTCGTCGTAGCCCGCGAGTTGCTCGGCCGACCCCGCCAGCAGCAGGATCGTGTGCTCGCCCACCACCGTGTCAGGCATCGCGTGTCGAAACTCCCCCCGCTCCCACACGCCGATCACGTTCACCCCAAGCTCACGCAGGCGATTCTCTCTCAGCGACTTGCCAACCAACGGCGTCCGGTGCGCGTTCGCCTCGGCGATCAGCAACTCGTCCAGCCGCCCCACCACGTGCGTCACCGCGTCGCCGCCCGACATGCACCGCGCCAGCGACCGACCCATCATCTCGCCCAGGCGAAACACGCTCGTCGCGCCCGCGTGCTCGAGAATCGCCGTCGACGTGCTGTCCGAAGCGGTCGCGACGACCGCGACATCCGGCGCCGCCTGCCGCGCCATGAATGTCACGTTGGTGTTCACGACATCGTCGCTGGTTGTCGCGACCATCGCCGCCACGTCTGCGCGCGCGAGGCGGTACGTCTCCGGGTCGTCCATCGCCCCGAACATCACCCGCAGCCCCATGTCGTGCAGGCGGCTCGCCTCGTCAAAGTCGCTCACAACGAGCACGTACGAGTAGTCGAACTGCTCGAGCTTGCGGATGACCGCCGCGGCCACCGGGTTGTACCGCGTCAGAATCACGTGCCCGCGTGTGCCGGCCGGCACCTCCCGCGGCGTGCGGGCCGCCTCCTGCGCCTCGACCCACGGCGCATAAAAGAACTGGATGATCGTGAACGGCAGCAGGATCAGCAGAAACACCACGCCGGTCGCAAGCACCACCATCGAGAACACCCGCCCCAGATCGCTCTCAAACGTGATGTCTCCAAACCCCAGCGTCGACATCACCGTCAGCGTCCAGTAGAGCCCCGTGATCCAGCTGTGCTCCTGCCCCTCGCGCATCATGATGAAGTGAAACAGCACGCTGTACACCCCGATCAGCAGCAACAACACGCCGATGAACTTCAGCAACGCGCGGATGTTCTGCCGCGTGCGGCGTTCCTGCGCGAACGCCAGAATCTGCACCGCGTTGAACTTCATCTCGCCCCGCCCATCCCATGCACTCCACGCACCACATGCACCCGTGCTGACCTTTGTACCCCAACCGCCGCGGCTGAGCACACCCCCCCATTTCCAAAATCACCATTCCAAAAACACAGAAGGCCCCGGGCAAAACGCCAAGGGCCTTCTAGAAGCGAGGCGGAGGGGACTCGAACCCCCAACCTTCGGATCGACAGTCCGATGCTCTAACCAATTGAGCTACCGCCCCAGATTGTCACGATCAAAGGCCGTCTGACCTGTTGACCGGGGTGAAATGTAGCCCGCCCGCTCTCGCAGTCAAGGCCACCCGCTCAGACGCGCTCCGCTCGACGACACGCCCGCATTTTTTCGGGCCACAACCGGGCCCGCAGCGCCCGCCCGAATCAATCCGGCAGTTCGATCCGCCCGTCTTCTTGAACGTTGAAAGGCATCCCGCCCGGCGCCACCTGCGAGCCCGCGATCCAGAGCGCGACCACCGCCGCGAGCAGCGCAAAAAAGCCCACAAAGCTCAGCGCCGTAAACACATCCGGCCCGTCGCCGCGAGCCTGACGCCCGCCCGGCATTTGCATCCCGAATTGACCCATCAGGGGCCTCCTTCGCTCGTGCGTCCCGAACCGGTCCGATCAGCCACCCGATCAGCCACCCAGACGGCTCCAGACCTGGTCACCCTCGCTCACGCCCGAGCCCTGGCTGTTGACCAGCCGCCCGATCGCGTGGTTCAGATCCACTTCAAAGATCACCAGATCGCCCAGGTACACCCGCCCGTTGCGGTTCAGGTACAGCCGCGAGTTCTGCGACACCCGGTCGTTGCTGCCCAGGTTTATCCGCACGATCGTGTCGCCCGTCGCCGGCTCGACACGCACGTTCTGCACGAACCCACGCACCGGCGGGCCGGGGATCTCCGTCGGCGTGCCGACGCCAGCGATGCTCGTCCCGCCGCGCAGGCTCGAGATCGCACGGTTCGCCTCGGCAAGCTGCTCCTGCAACGCCCGCTGCGTCTGCTCGTACACGATCCGCTGGCTCTCCAGATCGCTCAACGCGGCCTCGAGATCCAGCTTCTCGTTCCGCCAACGCAGCTCATCGTTCCGCAGCCGCTCGACCTCGTCCTTGTAGCTCGAGATCAACTCCGCCTGCGTCTTGCTGCTCACACCAAACTGCCCGATGTTGCTCTGCAACCGCTCGAGCGCCGAACGCGACTCACGCTCGGCGATCGTCAGCTTGCTGATCTCAGATTCGCTCGAACGGACGTTCGCCTCGAGGTCGGCCTTCTCCTGCCGCAGGCGAGCGATCTGCTCCTGGTCCGCCGCTTCCTTGCTCTGCGCCGCCGCCGACGCCGCACCCAGCGCCGCCTCTGCCGCCGCCGCTGCGTTGCGGGCGTTCGAGTAGTCCTGAATGATCCGATCGGTGTTGACCGTGTAGGACACGGCCAGCGAGCCCATCAGCACCGCCAGCAACGCCGACAGCACCACAAAGACCTTCGTGAGAATGTGCACAGGTCGCTCCAGGCATCGGCGCCGACACGCGCCGTCGTCTCGGTCCATCCGCCCCCGCCGAGCCGCGATGCACCATGCACCACGCCGAAGAGGGCTCCGCCAAGGCCACTCGCGGGCCAAAGCGGGGCGTTGTGATACCGGGGACGCGTCTCGGCGTCAACCCAGGCTCGCTGCCGTGGGTCGCCGGGGCCGGCCTCCGGGCATGACTGTACGCCCCGCAAACCCGCTCGGCTCCCCGGCCCAAGGTCGCGCTTGTGCAGCCGCCGCGACAAACCGGCGGCCGACGCGAACCACCCGGCAACCTCAGCCGCCCATCTCCCGGTCAACCAGCAGCAGCACCCCCGCCCACGCCGCCGTGCGGACCACCGCCGAGTCGTCGCGCGTCAGCCGATCCAACCCCACCAGATGCTCACGACGCCCCGCCAGCCCGTACACCGAGGCCGCCTGCGACCGCACCGCCTCGATCTCGCTGTCCGCCAGCTCGTCGGCCAGAAACGTCCCTTCCCGCAGCCCCATCTTCGCCAGGCTCTGCGCCACCGCCAGCCGGACCTCCGCCGGCATCGTCCGCGAGCGGTCCGCCTGCTCGGCCGACAGAAAAATCAACTGGTCGATCGACCCGCGATCCCCCACCTCGCCCAGCACCTGCACCGCAAGCGCCGTCGCCTCGAGCTCCTCGGGCCGCGCCGGGTACAGGCTCGCCCGCACCATCGACAGCGGCGTGTCGTCACCCAGCTTGATCAACGCCTCGGCCATCTGCAGCCGCATCAGCCGCTTCTGCACCTCACCCACCCGCGGCATCTCCTGGCGGATCGCCTCACGCAGCATCGGTGCCGCCGACTCATCCCCCAGCTCGCCCAGCACAAACGCCGCCTGCGCCCGCACCCGCGCGTCCTCAGCCCCGAGCAGCATGCCCGCCAACGGAGAAGGATCGACCTCGATCCCGTTGCGCCGCAACGCATAAATCGCGCTCGCCTGCGCCTGCGGCCACTCGTCGCTCAGCATGGGCCGCGCCGCCTGCGCCGCACGCCCAAGCTTCGCCTCACCCACGACCATCGCCGCGACCGACCGCACCCCGGGGTTCGGATCGACCAGCCCGGTGCGCACCACCGACTCAACCCGCGCCGCCACCGGCGTCAGACCCTCGATCGCGTTCGCACGCACCTCGGGACGCTCGTGGCGGGCGAGCGCAACCAACGCCTCGATCGCCCGCTCACGCACCTGCGACAGCTCGACCGACGCGAGCGTCGCCTCGGTCCGCTCCGCCTCGCTGGCCTCAGCCGGCTGCGCGCCGACAGCAGACCCGACCAGCGGCCCGCCCCAAAGCCCGACCCACGCGCCGCCCAGCCCGATCGCCAATGCAACTCTGTTCGCCCGCGTCGTCATGCCGCTCGCTCCTTCGCCTTGTCTCGGCGCTCGACGTTGCCTTGCCGCCCGCCGCGCCTCGCACTCAGGACGACCAGCACACCGCTGCTCGCCCCGAGCACCCACGCGGGCCACTCACCCACGCGAGCGTACAGCGTCACGCCCGTCGCCAACGGCACCCGCGCCTCCAGCACCCCGCCGATGCGGTCACGCCCCTCGATCGGGCCGGTGCCGCCGAGTCTTGTCACCGCCTCGCTGAGCACCTCGCCCCGCGGGCCGTACGCCCCGCTGATCCCCGTGTTCGCGGCGCGAACCAGCGGCGTTGCCAGTTCAACACACCGCCAACGCGCCGCCTGAATGTACTGCCGCCGCCCGGGCGTCCAGTCTCCGAACCAGCCGTCCTGGCTCAGGCTCACCATCAGCCCCGCCCTGCGCCGCCCGCCGTCAAACACGAGCGCCCGGCACGCCCCGGGCACCGTGACCTCAAAGCACACGGGCGAAACGACACGCGCCGTGCGCCCGCCCGCGTCCCCCGCCGCCCGCACCTCGAACACACGCCGGCTCCGCCCCGCGCTGAGTTCGAACGTCATCCCCCGCCCGCCGAACGCCAGCAGTCGCCGCTCAAGCCAGGGCCACGCGCTGATGTAGGGCATCACCTCGCCGAACGGCGCGAGATGGATCTTGTCGTACCGTTCCGGCTCGACAATTCCGCGTCGCACGAGGAACACCGAGTTGTACACCGCGTCCCAGCTCGAGCGGATGATGCCCTCGTCGTTCTCCCACGCGTACGCGTCGTACCCCTGCGAGCCGACGAGCAACGCCGCATCAATCTGCGCGCTCATCGCCAGAAACTCATCAGCAATCACCGTCGTCAGCACGTACTCGGGCAGGCCCGTCAAGTCCGGGGCGTCGTCGGGCTCGCCAGGGCGAAGATCCCACACCGCGCTCGACGCGCGTTCAGCCTCGAGCGACACCGGGCCCAGCGTCCGCCCCGGGAACAGCCCCTCGGGCCAGACGATCAGTTCCGCCTCGCCCTCGCTCGCCGCCAGCGTGAGGTCGCGCAGCTCAAACCACGACGCGACGCGAAGCCGCGGCGTCCACGCCCGCCGATTGTCCTGCGGCACGTTGCTCTGCGCCACCGCCACCGCCAGCGTCCCCTCGCTCTCGGCCGACAACGACGCCCGCCAAGACCCAAGAGCCGCCCAGGCGACCAGCACCCCCGCGCACACGATCGCGGGGCGTGTGCACCGGTGCCTCGCCGCCTGCACGATCAACGCCGCGACCAGCACCGCCGCACCGCCGACCACGTACGTCCCGATCCACGCCGCCGGTTGAGCGAACATCTGCCCGGGGCTCTCGATCAGCGGGTGCGCCGCGAGGTACCAGGCATACCCGCCGAACGCGACCTCGCCACGCAGCAGCTCAAGCAGCAGCCAGAGCCCCGGCGCCAGCAGCAGGACCGACCACTTCCGCGCACCGCCCCGCGTCGCCAGCCCGAGCAGCCCGACGAAGACCGCCGGCCAAGCCGCGAGCAGAAACACCAAAGGCAGCAGCCCCAGCTCGCTCTGCCGCGCGATCCAGATGTGCGTCAACAGCCAGAGCGGCGTCGTCCCCAGACCCGCCCAGATAGCCGTCCGCTTGATGCCCCGCCCCGGTGCGCACAGCCCCGCCCAGACCAGCGGCACCGGCGCCACAAACGCCAGAAACCACAGACCGACCGGCGGCAACGCCAGCCCATAGAGCAACGCATACAGCAGCCCGCACGCCAGCCCAAGCGGCGACCCGCGCACAACACGCATCAGTCGACCGCCCACACGCCCGGCGCGTGCCCCAGCCATCACTTCCCGGCGTAGTCGATCAGCCGTGCGATCTCGCTGCGCAGCTGCGCACGCGGCACGATCCGATCGACAAACCCCGACTGCCGCACAAACTCCGCCCGCTGGAAGCCCTCGGGCAACTCCTGGCGGATCGTCTGGCGGATCACCCGCGGACCGGCAAACCCGATCAACGCCTTGGGCTCAGCCAGGATCACATCGCCCAGCATCGCGAACGACGCCGTCACGCCCCCCGTTGTCGGATCGGTCAGCACGCTGATGAACAGCCCGCCCGATTCGTGCAGCTTCGCGAGCGCCGCGGAGGTCTTTGCCATCTGCATCAGGCTCAGGACGGCCTCCTGCATCCGCGCGCCGCCCGAACCGCTCACGATCACCAGCGTGCGCCCCGTCTCGGTCGCGTGCTCGATCGCGCGGGTCAGCATCTCGCCCACGACCGAGCCCATCGAGCCCATCATGAACGACAGGTCCAGCACCGCGACAACCACCCGTCGACCTTTGACAAACGCCTCGCCCGCGACGCATCCCTCGGGGCGCCCGGTCTTCGCCTGCTCCGCGGCCACGCGGTCGGGATACGCCTTGAGGTCACGGAACGTCAGCGGATCGACCGCCCGCAGATCCTCGAACATCGGCTCGAACGTGTCCGGGTCGGCGAGCTGCTTCACGCGGTCGATCGCGTTCACGCGGAAGTGATGCCCGCACTCAATGCAGACCGACAGGTTCGCCTCGGTCTGCCGTCGATAGATCATCTGCGAGCAGCCCGGGCAACGCTGCCACAGGCCTTCCGGGATCGTCGTTCGCTTCGCCTGGGGCTTGACGTCGGCCCAGGTCCGTGTTGCCGTCCGTGTCATGCGATCGGTGCTCCTTGGCGGCGCGGCGCGCAAGCCCGCGCCGCGCGCTCGCCCCGCGACCCGAAAAACTGCGCCCGTGCGCCCGCCGAGTCCGTATCGATCTCGTCCCACAGCTCGCTGATTGGGCGTCCCTCGCACCAGAGTTTCACGAGCCCCCACGCCATCGAACGAAGCACGATCACCGCCGTGCCCTGCCGCTTGCGCCCCAGCGCAGCGTCCATCGCGCTCACCAGACGGTCTTGCGCGTCGCCCAGGTTCTCGCCCTCGGGCGCATCCACGCTCGCCGGGTCGCTCCGCCACTGGCGGTACGCGCTGGGGCAGCGTTCGTCGAGTTCGTCGCCGCGAACCCCTTCCCAAAGCCCCAGCCCGACCTCGCTCAGCCCGTTGACGGTCTTCGGCTTGATCTCAAACCGGGCCCCGACAACCCCACCCGCCTGCTGGCACGCCTCGCCCGGTCCCACAAGCAGCAGCCGCGGCTTGCGGTCGGGCCGACCTTGCGCAGCAAGGCCCGCTCCGGCCGCCTCCGCGATCGCCGTCGCCACGCCCTCGTCCAGCGGGAGATCCGCGGCGCCGCAGATCCGCCCCTCGCGCTCCCACGCGGTCGGTCCCGCCCGCAGCAGCACGATCTCTTGGGTCACATCGCTTTGATTCATCAAGATCGGTTCTCGCCAAGGCCGCCTCGGGCCTGTCGGTCGGCTCGCATACGCGAGGCAATCCGCTGGATCTGTATCGACATCACCCCGTTGAGCCCGCGAGCGCCTGCACCGCAGAGCTCGGAATCGCCTTTCGTCGGGCGACCGAGTGTAGACCGATGCCCGCGCCACGCACCGATCACCCTATCACAACCCATCCGGACATTGGCCCTCAACAACATCGCCCCGGATGGCTTCAATGAGCCCGGGCCACTCGCCCTCGGGCCTGCCCAAAATCGCCGTGCCCGCGACGACGACGTCGATCCCGGCCTCAGTCAACGCCGTGGCGTTCTGGACCGTCACCCCCCCGTCCACCTCCAGCCGGACGCCCGAGCCGATCGCCGCACGAATCGTCCGCGCCCGGGACGCGGTGTGCGGGTCGATCGACTGCCCGCCGAAACCCGGCTGCACGCCCATCAGCAGGATCATGTCGAACACCTCGGCATCGGGAAGGATCGCCTCGATCGGTGTCCCCGGATTGAGCGCCAAACCCGCCGCCGCCCCGGCGTCCCGGATGCGCCGGGCCAAGCCGCGGGCCACGCCCTCACCCTCGCACACCTCGACGTGCACACTCACCAGGTCCGACCCCGCCTCAAGAAACGCATCGAGGTACCGCCCGGGCTCCTCAATCATCAGGTGCACGTCCAGGCACGCATCGGGCAGCGCCCGGCGGAGGGCTGCAACCACCGCCGGCCCGAAATTGATGTTGGGCACAAAGTGCCCGTCCATTACGTCGATGTGCAACACGTCGGCGCCCGCATCGAGCAGGCCGCGGGCGTCGCGTTCGAGATTCGCCGAATCGGCCGCCAGCAGCGACGGGGCGATCAGCGGCAGCCTCGGCGGATCGATCAGCACGGTGCGCATCAGCCCAGCCTACGCGGGCACCGCGGCAGCCGCCCGCTAGCATGCGGGCCAAGCGACCGCACTCAGGAGAGGGAGACGCCCATGCCGGCAACCGACACGCTCCGCGACCAATTGCAACAGATCGGCCAGGAGCACCTGCTCGCGTTCGAGGATCGCCTTTCGGGCGACGAGCGCGAGGCGCTGCGGGCTCAGCTCGCGTCGATCGAGCTTGCCATCGTGCCCGAGCTGGTCGAGCGGTACGTCCGCCGCGACGAGGCCCACGAGCTGCCCTCCGATCTCGCACCCGCCCCCTACTACCCCAGCGACCCGGCAAGCGAGACCCGCCCCTGGGATACAGCCGCGATGCGCGCATCCGGCGAATCACTGATCGCCGCCGGCAACGTTGCCTGCTTCACCGTCGCCGGCGGTCAAGGGTCAAGGCTCGGCTTCGAGGGGCCCAAGGGCTGCTACCCGACCGGGTGCATCTCAAGCAAGCCGCTCTTCGCGATCTTCGCCGAGGGCATCCTCGCCTCGCAAAACCGGTACGGCGCCAGAATCCCGTGGTACATCATGACCAGCCCGCTCAACCACGAGGCGACAGTCGCCTTCTTCCGCGAGCACGATCACTTCGGACTCAACGCCGGCGACGTGATGTTCTTCGAGCAGGGCGTGCTGCCGAGCTTCGATAAGCAGACCGGCAAGATGCTGCTCGCCGAGCCCGGGCTCGTCGCGACCAACCCCGACGGGCACGGCGGCTCGGTGCGCGCGCTCAAGGTCTCGGGCGCACTCGACGACATGAAGGCACGCGGCGTCACGCAGATCTCCTACTTCCAGGTCGACAACCCCCACGTCAAGGTCGTCGACCCGGTCTTCTTGGGCCTGCACGCCTCGGCCCCGGATTCCTCGGGCGAGGTCAGCTCCAAGATGCTTTCCAAAGCAGCGTGGGACGAGAAGGTCGGCGTCTTCTGCCGCGACGGCGTACGCACGACCGTGATCGAATACTCGGACATGCCCGACGAGCTCGCCCAGGCCCAGCACCCCGGCGGCGCGCTGCGGTTCAACGCCGGTTCGATCGCGATCCACGTCCTGAGCGTCGCGTTTGTGGACAAGCTCGCCTCGGACCCCGCGTTCCAGCTCCCCTACCACCGCGCGATCAAAAAGGTCGCCCACGTCGATATCAATTCAGGCAACAAGGTCGAGCCCAGCGAGCCCAACGCCGTCAAGCTCGAGCGGTTTGTCTTCGATGCGTTGCCCCTGGCCGAGGGTTCGATCGTCTACGAGACCGACCGGGTCGAGGAGTTCGCACCCGTCAAGAACAAGACCGGGACCGACTCGATCGAGACCAGCAAGGCCCTGCAGACCGAGCGCGCGGCCCGCTGGCTCGAGGCCTGCGGCACCACGGTTCCCCGCACCAGCGACGGCGCGGTCGATGCGGTCATCGAGATCTCGGCCCTGACAGCGCTCGACCCCGAGCAGCTCAAGGCCTCCAGCCCGCCCGAGTCGATCGAGCCGGGCTCGAGCGTGGCGCTCTGAGGGGCGCGCGTGTCGCCCGTGTTCGGCAAGCTGCCCAGCGCCCTCGAAGAGCGCACCAGGTTCGTCAACATCGGCGGCGTCCCCGCGCTCGTCGCGCACCCCGACTGGTCGACCCCCGCGCCCGCCTGCGTCTGGATGCACGGGCGCACCGTCAACAAAGAGCTCGACCCCGGGCGGTACCTGCGCTGGCTGCGGGCGGGCATCGCGACCGTCTCGCTCGACCTGCCCGGGCACGGGCAGCGCGACGGGCCCAGCGGGCACAGCCCCGAGCGCACGCTCGAGGTCATCTCGCAGATGGTCGGTGAGATCGACGGCGTGCTCGCCGGCCTGCACGGCGTCGTGCCGATCGACCCGCTGCGCCTGGCGCTGGGCGGGATGTCGGCCGGGGGCATGGCGGCGCTGCGGCGCCTGTGCGACCCGCACCCATTCAAGTGTGCCGCGGTCGAGGGAACGACCGGCGACCTGTGCGCGCTCTACTTCGGCAACGCGGACGGTGATCAACGCCCGTGGCCCGTCGATCATCCCCGCGAAGATGTCGCCGCGGTCGACGCGTGCCAGCACCTGGGCACCTGGCGCCCCATCCCCCTGCTGGCGCTGCACAACGAGCTGGACGAGATCGTGCCGATCGGCTCCCAACGCCGATTCATCTCGCGGCTCGAAGAGCGATATCGCCGCGAAGGCGCCGACGCTTCGCTGATCACGCTCAAGACCTTCCCCGAATCGGGAGCGCCCAGCGAGCACGGCGGCTTCGGACGCTTTGCCAACGAGGCCAAGAACACGCAAACGGCGTTCCTGGCTCAGCACCTCGGGGCGACGCCGATCGGCGAGGTCTAACCGTTCGCTCACAATCCGGCGCCGCCGCCCTGACGCCCCCGGACTAGGGTTCGTGGTGTGGTCGCGATAAGGGCTCGCCACCGAGCGCACGGCGGGCAGCAGCTTGAGGAGAGTGGCGATGCGGATTGATCGGGCCCGTGCACGCTGTGTTTCTTGCAACCGGCGGGTCGTCGCCCTGCCGGCGTTCCTGCTCGTGTCCCTGCTGGTGCCGGCTTTCCCCGCAATGGCTCAGGGCGTGTCGCCTTCCGCGCAGGGCGAGGCGACGATCAGTGAACGGCTCGAGAGCGACCTGATCGAGCTGGAGCGCTGGCGTCAGACGGCGACGCTGGCCGACCTCGATCTGCCGTTTCAGCGCCGGGTCGGCGAGCTGCTCCTCGCGTACGACCTCGACGAGCTCGACCCATGGGACATGGGCATCCTCGCCGACCTGATCGCACGCGATCAGACACGCCAGATCCCCGCGGCCCGCAGGCTCGCGTCGATGAAGGACGACACCCCGGCGGGGCTGACCGCCGACATCGTGCGCACCTGGCTGGCGATGCAGCGCCTGCGCGAGCCGGTGGAGTTCACCGAGATCGAGGACCTTCTGCGGCACCCCGCGCTGGGTGACGCGTTGCGTCGCGACGGTGCACACCGGATTTTCGCGCTCGCCCAGGGCGCCGTCGCGACGTCGAACGACCTCGACTTCGATCGCCTCGGCCCCGGGCTGGAGGCCTTGAGCGGTGCGGCGAGCGATGCGATGCCGGTCTGGACCTCGCTCGCGGCGGCGCAGCTGGTCGAGACGTTGCAGGCACGCGAGCGCGACCACCCGGCGCTCGCGGAACTGCGCACGAACGTGCGGGCCGCGTTGCTCGCCCGACGGACCGACCGCCCCGCGCGGTTTGCGCACCTCGATGACGGCATCGCGGACGCGCTCAAGCGGGTCTCGCTGCTCGATCGCCCGGCGCCGCCTCTGGCGTTCGAGTGGACGAGCGAGGGATTCGACGCGAGCACGCTGGCGGACCTGGAGGGCCGCGTGGTGCTGGTCGACTTCTGGGCGACCTGGTGCAGGCCTTGCGTGGCAAAGTTCCCCGCCCGGCGGGAGGTCGCCCAACACTTCGCGGGGCGTCCCGTCACGATCGTCGGCATCACCGCGGTGCAGGGATACCACTACTGGGACCCGTTCGACAACTCGCCCCCGGCGGTGACCCAGGGCGACCCGCAGCGCGAGTTCGAGCTGATGGGCGACTACATCGGGCTGCGCGATATCACCTGGCCGATCGCGTTTGTTGCGCCCGAGGCGACCCGGGACGAGTTCTTCGTCGACGCTCTGCCGCACGCGGCACTGCTCGCCCCCGACGGAACGGTCTACATGAACAGCGAGGCCCTCGCGCTCAAGCCCACAGCCGACCTGATCGAGCTGATCGAGGCGGTGCTTGCCGAGCACGGGCTCGAATGACCGCGAGCACGCGGCGCGCGGGCGGGCCATACTGACCGGCGTGAAGCTCGCGAGGCTCAACCCGTTTGCCGGCCTGCCTAACCCCAGAGAGGTCTGGGCCTGGGGCATGTACGACCTGGCGAACCAGTCGTTCACGCTGCTGATCAACACGCTGCTGTTCGCGGTCTACTTCAAAGAGGTCGTGGTCGCCGACCCTGCGCGGGGGGATGCGCTGTGGGGGCGGATCTACGCGATCAGCATGCTCTTGGTCGTGCTGAGCAGCCCGTTGCTGGGTGTGCTGGCGGATTGCCGGGGCTCGCGCAAAGCGACGCTGCTGTGGACCGGTGTGGGGTGCGCCGCGCTGACGGCGTCTTTCGGGCTCATCCCGCCCGGGGCGGTCGTGCTCGCGGTGGCGCTGTACATCCCGGCGAACCTGTTGTACCAACTTGGCGAGAACTTTCTCGCGTCGTTTCTGCCGGCGGTCGCGTCGAGCCGCAACATGGGGCGGGTGAGCGCGACGGGTTGGGCGATGGGGTACGTCGGCGCCTTGCTGTTGCTGCTGATCAGCGCCGGGGCGATGCTGCTGCTGTCGATGCAGAGCCCGACCGCGTGGCGCCCGCTGTTTGTCTTCGCGGGCGTCTGGTTCGTGCTCAACATGATCCCGGCGTGGCGGGTGCTGCGTGAGCCGCCGGCGGCCGAACTCGAGCCCGGCGCGCCGACGCTCGTGCACCAGGCGTACATCCGCGTGCGCAGCTCGATCCGCCGCGCGGGGCAATTCAACCAGCTCGGACGGTTCCTGCTCGCGTTCTTTGTCTACGGCATGGGCGTGCAAGTGATCATCGCCTTCGCCTCGATCATCGCGCGTGACTTCGGTTTCGACACCGTCAAACTGGTGATCTTCGTGCTCCAGCTCACCGTGACGGCCGGGATCGCGGCGATCGCGACGGCGCGGTTTCAGGACCGCTTGGGTGCCCGCCCGACGCTGCTGATCTTTCTGGGCGTCTGGATCGTGTCGGCCGGCGGGCTGCTGGGCATCAGCCTGTGGCCCGGCGGAGCCCCCGAGGCGGCGTTCTGGGTCGTGGGCAACGGGATCGGGCTGGGCATCGGGGGCATCGGGACCGCGAGCCGATCGATGGTCGGGCGGTTCACGCCGCGCCACCGGACGGCCGAGTTCTTCGGGCTCTGGGGCATGACGTACAAGCTCGCCGGCGTGGCGGGCGTGTGGACATTCGCGGAGGTCAAGGCGGGCATCGGGCTGCCCGCGAGCTTGGGCGTGCTCGCGGCGTTCTTTGTCGTCGGCATCGTCCTGCTGCTGCGGGTGAACGAGACGGCGGGGCTGCGGGCTGCACGCCGTGCGGAGCGGGGCGCCGGGCTCGCGCCGCAGGAGAGAGACGGACACGTTGTGCCTTCGCCCGCATCCGATCGGTCGCCCGGGGCGGATACCGTGTCGCATGACCACAATGGACCCACAAACCGGTGAAGCCGCGCCCGCCCGCCTGTCCGCCGTGCCCGATGCGCGGGGGCGTTTCGGGCAGTTCGGCGGGACGTACGTGCCCGAAACGCTTGTGGCGGCGTTGCAAGAGCTCGAGGCGCTTTACGTCAAGGTGCAGCAGGACAGCGCGTTCTGGGACCGTCTGCACGAGCTGAACCGCAGCTACGTGGGTCGCCCGACGCCGCTCTTCAGGTCGCCCGGGCTAAGCCGTGTGGCCCGGATGCGGACCGAGCAGCGCGAGCTGGGCGCGACGATCTGGCTGAAGCGCGAAGACCTGGCGCATACGGGCGCGCACAAGATCAACAACACGCTGGGGCAGGGGCTGCTCGCCAAGAAAATGGGCAAGAAGCGGATCATCGCCGAGACCGGCGCCGGGCAGCACGGCGTGGCGAGCGCGACCGCCGCGGCGCACCTGGGCCTCAAGTGCGACGTGTACATGGGGGCCGAGGATGTCCGGCGCCAGCACCTCAACGTGGTGCGGATGCAGATGCTGGGCGCGCGGGTGATCCCCGTCGAGTCGGGCTCGAGGACGCTCAAAGACGCGACCAACGAGGCGATGCGCGACTGGATGGCGTCGGTCGATTCGACGCACTACATCATCGGCTCGGTCGTGGGCCCCCACCCCTTCCCCATGATCGTGCGCGACTTCCAGGCGATCATCGGGCACGAGACCAAGGCCCAGTCGCTCCGCCACATGGGCGGGCTGCCCGACGCGATCGTGGCGTGTGTCGGCGGCGGCTCGAACGCGGCGGGGATCTTCTACCCGTTTGTCGAGGACCCGGGCGTGCGCCTGATCGGTGTTGAAGCCGGCGGGCGCAACGCCGAGCCGGGCCAGCACGCGGCTCCGCTGAGCCACGGGCGGCCCGGGGTGCTGCACGGCTCGCTCAGCTACGTGCTGCAGGACAGCGACGGGCAGACCGCGGACGTGCACTCGTGCTCGGCGGGCCTCGATTACCCCGGCGTCGGGCCCGAGCACAGCTTCTGGAAGGACACGGGGCGGGTCGAGTACACCGCGATCGAAGACGGCGCCGCCCTCGACGGGTTCCTGCTGTGCGCACGCGAAGAGGGCATCATCCCCGCGCTCGAGACGGCGCACGCGGTCGCGTACACGGTCGACCTTGCCTCAGAAATGCCGCGCGAGACCAACGTGGTGATCAACCTCTCGGGCAGGGGCGACAAGGACGTCGAGGAAGCAGCACGCCTGCTCGGTGATCGCCTGGGCGAAGGACTCGGCCGAGGACGGGGTGACGGGCGGGGTGACGGCTAGGGCGACGGGCACGGCGAGAGAGCCCGACGTATCAGCCTTCGGCGGGCCCGGCCCGCTCACTGGGCACTGGCTCTCCAGACGCCGGGCTGCCCGTCCTTTGGTCGCCTGCGGGATGGTCGGTCTCGTGCCGGTCAAGAGCCGACGACGTCGGCAGCACCGACTCAATCTCCTGCCGCTCGGCGCCGCTCAGCGTCGACCAGACGGCCGGGTCGATCGAGACAAGGCGCTCCATCGCCCCCGCGGCGAGGTCAGCACGCTGGGCAACGTCCGCGGCGATGTGCAGCCTGACGAGCGCGAGGGCGAGCAACGCTTCGTCCTCGGGCTGCGGCTCGCCGTTGGTCGCGGCCTGCAACGCCGCCACGCGCACGAGCGGCTCAGCACGCTCGGCCTGCTCGAGCACATCGTTGAGTGGCGATCGCTGGGCCCAGATCTCAACGAAGGGCAGCACATCGGCGCGCTCCGGCCACGCCAGGTCGATGAGGCGGCGGAGGACATCAGCGCCGTCCGCACGCCTCGCGATCGCGCCACCCGCGGCGGTCGCGAGCGAGGCATCCCGCTTGGCGAGCGGTTCGAGCCTTGCGAGCCCGAGCTGGGACAGGGCGAGGGCGCGGGCCGCGTCGTCTCGCCGCTCGGGATCTTCGAGCAACGCGACGAGCGTGTCGAGCTCTCCAGCGGTCTCCGCGAGAAGCGAGAGCAAGCGGAGACGCTGCGGGCCGAACGCCGCCGGGTCGTTCTGGCCGAGGGCCGCGCGCGCGGCGAGCATGACGGCGTCTCGCTTGGGCCAGTCAGGGCGGAGCAGGGTCTCGGCGACGGCCTCGGCGGCCGGCTCGAGCGTGGGGCCCGGGACCGCGAGCCAACGCAGGGCATCGCCCAGGGTCTCCTCGGTGGGCGTGCGGGCGACGGCGCTGAGCATCGATGCGGCCGCCTCGGGATCGGGCTCGCGGTGCAAGGCGTCGATGATGCGATCGAGCGACTCGGCGGTGCCCGTGCGCCCGAGCACGACCGCCACGCCCGCGCGGTCGCCCGGCGAATCGGAGTCGAGCAGCCCGGAGAGCGCGCGGTACACCGGCTCGGTGAACGGACGCCCGGCCGCGACCTCGCGCTCGGCGATCGCGATCGCCGACAGTCGCACATCGGGGACCGGGGACCGCAAGAGTGAAACGAGCTGCGCGGGGCGGTCGCCCGGCGGGGTGAGCAGATAGAGGCGCCTGGCGAAGGCCGCGGCTGCCTGGGCCGCTTGCGTGCGCTGGGCGTGGGTTGCCTCTCGCGCGGCGAGCAGGTCGCGGATCAAGGCCTCGTTCCACAGGTGCTCGGGCAGCGCACGACGCCGATCGGCCCAACTCGCCCAGGCTTCATCGGACTGGCGCAGCCCCGTCGCTTGGGTGAGGCCGACCCGTGCGGCCGAGGCGACCTCGAGCCCGGGCGATCCGCTCAACACATCGATCAGCAGGTGCACGGTTTGCGGGCGGGGCCAGCGTGCGAGCGCCCGCAACGCCGCGGGCCGGTGGTCGCCTTGGGTCTGGGCGAGCGAGATGACACGCGGCAGCAGCGCGTCCGAGGGGGGGGACGGGTCGTCGGCGATGAGGGCGAGCGAGGCTTCGATCGCCAGCGGGTCGTCGCCCGAGAGATCCCACAGCAGCGCGTCCACGGGGGGGACCGATGCGCGCTCGGAGGTGTGCTCAGGCGCGAAAGCGCCGGTCTGGGGCTGCATTTGAACGCCCGCGCTGACAAATTGGGCAAGCCCCATCGCCCCACCGGCCGCGAACAATCGGGCCCTGATCGGCGTTGTTCTCGGGCGATGGGAGCAGAAGAGCGTCATTTCCCCCTCAATCTCGGTTTCAGGGCGTGCTTCTCGACACTAGCCTTTTGCGGCGGCTCGGGTTCGCGTGATCCGAGGGGTTTGAGCCCGGGCCGATCTGCGGTTAGGATCTGTCGAGCTAACAGGCGGGAGCTGTCTTGAACGACTGGGCGGACGCCGAGGACCATGTCGAACGGGCCCACGAGGCCTACGACGCTGGTCGATGGGATGAGGCGGAGAACGAACTCCGCCGAGCGCTGTCGTTGAATCCGTTTCAGGCGGAGTGGCACTTCAACCTGGGCCTGACGCTCGAGGCCGCCGGGCGCCACGCGGACGCGGGTGACGCGTTCGGGAAGGCGTTTGAGCTTCAGCAGGCCGAGGGCGCCGCGGACGTGCAGGCGGCGGTGCTCGCCGCGACCAATTTCATTCGCGCGGAGCGTGCCGAAGACGCGTTGCCCTGGCTGGACCGGGCCGACGCGCTCGAAGCCGGGCGGGCGGATATCGCGGTGCAGCGGATCGACGCGTTGACCTCGCTGGAGCGGCACGAGGAGGCCGAGGAGGTCTTCTACGTCGCGCAGCAGAACGAGTCGGACGACGCCGAGTTGTACGCGGCGATGGCCGAGAGCCTGCTGGACCGCGAGCTGCACGAGAAGGCCGTCTGGTGCCTGCGCGAAGCGGCGAGGCTGGACCCCGAGCTGCCGCGCGTCCGCGCGCGGCTGGCCGAGGCCTTTGCCAGCACGGGGCGGCTGGAGCGTGCCCGCCAACTGTACATGCGTGAGCTGCGGGCGGATCCGGGCGATACCGAGACGCTGCTCGACCTGGGCGAGTTGCTGATCCAGATGCATCGGTTCGACGAGGCGGGCGAGAAGCTCCGCCGCGTGCTTGAGCTCGAGCCCGACAACGCGGATGCGCACTGGTGCCTGGCCGACCTCGCCGATCGCCAGAACAACCTGGCCGACGGGCTGATCGAGTACGACGTGGTGCTGCGCCTCGACGCCGACTACCCGGGCGCGCGGCGGCGGCTCACGGGGCTGCTGCTCAAGCGGGCACGGGCGGAGGACCTGCCTCGGGCGGGCGATCTGCTCAGGCTCGAGAAACGGGCGATGCTCGCGACGCCCGACGACTTCGATCGCGACGATGTCGCCGATCTCGGGTCGCTGCTGCTGGATGCGGGGATGGCGCGGGACGCGGTCACGGTGCTCCGCGAATCGGTCTCGCGGTTCGAGGGCGACCACGAGCTGCACCACCTGCTCGGCGTTGCGCTGCTCGAGAGCGATCGCGTGCAAGAGGGCGTGGAGCACACGCGGCAAGCGCTCGTGTTTCACCCGCGGTACGTGCCGGCGATGCACAACCTCGCGCTCGCGTACATGCGGCAGAAGCACTGGCTGCGGGCGCGGTACTGGGCAAATCGTGCGCTCAAGATCGACCCGCACGACGAGCCCTTGCGGCGCCTCCGCCTCAAGCTCCGCCTGCGTGCACTCGGGGGCGTCATGGCGTGGGTCGTCGGGCGCTGGGGCGATGTGGCGGCGTGGGCGTGGGGCCACACGCTGGGGCGGCCGCGCCGGCGCGTCTGCGTCTGATACGCCGCGAGCCCGAGGGCGAACCGCTCCGCCGCTGATCAGTCCTTGGGCAGCATGTAAAACCCGTCGCCCGTGTCGACCAGCTTGCCCTCGACCGCGAGCAGCTTCCACATCTCGCGCGGATGGCTCGTCGGCGGCTCGATCGCGTCGATCTTGCTCTGCTTGCCGCCCGAGGTGTACCGCCCGCCAAGGCGTGACTCGTCGTTGAGACGCAGCAGCTTGAGGCGCTTCTTAAACGCCCGCATCGCGGCCAGACGGTCGTCGTGGCTGAACCGCTCGGCAACGCCCGGCTCGACAGCCGGCTTGGGCGGGGGCGGGTTCTCGAGCCGATCGATGATCGCGAGCAACGCGTCGGCGTCGTGCTCTTTGCACGCGCGGGCGACCTCGCCCTGATCGGCCGGGAGGCGCGAGAGCAGACGCTGGGCGAGCGACCAAGCGTCGACAACCTTGAGCCCGTTCCGCGCCGCGGCGATGTCGGCGTGCAGCGAGCGCAGCTTGGTCAGCACATTCATGCCAGAGTCTAGAGCAATCGCCGGCGGGCGTGGGGCGCGGGATCGCGCGGGGCGACGTCGTCGAGTTGAGAGCCCATGCCCTGGTTGCAGCACCAGATGAAACGGATCTCACCCGCCCCGGGCGGTACGCTACCGGCAGAAACGGAGCACGCCATGTCTGAACACGTCTACAAAGTGGTCGAAATCGTTGGCTCATCGGTCAGCGGCAGCGACGACGCCGCGAAGCGGGCGATCGAGTTCGCGGCCCAGAGCGTCCGCAACATGCGCTGGGCCGAGGTGATCGAGACCCGTGCGCACATCGAGGATCAGCAGATCGCGCACTGGCAGGTCAAGCTGCGCATCGGCTTCCGCCTGGAGGGCAGCTGATCGTTCCGCCGACCGAGGCCAGTCAGGGCGGGGATGGTGACGCGGACGCCAGGGTCAGCGGCGATGTGGTCTCGCCCGAGGTCGCCGGCAAGAGCGTGCGCCCGTGGGTCCCCCGCCTCGCGCGGCTCATGGACTCGCTCTTCCGCGTCCCCGGCACCAAGATCCGCTTCGGGCTCGACACCCTGCTCGGCAGCGTGCCGATCGTCGGCGACACGCTGACGCTGGTCGTGGGGCTGGGGATGGTCGTCGAGGCGCTACGCCTGCGCGCGCCGATCGGGCTGGTCGGCAGGATGGTGTGGAACCTCATCGTCGACTGGGTCGCGGGCCTCATCCCCGGCATCGACCTCGTGCTCGACACGATGGTGAAGGCACACACGAAGAACGCGAAGTTACTGGATGAGCACGCCGCGGCCATCGATCGAGCGGAGTGACCCACTCAGGTCATCGCCCGGGTGCCACGGCTTGTCCCAAAGGGCAAGCCGTGCTCAACTCCGCGGATGGAGCCGATTCGTAAACAACTCATGCGGCGAGAACGTCCCGCGCAAGCCCGGTTCCTGACGTTTTCGTGCAAAGACCGCTCTCAACTGCTCGCCGAAGGCGCACGCCGCGACATTGTCGCCGATCAGATCGCCGCATCGCGTCTGCATCTCGCGTTCGCCCTGCACGCGTGGGTTGTCATGCCCGAGCATGTGCATCTGTTGGTGACGCCTCGTCCGCCCGAGGTCGGCGTGCCGCGCATTCTGTCGGCGATCAAACGACGGAGCGCAACGCGCATCCTCGCCCAGATCCGCGAGCATCATACGACGCCCGTTCGCCACCTCTGGCAGCCCGGCGGCGGGTACGACCGGAACATCCTCGGCGGGCCTGAGTTCAACGAAAAGATCCGGTACATCCACGAGAACCCCGTCCGCCGCCGGCTGGTGGAGCGGCCAGAAGACTGGGCATGGTCGTCCGCGAGCGCGTGGAGCGGGAACGCGACGCGGTGGGCCGTGTTCGATCGGAGCGGCCTCCCAGAGCATCCGGCGGGATGACCCACGTTGGACACACTGCGCATCGCGGCACCTCGGACCGCCGGGTGCCACGGCTTGATCGCGCAGCGACAAGCCGTGCGTTGTGCCTTGGTTGGACGGCCAACCACGGCTTGCCCTTCGGGTCAAGCCGTGGCACCCGGGCTAACCGTGCTTCCACCAGACAAGCAGTCGAACAAACAACGCGAATGGCACGACGAAGACGAGACTCAGCAGCCCCAGCCCGACCATTAGAGACCCAACCTCATTCATCTGATCCATGCCAAGGAAGACAACGCCGCCAACGAGAGCAACGAGCGAGAGCATTGCAAAGAAGTTGGAAACTGCGAGCAGTAGCTTGAAGGGCTTCGCGGTACGTTCAACCAGTTGCGTTCGCGGCGAGGCGCTTTCTACCCTGCCCCGACCTGCACTCGGCATGGGACCACCACAATGCGGGCATGCTGATGCTCGAATGGATACGTTGTGACCGCAGTCATCGCATGAAGTCAGTGCCATCACTCACTCCGTATGTTGGCAAGACTCACAGATTCCCCCGCCGCTCCTGTTCAAGTTCGAGGGCTTCGAACAGCGCTTTGAAGTTGCCCTTGCCGAAGCTCTGGCTGCCGCGGCGGCTGATGATTTCGAAGAACAGCGTCGGGCGGTCCTGCAGGGGCTTGGTGAAGAGCTGGAGCAGGTAGCCCTCGTCGTCGGCGTCGACCAGGATGCCCAGGTCCTTGATCCGGTCGTGGTCTTCGCGCACGGCCTCGTGCCCGTGCTCGGTCAGGGTCTTGTTGACCCGGTCCCACACGATGTCGTAGTACGAATCGGGCAGGCTGAGGAAGTCGACGCCGCGCCGGCGCAGCTCGGCGACGGAGTGCAGCTCGTCGTCGGTGCGCAGGGCGAGGTGCTGCACGCCGGGGGTCATGTTGTGCCATTCCAGGTACTCCTGGATCTGGCTCTTCTTCTTGCCCTCGGCGGGCTCGTTGATGGGCATCTTGATGAGGTGGTTGCCGCTGGCCATCACCTTGGACATGAGGGCCGAGTACTCGGTGCTGATGTCGGCGTCGTCGAAGTGCTTGAACATCTTGAACTCGAGCACGTCCTCGTACCACTTGACCCAGTGGTTCATCTTGCCCTCTTCGACGTTGCCCACGCAGTGGTCGAAGAACATAAGCCCGCAGGGGTTGTCCTCGTTGAACTTGTTGATGGGCGAATCGGTCTTGCGGAAGACGGGCATGAAGGTGCCGCCGCCCCGCTTGATGTTCTCGAGGGCGTAGGCGCCGGTTCGGCTGACAAAGGTGTGCAGCACGCGTCCGTAGGTCTTGATCGAGGCGACGGTGACGGTGCCTTGCTCGTCGCTGATCTCGCGGGGCTCGGCGGCGGGCTCGGCGCCGTTCTTGACCGCACGCTCGTAGGCCGCGACGGCGTCGTCGACGGTCAGCGCGATGTCCTTGACCCCGTCGCCGTACTGCTTGATCTCCTCGGCGGCGGGGTGGGTGCTGTTGAGCGGGGTGGTCAGCAGCAGGCGGATGTTGCCCTGCGTGAGGAGGTAGTCGGCCTCGTCGCGGCTGCCGGTGGTGAGGTCGGCGACCTGGTCGATGCGGAAGCCGAAGGTGTGGGCGTAAAAATACGCGGCCTGCTTGGCGTTGCCGACATAAAACCGAACATGATCGACATCGATCAGCGTCAGCGGGTCCACGGCGGTGGCGGTGGCGCTCGTCGAGGCGGTCGTCATGATGTTGTATCCCAGTTCTTGGGCGGTGCTGCCGGGTTCGGCCCGGCGGGAGCCCAGGTCCCATTTCTTTCGATCGTATGCATTGCGGGGGTGCGGGCGGGGCTGCCTGGGATGGGGAGATGCACGAATGTGGTTGCCACGGATCGAGGCAGGTCCCTGCGGGCACGGCGGTTGCGGGCTATGCTGGCAACCCGACCGACCGCCCCGCACGGACGCTGAGGGGCCCTAGGCAGGAGCCGTAACGGACGATGGCGATTCAGACCCGACCCGAGCACTTTGGTCCTTACGACCTCCTGCGTGACCTTCCGTCTTCGCCGATCGGTGAACGGTTTCTCGCGTGCCACCGCGCGACCGGGGGGCAGCACACGCTGTACCGGCTGCCGGTCTGCCGCGACGCGCACGAGCGTCGGCGGCTGATCGACGCCGTCGAACGCGTGGGCAGCCTCGACCACCCGCACCTGACCAGCGTTGAGGCGTTCAGCTTTGATGTCGAGGGGCACCCCTGGCTGGCGACGCGGTTCCACGGGCACCACGGCGGGCTGCTGACGCTGGGCGAACTGCTCGACTCGCGCGGCGGACGACTCAGCCCGGACGAAGTCGGTCGCGTGCTCGATCACCTGCTGACGGCGCTCGCTCAGGCCCACTGCAAGGACGTCAGGCAGGGCCCGATCCGCCCGAACGATGTGCTCGTTGATCGCCATGGCAGCCTTGCGATCGAGTTGCTCGGGCTGCGATCGATTCTCGAGCAGCACGATCCCGGCGAGGCGGCCGACGATGTTGCCTCGTGCCTTGCGCTCGCGCAGCAAACCTTGACCGGGCGCATGCGAGACGACGGCGTGCTGTCGGCGTCGGTGCTCGGTGCTCCGGCGCTCGGGCAATTCCTGACCGGCGGGCTCGACCCGGCGCTGGGCTTTACCTCGGCCGACGAGGCGATCGCGGCCCTGCGCCGCGCGCTCGACGGGGCCGTCGAGCCGCAGCCGCGCGTCAAGTCGGTGCTCCGGCGTCTGCGCCCGCGTGCGTGGCAACGCGGGCAGGCTTGACGCCCACTGCTGCCGCTGAAGCGCCTGCAAAAACGAACCGGGCCGGAGCGTCTCGCTCCGGCCCGGCTGTGTTTTCGGTTCAGCGAATCACCGCTTAGTCGTACAGGCCCGTGGTGGGAGGCGGCTCAACCTCTCGGAGCTGCATCGTGGTCTCGACGCGGAAATTGCTCTCGCTGGTGTGCCGCTCGGCAAAGAACAGCTTGAGCTGGTAGACGCCGCCGGGCTGGAGGCCCAGGTCGGCCGCGGCGCTGTCGACGTTGACCTCCCCGTGCTGCTGGCTGTGGACGCCGCCGAGGTCGACGACGAGGTTCCCGTTGATGTACACCCAGACGTCATCATCGCCGGTGAACGAGAAGACGAGGTCGTAGTCGCGGCTGTTGGGGTCGCTGTACGTGAACTGGGTCTCCAGCTCGTAGGTGAAGTGGAAGTTGCGGGTGCCCGCGGTCGCCCAGCGGAGGGGCCCCTTGGACGCGCCGTAGCCCTTGCCGTCGGCGGGCCAGAAGTACTCGGGGCGTTCCTTCGCAAAGACGTACTTGCCGTCGGACTGGCGCTCGAGCGTGATCGAGTGCTCCCACGAGGTGTTGACGCCGGGGACATCGCGGAACCACTGGTTGAACGACTCCTCGCTGTAGACCTGGATGTCCTTGCCGAAGCTGCGTCCCTCGTTGGCGATCAGCCCGCGGTTGAACACCGGCTTGCCGTCCTCGCCGAGCTGCGGGAGGATGAGGCGTTTGGTGCCCTTGCCCGGGAAGGCTTCCATGTCTGGGTGATCCGTGCGGAAGTCACGGATGGTGCCGGTGATGGTGATGCCCTCTGGCAGACCTCCCCCGGCATCGGCGGCCTCGGCCTGGCCGAAGGGACCGGCTGCGATGGCAAACGACCCGGGAACGAGCCCCGCGGCCGCGACCATGCCAAGCTTCAAACTGCGTCGCATGATGGCTCTCCTTCCCGTGCCCCCGCCGGTATGGCTGACGGACACGATGACAAAACACTCCGGGTGTAGACGTGCAATACCCCGGGCGTTGTGTCCACCAAGCAACGGCGCCGCGAACGCGCACGCGCCTGCCCAAGCCCGCCGCGCCGCACAGACCGCAAGGTCACGCACCGGTCGGCGTTGGCGGTTGACGCGCGTTCAAGGGGGGATGCCCCGCCTGGAGCGCTGCGAGATCGGGTGTTTTCGGTCCTAAGGCCCGTCTTCACGCCGTGAGCGCTCAAGCGCGACAAAAACCAGCCCGAGCGGCACGATGCCCCGCTCGATCGCACGGCGCCCGAGTTGCTCGGCCGAGCTCACCCGACCGGCGGCGAGATCCGCCTCCAGATCGACCAGCAGTTGCTCGACCGTCGTGAGCAGGCTCGCCCAGACGCGGTACTCCGGCTCGGTCCGGGGCCAGACGCTCGACAGGCCCGGCAACCGGCTGGGCGACGCGAACCGCCAGCGGTTGTCGTCGCCCTTGCGGAGCACGAGCCCGAAGGGCGGCAGCACGGGCCGCTCATCCCAGAGCAGCGCCGCCGATTCGCTATCCAGCGGTTCAACGCTCAAGCGGTCTCGCCCGTCGTCGATCAGCGCGTACGGATCGGCCAGCAGGGCCGCGAGCTGTCGCGAGCCCGCGTCGTCGCCGGGGCCGCCGCCGAAGGGCCCCCCGCGCCCGGATGCGACGGCGCTGAGGATCGAGTTGGTCCCGCCGCCCTCGGCCTCGGCGGCCAGACGCTCGACCTCGCCCGGAAGCTCGGACGCGAACGTATCGGCCAAGGCCTGAGCCGCGCCGAAGACCCGCCCGAGGCGGGCGTAGAGATCCTCCACGCGGTCCCGGTCGGCCCGGGGCACGTCGGGGTCGATCTCGAGCAGCTCGGGCAGGCGATCGGCCCGCTTGTCGCGGACCATCGCGGCGGCCGAATCGAGCATCGCCTCGGGCGTGCGCGCGTCATAAGCGCGTTCGGGCCAGATCGCCGCGACGCCCCGGGCGAGCACCGCCAGCAGGGTCGCGACGCTCAGCCCCAGGACGACGTACGCGATGACGCGAGAAATCGGCATGCCTAACGGTAGGGCTGCGTACGATCGATCATGCGCGTGCGTGTCAACGGGGAAGATCGCGAGGTGGCGGCGGGCACGACGGTCGCGGGCCTGCTGGTCGAGCTGGGGCTGGATAAAGCCGTCTGCGCGGCCGAGGTCAACAAGCAGCTTGTGCCGGCACGCCGACGCGATACGCACGCCCTGTCCGAGGGTGATCAGATCGAGATTGTCACGCTCGTCGGCGGGGGCTGAGGCCGAGGAAGCCATTGCTCTGGGGCTTGTGGCGTCGTCTGTCTGTTACAGTGGGCCGCATGCAAACCGAGACGATCCGAGACGAGCTTGAGGCCGCACGTTCGGCGCTCGATACGTTCATCGGCAACGACGCCGCCGTGGAACGCATCGCCGAGGCGGCACGCCTGTGCGCACGCTCGCTCAAGACCGGAGGCAAGCTGCTGGCGGTCGGTAACGGCGGCTCGTGCGCGGACGCGATGCACTTTGCCGAGGAGCTGAGCGGTCGGTACCGCGCCGACCGCCCCGCGATCGCGGCCCTGGCGTGCACCGACCCCGGGCACATCACCTGCACCGCCAACGACTACGGCTACGACCGCGTCTTTGCCCGCTGGGTCGAGGCGATCGCCCGCCCGGGGGACGTGCTGGTCGCGCTGTCAACCTCGGGCAATTCGGGCAACGTGGTCGCGGCGGTCGAGGCCGCGAAGGGGCGTTCGTGCCAGGTGATCCTGCTGCTGGGCAAAGACGGCGGCACGCTCGACCGCACGGGCGACCTGCAGTGGATCGTCCCCGGGCGCACCAGCGACCGGATCCAGGAGATCCACATGCTGATCCTGCACTGCCTGGTCGGCGCGATCGAGCGCGAGGTGGCCTCGGGCTGATCGGGCGGGCGGTAGAATCCTGGCGAGGGAGCACCGCCATGCCGTACTACACCAAGCTGGGCAACCTGCCCAACAAGCGTCACGTGCAGTTCCGCCGTCCCGATGGCGCGCTGTACTCCGAAGAGCTGTTCGGCACCGAGGGCTTCGTCGGGCCGACGTCGACGCTGTACCACATCCACCCGCCGACCCAGGTCAGCGGGTGGGAGACGATGTACACCACCAAGCCCGAGTACGTCGAGCAGACGGTGATGCGGATGCGCCACGCCAAGACCCAGGGCATGCCGCCCAAGGGCGACCCCGTGACCGGGCGCATCGTGCTCTACGGCAACAGCGACGTCGAGATGAGCATCTGTTCGCCCGCCGAGGCGATGGACTACCACTTCAAGAACGGGCAGGGCGACGAGTGCCTGTTCATCCACTACGGCAGCGGCACGCTCTACACCATGTTCGGCACCGTCACCTTTGGCAAGAAGGACTACCTCGTCATCCCCAAGGGCACGATCTACAAGCTCGTCTTCGACGAGCGCCCGGACGACGCGAGCGACAACGACGAGTTCGCCGGGCTGAGCAACGCGGAGATGCCCTACGGCAAGTTCGTCGGTTTCGAGACCGCCAACGCGAGCCACATCCTGCCGCCCCCCCGCTATCTCTCCAAGCAGACCAGCCAGTTCCTCGAGCACGCACCGTACTGCGAGCGCGACCTGCGGATCCCTGAGCTCCCGCTGACGTTTGACGAGGGGGGCGACTTCGAGGTGCGCATCAAGGCACGCGACTGCGTGCACAAGTACGTCTACCCGTACCACCCGCTCGACGTGGTCGGATGGGACGGCTGCTACTACCCGTACGCCTTCAACATCGACGACTTTGCGCCGATCGTGGGCAAGCTGCACATGCCGCCCCCGATCCACCAGACGTTCGAGGGCCACAACTTCGTGATCTGCTCGTTCTGCCCGCGGATGCTGGACTTTCACCCCGACGCGATCCCGGTGCCTTACAACCACAGCAACATCGACAGCGACGAGATTCTGTACTACGTCGAGGGCAACTACAAAGCCCGGCGCGGCATCAGCAGCGGGTCGATCAGCGTCCACCCCCAAGGCATCCCCCACGGCCCGCACCCAGGCACGGTCGAGAAGAGCCTGGGCAAGACCTACACCGATGAGCTGGCCGTGATGTGCGACACGTTCAAGCCCATGTTCCCGACCAAGGCGGCGCTGGGCATCGACGATGCGCAGTATCCCGAGAGCTGGCGGGCGGACCACCACGCCCCGTTCCAGAACGGCACGCCTCGGGCCGAGGCGCAAGGTAAGGTCAACACCTGGGACTGACCCGGTTTCGACGGATTGACGCCGCACCGGGCGCCCGAGTTGTCGCCAAGGCGAGCCGCTCGTACCCTGCCCGCTCGTGAAGCGGCGACACAGACGCGCCCCCACTTCTGGGCCGGCGAGCCCGCGGGCACGCAAGACGGGACGAGCAGGATGCCGAAGCGGCCCGACCGCACCCAATCCGTTCGATGGTCGGGCAGCGGCGCTGCCGTCCTCGCCGCAACGTGCGGGCTCGCGATGGCTCTCGCGGCGACGCCGGCAGCTGCGCAGGCGACGAGATGGTCCGGCGAGAGCTTCGAGGGCGTGCGGTTGCCGCTGTCGCCCCGCGAGGGCGAGCTGAGCTTCTCGGCGCGCCGTGGGTGGGCGTGGTCGGTCGAGGACGTCCCGGGGACGCGCACACGCCGCCTGCTGCTCGAGGGCGATGTCGCCGTCGAGATCGCGGGGTATCGCTTCGACGCGGCCCGCGCGGTCGTCTGGCTGAAGCCCCTGCCCGATGCCGGCCCCGGTGTGTACCAGGTCTTCGCGTTGTTCGATAACGTCTCCAGCGCCGGGGCGGACGCGGGCGTCGGGCTGGATGCGGCCCGTTTGCCGGTGCAGGGGGTCGTGCGGGATGCCGATGCGCCGGCGCTGCGTGTTGATCTGCTGCTCGAGGGGCCGCCGCGATCGGACGAGCGTGTTGAGTTGCTGCTCGCAGGCGAGCAAACGATGCGAGAGATGCTCGCGCGGGCAACCGGCGGCGCACCCGCCCGGCCGCAGAGCGACTCGCAACCCGGCCCGGCGCGCCGATCGCCCGCAACCTTGCCCGAGCCCGATCGCCCGGTGCGCACGGGCGAACAGACCGCCGACCGCGACCTGCGGAACCGCGAGATCGGCGATCGCCCCGTGCCCCCCGGCGTGCGCAGCGACGAGGTCGTCCGCCCGCCCGAGGACCCGATGCGCGCCCCGATCACCCAGCCCGCCGGGGCGTTCTTTGTCTCCGTCGGTGATCGCGTCATCGTGCAAGCCGGCGAAGACGCGAACACCGTGCTGCTCACCGGCGGCGTGGTCATCGAGTACGACGACCGGCGCGTGGGCACACGCGTGCAGATCAGCGCCGAGCGGGCCGTGCTGTTCCTGAGGCCCGGGCGCCTGATCGATCAGATCGCCCGCATCGACGCCGACACGCTCGAGGGGATCTACCTCGAGGGCGAGATCCTTGCGACCGACGGCAGCTACACCCTCCGCGGGCCCAGCATGTACTACGACGTGCGGCGCGATCGGGCGGTGGTCGCCGACGCGGTCTTCTGGACGTACGACCAGCGGACGCGGATGCCGCTCTACGTGCGTGCCGAGCGCGTGCGTCAGACGGCCGCCGACGAGTTCGTCGCGACCAACGCGCGGATGGCCAACACCGCCTTCAGCAGCCCGCACCTCACGATCGGCGCGACCGACATCGCGCTGCGGGTCAACGATGAGGACACCAACCCCGGCGGGGTCGGCGGGCGCGTGCACGTCGACGCGGAGAACATCACGCTCAACGCCGGGGGGCTGCCGATCTTCTGGTGGCCCGGCTTCTCGGGCGATCCCGAGCAGTTCCCGCTACGCAACGTGCAGGTGAGCGACACCAACCGCGTCGGCACCTCGATCCAAACCACGTGGAGCCTGTTCACGCTGCTCGGGCAAGAAGCGCCCTCGGGCGTCGATGCCGAGCTGCTGATCGACTTCTACAGCGACCGCGGCTGGGCGCTGGGCACCGACGCCCGCTGGTCCGACGAGTCGGCGCGGGGCGAGGTCAGCGCGTACCTGCTGCCCGAGGACAACGGCACGGACGTCGGCCCAAACGGCTCGGACATCGAGCAGGACGGCGACACCCGCGGCATGATCCTGGGCGAGCACCAGCAGAACCTGAGCGACACCTGGCGGCTCGACCTCGAGCTGAGCTACATCTCAGACGAGAGCTTTGTCGAGGCGTTCTTCCCAAGGCTCGCCGAGAACCGGCGTGAGTTCACCAACCGCGCCTCGATCCGCCGGCTGGACGGCGACACGCTGCTGCGGGCCGAGGTGCAGGGCACGTTCAACGACTTCATCGCGAACCAATACCTGCTGCAATCCCCGGGCTACACCGTCGACCGCCTGCCCGAGGTCTCGTACATCCAGAACGCGAGCGACCTGTTGAGCCAGAGCGCCCCCGGGCTGCTGACGCACACCTGGGAGGCCTCGGCGGGCGCGCTGCGGATCCGCTTCAGCGAGGTGAACGCCGAGGACTACGGCTTCCAAACGCGCGGAGCGAGCCGGCGGGCGTTCGGCACCGAGCCCGACGAATCCCTGGGCGATGCGCTGCGAGCGCAGGGCTTCAGCGAGGACGTCATCGCCCGCTTTGACACGCGCCACGAGCTCAACGCCCAGTTCGATCTGGGGCCCGTGCGCGTGACGCCGTTCGTCGTCGGTCGCCTGACGGCGTACGACACGGACTTCTCCGCCTTCTCACCCGACGAGACCGACAGCGCCCGCCTCTGGGGCGCCGCGGGCGTGACGCTGGCGACGCAGATCCAGCGCGTCGACGACGGCGTCGCCAGCCGCATGTTCGACCTGCACCGGATGCGCCACATCATCGAGCCCAGCATCACCATCTGGGCCGGCGAGAGCAACATCGAGCGCGAGGACCTGCCGGTCTATGACGACGACGTCGAAGACCTGCTCACCGGCACGTCCGTCCGCGTCGGTCTCGACCAGACGTGGCAGACCAAACGCGGCGGCCCCGGGCGCTGGCGGAGCGTCGATGTCTTCCGTCTGGATACCGAGTACGTCTGGACGTCCGACGACGCCGGACGCACCGACGCGATCCCGCGCTACCTGACCTTCCGCCCCGAGCTGAGCAACCCGGGCGAGTACTTCGCCGTCCGCGGGGCCTGGCAGGCGAGCGAAGTCGTGGGCCTCGCGGGCGAGACGATCTACGACCTCGAATCGAGCCAGCAGGCCCGCACGTCGGCCGGCGTGGTCGTCGATCACACCGACGATTTCAGCACCTCGGCCGAGTTCCGCTTCATCAACCCCGCCGACGCGACCTACGGCACGTTCACCGCCCGCTACCGCCTGACCGACAAGTATGAGGTCCGCTTGGGCAGCACGTACAACTTCCGCGTCGACGACTTCCAGAACGTCTCGAGCGAGTTCTATCGCGAGTTCCCCAACGGCGTGATCTCGCTGGTGCTCTCCTACGACAGCATCCGCGACGAGACCTCGTTCGGCTTCAATTTCCGCCCCAACATCGGCGGGGCACGCGGGGGCTTCGGCTCCAGCGGGCGGGCGGGCTTCGGCAGCTGATCTGGCCCCGGGGCCCAAGTGCCGCCCGCTCGCGCGCCGCCTCCCTAAACTCGGGCATGACGACGACCACCACGACCGAGCCGGGGCTGAAGCCGCTGACCATCGCAGGGCGCACGTTCGCCAGCCGTCTCTTTGTCGGCACCGGCAAGTACGCGAGCCACGACCTCATGACCGGCTCGCTCGACGCCTCGGGGAGCGAGGTCATCACCGTCGCCGTGCGGCGCGAGCGGCTCTACAACGACAAGGGCGAGTCGCTGCTCGACGCGATCGACCTCTCACGCTACACGATCCTGCCCAACACCGCGGGGTGCTTCAGCGCCGAGGACGCGGTGCGCGTGGCGCGCCTCGGGCGTGATCTGCTCGAACAGCTCGGCAACCCGGGCGCGAGCTGGGTCAAGCTCGAAGTGCTGGGCGACAAGAAGACCCTGCTGCCCGACCCCGTCGGCACGATCGAGGCGACCAGGGAACTCGCCGCCGACGGGTTCGAGGTGCTGACGTATTCGTCCGACGACCCGATCAGTGCGCAGCGGATCAAGGACGCCGGGGCCGCGGCGGTCATGCCCGCGGGCAGCCCGATCGGCTCGGGCCAGGGCATCCTCAACGCGAACAACATCGTGCTGTGCCTCGAGCTGCTCAAGCAGGGTGACCCGGCGTACCCGGTGATCGTCGACGCGGGGGTCGGCGCCGCCAGCGACGTGAGCCGCGCGATGGAACTCGGCGCTGACGGCGTCTTGCTCAACACCGCGATCGCGCACGCGGGCGATCCGGTGATGATGGCCCACGCGATGCGCAAGGCCTGCGAGGCGGGGCGCCAGAGCTACCTCGCCGGACGCATCGACAAAAAGCTCTACGCGACCGCGAGCAGCCCGATGGATGGAGCGATCAGCTACATCCCGGGGGAGTAGATTGCAATGAGCGAGTTTGATCTGTCGACGCTGGACGCACTTATCGCAGAGGATATGAACGGCTTGTCCTTTGAAGATCGCGAGAGACTGCGCTGTTTCATGGCTCAACATATCACGAAAGCTACGACGCACGAACTCCGCATCGCACGAGGTCGCATCATGGACTGGCTCGCTTTCAACGGCAGCTGGATCCAGCAAGATCCCGACGAAGCCAAACGCAATGAGTCCGTTATCGCAGTCTTCATACGTGGAATGATGATCGAAGAAGCTCTACATACGGACGCGCACCGCACGGGACGGCGCCGCTCGGCAGTCGGCCGGTTTTTTCAAGGCAGCACCAGTGCCTTCGTACTAACTGGCCTCAAAGACAACTGGAAAGCGGAAGTTCTTCGCGCGAGTCGGTCACGGTAAGGCAAGGTAGGCAAAGAACGCCAGCGTCAGCACCAGCGCGATCGACGCGATCGGGCCGTTGCGGTGCTCGCCCAGCCACGCCGTTCGGCGGTTGGTGATCAGCAGCGTGAGTGCGAGGAGCGGAACGAAGGTCGCGCCGTAGACGCCGTACGCGCGTTGGATCGTTGCGAAATCGAGCACGAGCGTGAGCATCGGGAGCGTTGCGATGCAGAGCAGCGTCGCGATCGCGACCGGGTCTTTGCCGGTCGAGCCGGCGGGGTGCGCGCGCCGGGCGTCTGTGCCGAGCAGGCCTGACGCGCGGACGGCATCGCTCACGAGCATCGGAAACGCCTGCCATACGCCGAGCAGGCTGCTGAGCACCGCGGCCCACGCCCCGGCGATGAACGCCAGGCGCGCCCACGGGCCGACGCCCTCACCCAACCGATCGGCGAGCGCGACGATGAGCCCGCTGCCCCGCCCCTCGGCGCCGACGCCCGAGGCGATGACGACCATCGCCACGCCGAAGACCGCGGTGACGGCGTAGCCGAGCGCGAGGTCGATGCGCGCGCAGCGCAGCGCCGTGCGCGCATCGGGCGTGTGCCCGCCCGCGGCGGCGTGATCGCGCATCCACGCGCCGTAGCACAGGATGGTGAGCGTGCCGCCGACGCCCCCGATGAGTGCGACGGTCCACGGGAGGGCCCCTTCGACCGGCGGGATCCGCGGGACAAGCAGCCCGCGCGCGAGCTCGCCCAGATCGGGTCGGGTGGCACCGGCGCTCACGATGACCACCAGGAACATCAGCCCGACGCAGACCGCCATGATGCGCTCGAAGAGCTTGTATCCGCCTCGGAGTGCGACGAGCACGCCAAGGGTCGAGCACGCACCACCCGCGAGCGCACGGAGGGTGGTCGTGGCTTCGACGCCCAGCAGCGCGAGCGTGGTCGCGGCGCAGGCCGAGATGAGCGCACCGCCGGTGATCACCAACCAAGGGGCGGCATAGAGCAGAAAGACGATGCCCGCGATCGGGCCGATGCGCCGGCCGAGGCCGGCCAGCAGCGTCTCTCCCGTGGCGACCTGCCAGCGGGCAACGCCCTCGGTCACCACAAACTTGAGCAGCGCACCGACGACAACCGCCCAGCAGATCGCCAGCCCGAGCCTCGATCCGGAGAAGCCGGCCGTCGCGAGATCCCCCGCCCCAACGCCCGTCGCCGCGACAAGAAGCCCGGGACCAATCAACGCGAGCTTCCGCGCGGTAGGCTGTCGCGTCACTGGCTTTGAGGAGGCGGGCATGAGCGATCATCCGGTGTTGATTGAGGCGGAATTTGATCCAAAGGTCAGAGACTACTGGCTGTGGTCCGGCACGCTGCCGTTTGTGATGCTGATCATCACGATCCCGTTGGCGATCTTGTACTACATCATCGGGCGCCTGTTCATCAACCAATATCTCGCGCGCCTGGGTTGCACGCTGACGGACCGCACGCTCGAGATCCGCAAGGGGATCTTCAACCGCGTTGAGTCAACGATCCCGCTCGAGAAGATCACCGACCTGCAGATGTTTCAGGGGCCGTTGATGCGGTACATGGGCCTGCACGGCTTCCGGGTCGAGACCGCGGGGCAGAGCGTGGGCCCCGGCGCGTCGCTGGTGAACATGGTGGGCATCGTCGACACGCCGGGCTTCCGCAAGGCGGTGCTCGCCCAGCGCGATCGCCTGTCGTCGGGCGATCGCACCGAAATCCCGGCGGCCCAGGCGCCGGCCGAGGGCGACGCGCTGCTCGATGAGGTCCGCTCGATCCGTCAGGCGTTAGACCGGCTCGCAGACCGAATGGGCGAATCCCCCCGCGGATAGTTTGCGTTCCTGAACGTGTTCCGTTCTAACGGTTTGCGCCGCATAACCCGCCGGAACAGGCGGGGTGCAGGCCGGTATTCGGATGAAACCGGGTGCATTCGCGGGCGTACTCTTGCCCACCTCGGCCGCCCGATCGGCCTGCTGTTCTTCCCCATCTGCCATTCCGGGTTCGTTGTTGAACGCCCCCGCACAGGAGCCGCGACGTGTGTATACGCAGCCCCCATCGCCTGACCGCATTCGCCCTAGTCGTGCTCACGCTGCTGACGCCCGGCCTTGCACGGGGTGGTGAGGTCATCGTCGCGATCCAAACGTACAGCGGGCGGGCCGAGCATCGCGACGAGAACAACCCGGGCGGCCTGGCGCCTTGGGTGCTCGAGCCCGGCGAACTCGTGCGCCGGCTCGAACATGCCATGACGCTCGCGCCGGGGTCGCCCATCTATCTGCGCACCCTCGCCGGCGGGCTGAGCACCGACGTGCACTCGGCGGCGCAGGTGGGCACGATGCCGGACGACGTCTGGCGTCGCATCCTGCCGGAGTTGCACGAGTGGAAGGTGAGGAACCCGCACGTCGAGCTGATCACCAAGATCGGCGCCAGCGGCTACACGTCGGATTCGTTCGCCGCCGCGGGCGGGACGTTCATCGGCCATGACCCGCAGCTCGAGTGGAGCATCGTGATGCTCACTCGGATCTTCGATCGCATCATCATCGATGCGGGCACGCTGTGGGACGAAGACATGGCGACGCTGAGCGACAAGTACGCGAAGCGGAACGTCAAGATTTATACCGAGGCGATCCCTTGGGCGGACGAGAACCCCAACACGGCTGCGGCTCTGGTTGATACGCCGCGGTGGGCGCGCCTCGCATACATCACGCGTCGAGAGCAGCGTTTCCCACAGCTCGGCCCGTTCGGCGCGACCAACCGGATCGCGCACCCCGGCGAGCCGCAGGCGGTCATCGAGTTGCTCGGCTCGGACTGGGCGGCCCTATCGCGTGAAGAGAAGATCAGCGAGATCCAGCGGATGTTTGCCGCGGGCGCGAGCGTCACGCTCGACATCTTCGATCTCGAGGCGTTCATGATGCTCGACACGGGGCCCAGCGGCGGCATCGTGCCGATCGTCGACTGACATCACATCCGCTGCGCTCCCGGGCGGCGTTCAGGAGCGGCGTTCGGCCTCGGCGAGCATCGTCAGGTCGTGGCCGAGCATCCGCAGACGCACCATACCGAGCGCGGCCCGAGCGGAACGCTCGCGCACAAGGTCACGCCCTCCACGCATCAGGAACCTGCGTGCTTCGGTCGCGGTGCCCCCCCCGCTCGCCGCGATCCACACGGTTCCCACGGGCTTCGCCTGGGTGCCGCCCGATGGGCCCGCGATGCCGGTCACGGCGATGCAGTGATCGCTCGACAGACGCTCACGGCCGCGATCGGCGAGCTCGATCGCGACCTCGGCGCTGACGGCGCCGTGCTGCTTGATCGTTGAGGGCTCGATCCCCGCGAGCTTGACTTTGTGCGCGTCGTCATACACGACGAGCCCGCCATGGAAGACGTCGCTGGCGCCGGGCGGGTCGGTGAGGGCCGCGCCGATGCCACCCCCGGTGCAGCTCTCGACGGTGCCGATGGTCTCGCCTCGCTCGCGCAGCAGGCGGGTGATGGTGGAGACAACCGGGTCGATGCCGTCGTCTGTGCCCGGATCGACGCGCGAGAGCACGAGCGCGGGGCCGAGGCGGCTGCAGACCTCGTCCTCCATCGCGCTGACCAGCGCCCGCGCGTTGTCGCCCGCCTCGCTGCGGATGCGCACCGTGACCACACCGCCGGACGCCGTGGTGCCGACGAGCGGGTCGGCGGTCCGTTCGAGCAGATCACCGAGGAGCTGCGCGATGTTGGATTCGCCGATGCCGAAGGTGCGCACGAGGCGTGCGCAGACGGGCGAGAGGCGCTCGGGCATGGTGCGCGCGAGCAGCTCGGGCACCTGAGCATCGAACATGGGGCGCATCTCGCGGGGTGGGCCGGGCAGGCAGAGAACCTCGCACACGTTGGTACCCACGAGGAGCGAGGCGTGCAGGCCCGGCGCGGTGCCGCGGGGGTTGGCGAGCATGCGCGCAGTGCGCGGGCGTGTGGCTTGGATCGCGTTGGCTTCCGGCATGGGCGTGCCGCGCCCACCGAACCAGCCCTTGAGTTCCTCGAGTGCCTGCGCGTCGGTTTCGAGGGGCTCGCCCATCACGAGCGCGAGGGCGTCGCGGGTCAGGTCGTCGGGCGTCGGTCCGAGGCCGCCGGTCATGATGACGAGCTGCACCCGGGCGGCGAGACGCTCGATCGAACTCGCGATGAGGTCGAGGTCGTCTTCGACGGTCACATGCTCGCTTACACGGAGGCCCAGCGACGCGAGGCGTTCGCTGATCCACGCGGAGTTTGTATCCAGCGATTGCCCGAGGACCAGCTCATCGCCGATCGCAAGGACCGCGGCGCGGGCGGCGGTCATCTGGGGCGGAAGCCGCTGTTGGGGTCGCCCACGCGGAGGATGGCGACGGTGTCCTGCGCATCGACCTGGCCCAGGGGCTTGCCCGCGACCAGCAGGACCGCATCGCCCTCTTCGGCGAGGCCCTGCGCCTGAACGTATGCCTCGACCTCGTCGGTCCAGTCGGCGAGGGTGCCCTCGCCGGGTGGATCGAGTCGCCAAGGCGTGACGCCACCGAAGAGCGTCATTCGGCGAGCGCTGCGTTCGCTCGTGGTGCACGCGAGGATGGGGACGCGGAAGTCATTCTGGCTGAGGTAGCCCGCCATGCCGCCGCGCTGCGACCAGACGACGACGAGCCGGGCCTTGGCTTCCTTGGCGATGTGCCAGCACCCGTGCGCGAGCGCGGCGGATCGGTGCGGGAGCTCGGGCAGGTCCGACGGCGGGTTGGGCTCATGGGGCTGGGTGTCGTACCAGGCCTCGGCGGTACGGATGATGCGACGCATCGTTTCGACGACAAGGGCGGGGTGCTTGCCGACCGCGGTCTCGCCGCTGAGCATCACCGCGTCCGCGCCGTCGAAGACGGCGTTGGCGACGTCGCTTGCCTCGGCGCGGGTCGGGGCGTGGGCTTCGATCATGCTCTCGAGCATCTGGGTCGCGACGATGACGGGCTTGCCGTGCGACTGGCAGGTTTCGATGATGACCTTCTGGGCGGCGGGCACCTGGGCGGTGTCCATCTCGACGCCGAGATCGCCGCGGGCGACCATGACCGCGTCGGTCGCCCGGACGATCGAGGCGAGGTTGGTCAGCGCCTGCGGCTTCTCGATTTTCGCCACGACGGGGATGCTGCCGCCGTCCTCGGCCTTGATCGTCGACCACTCGTCGAGACGGGCCTTGAGGGCGATGATCTCGTCGGCGGTGCGCACGAAGCTCAGCGCGACGTAGTCGACCTCGTGCTTGGCCGCCCACTCGGCGCACGCCCAATCCTGATCGGTGATCGCGGGGACCTTGAGGTCGCTGTCGGGCAGGTTGATGCCCTTCTTGGTCGTGACGCGTCCGCCGACGGTCACGCGGCACCGCAGCGAGACGCCGTCGATGCGTTCGGTCGCGAGGGTGCGGATTGCGCCGTCATTGATCAGCACGCGCTGCCCGGGCTCGACGTCGTGGTAGATGCGGTCGAAACCGGTGGGAAAGACGGGCAGTCCGTCTTCAAGATGGGCCTCGGTCGCGTCGGCGCGGAAGATGATGTCGGTGCCGGCTTCGACCATGATGCCGCCGCCGTCGTAGAGATCGGGCACGATGCCGATGCGGATCTTGGGGCCTTGGAGGTCGCCCAGCACGGCGACCTGACGCCCGCTCGCGGCGGCGACCTTGCGGATCATCGCGAGACGCTCGCCGTGCTCATCGAGGGAACCGTGGCTGAAGTTGAGGCGGAAGACGCTGACGCCCGAGGCGATGCAATGGGCCAGCGCCTCTTCGGTCGAGGTCGCGGGCCCGATCGTGGCGACGATCTTGGCGTGCGGGGGGCGCTGCTCGCAACCGGCCATCCAGCGCGGGATGTCTTCGGCGGCGTGCATGGGCGGAGCGGTCGGGGCTGGGTCCAGCGTCGTCATGCGTCGTCTCCGGGTTCGCCGCTCGGCCCGTTTGCGAACAGGCCGGCGGGCTCGCGCGTGTCGCGCATCTCGATCACTTCGGCGTACCGCTCGCGGAACCAGCGGGTGTAATAGATCTCGGCGCGGCGTTGCGCCCCGTCCGGCCGCCAACTGTTCCGCACGGCGCGGTAGTTGGATTCGGTCCACGCCAGGCGCTCGACCGGCTCGCCGCTCGTGAACGCGCCTTCGGCATCGACGGGCGTCGGCGGGAAGGCGAAGTACGCGCGTTCCATCGCGGCGAGCGTCTCGGGCGGGAAGGCTGCGTTGCCCCGCGCGTCGCACAGCGCCTCGTACGCGGCTCGGGTCTGCTCGGCGATGTCGGCCGCGAAACAGCCCATCATCACCTGCACGCCGGTGCGCCACCCGGGATTCTCGATCCGGCTAACGATCTCGAACGGGACGACCTTGTCCTTGAACCGATCGAAGTAGCGGTCGTACATCGCCCGACGCACGGGCATACGGCGCAGCTCATAGCGCAGCGGGCCCAGCGGCTCGCCGGTCGCCTCGCTGGGCGGCGCGCCCTCGCGGTCGCTCTCGAGCGAGGGGAACTGCCACAGCGCCTGGGCCTCGTCGGTCAGCGTGAACCGGACGAACCGCATCGCGAGCTCGTAGTTGGGGCCGCCACGCAGGAGGGTGACCGGATCGGCGTCGACGTACACGGCGCCGGCGGGATCGGCGTAGCCCACGCGCCCGCGACCGGCGGTCTGCGCCTGGCCCCGACCGTAGAAGTCGATCGCCAGACCCGCGGCGGCCTCGCCCTGGCTGACGTCGCTGGGCGGCTTGGTCGCGCTGTTGGTGAAGTATCGCGTGTTGCCGCACATCGCGCGGAGCAGCCGCCAGCCCTCGTCCCAGCCCGCGTTGCCCAGGATCGAATCGAAGGTCGTGGTGATCGAGCCGCTCTGGCGCGGGTCGGCCAGGGCAACGCTGCCCAGCAGTCGGCAGTCCGTGAGGTCGCCGAACGCTTCGGGCTCTGGCAGGCCCAGGCTCGCGAGCAGCTCGGTGTTGTAGACGATGCCGAAGCTCGAAAGCGCGGTGCCGATCCAGTACTGCTCGGGCTCATACAGCGTCTGCGGGCCGATGACGTTCTCGCCGTACAGCTCGTCGAGCTCGGGCTGCGAAAAGGAAGCGGGAACGCTCATGGGCACGTCGAGTTCGAGGTCGGTGCCATCGGGGGCGGCACCGGCGAAGACGTAGCGCACGCCGCGCTTCAGCTCGCCGTGGTCGTAAGAGCCACCGCCGAAGAACAGGTCGGCCTCGATCGTGCCGGGCGGCATCGCCACCTCGTAGCCGTCGCCGGTCTGCACCAGCTCGTACTTGCCCTGCTTGAGGGCCGCGATGTACTGGGCGGCAAGCTGGCGACGGATCTCGCTCGTCCCGCCGGGTGTTCTGAAATCCAGAACGGCCGACTCGCCGAACTCACGCTTGTGCCATGCACTGAATGCGTGCGCGAATTCCCAGCGGATCTGCTGGACGTGCGGGGTGTAGACCACCAGCCTCGGGCCCTCGCTCGGCAACCCCTGCCCGTCGCGGGCAAGACTCAGCGCGAACGGCAGGCCAAGGATCAGGGCGAGCGCAGCAAGAATGGACACGCGGAGCGACATCAGGGCGAGTTTACCCGCCCAGCAAGCAACCATCCGGCCCGAACACTCGCCAGGACGATCACGGAGCAGCACATGACCGCATCAGATACCACCCCCGTCGCCCTTGTCACCGGAGCCGGGTCGGGCATCGGCGCCGACGTTGTCGGCAAGCTGGCCGCGATGGGCTATCGCGTCGCACTGGTCGGGCGGACGGCGAGCAAGCTGGAGCGGGTCGGCAACAGCCTCGACGGGCTCGAGGGGGCCCAGTGGATCCAGATCCCCGCAGACGTGGGCGTGCCCGAGCAGGCCGAGGAGATGGTCGACGAGACCGTTGACACCTTCGGCAGAATCGACGCGCTGATCAACAACGCCGGGTGGACCGAGCTGCTGCCCATCGCTCGCCACGACGCGGCGATGGTCCGCAAGATCTTTGAGATCAACGCGATGGGGCCGATCTGGGCCATCATCCGCGCGCTGCCCAAGATGAAGGCCCAGAGGGGCGGCGTCATCGTCAACGTCTCGACGATGGGCACGCAGGACCCGTTCAAGGGCCTGGGCGTGTACGGCAGCGCCAAGGCCGCCTGCGAAACGATCTGCAAGGCGATCGCCGCCGAGCACGCCCGCGACAAGATCAAGGCGTACTGCGTGGGCCCGGGCGCGGTCGAGACGGCCCTGCTGCGGAGCCTGTTCAGCGAGAAGGCCGTGCCCGCCGACAAGACGATCCAGCCCGAAGAGATCGCCCAGATCATCGTCGACTGCGTGACGGGCGCGACCGACCTCGAGAGCGGCCAGACCAGGCACGTTGCCGGAGCGTTCCACTAGCCGGGCATGCGTTGATCGGGCACCTGTCGATCGGGCGTCTCTACAGCGGGCAGCGAAGCACGCCTTCGAGCGTGGTCACCGCGTGACCGGCGATCTTCACGCGGTCCTGCTCGACGCGGAGCCACAGCTCGCCGCCCCGGCGGCTGACCTGGTGCGCGGTCAGGTCGGGCCTGCCGATGCGCTCGGCGAAGAGCGGGCCCAGCATGGTGTACGCCGAGCCGGTGACGGGGTCTTCGTCGATCCCGACGGCGGGCGCGAACAGCCTGGCGACGATGTCGTGCCCGGCACCCGGCGCGGCGCACGCCAGAGCCCGGACGCCCCGGCGCTCGCACAGTTCGCGGAGGGGCTGGAAGTTCGGCGCAAGCTCGTGCACCGTGCGCTTGTTCTCAAAGACCGCGACCAGATCCATCGACGCGTAGAGCTCGCTGGGGCGTGCGCCGAGCGCCTCGACCAGTTCGGTCGTGATCTCGACGGGCTCGAGAGGCTGGGCCGGGAAGTCGAGCTCGAGCAGGGCGTTGGCCGCCTTGGCGATGCCGAGCGGGCCGCTGGCCGACTCGAGTGCCAGGCGTTCACCGGGGCGTCCGAGTTCGTTCCACAGGACATGCGCAGCGGCGAGCGTCGCGTGCCCGCACAGGTCCACCTCGCTGGTCGGCGTGAACCAACGGATGCGCCCGTCGGAGGGACCGCTCGCAAGCTTGACAAAGGCCGTCTCTGAGAGGTTCATCTCCATCGCGACGCGTTGCATCGCGTCATCGGTGGGCCAAGCGTCGACGAGGACGACCGCCGCGGGGTTGCCGCCGAACGCACGGTCCGTAAACGCGTCGACCTGCCAGAAGCGCACAGCGGGGCTTGCCATAACGCTCAGGCCCCCGCGGCTTTGGCAGCGCCGGCTTCCTCGGCGCTCTCGCCCTCCCAGGTGCTCTCGACGTGCAGCTCTTGGAGCTGCGCCTGATCGACCTCGTTGGGCGCATCGCACATGAGATCGGCGCCGGTTTGCGTCTTGGGAAAGGCGATGACATCGCGGATGTTGTCGGTCCCGGTCAGGTGCATGACCATCCGATCGAGGCCGAAGGCGATGCCGGCGTGCGGGGGCGGGCCGTAACGCAACGCGTCGAGCAGGAAGCTGAACTTGCCCTTCGCCTGCTCCGGGCTCATGCCGAGGAGTGAGAACACCTTCTGCTGCACGTCGGCGCGGTGGATACGCACCGAGCCGCCGCCGATCTCCGAGCCGTTGATGATCATGTCGTAGCCGGCGGACACGATCCCCTCGACGCCTTCTACATCCCCCGCCTCGACCGCGGCGAACCGCTCGAGCTCGTGCTCGGCGGGCGCGGTGAAGGGATGGTGCAGCGAGTAGTACCGGCCCGTCTCGGCGTCGTGCTCGAACATCGGGAAGTCGACAACCCAAAGCGGCTTCCACGCTTTCTCGTCGATCATCCCGAGGTCGCTTGCCAGCTTCTGGCGCAGCTCGCCGAGCGCCTTGCAGCACGTCGAATACGTGTCGGCCCCGAAGAAGACCGAGTCCCCCACTTCCAACCCGAGCTGCTCGACCAGTTCGCCCGCGACGGGCTGGATGAACTTGGCGATTCCCGTGTCCAGCGTGGGCTTGCCGCCCTCGCCCGCGACGACCTTGCAGGTGGGCACGCCGCCGGCGCCGAACTGCTTGACGAACTCGGTGTACCCGTCGGTGATCTTGCGGGTGAGCTTGTCAGCGCCGCCGGGCACGCGGATCGCCCGCACGGTGCCGCGGGGCTTGGCGAGCGCGGTGGTGAAGACCTTGAAGTCGGTCTTGCCCGCGATATCCGAGATGTCGTGGATCTCGAGCCCGTACCGCAGGTCGGGGCGGTCGATGCCGTAGCGGTCCATCGCCTCGCGGTACGTCATGCGCGGGAAATCGCCCAGGTCAACGCCCAGGATCTCTTGCCACACGCTTCGGACGAACCGCTCCATGATCTCGAGCACGGCCTCGCGATCGACAAAGCTCATCTCCAGATCGATCTGGGTGAACTCGGCCTGACGATCGGCGCGCGGGTCCTCGTCGCGGAAACAGCGGACGATCTGGAGGTACCGATCGGCGCCGGAGATCATCAGGATCTGCTTGAAGAGCTGCGGGCTCTGGGGCAGCGCGTACCACTGCCCGGGCTGGTTGCGGCTGGGCACCAGAAAGTCGCGTGCACCCTCGGGCGTCGAACGACACAGCATCGGCGTTTCGACTTCCAAGAAGTCCTCGGCGTCAAAGAAGTCGCGCGTCAGCTTCGTCAGGCGGTGACGCGCACGCAGGATCTCCTGCATCCTCGGACGCCGAAGGTCCATGTATCGGTGACGCAGGCGTGCCTCTTCGCCCGGCAGGTTGCCCTTGTCGTCGGGCAGGAAGGGCGGGTTGGCGGTCTTGCTGAGCACCTCGAGGTCGCGGACGACCAGCTCGACCTCGCCGGTTGCGAGCTTGGGATTGGGGCCCCCGTCGCGCACGCGGATGGTCCCGGTCGCGGCGATGCAGTCCTCGTTGCGGAGCTTGTCGGCGGCCTCGAGCAGGGCGGCATCGGCGTCCTCTTTGTCAAAGACGATCTGCGTCAGCCCGTAGCGGTCGCGCAGGTCGACGAAGATCAGCCCGGTGCCGTGGTCGCGGTAGGAGTTGACCCATCCGTTGAGGGTGATGGTCTGCCCCACGTGGTCGGGCCTGATCTCACCGCAGGTGTGCGTGCGTCGGCGCATCCGTTCGTCTCCCAGCCTGCGCCGATGGGCGCTCGATGCCGTCCGGCCCGACCCGTTCCATGGGCCCGGCGCGCAAACGGGGCTGAGTATACGAGCGACCGCGGGCCCCGCTCGAACAGCTCGGCGGGGCCCGCGGGCTCTCACCCCGGATCACGCACGGGGCGGAGAAGAGAGGAAGTGGCCGATCGCCCTTGTCTGAAGCGACTTGTCCGAGGCGATCGGCCCGGGGGGAGGATTTGATCTGTGTTCCGCCGGGCAGAAACCGCGGGAGGGCGATCAGAGCACGTGCGTCAAGGCCATCGCACCGACCATCGCCAGCATCACGACCGGGATGCTCGCGACATACCCGAGCATGCCCAGAGCCAGGCCCAAACCCGAGCTCTCATGGGTCTGATCGAGCGCGACCGGGGCCGCGAATGTCGCGGGACGCGACCCGCCGGTCGCTGTGGGCCGAGCAGGCATGCTGGGGGCAGCGGCGCTGCGGACGGGAATGGTCTGGACGGGCATGGCTGATCTCCTCGGCGCTGGGCGGTGCCCGGACCATCTGGATCGGGCAAGCCGCTCGGGTTGTGTGAGCAGGCGGGCCCGCCTCTGGGCCCATGCACGGTCCGGGGTTCGGACCGACCTGCGAGGGGAGAACCCGCCGCCGGGAGCGGTTATTCGTTGTGGTGTTGCCGGTGCGGGCGAATGGGGTGATCTACCCGCCGGCGCGGCTGATCAGGCCGCGGGTGGCCTCGGCGGCGAGCTCGCGGATCGCGGCGCGCATCGCGTCGGCGTCGACATCGAACGCGCCGCCGGACGCGGGCGTCGCGACCAGCTGCGTGCCGATGAGCGAGCCGTCCATGCTGACGGTGCGCGTGCGCCCGTCTTGGGTCACGATCAGGCCGCGCGAGCCCTGCTCGACGCTGGGGTAGCCCTGATAGATGCCGACGCGCAAGCGGACCGCCAGCGCCGGCACCAGGCCCGCCTCGACCAGCCCGGCGGCGTCGGTCGAGGCTTCGCCGCTCCAGACCGTCGGCGCGACCGGGGACACCACGATGACCTCGCGGATGCGCCCCGTGTCGGTCGCGGCGAGGTTGATGCGGTCTTCACGCTCGAGCGGGCCTGCGGGCTCGAAGCCCGTGACGAGCGGGTCGGCGTCGCTGGGCTCAATCGCGTTCCAGCCCGCGGCCCCGAGCGCATCCAGCACGCCGTAGGCCGCGGCGCTGGCGATGTCGGACGCCTCGCGATCGGTCATCTCAAAGGTCTTGAGCCCGACGCCCGCGGCGCCGGCGGCCAGGATGACCGGGTGCGGGATGACGAATGCCGCCTGGCGCTCGTTGCCAGACTGGTAGCTCTTGGTGACGACTTCGACGGTGATCGTGCGCAGCTTGACGTCGCCCCGGGGGAGCGTCGCCGGGCCGCGGATCGACCAGAGATCGGCCGGATCCTGCACCGCGTCGGCGCTGCGCGGGGCAGGGTTGCAGCCGACGAGCCCCGCGAGCGCGGCGCAGGCGAGCAAGCAGACAAACGAAACCCGGGTGATAGCTTGGTGCATACCGGCACGGTACCACGGGATCCGTCGAGGTGTTGCCCACAGGCGCCCGGGGGAGCCGTGCACTTACCAGGGGATCGTCTCGCCCGTGCGATCGACGTAGCGCCCGGAATCCTCGATCGAGAACGACTCGGCGGTGGAGACGATCGAGCCGGCGCTCTCCATCGGGTCGAGCGCGGCGTCGGCGCCGCCCATGTCGGTGCGGACCCAGCCGGGGCACATGCAGACCGCCGCGATGCCGCGGGGCTTGAGATCGCTGGCGAGCAATGCGGTATGCATGTTTTCGGCGGCCTTGCTGGCGCGGTAGTGGTAATTCCCCGTGGCACCGCCCGCGAGCGCGCGGTCGATCGAGCCCATCTGGCTCGAAATGTTCAGCACGAGGCGTCGGGCCGAGTCTTCCATCCGCGGCGCGAGGGCGCGGGCGACCAGCACCGGGCCGAGCGCGTTGGTCACCATCGCGCGGGTCCAGTCGCCCGGGTCGAGGTCGTCGAGCCCGCGACCGGCGGCGGGAAACACGCCGGCGTTGTTGATCAGGGCGTCGATCGCCAGATCGCTCAGGCGATCCGCGAACGCCCGCACGGACGCGTCATCGGCGGCGTCGAGCCGCTCGACCCGTGCGCCCGTCGCGTGCAGGTCGGCGGCTTCATCGGGATTGCGGGCGGTCGCGACGACCTCACGCCCCCGTTCGATGAGCGTGCGCACGAGTCCGAGGCCGATGCCTCGGTTGGCTCCGGTGACGATCCAGCGTTCGGGGGTGGTAGTCATGCGCGATCGTACGCGCAGCCGTGGCGCGCCGGACGCACGGGCGGGACCGGTCAGGCGGCTCGGCGGAAGTGGATGGTCGGCTCGGAAGGCGCAGCCGATGTGCGCGGGGCGGGCGCTTCATCCGTGCGGCACGCCGCGTGGATCGTGAGCCCGCTGAGGACGAACCGGAAGACGACGGCCGCGAGCGCGTCGAAGGCGTCGGCGATCTCGTCGGTCCAGGCGTCAGCGCCCAGCAGGTGCTCGGCGGCGATGCACAACTCGGCCCGCAGGACGCCCTGGACCGGGTCGTCGAGAAACTCGGGGTCCCCGCCGCAGGACGCCTCGAACAGCGAGCGGTACAGATCGCGGAACTCGGCGGCGTTGGAAAGGGCCATCGAGAGGCCCGACGCGATCGCGCTGCGCCGTTCGGCGACGAGAGCGGCGGTTCGCGAAGCTCCCCAGGTCGCTTCGAGGCGGTCGAGCAGGGCGCCGGTCAGTTCGCCGGTGTCGAGGCCGGCGACGTCGGCGGTGAGGGCGAGACGCTCAAACTGATCGATCGTGGGCTGGTTCACGCGCGGGCTCCGTCTTTGATCGGGCCGAACAATGCCGGCCCAGTTTCTCGGTGCGGTGCCCGCTGATCGGCGGTCGTTCGTGGCGAGTGAAGTCAACTTGGGGGGTCTGGGTGACTTTTACGCGATCAGCGTGCTGGGGGGGTCGGCGTCGAGGCGCTCGCCGCAGCGTTTGCAGAAGGTGGCGTCGGCGTCGTGGTCCTGGCACATGCAGTGGCGGCAGGCCTGGGTCGTCGGCGCCCCCCGGCGGCCGGTGATCTCGGCCGAGAGGATGCCGGTGGGCACGATGATCAGGCTGTAGCCCACCAGCACCAGAGACGCGGTCACAAACTTGCCGATCGGCGTCTGGGGCGTGATGTCGCCGTAGCCGACGGTCGTCATGGTGATGATCGACCAGTACATCGCGTCGGGCATCGAGTCGAAGGGGGAGTCCTCGGACTGGCCCTCGACCACGTGCATCACGGCGCTGGCGATCAGCACGACGATCGTCACCACCGTGATGAAGACGACGATCTTGTGGCGGCTTACATAGATCGCCCGGCGCAGGGCGGTCGCCTCGCTCAGGTACCGCGCGAGCTTGAAGACCCGGAAGATCCGCAGCAGGCGGAGCGTGCGGATGACCAGCAGGCGGTCGCTGCCGGGGATGATGAGCCCCAGAAACGCCGGCAGGATGCTGAGCAGGTCGATGATGCCGAAGAAGCTGGTCGCGTAGCGGACGGGCCGGCGGACGATGACCAGACGCACGATGTACTCGATCGTGAACAGGCCGGTGAAGACCCACTCGAGCGCGTAGAGGGCAATCTTCTGCGGCCCGCTCTGGGCCCAGCCCATCGTCGAGACGATCACCACCACCACCGACGCGAGGATCACGACGATCAGCGCGACGTCGAAGGCCTTACCCTTTGGGGTGTCGGCCTCGAAGACGATCTCGTGGAGGCGGTCGCGCCAGCCGGAGGGGTTGGGGGTGCTCGGGTCGTGCATCCGACCTGAGGTATCGGCGCGATGCGGGGGCGGCGATCAGCGGGAAGTCGGCTTCGCTCAGTCGGCCGCGTCGGCTGGCTTGGGAGCGGGGACGATCCGGCGGAGCTCGCCGGCCTGCTCGTCGGTGATGAAGTACAAGAACCCGTCCGGCCCCTGACGGACATCGCGGACGCGGGCGCCGGTGGGGATGGTCTCTTCGCCGGCGACGCTTGTGCCGTCAAGGTCGATCCGGCGGATGTGACGCCCGACGAGGGCCCCGCTGAAGAGGTCGCCCTTCCAGGCGGGCATCTTGTCGCCGGTGTAAAACGCGAGCCCGCTTGGCGCCTTGCAGGGGGTCCAGACGACCAGCGGGTCTTCGATACCCGGGGCGGCGGTCTCGTCGCTGATGCGGGGGCCCGAGTACTCGCGGCTGTAGGTGACCTCGGGCCAGCCGTAGTTGGTGCCCTCGACGATGATGTTGAGCTCGTCGCCGCCTCGGGCGCCGTGCTCGGTCGCCCAGATGGTGCCGGTCTGCGGGTCGCAGGCCATGCCCTGGATGTTGCGGTGCCCGATGGTGAAGACCTCGGGCAGTCCGCCCTGGAAGGCGGCGGTTGCGTCGACGGGCGTGCCGTCTTGGGTGAGGTGCAGGACCTTGCCGGTGTGTGCTCCGGGGTTCTGGGCCTGGTTGCGGATGAACTCGCCCTCGTATCGGACGGGCGGGTTGCCGCCGTCGCCGATCGCGAGCAGCATGGTGTCGCCGGGGAGCCAGACGATGCGTGAGCCGAAGTGCTGCCCGCCGCGTTTGTCGATGTTGACGCGGAAGAGGACCTCGACGCCGGTGAGCATGTCGCCCTCGAGCGTGCCGCGGGCGAGGACGGTGCGGTTGTCGTTGCGGTCGCCCTCGGAGTAGGTGAGGTAGACCTGCCCGTTGTCCTCGAAGCGCGGGTGGAGGCTGACCTCCATCAGCCCGCCCTGGCCGGACGCGTAGAGGTTGTCGAAGCGGTCGTAGGCGGGCTCGTCGAGCAGGACGCCGTCGCGCACGATGCGGAGCGCGCCTGGGCGTTCGGTGATGAGGATGTCGCCGGCGTCGGCCGGCGAGTCGCCGGGCAACCAGGCGATGCCCCACGGGCGCTCGAGGCCGATGAGGACGGTCTCAAGCTCGTAACCCGTCGCCTCGGGAACGTCGTCGCCCGAGAGCGGGACGGCGCCCGTGACGGGCTGCCCGCAGGCGGGCAGGGCCACGAGCGAAGCAGCGAGCAGTGCGATCGGGAGGCGGGGCATTTGTGTGTCCTCTCGGGTCAGGCGGGCGTTACACCCCGGGGTGCAGAGGCGGCTTGCTCGGGCGGCTCGGCCGGGCGTCTTGTTCAGACGGCTTCGACAACCATCGCGACGGAGTTTCCGCCGCCCAGGCAGAGGCCGGCGAGGCCTCGCTTGGCGCCGGTGCGGGCCATCTGGTGGACGAGGGTGGTGAGCACGCGGGCACCGGAGGCGCCGATGGGGTGGCCCAGGGCGATGCCGCCGCCGCTGAGGTTGACGCGGTCTTCTGCGATACCGAGTTCGATGATGTTGCACAGGGCCTGGGCGGCGAAGGCCTCGTTGATCTCAAACAGGTCGATGTCATCGACGCCCAGCCCGGCCTTGGCGAGCGCGCCACGCACGCCCTCGATCGGGGCCGCGAAGATGTCCTTTGGCGCGATCCCGCTGGTCGCGTAGCTCAGGATCTTGACGACGGGCTTGAGGCCCAGTTCACTCGCCTTGTCGCTGCTCATCACAGCAACCGCGGCGGCGCCGTCGTTGATCTGGCTGGCGTTGCCGGCGGTCACGCTGCCGTCTTTGCTGAACGCGGGGCGGAGCTTGCCGAGCCCCTCGGCGGTGGACTCGGGGCGGATGCCCTCGTCGCGTGAGACGCCGCCCTCGGGGCCCTTGACCTTGCGGTTGCCGACCTGCTCGCCGGTGAGGGCGATGGTCTCGGCATCGAAGTGCCCGGCCTCCCACGCGGCGTGCGCCCGCTGGTGGCTCTGGGCGGCGAAGCGGTCCTGCTCTTCGCGCGAGATGTTGTACTTGGTCGCGATGTGATCGGCGGCGTTGCCCATCGCCCAGCCCTCGAACGCGCAGCGCAGGCCGTCGTACTGCATGTGGTCTTCGAGGCTGGTGGGCCCGAACTTGGGGCCCGTCGCGCCGTTGCGGACGTGCGCAAAGTGCGGAGCGCGGCTCATGCTCTCGAGCCCGCCGGCGATGACGACGTCGTTGTCGCCCGCCTTGATCGATTGTGCCGCCATCATCGCCGCTTCGAGGCCCGAGCCGCAGACCTTGTTGATGGTCTTGGCGCTCAGCGTGTCGGGCAGCCCGGCGCCGAGGCCGGCCTGGCGGGCGGGGTTCTGGCCCAGCCCCGCCTGGAGCACGCAGCCCATCACGCACTCGTCGACGTGGTCCTTGATCTGCGGGACCTCGGCGAGCAGCGCTTCGATCGCGATGCTCCCCAGCTTGGTCGCGGGGACGCCGGTGAGCCCCCCCATAAATCGCCCGATGGGCGTTCGTTTTGCGGCGACGATGACGGGCTGGGGCGTGCTTGGCTGGCTCATCTCGGGCTCCCTCAAGTCCGGGCGATAGAACGGGTGGCGAGCAGCGAGCATCGCTCGGCACGCACGGGTCGAAGGATAGGGCCGGGCGCTGCGGGTCAGACGACCAGCGGATCGGCCGGCCCGGGGTCCTTTGGAGGCAAGCCCTTGCGCGGAAGACTGCGAGCACACGCCCGGCTTATCGAATGTGTCCTGCTGTTCGCGGGCCTGCCGCTGCTGCTGACGCTGTGGCGCGCCGATCCGCTGACGCCCGCCGCCTGGCTGGGGCTGGGCGAAGACCGGGCCGAGTGGTTGTCGCGGGTGGCGGTGAGCGCGACATTCTTTGCCGCGGCGGGCGGGGTGCTGCTTGCACTGCTGCTGGACCGATCCTTTGACAACAGCCGGCTGTGGCACTTCGTGCGCGTCCCCCCCACCAACGCCGATCGCCCGAAGCAGCGTGCCGGGCGCGAGCTGGTGCGGATCCTGTCGATCTGGCTGGTCGCGTGCGTGGCGATCGCGTTGTTTGTGCGTGCGGTGCACCCGGAGTGGTTCTTGCTGCTGCCGCGCGAGCGGCCCACGCGGTGGGTGCTGATCGCGCTGCTGTACCCGGTTTTCAGCGTGCTGCCGCAGGGGTTGATCTATCGCTCGTTCTTCCTGCACCGGTATCGGTGCGTGCTCGGGCGTGCGACGCCGATCGCCGCGGCGATCGCGTTCGGCGCGATGCACGCGGTGTTTCTGAACTGGATGGCGCCGCTGCTCTGCCTCGCGGGCGGAGCGCTGTTCACCTGGACGTATGTGCGGACAGGGTCGGCGGTGCTGGCGTGGCTCGAGCACAGCCTGCACGGCGTGGCGGCGTTCAGCCTGGGGCTGGGGCTGTACTTCTTCCTCGGGGCACCGCGCGACGCGGCGGGGCGGATCGTGCCGCCCGGGAGCCCAGATGCCGTCCAAACCGCGCCCGCGCCTACCGTCGGGGCCGCACTGACTTTGCAGCAGGAGCCCCGACCATGAGCGACGCCTTGACCCTTCCCGCCGACAGCAACCAGGCCCTGGGCCTCGCGCGGTATGCCATCGGCTTCATCCGAGGCGGCGAGGGCGAGCGGGGCGAGCCAGACCGGGCCGTGCTCGAGAAAACGACGCAGTTCTTTGCCGACGCGGCGCTCTGCGGGTACAGCGCCCTCGCGCTGCGGACCAACGCGCCGACGGTGCTGCGAAACGAAGCGCTGGCCTACCCCGTCGTCGAGGGCGCGGCGCCGCCGGCGGGCTGCGTGCGGGCCGGGGCGACGGTGTTCGGCAGCGATGTCGAGGTCTCGCCCGAGAAGGCGATCGTCGCGAACTGCTCGGCCGTACGCGAGTGGGATAGCAACGGGACGAACTTTGGGTACAACCCCAAGCTCGGGCACACCGCGGGCGAGTTCGGGCACAACGACTTTTATGCGGTGGCAATCGCGGGCGCCCAGCAGGCGGGGCTCGACGGGGCGTCGGCGCTGCGTGCGATGGTCTGCCACGACGAGATCCGCGGGCGCCTGGCGGAGGTGTTCAGCCTCAAGACGTACAAGATCGACCACGTGCTGCACGGGGGCATCGCCAGCGCCGCGGTATACGGCGCGTTGATCGGCGCGACGCCCGAGCAGATCGAGAGCGCGATCGGCATGGTCGTGGCGCATGCCGTGCCTTTCCGGGCGATCCGCGCGGGCAAGCAGCTCAGCGACAGCAAGGGCGCGAGCGCCGCGATCACGACGGAGTTTGCGATCCAGGCGGTTCGCCGCAGCATCGCTGGATTCCGCGGCCCACGCGACATCTTCCGAAATCCCGAGGCGGTGTTCCGGATCTTCGAAGGGCCCGGGCAGATGTTCAGCAAGGTGGGCGCGCAGAAGGCGAACACCGAGCAGCTCGACGCCAGCCCGTTCGAGCTGGTGCTGAGCCGTTCGGGGAGCGACTTCGCGGTGATGGGCATGCACTTCAAGCTGGGGCTGTACGAGCACCAGTCGGCCGGCGCGCTGCAAGCGGTGATCGATCTGATCGACAAGGCGCCGCAGATCCTCGACGACGCGACGGGCGACACGATCAAGCGGATGACGATCCTCGCGTACGAGCCCGCGTTCGGGATCATCGGCGACCCCGCCAAGCGCGACCCGAAGACAAGGCAGAGCGCCGACCACTCGATGGTGTACATCGTCTCGACGCTGCTGCGCAAGGCGCTGGAAAGCCGCGGACGCGGGCAGGGCGCGGGCTGGACCGATCTGATGCTCAGCCCGCACGACTACTCGGGACCGGCGATCGCCAACACGATCACCTGCGAGCTGATGACCAAGATCCGCTTCGAGCACGGCGGCCCCGATTACGACGCCAAGTACCCGGACGGCATCCCGACCAGCGTGGTCGTCGAGCTCGGCGATGGGACGGAGATCGGGTCGGGCCTCGTGATGTACCCCGGCGGGCACGCGCGCAACACCACGGCCCCGCTGGAGGACATCCTCGAGCACAAGTTCAACCTGCTGGGGCACCTGGCGTTTGGCGACCCGCAGCCGGTGATCGACACGCTGATGCGCGTCGGCTCGCTGTCCAGCGACGAGCTGTGGAACCTGCACGACGTCGAGTACGCGGTGCGCGAGGACTTCGTCGACGCGAACTGATCGCGGCGGTTGGTCTGACGGCGCAACTCACGCTCGGTCTGGCGACCGGTGTCGTGCGCAATAAAACACCGCACGACCCGGGGGGAGAGTCGTGCGGCGTGAGCGAGCGCTGACCCGGACGGCGTCCGGGGCTCGACGCGTTGTCGCGGAGCGTCAGATCACGCGCGACGGCGACGCGACGCGGCGAGACCGCCCAGGCCCAGCAGACCCGCGGCGGCGGGCGTGGGCGTGGTGATCTTGTTGGCGCCGTCGAGCCAGCCCTGCTGCCCCGACCAGTCGGTCAGGTAGCCGGTCTGCATGTCGTAGGCGGTGGTCAGGTTCTTCACCGGGTGGAACCAGTACCCGATCAGCTCGCCGAAGCCGATCCCGCCCCAGGGCTCACTGCCGGGGTGCAGCGGGCTGTGGGCGTTGATCGCCGAGGCATCGAGCGTGAACGAGAAGGTGCGCCCCGCGCCGTTGTCCACCGCCGAGGCGGCGATGAACGCCGACTCGAGGCCCAGGACGTTGGTGGAGATCCGGTCGGCCTGCTGCTGCCCGCCGGCGGGCGAGCCGTCGATGTACGAGGACTGGTTGTTCTGCCCGTTGTACCCGTAGACGCTGATGTTGACGTCGGCCATGTTGGTCGCGTCGAAGTACAGCAGGGCCAGCTCGCCGGCGTCACCCTTGGGGTTGGGCCCGTCGTTGAGCGCGAGGGTGAAGCCCTCGGCGACCTGGTCGGCGAAGTCGACTTCCCAGGTCAGGATCTCGGTGTTGGCGTTGTAGGTGGTGTAGACGCGATCGATGATCCCGCCGTTGTTGGACGAGTTGGTGTCGCCCTGGTTCCACTCCCAGATCCGCGTCTGGGCCGAGGCCCCGCCCGCCAGCGCAACGATCGCGCCGACAGCGCACAGATTCTTCAGCATGGCTCTCACTCCTGTCGTGTCTCTACGTTCTCAGTCTCATCCCGCGCAGGATCGGCACCCCGCGCCGCGGGTTCGACGGCCCGCGTGCCACAGGAGAACAACTACAACCGGGGGGTGCAAGGGCTTTGACCTCCGGTTTCTGATCTTTCGCCGGTTTCTCGGCGGATCGTGCGCGCAGCGTCCCAGAAGCGGCCTCAGTGGGCCTGGCGCGGGTCCGGATCTAGAGTGCTTCCATGCACGACTCAGCACACGATCCGGCCGCCCGGCTCCGCGTCGCGATGGATTCTGGTTGCGTGGCCGCCCCGGGGGCTTTCAACGCCCTGACAGCGATGGCGGTGCGCAGCGCGGGGTTCACGGCCGCGTATGTGAGCGGCGGAGCGACCAGCGCCGCGGCGGGCGTCCCCGATATCGGGCTCATCGACCGTTGCGACCTGGTGCAGACGATCCGGGAGGTCGCCGCGGCGGGTGGGCTGCCTGTGCTGGCGGATGCGGACACCGGCTTCGGAGAAGAAGAGGCTGCCCATCGGACGGTGATCGAGTACGTGCGGGCCGGCGCGGCGGGGCTACACCTGGAGGACCAGGTCTTTCCGAAACGGTGCGGGCACCTCGACGGCAAGACCCTGATCCCGACCGAGCACATGGTCGAGAAGCTCCGCTGGGCCCGCATGGCCTCCGACGACGCCACCAACGGATCGTTCATCGTGTGTGGGCGGACCGATGCCCGGGGCGTCGAAGGCCTCGACGCGGCGATCGGGCGGGCCAAGGCCTACGTCGAAGCCGGGGCGGAGATGATCTTCCCGGAGGGCCTGAGCGACGAGAGCGAGTTCGAGGCGTTTGCGAAGGCACTGGATGAACTGGGCGACCGGCGGCCCTACCTGCTCGCGAACATGACCGAGTTTGGCAAGACCCCCCCGATCTCGCTCGAGCGGTTCGGCGAGCTCGGGTACAGCATCGTGATCTACCCCGTAACGCTGCTGCGGGCGGCGATGGGCGCTGTGACGCGGGTGCTGGAGGAGTTGCAGCGGACCGGGGGCGTCGGTGAGGCGACCGAGCAGATGCAGACCCGCGAGGAGCTGTACACCCTGCTTGGGTACCGCCCTGGGCAGCCCTGGTCGCGGGCGCGCTGAGGCCCCGGGCACCGCTCCCGAGCCAACGCGATTGCCCCCGGTGTCGACGGGGCATCGGTCGCCGGTACCATCCGGCTCGCTCCGCGTTGGCGTTGAGGCGTCGGCGCGGGGCGTGTGCATACGAGGGAGGATCGACATGGCACAGCAAGCAACAGCCGCGGGGGCCGCGGGTATGGCGGGCATGGTCGCGGGCGAGACCGCGATCGCGGCGGCGCTGCAAGATGCGCTGCTCTACCGGGGCTACGAGATCGCCGACCTCGCCGAGCACGCGACGTTCGAGGAAGTCGCGTTCCTGCTGCTCGAAGGGCACAGGCCCGACGCGAGCGAGCTCGATCGGTTTTCCAAGGAGCTGCGCGGCGAGCGCGGCTTGCCGGACCGCGTCAGCGCGTTCTTGGACGAATCGGGCGAACTGTTCCGCTCGGGCGCGGCGACCGCGATGGACCTGCTCCGCACCGGCGTGAGCATCCTCGGGCACGTCGACCCGGAGTGCCAGGACAACGCGCCCGAAGCCGAGCTGAACAAATCCAAGCGTCTGCTGGCGAAGATCCCGCAGATGATCGGGCGGATGCAGGCCTCGATCGAGCAGCGCGACGCGGTGGCGCCGGACAGCTCGCTCGGGCACGCGGCGAACCTGTTCAAGCAGCTCACCAGGCGGACGCCGACGGAGCGCGAAGAGCGCGCGTTCGACGTCAGCTTGATCCTTTATGCCGAGCACGACTTCAACGCAAGCACGTTCACGACGCGTGTGATCGCGGCGACGCTGAGCGACCTGCACAGCGCGATCGCCGGGGGGATCGGTGCGCTCAAGGGCCCGCTGCACGGGGGCGCGAATGAGGCGGCGATCGAGATGCTGCTGGAGCTGCGCGAGGCGGCCGGCAAGGGCGACAGCGTCGACTCTTGGATGCAGCGGGCGTTCGCCGAGCACCGCAAGCTGATGGGATTCGGGCACCGGGTCTACAAGCA
>JBCCDD010000018.1:0-84880 GCA_039033175.1 Planctomycetota bacterium
CGCCGCGACCCGCCCCCCCGGGCGCGCGGGGGCGGTGGGGGCCGGGGCCTGGCGGGGGGCGAAGATGTCTGGGGGGGTTGCGGCATCGCGCGCCCCCGCCGCGGACGATGCCAAAGCCGCCAGGCGCCATCGTGCGCCGGGTGCCAGGCGTTCAAGACCCGTGACGGCCGCGACGTCCACCGCTCGCTCGGCGGGGAGACCGACGTCGATCGCGCACGCGCGACACGCGTCGACGGCCTCGGGCTCGGGCCCGGCGATGAGCACCGCGATCGGGTCACCGAACCGAGCGGCGCCCGACACGCGGTAGGCAGACAACGTCCGCAACGCTTCGATCGCGATGCGCTCGCCGACGGCTTCGTCTGTTCGCAGGACGACGCGCCGAGCAAACAGTGGCTCGCCGTCGCGGGCGACGACCAGATGGGCTGATCGGGACATGATCGAGACGACAAGCCGAACACTGCCGCCGTCATCCGCGCCGGCGAGCGCCGCGACACCCGTTGCCAAGGGCTCAAGGCGGCAGCCCCCAAGCCCCGCGGCACCCGCAACGTCTCGGTACCACGCGAGCCGCTGCGCCGGCATGCCGACCCCCAGCAGCATGGGTGTGAAACATTGCGTCGCTTCGTCAACGTCTCGTTGCGCTCCCGCATCGACGACCGGGAGATGGACAAAGTCGATCGAGGCATCGTCATCGAGCGGGACGGACGCGCGCGAGACCCGATGGCGCACGAGGCCGACTGTCTCGGCCTCAGAGAGTTCAGCGCCCGGCAATTCGACCAGCGCCGCGACATGCTCGTCGCGCGGCACGAGCACGGAGACCCGCTTGCGACCGACACCAAGATCGCCGCACGCGCTCGCGATCCAAATACCGACGGCATCCGCATCGCCCGGCTCGACCTCGGGCGGGCGCTTCGCCAGACCGCCGCGCTTGACAGCAATCCCCGAACGCGCACACACGATCTCCACGGCGTGCAGCGTGTCGCCGTCGATCGCGAGGATGGTGCGGCGTTCGCCCATCAGCCTGAACCCCCGATGAGACGTGAGCGGCTTGCAGCGCCGGCCCGTGCGCCCGCAGAGGTATCCGTCGTCGGCGTGCGCGGGTCTGGTCCGGGGTTGACGCTTGGTATCGGCGGCGCGTTGACGTCTTGCATGCCCGACTCAACGAACGGACTGGGCGCCCGGGCAGACAGGTCGAAGCCATCAACGTCAGACTGGTTGCCGGACGCGTCGACCGATCGCTGTGCTCCGAGGGGCTCGGCTTGGTCCGCCTGCGGTTCGGCGGCCGGATCGGTCATGGCGACGAACGCGAGCCACACCAGTGACGCGTCTTCATCGGCGACGTCGACGACGGCTTCGAGCCGCATCGGGTACGCGAGCGCTTCGCCGGTGCCGGGCGTTCGGTTGCTGGCCTCAGCTTCGACACGGACGCCGGCCTCGAGCACGACGCGCCACTGAAGGCTGCGCGCGCAGATGGTGTCGATTGCCTCGGCAAACGATGCGCTGTCGAGCACGCCCTCGTTGACGAGCCAGATCGGCGAGGCGAGATCGGCCGGGTCGAGGGTCTCGCGGCGGTCGATCGCCGCCTGCGCCGAGTCTGCATCAAAACCGGGCACACACACCAGCACCCGGGCATCCGCACGCGAGACATCGACCATGCCGGCCCCGGCGAGGTCGCCAGCGGGCGTGAGGCGATCGAGAACCTCTCGGATGACCGCCGCCACGGTCTCGGCGCCGTCGAGCAGGGTGTAGATGGAGCCGAGCGTGAGCGGTTCGTCCTGCGGGTCGGCGGTTTGCTGATCGGGCGCGTCGTCGCGACTCCGCGATGCCGGCAGAACGGCGAGCAAGGCGGCGACCGCTTCGGGTGACCAGTCCGGCGGCGGGTCATCGCGGAAGGCGGTGGTCCAGCCGTCCTCGAGCACGAGACGCTCGACGCCGTCGCTCGCAACAGGGGCGTCGCGGGTCAGGGTGGTGAGGGCATCGAGGAGGGTGCTGGGGACGCCGGCGGCGGCTGGGGCGAGCGCCGGCGTAGCGGCGGCGACCGATGCCGCCGACTGCGCGTCCATGCCCTCGATGAGCGCGATGCGGTCCGCGTCGAGCACGTTGATGTTGGCCCGGGCCGACTCGGGAGTGACGAGCGTTGCGCCGTTGGGGGCCGCGGCGACGCGCACGATGATGGTCGATTCGCCGAACGCACGTTCAACGAGGAGCGTCTCAATCTCAGCATCGGCACCGGCGAGCAGGCCCGGGCGTTGATCGGCGAGACGTGCCGCCAGTTCGGAGAGCGCTTCGCGTGCGCACGCGCGGACCTGCGCCATCGACTGCGCGGCCGAGCGCGCTTCGCGCTGCGAGCCCGATGCGACGAGCAGCGACGTCGTGGCGAGCGCCGCCGCCGCGACACCGACGAGCACGGCGAGCAGCGCGACCCCCTTGCGTGTGAGCGTTCGGCGCGTCACCGGGCACCCCCGCCCGGCACGGAGAAGACACGCCGGCGATCGGGCGTCTCGGGGGTGCCTTCGCTGAGCCAGATCGAGACCTCGATCGCTGCGGGCAGACGCCCGGCGCGCTGGACGTCGAAACGGTTGGTCCACGTGCCGCCGTCGTGCGCCCGGAAGGCGACGCGATGGATCGCCGGCAGCTCGCCTTCGAGCGATGAAGCGGATGTCGCGCCTGTGATCTCGATGGTGAGCGGATCGTCGCTGACCTCGGGCGCTTGGTCGGTCGGCGGGAGGTCAAAGCCTTGGTCGGGCCCGTCGAACAAGAAGGCCGCCGGATCGTCGATGGTGGGCGTGAGATCGGCATCGAGCGTGGGCGAGCGGATCACGAGCTTGATGAGCTCTGGCGGGACGCTGGCACGATGGTCGATCGAGAGGACGGAGAGGCTCGCGGGTGAGACCGTGACGCCCGAGCCCATGGTGCCGCCGCCGGCGACGGAGGTGAGCAGCGCACGCTCGATGCGGACCAGCAGCGCCTCGGCGTCGCGCTCTTGCGCGACGCGTTCGCTGAGGCGTGACCGCTGATCGGCGACCGACTCGAGGAAGGCGACAAGGCCCGCCGTGACGATGCCGAGCAGCGCGACCGCGAGCAGGATCTCGAGCAGTGTGAAAGCGCGCCGGGTCATGTTGCGTCCTGACGAGGGAGGACGGCGATGGTCTCGGCGAGGGGCGCCGCGTCGGTGCCCGGGCCCAGAGGGCCGAAGACACGCACGATCGCGACGGCGTCGGCGTTATCGTCGAGCGAGGCCTCGACCCAGAAGGTGCGCAGGCCGAGGGGAGGCGAGCCGTCGGGGGTTGACTCGATGGCGAGCAGGTCTGCGGGCCACGGCGTCTGGCCGTTGATGTTGGTGGGCGACGCGAGGCCGGCTTCGAGCAGGGCGGCGGCGGAATGGGCAAGATCGGCGGCGGCGAGGCGGTTCGCGGCGGTTTCCTGTTGCGCGCTGACATGGCTGAGCGATGCGAAGACAGCCATGGCGCCCGCGGCGAGCAGGCCAAGGGCGAGGATGAGTTCGAGCAAGAGCGCACCGCGGCGGTTCATGGTGCACGCTCCGGCGCGCGGGCCGCTTCGCTGGCGAGATCTCCGGTGAGCTCGAGCTCAGCGTCTGCGTCGATGCTCTCGCTGGTGAGCGCTTCGAGGATCGCGCTGAGCGAGACGCGCAGGGTGATGGGGTCGATGCCGATGGCGTAGCGCCGGCCGTCTCGGGCGACGAGCGTCGCGGCGTCTGTTGCTGCGGTTCCGGTCGCGTCTGGTGCGATGGAGAAGAGCGGCAGCCGGACGCCGGGAAGCGCCTCGTCGCTGACCGACAGGGCGACAGGCGGGCCGTCTGGCGCGCCATCGACAAGGCCAGACAGAATGACGGGCGTGCTGTCACTGCCCGCGGGCTCGAGCGACCAACCGGCGGGTAGGCTCGCGACGGGCGCTCGATCGGGTCGCCGGGTGATGTCCTGCTGCGCGGCGGGGGGTGCATCCGACGGCGGGTGGTTCGGCACGGCCGACCAAACGAGTGACCACTGATCGTCGCCGGCGCCGGCTGAAGAGCGAGCGGCGGCGACGTGGATCGTTCGGCCGGTGCGTGTGGCGATGACCGCGGCCTGCTGTGCGCCCGACTGGAGCACCTGCTGGGCGAACTCGGGGCGCGCGAGGGCGAGCGAGCGTGTGAGGGGCGGGATAGCGACGGCGCCGATGAGCGCGAGCGCGGCAACGACCATCAGCATCTCCAGCAGGCTGAATGCTCGCCGATACACACCCATGTCGCCTTGTCTCCCGTTCCAGTCGCTCCGTGCGGCCCGGGTTGAGTCTGCCGATCGAAAGGACGCCGCGTTCGGATCAGATGCGGCGTCGATCAGGGGTCGGTGCCGAGGAGGTCGTCGCCGCCGAACTCGTCATTGTCGCCCGTGGACCGCGATGCGCTGATGTCGTCTTCGGTGTCGGGCTCCCCGTCGGGCCCGGCGCTGTAGAGCGTGTAGGGGGCGACGGCGGAGGGATCCTCGTCGTCGATGTCAAAGTCTTCGGACTCTTGAAGGTACTCCCAGGCGTTGCCCCACTGGTCGTTGGGCATGGGTTCGCGCAGGTAGGGGCCGTTCCAGTTCGAGGTTTCGGCGTCGGGATCGAGTTGCTCGCGGTCCCAGAGGACAGCGAGGCCTTCATCGTCGGTGGGGTAGCGCCGGAAATCGAAGCGGAAACCGTCGAGCGCGCTATTGAGCGTGTTGAGGTTGATGCGGGTGATGTCTGCGTCGGCCTGGTCGCGTCGCTGAAAGAGTGTGACGCCGACGATGCCCGAGAGCAGGAGGATGATCGCGAGCACGATCAGGACCTCGATCAGCGAGAAGCCGCGGCGGGCGGTGTTCGCGATGGTCTTGCCCTGGGCGCTGGCGTTGGGGTTGGCTGTAGGCGTGGTGTTGTGATGCTCCGTCATCGTGCCCTCTCCCCGGCGCTGAGCCGAGTTCCGTGTCCTGAGCGGCGCCCCGGCCCTGAATGACCGCGACGACCGAAAACTAGTTGGTACTAGCATACTTGAGGCGGCCCGAGGCACCAACCCCCGGCCTGCCAGATCGTACCGATTGTGTGCGGCTTGTGGGGACAAACCCTTTTCCTTCATGGGGTTATCAGACCGTCGAACCGAGCTGCATCATGGGCAGGACGAGGGCGGCAGCCACCAGGGCGATCGCCGACGCGAGGACCAGGAGCAGCAGCGGCTCGATCAGTCGTACGGCGATGGTGAGGAGGCGTTCGACCCGCCCCTCGATGCTTTTCGCGGAGCGGAGCAGGACCTCGCCCAAACGGCCCGCGGACTCGCCGACGGCGATGACCTCGCAGACGCCGTCATCGAAGAGGCCTGATTTGGTGAGCGGCTCGCTGAGGTTCTCGCCCTCGCGTATGGCGTCGGCGGCGTCGGCGACGGCGTCACGCATGACGGGGTTGCCCGCGGCGCCGCCAGCGATCGACATCGCGTGGAGCAGCGGCACGCCGTTGACCTCCATGGTGCCCAGCAGGCGGCAGAAACGGGCGGTCGACATGGCCCGCAGCACGGGCCCGATGACGGGGACGCGCAGGCGGAGGCGGGCGAGGGCGTACGCGACATCGGGGCGGCGGGAAAGCAGAGTGAGCGCGACGATGCTCGCGGCGAGGAGGGCGAAGACAATCAGCCCGTGTTCGGTGACCGCGGCTGCGATGGAGAAGACGAGCGTGGTGATCCAGGGAAGCTCGTCGAGGCGTTCGAAGAGCGGCTCGAAGCGCGGGACGAAGACGCCGAAGATCAGCCCGAGGACGACGGCGCCGACACTGACGAGGACGACGGGGTAGATGAGGCTGCCGAGAACTTTGGCACGCAGCTCGGCTTGGAGCTCGACCATTTCGGCGAGGCGTGCGCAGGCCTGGTCGAGGAAGCCGCCCCGCTCGCCGGCGCGGAGCATGGCGACGTGCACATCGGGGAAGACCCCCGGATGCTCGGCCATCGCCTCGGCGAGCGCTTCACCATCGTTGACCCGCTCGCGGACGGTGCGCACGGCGCGGGTGACGGCGTTCTGGGTCTTTCGGCTGCTGAGCAGGCGGAGCGAGCGGACGAGGGGGACGCCGGCGTCGAGGAGATCGCCCAGCTCGCGGTAGAAGGTCGCGAGCACGCGGGCGGAAGGCCTGCCGGCGAACTGCAGGCGCGGCCCGGCGCGGAGCTCGCGGACGCGGACGGGGACCAGTCTGCGCGACTCGAGCTCGACACTGACAGCGGCAGCGCTCGCGCCGGCAAGCGTGCCGGTGATGCGCTGGCCCTGCCCGTCGATCGCGGTGTACTCGAACGCCCCCACCGCCTGGCTCCTTTCGTTTTCGGTTCGCGAAGGCGCCGGCGGTTGCCGACACCGGCGGCCTCAGCCCTCTGGCGTTGCGGGCGCGGTGGCGGTTTGAGCGAGCAGTTCGTCGATACGCGCGATGAGCTTGGGATCGCTCGGACGGACACGCGGGCCGAACCGCGCGAAGACGCGGCCCTGGCGATCGACGAGGAACTTGGTGAAGTTCCACTCCGGGTCGCCGCCGATGGGCTCGGGCTGCGAGGTGAGTCGCTTGTAGAGAGGATGGATGTCTTCGCCCTTGACGCTGATCTTGGAGAACATGGGGAAGGAGACGCCGTAGTTTTCTTCGCAGAAGGCGGCGATCTCGGCGTTGGTGCCGGGCTCTTGGCCCATGAAGTTGTTGGCGGGGAACCCGAGGACGACGAGGCCCTGTTCCTTGTGCTCGCGGTAGAGCTTTTCGAGCCCTTCGTACTGCGGGGTGAGGCCGCAGCGGCTGGCGGTGTTGACCATGAGGATGACCTTGCCGCGGTAGGTCTCGAGGGGTTCGGGCTTACCGTCGAGGCGGGGGATGGTGAAGCCCAGAACATCGTCGGCGGGGCGCTGATCGGCCGGGACCGCGTCGGCAGGGACCGCGTCGGCAGGGACGGGGGCGGTTGCTTGTGCGACTGGCATCACTGTGGCGGGCTGGGTGGCTTGGGCTGCATCGCCTTCGCTACCGCTGTTGCTCGTGACCCAGAACGTGGTCGCAACGGAGAACGCAACGATGGTCATGGTGAAGATCAACATGGGCGAGCCCGAGGACTTCGTCTCGCATGCACAATTGTTCTCGCAGCTCATCGGTGTGGATCTCCTGTCTGGTCCGGTCTTCGACCGGGGTTCCGGCCCGTGGGTTGGCGGCCGGAAGCTTCAGGCCGGATGGCGAGGATCTCGTCGAACGGCCGTCGGTGTGTGATGGTGTACGAGATACGAAACGAATTCAAGGCAGGATCTGCGGACCGAGGCGGGACAGCGCGGGGCGCCAATGCCATCACGCTTCGATACCCGATGCTCTTGCGATGCGTCTGGCAATGCTGGCGGTGCATGTGGCATGATGCGACCCGGCACGCGAGGAGCTCGCTGGGGATTCGGCCGAAACCTGACCCACGATCTGGTTCGGGGTCTCGTCTGGGATCTCGTCTGGGATCTCGTCTGGGATCGGGCCAGTTGCTGCGAGTAACCTGACTGCAGCACGAAACGCCGGAAACCATGCCCGGCCCCGGTTGGGCATGGTTACCGGCGTCGTCGTGATGGCCGTCGGAGGAGTCAGACAGCACGCTACCTCTGGTCTACCGTCCACCGATGATCGAGTTGCAGCGGTCGGTGAAACTGATTGTGAATCCGGGGGGCGAGGGGGCGGGCTCGAATGGGCACGCCGGGCGGCCGTCGATGGTCGGTCTGGGTCGGCAATATCAGGTGGACGCGGTCTGTGCGGGTACGCCGGACGCGGATACGGGGTATCTGATCGGGATTCAGGAGATCGATCGGGCGGTGCGCCAGCGTGCATTGCCGGTGTTGACCGCCGCGTGCCGCGAGCGCCCGGAGACCGAGCCGTGGGCCTTGGTGGGCGAGCTTGCGGAGGCTGTGGCGCGGGGTGTTCCGGTGCCGCTGCGGCGGCTCCGCCTGCGGTTGACGCCGACGTATTCGGTGGAGGTCGAGATGGACAGCAGGACGCGTGTTGGGCCGGCGGCGTTGGTTCGCCAGCGGTTTGAGTTCGCCGCGGCGCACCGGCTGCACGCCGATGCGCTGTCGGATGACGAGAACAGGCGGGTCTTCGGCAAGTGCAACAACCCCAGCGGACACGGGCACAACTATGAGGTCGAGGTCGCGGTTGAAATCCCGACGGGCGAAACACGGCTGAGCCTGCACCGGCTCGAGACACTTGTCGACCGCGTGCTGATCGATCCTTTCGACCACACCCACCTCAACGAGGACACCGAGGCGTTTTCGGCTGAGACCGGTGTGATCCCGTCGGTCGAGAACATTGCCCGGGTGTTCTTTGAGCGGCTCGCGGGGCCTACGGAAGCCGAACTCGAGGGCGCGCGGCTGCGGAGCGTGACAGTCTGGGAGACGCCCCGGACGAGCGCGACGTTCCCGGCGAGCTGAGCTCGTGTTTCGCCCGGCGTTCTCGGACGCAGGCACGCCGGACGGACGCGGACGGCGTGTAGACTGTTGGCATGAGTGTTGGTGTGTTGTTGGTGCAGCGCGGGGTGATCAGCGAGGGCGACCTCGAACGCGCGGTCGCCCAGCAACGGTCCAGCGGCGAACGGCTCGACCGGGTGCTGGTCGACCTCGGCGTCGTCGAGCGAGCCGAGATCACGCGGACCGTCGGCGAGCACTTTCGCCTGTCGGTCGTTGATCTTGATGAGGCGAGCGTTGACGAGGGCGTGCTCGGGGCGTTGCCCGCAAGCCTCGTGTACCGACAGCAGTGCGTGCCGATCGCACGAAACAACGGCACGCTGACCGTCGCGACGGCCAACCCCTTCGACATCGCGACGCTCGACGAGCTGCGTCTGCTGACCGGGTGCGATATCGAGCTGGCGCTTGCGGACGAGGACGGGCTGCAGCGGTTCATCCGCGCGAACTACGGCGTCGGGGGTGACACGCTCGACCAGATGTCGGGCGGGGTCGACGCTGTTGCTGAAGAGGGCGCGGGCGACGAGGTTGAGGAAGCGCAAGAGGCGAGCGTGATCAAGCTCGTGAATGAGCTGCTCGCCGAGGCGGTGGCCGAGCGCGCGACCGACGTGCACATCGAGCCGTACGAGGGCGAGCTGGTGGTCCGGTACCGGATCGACGGGGTGTTGCAGCGTGCGAGCGTGCCGGCGAGCATCCATCGGTTCGGGCGGGCGATCGTGAGCCGCTTGAAGATCATGGCGAACCTGAACATCGCCGAGAAGCGGACGCCGCAGGACGGGCGGATCGCGTTCAAACACCGCGTGAACGGGCGGCTGCATGAGTTTGATCTGCGCGTCAGCGTCATCCCGATGCTGTTCGGCGAGGGCGTGGTGCTGCGGGTGCTGGATAAGTCGGCTGTGCTGCTGGATCTCGATGATCTCGGCATGACCGGGACGGTGCTGGAGCGGTGGGACGGGCTGATCCGCCGCCCGCACGGGATCGTGCTCGTGACGGGCCCGACCGGCAGCGGCAAGAGCACGACGCTGTACGGCAGCCTCGGGCGCGTGGTGACCGACGAGGTCAAGGCGATCACGATCGAAGACCCGGTCGAGTACCACGTCGCGGGCGTCAACCAGATCCAGGTCAACACCCGCACGGGGCTGACGTTTGCCAAGGGCCTCCGCAGCGTGCTGCGACACGACCCGGACATCGTGATGGTGGGCGAGATCCGCGACAAGGAGACGGCCGAGACGGCCGTTCAGGCCTCGCTGACCGGGCACCTGGTCTTCAGCACATTGCACACCAACGACGCGTGCGGGGCGGCGACGCGCCTGCTGGACATGGGCGTCGAGCCGTTCCTCGTCAGCTCGAGCGTGACCGGTGTGCTGGCGCAGCGGCTGGTGCGGCGCATCTGCCCGGTCGCCAACGAATCGTACACGCCCGACGCGGGCGATCTGCCGCCGGGGTTCGAGATGCCGGCATCGGGCACGCTGGTGCGCGGCGTGGCGGACCGGGCCAACCGCATGACGGGCTTCAAGGGGCGGCTCGGCGTCTTTGAGCTGCTAAGCATGTCGCTGGCGGTGCAGGAAATGATCATGGAGCGGGCGAGTGCGCCGGCGATCGCGAGGCAAGCCCGCGGCGACGGCGACCTGACCACGCTGCGCGAGGACGGCTACGCGAAGGTGCGGGCCGGGCTGACGACCCTGGGCGAGTGCGCCCGGGCGCTGGCGACCTGAGGCGGTTATCTTCGGGGCGTGAGCGATCCGGGACGCATCCTGCTGGTTCGTCCCAGCGCGCTGGGCGACGTCTGCCGAACGGTGCCGGTGCTGGTCTCGCTGCGCGAGCGCTACCCGAGTGCACGCATCGACTGGCTTGTGCAGGACACGTTCGTGGACGCGATCGTGCATCACCCGGCGCTCGACGGGGTCGTTGCGTTCCCGCGCGCCGCGCTCGGGCGGACGAGCAGGCGCGGCAACCTGCTGCCCTCGATCCGCTGGATGAACGAGCACCTGCGCCCGCGCGGGGGGTACGACCTCGTCGTTGATGCGCAGGGCCTCTTCCGCAGCGGGCTGTTCACGTGGTGGACGCGTGCCGGGCGGCGCATCGGCGATGCGAACGCGCGAGAGAGCGCAGGTGTCTTTTACACCGAGCGGCATGCGGTGGCTCCCGACCTGCACACCGTCGATCGGATGCTGCGGCTCTTGGAGATGGGCGGGATCGAGCCCGTGCGCGACATGCGGCTGCACGCCGATCCACGCGAGACCGCTTGGGTTGACGAGCATCTGGGCAACGCGTGCGCCGTGCTCGCGCCGACCAGCCGATGGGCCGCGAAGCAATGGCCCGATGAACGGTTCACGGAGGTCGCACGCGAACTGCTGGGCCGCGGGCTCGCCGAGCGTGTTGTTCTCGTCGGCGGGCCCGGCGAGCGCGCGCAAACCCGAGCGCTGTGTGCGCTCGCGAAACTGGATGAACGCGTGACCGACCTGATCGGAGAGACCTCGATCGCGCGGCTGATGGCGATCGTCTCGCGCGCCCGGCTGGTGGTCGCCAACGACTCGGCGACGCTGCACATGGGGGTGGGCTTCGATCGGCCTTGCGTGGCGTTGTACGGGCCGACGGACGTCGATCTCGTCGGGCCTTACGCGCGCGAGACGGACGTCATCCAGCACCTCAGGCCCGGCGACACGCTCGATCACAAAGACGCCCGGCAGGTCTCGCTGATGCAGCGGATCTCGCCTGTCGAGGTGCTGGCCGCGTGCGAAGAGCGGTTGCTGCCGCGGGCCTGAGCGGACTACGCCCCCGCGCCCGCGGCGTGCTGATGGGCAAAGGTCTTCATGAAGTCGACCAGGGCCCGCGCGCCGGTGGTTGGGAAGGCGTTGTACATGCTCGCGCGCATGCCGCCGATGCTGCGGTGGCCCTTCATTTCTTTAAGGCCCTGTTTGCCGGCCTCGGCGATAAAGAGCTTGTCGAGCTCGGGGGTTGGGCATTTGAAGGTGATGTTCATAAGGCTGCGGCTGTCGGCGCGGGCATGCGGCGTGTAGAAGTCTTGGGCGTCGAGGAAGTCGTAGACGATCGCGGCCTTGGCGCGGTTGTGCTCTTCCATCGCCTTGAGCCCGCCCTCGGCCTTGATCCATTTGAAGACCTCGCCCATGAGGTAGACGCCGAAGGTGGGCGGGGTGTTGAAGCGTCCCTGCGCGTCGGCGTGCTTGCGGTACTGCATCATGCTCGGCAGCGCACGGACGGGCTCGGCGATGAGGTCTTTCCTGGCGATCACCAGCGTGACGCCGGCGGGGCCGAGGTTTTTCTGCGCGCCGGCGTAGATCAGCCCGTACTTGCTGACGTCGATCGGTTTGCTGTAGATGTCGCTCGATGCGTCACAGACCAGCGGGGCGCCGGCGGGCGCCCTCGGCTCGGCCTGAAACTCAGTGCCCATGATCGTGTTGTTGGAAGTGAAGTGGACGTAAGCGGGGTTTTCCGAGTGCGCCACTTCATCGCCTGTTGGGATGTAGCTGTAGTTGGCTTCCTTGCTGCTGGCGCAGATGTGGCACGAGCCGTAGAGCGGTGCCTCTTTGATGGAGTCGTTGGCCCATTTGCCGGTCCGGAAGTAGTCGGCGGTGCGATCCTCCGCGAGCAGGTTGGCGGGGACGAAATAGCACTGGCTGGTGGCGCCGCCCTGCATCCAGAAGACGGCGTAGTCGTCGGGAATGCTCCCAATCTCGCGGCAGTCGGCCTCGGCCTCTTCGGTGATGCGGTCGAAGACCTTGCCTCGGTGGCTGTGTTCGAGGATCCCGACGCCGGAACTGTCGATGTCCCAGACGTCCTGCTGCGCCTTGCGGAGGACGGGCTCGGGCAGCGTGCCGGGGCCGGCGGAGAAGTTGAACGCGCGATCGGGCATGGTGAAAACTCCGTGACGCGGGCGGTGCGCGGATCCTGTTGACTCAGGCGGAAGCGGGCTCGATGTTGTTGACCACGTTGACAAACCGGGCGTGGTCGCGGAACTCGCGGACGATACGGCAGACCTCTTCGGCGACGGCGAGCTGCGCCTGATCGGTCGACGCGCCGCAGTGGTGCGAGAGGTGCAGGACGCCGGTGGCGCTCGCGACGGGCGTGCTCCACGCGGTCTGTTTTTCGCTGGGCTGGTCCCGGTAGACGTCGATCGCGGCGCGGAGACCACGGGCGGAGACCGCATCAACCAACGCGGGCTCGTCGACGATGTCGCCCCGGCTTGTGTTGATGAAGATAGCGCCGGGCTTCATCGCGCCGAAGAACGCGCGGTCGCAAAGGTCACGCGTGTCGGGTGTGCTCGCGACGTGCACGCTGACGGCGTCCATATCGGGAAGCGCCCGGTGCAACGCCTCGCGGGTGTACTCGATCGGTTCGATGCCGAGTGCGCGGGCCGTCTCATCGCGGAGGCTGCGTGATTGGGCGTGGACGCGCATGCCGAAGGCCTTGGCTCGCTGGATGACCTCGGTGCCGATGGCGCCGGTGCCGATGACGAGCAGGTGCCTGCCCTTGAGGCCCCGTGCCTTGCTGTATTCCTTCTTGTTCCAGTGCCCGGCGCGGAGCTCGGCGTCTTGCTCGGGGATGCGCCGATCGAGCCCGATCAGGTGCCCGATCGTCAGCTCGGCGACAGCGACGGCGTTCATCCCGGGGCAGTTGCAGACCGCGACGCCCTTGGCGGCGGCGGCGTCGGTGTCGATGTTGTCGTAGCCCGAACCGGCGCGCACGATGCCGCGGAGCGACGCGGCACCCTCGATGACGCCGGCGGGGACTTTCGTCGAGCGCACAACAAGCACCTCCGGCTGAAGCTCGGCGAGCGCGGCGGGGAGGGTGGCGGCGTCGAGGTCGGGGCGGACGGTCACGTTGCAGCCGAGGCGCTCGAGCTCGGCGACGCCGGAGGCCTCAAACTTGTCGGCGATCAGCACGGTCGGGCGGGCTGCCATGGGTTGCTCTCCTCGGCTTCGGTCGGACTGCGGGCACTGGCGGGAGCATATCGCTGAGGCATCGGGCGCACCGCCAAGCCGTGCGTTCACGCGGGTCACGAAACCGGTTGAACACCAAGATTGACGCGATGCCAACGCGCGTCAGGGCAGCGAGGGGAGGTCGAAGCGGCGGAGCCGGGCCTCGGCATCGGTCCGGAGGGCCTCGGCCTCGCGGGCCGCGGCGGTCGATTCGCCCGGGTCGAACCGGCCCAGACGGGCCAGAGCCGCGGCGAGCGCGTCCCGTTCGCCGGCCGCGATGAGTTGGCGGATCTCTTCAAGCTCCCGCTCGACACGCTCGGACTCGAGGGCCCGCGGATCGGGCGCGAGCGGTTCGGCGACCTCGCCCCCCCGTGGCGTCCCGTCTGCGGGCGGCCGGGTGGCGCCCTGCGCTGGCGACGCGATGGGGGGCGGGCTCGCCGCACCCGGCGTTGCGGCCGGCTGGTCGCCCGGCCGCTGGAGCAACTGGTCAACCGCTCGGTGGGTCGGCCGGTCGGTCGCCCGGTCGGTCACCTCATCACTGGGGAGCTCGCCCACGAGCAGTGGCACGGCAACCAAGGCAACCAATGCGCCGACGGCGAGAACGGTCAGCGTCAGGAGCACGCCGACCAAAAGGCGTGTGGCGTGCAGGCGTTGCTGCATCGCGCGCAGCACGGCCTCGGGCGATGGGCCCGCGGCTGATGCAGCCTCTGCCTGCATTGCGCGGTGCGAAGGTGGGTGCGCGAGCGCCGGCCTCGGTCGCTGCGTCGGTTGCTCGGTCGCTTGTGCACCGCGCGCTGAGGACGCCTGGGCAGCGCCGGTCGAGGCCGCGACGTGCTGAGCCGGTGCCTCGCCCGGCAGGAGACGGACGGGACCGAGCCCCATGTGCTGACGGTCTTTGTCGACTTCGAAGCCGGCGCCGCAGGACCTGCACGCGTAGTCCGTCGGGGCGGCGGGCGCCTGGCAATTGTGGCAGACGCCCAGCACGTGCGCGACGCCGGGCACACGCTTGGCGAGCGTCCAGAACTGCCGCGTGCTCGGCCCGCGGAGGATCGTTTCGGCAGTCACGCTGCGGCGCTCGACGAGGCGGCGGATCGTCTCATACGAACACCCCGGGCGCATCGGATTGGCCTCGTCGCGGATAAACCAAGGGCCCATCGAGTTCTGCGTCGCCTGGCGGCTGAGGGGGTCGTAGCGCCCGGCGCAGGCGGGGCAGCGGTCGGTGCTCATCGAGATCTGCCCGCAGTATGGGCAGAGCACGGTGCGGGGCCTGGGCGTCGGCGGGGGCATCGGCGGGGCCTGGGTTGGTTGCTGCTGCGGGTTGCCGGGCGTCGGTGCGGTCATCGGAGCGATACGGTACCGCGATGCGAACTGATCCGCCCGAATCGATGGTTGCCCGATGGCTGGTCCTGCTGGGTCTGCTGAGCGTGTGCGTCTTGATCAGCGGGTGCGCCCGCGCACGCGCGGCGCCCGCGGCGGCCTCGGGACAGAGCGGGAGCGACGCGACGGACGTGGTCGCGCTTGTTTCGGGTGTGCCTGTCGCGCGGTCGGCGATCGAGCCCGGGCTGATCGAACTGGGCGGGGCGGCCGTGCTTGAAGAGGTGGCCCTCGATCTGTTGCTCGCCGACGCGCTGCGCGAGGCGGCGATCGTCATCGGTGAAGAGGATGTGCGACGCGAGCGGACCGATCTGGCGCGGTCGCTCGTGCGCGCCGGCGCGGTCGAAGCGGGCGGCGCCCGCGCGCTCGAGCGGGTGTTCGAGCGCCGCGGCCTGGGCCCCCACCGCCTCGAGCGCCTGCTGCGACGCAACGCGGCGCTGCGGGCACTCGTGCGAGAGGGCGTCGAGATCAGCGAGGACGAGCTGCGCCTCAGCTACACCCTGACCCATGGTGAACGTGTTCGCACCCGGCTGATCACGGTGGAAGATCGATCGCTCGCGTCGCGGCTGGATCGTGAGCTGCGGACGCTCTCCGGGGCCGATCGGCTCGGACGGTTCGACGCGCTCGCGGGCGAGCACTCAACGCACCCCTCGGCCGCGATCGGCGGGCGCCTGGAACCGATGAGCACGGACGACCCGGGCGTGCCGGCGGCGCTGCGCTCTCGGGCGGCGCAGCTCGCGGGGCGGGCTGCGCCGCCCACGCTTTCCGAAGTCTTCAGGCTCGACGATCGATACGCCCTGCTCCTTGTTGAAGGGCGAACGGAACCGGCATCGGCCCCACCGAGCTTCGATGCCGCTCGGGCGGGCCTGCTGGAGGAACTGCGCCGGCGCAAGGAGCGGTTGGCGATGGACCGGCTCGCGGCACGGCTGCTCGGCGAGGCCGACATCCGGGCGGTTGATCCGACGCTGGGTTGGTCGCTCGATGCCCTTGATGCCGCGCAGCGGCGCTAGCGGGCGAGCTCGATCGCTCGGGTTTCGCGGAGCACGGTCACGCGGACCTCGCCCGGGAAGGTCATCTCGTCGCTCACCCGCCGGGCGATGTTGTGGGCGATGAGGTAGGCCTCGTCGTCGCTCACGCGGTCGGCGTCGATCATGACGCGGACCTCACGCCCGGCCTGGACGGCGTGGGCCTCGGTGACGCCGGGCTGGTCGAGCGCGATGCTTTCCAGCTCGGTGAGGCGCTGCACGTAGCGTTCCATGCTCTCGCGCCGTGCGCCGGGGCGGGCGCTGCTGACGGCGTCGGCCGCCATGACGATGGGCGTGTAGAAGGTCGTCGAGGGGATGTCGGCGTGGTGCCCGCCGATGGCGTTGAGCACGGCCTCGTCCTTCTCGCCGTACTGGCGGGCGAACTGCATCCCGATCGCGGGGTGCCCGCCTTCCATCTCGTGGTCCATGGCTTTGCCGATGTCGTGCAGGAAGCCACAGCGCCGCGCGAGACGCCCGTCGAGGCCGACCTGCTCGGCGATGATCTGGCTCATGAACGCGACTTCGATCGAGTGCTTGAGCACGTTCTGCCCGTAGCTGGTGCGATAGTGCATTTTGCCCATCGCCTCGATGACCTTGGGGTGCAGGCCCCGCACGCCGGCCTCCGCTGCCGCTTCTTTGCCGAACTTGATGACGCGCTCGGCGACCTCGGCCCGGACCTTCTCAACGACCTCCTCGATGCGCGTCGGGTGCAGACGCCCGTCGCCGATGAGGCGTTCGAGCGCTTCGACGGCGGTCGCCTGGCGGACCTTGTCGAAGCAACTCACGACGATCACACCCGGCGTGTCGTCGACGATGATGTCGGCGCCCGTGCTCTTCTCGATCGCGCGGATGTTCCGCCCCTCTCGCCCGATGATGCGCCCCTTCATCTCGTCGGACGGGATCGCGACCGCTCGCACGGTGCTCTCGCTGGTTGTCTCGGCGGCGAACCGCTGGATCGCCTGGAGCGTGATCTCGCGGGCCTTTTCGCGGGACTGCTCCTCGGCCTGCTCGTTGATCTCGCGCACTCGCTTGCCCACGGCGTCTCGCTCGCGCTCCTCGACGCGCTCGAGCAGCAGCTCGCGGGCCCGATCGGCGTCGAGGCCGCTGAGCCCTTGGAGCGTTTCGGTCTGCTGATCGACCAGCGACTCGGCCTGCTCAAACCGGTCGTCGGCCTCTTTGGCGCGGGCGTCGGCCTTCGCGCTCCGCTCGTCGAGACGCTGCTCACGGTCGGCGAGCTTCTGCTCCTTGCGATCCAGCAAGTCCTCGCGCTTGCCCAGGCGGCGCTCGGTCTCGCGGAGCTCGGTGCGAGCGGCCTCAAACTCGGCATCGGCCTTTTCCTTGCGGACGAGCGCCTGACGCTCGGCTTCGAGCTTGGTCGCGTCCGCCTCGCGGCGGGCCTCGGCCTTGGCGTCTTCGACCAGGCGCTCGGCTTCGGCCTTGGAGCGTTTGGCACGCCCGGCCCCGATCAACAGGGCCGCGACGGCGCCGATCGCGATCCCGACCACCGCCGCGCCGCCACCGACGAGCAGGAGGCTGGGCAGTTCGGTGCCCGCGGTGTTGGCGGCGGGCGTTGCGGTCGCGAGAGCGACCAGGTTGTCTTGCATCATCTCGCGCACCCCTGGCGTCCGGCAAAGCGCCCGGACGCGGTTCTGCGCGGCGGAGGGAGTCTCTCCCCGGCGGCCCAGACTCGGTGGGCCCGCGTGTGAGGCCCCGCTACGGGCGTCTCACGCGGAGAGCCCCGAGTGGTGGCCCGAGCCCCGGCCCACGGGCCGCGTGAGGGCTCGGCAGGCATCGGAACATGCCGGGGCCGGGTGGGGAGTCGCATTACGCGGATCGGGGCTGACCCGGCCCGCGGTTCATTCGCCGCAAAGCTTGCCGAGCCCCTGCCCGGCACGATTCGTACCAACGCAAGTGTAGCGGACCGCGCAGGATCCCGAAAACGGGCTACCGTCTCCCCCGGTCGGGCGATGGGGAGAACCCGACAGACCCCCGCGGCGTTCAACGGTTGGGGGTCGATCGGACCGATACTCTCCGCGGCCGACGCGGCCGACTCGACCTCGACCCCGCGCCCCACCCGGCGCGACCAAGTAGTTCCGGCGATCATCACCCCGGCGACAGGGATCAAAGCCCATGGCAGACTCGACACGACCCCTCATGACTCTCTCGCGTGCCGCCCTCGGTGCCGCTCTGGCCGGGGCCCTGATCGGGGCGGTTGCGGTAGGCGGTTGCGGCGAGCGCAAGGGCGGCCTGCGAGCCCGGATGGTCCTCGAAGAGGCCGAACGACGCATCCCGATCGACGGGCGCCCGATCGCCCTGGGACGCTTCACCGGCTTTGACATCGAGAATCCCGACGGCCCGGTGACGATCATCGTGAATCGGCGGTACACCGAGGCCTTTGTCGAGGGGCGGGCGCTCAACGAGGGCGACCTCGTCTGGGAATCGTACGAAGAGGACTGGGACATCAGCCCGCGCGGGCCGTGGTTCGAGCTGGATCACCTGACCGCGGGCGAGACCGGCGTCGTGCGCATCGTCCCGTTCAACACGCTGCCCGACGGCACCCGCCCGCGGGTCGAGCTGGTCATCAAGACGCCGGTCTGCGACGGGCTCACCATCCGCGCCGACGGTGACGTCAACATCCACGGCGATGCGCAGGGCGAGATCCGCGTCGATACCACAGGCGGCGGGGTCACCATCCGATCCAACGAGCCGCTGACCAACGACGTCGCGGTGCGGGCCGAGAGCGACATCATGTTCGTCACGGTGCCGGTCTCACGCGGGTCGATCGAGCTGAGCGCACCCAACGGGCGCACGATCTTTGACTCGGCGTACGGGGCCGTGCACTCGGTGCGCCCGGAGCCGGGTCGCTACACCGCGGTCTGGAACCGCGGGGGCAACGCGTATGTCTTGCATTCGGAGTCGGGCGACGCGAACATCCTGGTGCGCGAGAAGCCCGACATGTATTCGCCCTATGTGCCGAGCTGGCCCGATGATTGGGAGTGGCTCAAGGACTTCGACTGAGCGCCCGGCAAGCGGAACGCATGAGAAAAGGCCGTCGCAGGACGGCCTTTTTCAGTGGCATAGAACGCGTACGGAGCGGCGCTCAGGCGGCGTCGCGGTGGGTGCCGCCGCTCTGCAAGCGGCGCATGTACTTGGCGATCTGCTCGACCACGAACTCTCGGTGTGCGGTGTGGAGATCGAAGTCGAACGAGAGCCCCGCGTGGGCACGCTGCTCGCTGTCCAGGTGCGTGTGCGCGAGTCTCGCGGTGAGCGAGAGGGGCGCGGGCAGCGTGGGCGCGAGGTTCATGCGGATCCAGAAGACGCGGTGCCCGGCGAGCGAACCGGCCTGATCGCGCTCAACGGTGATCCCGATGCCCCCGCCCCCGATGTTGGAGAGCGTCGCCTGGAACGCGGGGCCGACCTCGGGGAGCAGGTCGTCGCTGGTCGCTGGCCCGGTGAGCACGCTGTCTTCGCTGTCGAGCATGCGCACGCGGCAGGCGACCTCGGCGGGGATCGCCGATCGCGGGTCGAACAGCGGGAACACGTCGACCGACGGGCGGTTGACGGTGGCGGTGGAGATGCGGTCGAAGGTGCGCCGCCGGCAGCGTTCGACGCCGCGTGGCGCTTCGAGGATGAGCACGCCGACGTCGTTGCCCCGGATGTTGCGGCGCCCGGCGCCCTTGACGCTGGTGTGGAACATCCAGCGGTTCTGACCGACCGAGAGGATGCCGATCAGGGCGACACCCTTGGCGAAGTCGATCCGGCGTCCCAGGGTGGCCGGGTGCTCGATGATGATGTGATCGTCGGTGTTCTCGACGACGCGTGCACGCCAGACGAGGTCGGCGGCGGCGCCGCTGTCGTCGCCTTTGTCGAGGGTGAGCTCGATGCCACCGCCGCGCTCGCGGATGCGGTCGAGGTAGTCGCGCCAACGTTCGGTGCGTGATCTTGCGGCGGGCACGGCGTGCTCCCGGGTCGTCTGGCGACGTTTGGCGGTGGTCGGCGGCGGGAACTCCTGACGCCGGCGACGCTTCCGCTGTGTAGTGACAGCTTTCGACCACTCGGGCGGGCGGCTTGATTGCTGGTTCGAGAGGCGGCGTTCGCGGGCACGTCGCGGGCGTGGTTATCGCCCGTTGCGCGCTGGTCCGCGCGCGACGGTTGCGAGGTGAGCCATCTCCGCCGGGGAAGGACGACGCCCGGCGAAGCGCGCGCGGTAGAGCGTCTCAACCGCGGACTCGACGTCGGCGGCCCGGTCGGCGCCGAGAGCGGCGGGTGCGTGCTGCTGGACGTGGGCGAGCAGCGGGACGCCGGGCGGCTTGGGCGCGCCGGCGCGTTTGAGTTCTCGAAGCAGGCGGCGGCGCGGCGAGGCGAGGTCGCCCCACGCCGCCTGACTCGCCCCCCGCCCGAGCAGGCGGGCCACGAGCCGACGCCACGCACGCCGGAGAGGATGCCAGCCCAAGACGAGCGCGAGCCCGAGCATGAGCACGGCGCCGAACGCGACGACGCCGGAGAGCAGCGCCCGCGCGACCAGACGGCGCCCGCCGAGGCTGAGGCGATCGATGAGGCTGCCGCCCCAGTCCTGAAGGTTGAGCCCCGGGGCGCGGGTGCCGAAGATCGCGCTGCGCGCATCGTCGTCGAAACCAACCACGCTCACCACCCACGCGAACTCGATCGAATCGATGAGGCGGCGGATATCGGTGAAGAAGGTCTCGGCGGGCTGATGGATCTCCCGGAAGTCGGCCGAGGGCGTGGGATCGAAACGGCGCCAGTGGGCGAGGGGTCCTGTGGGTGATTCACCGTCGAGTTGCACCTCGACCCAGGCGTGGGCGTTGCTCTGGCGTACGACGTAGTGCCCGGTCAGGTCGTGGAAGTCTGTCGCGACGTAGCCGGTGACGACGCGGGCGGGGATGCCGACGCTGCGGCACATCGCGGCCATGGCCGAGGCAAAGTACTCGCAGTGGCCCTCGCGCCGCTCGAGCAGGAACCACTCGATCGGATCGACGCGTTCGGGTGGGGCGGCGATGTCGAGCGAGTAGCGGAAGCGAGAGAGGACGTCTTCGATCCGGCGGCTGACGGCGAAGTCCTGCTCGCGTGGGCGGAGGTCTGGGTCGGGCTCGAGGCCGGCCTCACGCAGCACACGCTCGGTGTATTCGAGCACGCGGCGGGAGGGAAAGCTGACTGCGGGTCGCTCGGCCTGTGGCTCGCGGGGTGTCTGGAAGTGGCGGTCGCGGTACTGCAGGCGGTAGGCGACTTTGCCGGGCTGGCCGGTGCGTGTGATGACGCCGGTGGCGCTGTCGATGAGCAGTCCCGAGGGGGCGTCGAGCCAGAGGCGGCGCGGCTGCCAGGCGGTGAAGATCGGCGATCCCCCGGGCGGGGCGGCGCGGACGGTGACGCGGAGCTCGTAGTCCCAGTCGTCGATGGGGCGTCGGCTGCTGCCGATGAGCTGCTGGGTGCCTTGCCTGAGGGCGACACGTTCACGCTCACGCGGACCGGAGGTCCATCGCCCGCCGGCGTAGACGTCGAGCACGGCGCCGCGGAGATAGAGGACCTCGAGGCGCGAGCCGACGGTGTCGCCCGAGCGGTCGATGACCTGGACATCCATGACGGGGGTCTGGTTTTCGCTGACGAGCCCGGCGGTGCCGAGCTGGACCTCGTCGCTGAAGCCGACCTCGCGCCCGACGGTTGCGCCGCCCCACTGCCCGAACGCGCTGCGCCCGAGGCCGCGCGGCATGAGCACAAAGATCACCATGCTCATGAGCAGGCCGATCACGGTCATCGAGGCGACGAGCCCGGAGAGGCCTCGCCCGGTGCCGCGTTCGAAAGCGGCGTGCCCGGCGCCGAGGCCGAAGCCGACGGCGCGCTCCGCGGCGGCGGCAATCTGGAAGCTGAGTACGAGCGCCGCGCCGATCGGAACCATCGCGAGCACCATGAGGCCCACGAGCAGCGTGTTGCTTGTCAGGATGGATCCGATGGCAAGAAAGACGGTGAGCGCGACGATCTGCGATGTATCACGGGCGCGCCGGTGGTCGGCGAGCTTGGCCGCGAGCAGCAGCATGACCGACTCGCTGAAGACCTCGACAGTCGGGCCCTCGCTGAGCACGCGGAGCCCGGCCCACCCGATCACGGCCACGACGGCGCCGGTGAGCACCCCCTGATGGATCGGGAGGCGTCGCCCATGGGCACCGCCTCCGAGGAACCAGCCGAGAAGGACCAGGGGCGAGAGCACCACCAAAGGGAGGGCGGAATCGGACGCGGAGGCATAGGTAAGCGACGCCCAGAGCGAAGCAACGAGCGTCGTCCACCGGACGAGGGTCGCGGGGGTCATGATGCGCGCCCCATCTCGGCGGGAGCGCCGGCGAGCGCCTTGGGGACAGCTTGCCCCGGCGCGAGCCAGCGTGCGTCATCCATCGGATCGAGGCGGAGCGCGTGGCGACCGGAGATCGGCTCGACCGACTCACCGACGACGATGAGTTGCCCCTCGCCCTGAGGTCGCGGGCGTGCCGCGGTGGCGGCCGGGGCGTCGTCGAGCGTGGCGAGGCGCGTGCGCGCGCGACGCACCATACGCGGGTCATCGCTCGGCGCAAACTGCTCGGCGGTGGCCGGCAGATCCAGCGCGACCGAGTGCCCGCGCTCGCGGGCTCGCTCGAGCAAGGCCGAGGCGATCGCGACCGCGCGCTCGAAGCGGAGCGAGCCGGCGCCCCCAAGCGTGCGCGCGTCGACCAGCACGCGGACGACCGGAGGTGAAGGATCGGCGAACTCGCGGACGAGCAGCGTGTTGCCGGCGGCGGAGCGCCGCCAGGCGATGGTGCGCGTGCTGTCGCCCGGGACGTACTCGCGCAAACCATAAAACTCAGACCCGGCCCCGCTGCGCCCGCCGGGCACGAGCTCTCTGGTGCGGCCGAGGCCCGAGGCAACGATGAGCCCGTCGCGCAGGGGGACGCGCGCGGGCGTGAGCAGGACGCGCTCCGGCTGGCTGAAGACGATGGACTTGCTGACCAGACCGAAGGGGAAGCTTGAGGCGACTTCGAACCGATCGAGCTCGATCGGGCCGCGGGCCTGGGCTTCGAGCGAGCACCCGACGGCGGCGCGCCCGCCGGCTTTGAGAAACGGGACGGTCGCGGCGCCGGGGCTGAGGCGGCCGGAGAAAACGCCGCGTTTGGTCGGCGCGGGCGTCTCGCGGATGACGAGGGCGGCGCCGGGGATGAAGCTGTTCTGGCTCACGACGAGGTAGCGGAGGTCGACCGTGCCGCCGACGGGTGCTTCGCCCGGGGCGTATCGGCGAGCCCGCACGCCCATGAGCGCCGACCCGCTGACGACGCCGGAGACGATCAGGCCGGCGACGCCGATACCGAAAGCCCAGAAGAGCAGGTTGTTCTGGCTGTTGAAGGCGCCGATGGCGGTAAAAAGGGTCGTCGCGATGTAGATCAGGCCGGCGAAGCGGAGTTCATAGCGTCGAGCCACGGGGCTCGCCCAGCCGGACTTTTCGGCACGCGACTGGCTCGGGCGGCCTCGGCGCTCTGGGTTTGCGCGCTCTCGCGTCGATCCGTTCCACATCAGTCGCAGCATGCGTGCCCCAGCGCCCCGGGGCAACCGTACGCCCTATTCGGCCGCGGAGTTCGGGCGAACGAGCACGAGCACGCGTTGATCGTTGCGTGGGACGAAGATCGTGTTGCGGACCTGGAAGACCCCCCCGCCGCTGGCCTCGATCTCGAACCGACCGCTGATCTGGTCTTTGTTTCCGACGCTGATGTCGAAGAAACCGTCGGGCCCGGAGACGGCGCTGGCGATCTCGGCGGCGGGCCCGCCGGTTGTTCGACCCGAGGGTCGGAGCAGGCGGACACGAACGCCCTCGAAGCCGGTCTGCGCATCGCCCGCGGGGTCGTCGACGCCGGCGGTCGCGATCGTACGGGTATCGGTGGCGCTGACGACCATGGCGCGTCCGATGCCCCCCTCGATGACGCGTCCCTTGATGCGCTGCCCGCCGCAAGCGCTGAGCAGCGTGCAGGAGACCGACAGGAGGGCGATGGCGGTTGTCCGGAATCTCATGCGTCGTGTCCTTGGGATGCTGGCGGGGAGGGCTCGGTCTGGTCTTGCACGGCGGCGGTCGGCTCAGTGTCCGGTCGCTTGGTATCGGCCGCTCCGGGTCCTTGCGTTGCCTCGGGCTCGGACGGGGCGGGCATCACGAGGCCCAGTTCGCCCGGCTTGGGCAGGTCTTTGAGCGAGGCGAGGCCGAAGACATCGAGGAAGCGTTTGGTCGTGGCGTAGAGCAGGGGACGACCCGGCTCTTCGGCGCGCCCGGAGACTTTGACGAGCCCCCGATCGATGAGCGAGCGGAGCACCTCGCCCGTCGCGACGCCGCGGATCGCCTCGAGCTCGGCGCGGGTGAGGGGCTGGCGGTACGCGACAAGAGCGAGCGTCTCGAGCGCGGCGCGGCTGAGCCGGCCCGAGCTGCTGGAGCGGTGGAACGCCGCGACAACATCCGCGAAGGCCTCGCGCGTCATAACGCGGTAGCCGCCGGCGACCTGATCGACGCGGAAGGCACGGCCCGTGGCCTCGTAGGCCTCGTTGAGCTGCTCGATCAGCGAGACGACCTCGGCCTCTTCGATGACCCGCCCGGCGTGCACGCCGAGGGCCTCGGCGAGCTTGCCCGCCGGCGAGGGGCGGTCGTTGCTCAGGAGCAGGGCCTCGAGAGCCCCGGCGAGTGACTCGGGCTGGGTTGTCTTGCTGCTCACGGGGGCGTGCGGCTCGGGATCGGGTTTGGTCTCGCTCAGAACTGGCATCGGGGTATGGTAACCGAACGCGACGCCGGGGTATGTCACCCGGGTATCCTCGCCTATGCCGAACGACGCGGCCCTTGTGCCGAGCCAACAGCACGCGTACCCAGGGCGACGGTGCCTGAGCGAACAGGCGTTGCATATCCGGCGCGAGCGGGTGTTTCTCGTGTTTGCCGGGCTGTTCCTGGGCACGCTGGCGATGCTGAACATCTTGGGCATCAGCCGGTTCATCCGGCTCGGTGAGCTGACGCTGGGCGAGAACGGGGGCGACCCGCTGACGCTGACGTTCGCCGTGGCGGTCGGCGTGCTGCCCTACCCGCTGACGTTTTTGTGCACCGACTTCATCAGCGAGCTGTACGGACGCAAGCGGGCGAACTTTGTCGTCCTCGTGGGGCTGGTGCTGAATCTGTGGGTCATCGGCATCCTGTGGCTGGGGGGCGTGCTGCCCGGGTTCGAGGCGGTGGCCGGCGATGGCTCGCTGGCGGTCGACGCGGCCGGGCGAGAGCCGGTCTTCTTCGAGATCCGCGCCCTGGCGTTCGGGGCGGTCACGGCCTCGATGATCGCCTACCTGGCGGCCCAGCTCGTCGATGTACAGATGTTCCACTTCTGGAAGTGGTTGACCAAGGGCAAGCATCTCTGGCTGCGGAACAACGGCTCGACGATCGTGAGCCAGCTCGTGGATACGACGGCCGTCATCCTGATCACGTACCAGATCACCAGGTTTGAGGGCATCCTCGACCCGGAGGGCTCGGTCGCGTTCCAGCTCTTCGTGCTGATCGCGACGGGCTATGCGTTCAAGCTGGTCGCCGCGATGCTGGACACGGTGCCGTTTGTTCTGGGCACGCCGATCTTGGCCCGATATCTGCGCCTGCCGCCCTCGAGTGGAGAACCGAACAAGAAAACGAGGGTGCGGAGCGATGGCCCATCGGCTTGAACGCGCCCCGGGCGGCTCTGCGTAAAGCCCGAGCGCTCGCAGACCGATGCTCCTTCTGCACCCGGCCGCTGCGAGCGGACGGCTCGGGTTTGGGAGCGTTCTGACAATGCACCGGCGCCGGGTCTTGCTGATCGACGACGAGGTCCACATCATCATGGTCCTTGCGCGCCGGCTCGAGAAGGACGGGTACGAGGTGCACACCGCCGGCGACGGCGTGCGCGGGCTCGAGACAGCGGAGCGTGTGCGGCCGGACGTCGTGGTGACCGACCTCCAGATGCCGCGGCTCAGCGGTGTTGAGGTCGCCCAGCAGCTCGCGGCGAGTATGCCGGAGGTGCCCGTGCTGCTGCTCACGGCCCGCGGGTACGTGCTCGGCGATTACGACATCCCGCAGAACGTCCGTGAGTGCCTGCCCAAGCCGTTCAGCGCTCGAGAGATCGTGGCCAAGCTCGACGCGCTCTTGGGCGTCAACGCGGACGCGAGCGAGGGATCGACGCCGAGAATCGGGCCCGAGGCGGCGCCCGAGGACGGGAAGCGCGTCGCATGAGTTTCCGTCTGCCGACGCCGCCCAGGTCTATCCCGCCCGGCCTGCTGAACCGCTGCGAGCAGCTCGGGCTCGAGGTCTGGATCCTCGACGACCGGGGCCACCCGCTGCTGGAACCGAGCGGCAACGCGACGTTCCCGCTGTTGCTGCGCTCGTCGGCGTTCCGCGCGGCGGTCGGCGCGGCGGCGGAAGCGTTCGCGAGCCCCGAGCCGCACGGTGTGGTCGAGGCGATGCCAGGCTTCCGCCTGCTGCCGATCGAATGCGATCAAGACAACGCGCCCACATCGCGGCTCGTCGTCCTCGCGGTCGGCCCGGAAGCGCTCGAGGGCGAGGAACTGGAGCGCCTGGCTCGGTCGGCGGGCGTCGAGCCGGCCGTCGCGCGCCACGTGCTGCGCGAGCGGGCGCGCATCGGATCCGACGAGGCCGATCGACTGCTGCAACAGCTGACCTGGCTCGCGGCCGGATTCAACGAGAACCGCGAGCTGGGCGAGTCGCTGGACAACTGCGCGGCGCAGCTCGGCGATGCGTACGAGGCGATCACAACGCTCTACGCCATCGGGCGGATGATGGGAACCGTGAGCGAACCGCGGGCGTTCCTGAGCGAGTTCCTCGACAAGATCCACGAGACGCTGCCCTTCCGCTGGACGGCCGCAGCGCTCGGAGACGCCGCGGCGTTTTCCGATGATCTCGTCGGTGTGACGATGCGCGTGGTCTACGAGCCCATGCGTGCCCAGGTCGACGCGAGTATCCCCGCCCTGGTCGAGCACATCGACGCCAAAGACGATCAGGCCATCCATGTTGTTCCCGCCGGCGAAGCGTTGCCCGACGAGCTCGGCCCCCAGGCGGTCGTCGTGCCGATCAGGCGGGGGACAAGGCGGTACGGCTATCTCGTAGCCGGGTCGAAGGCCTCGAGCGATGTCCAGGTTTCGACCTACGAGACGCTGCTGCTCGAGTCGGCGGCGGGCTACCTGGCGGCGTTCCTGCACAACGCGCAGCTCTTCGACGAGCAGCAGCAGGCGTTTCTCGGAACGATCAACGCGATGTCGGCCGCGATCGACGCGAAGGACCGCTACACGAGCGGGCACTCCGAACGGGTCGCGATGCTAGCGCACCGCCTGGCGCTCGCGCACGGGCTCGACGAGGACGAAGCCGAGCGCGTCCGCCTGAGCGGGCTGGTGCATGACGTCGGCAAGATCGGCGTGCCCGAGGCAGTGCTCTGCAAGCCGAGCCGCCTGACCGATGACGAGTTCGACCTGATCAAAGAGCACCCGCGCCGCGGGTACGAGATTCTGCGGGGCGTGCCGAGCCTGCGCGACCTCTTCCCCGGCGTGCTGCACCACCACGAGCGTTGGGACGGGCGGGGCTATCCCGACGGGCTCAGCGGAACGAGCATCCCGCTGATGGCGCGCCTGCTGGCGATCGCCGACACGTTCGACGCGATGAGCTCGACGCGGTCGTACCGCTCGGCGCTGGCGCGCGAGCGCGTGCTCGAAGAGATCACCAGCAACGGCGGCGCACAGTTTGATCCCCGCCTTGCGCCGCTGATCAACGAGATCGATCTGAGCGAGTATGACCGGATGGTCGAGCAGCACCGGGCGGCCGAGACGACGTTCCGCCGTGACGCGGCCTGAGCCGCGGGCTCGTCCGCCTCGTCAGTTCAATCAATCTGCCACCCAGCGCCACGAGCCCTCGACCAGCCTCATCTGGCTGGTTTCCGCCCGGAAGCCGACGGGCGGGTTCTCGCGCGTGCTCGGCTCGTCGCGGACATAGATCGCCGCCCAAGTGATGTCGACGTCGTCCTGCGCGATGATCGTGCCGCGCATATCGAGCCCACCGGAGATGGTGATGTCGTCAAGACCAACGACGAGGCCGGTGATGCGCGTGGGGTGGGTATCGTCGTTGGCGTTGTCTTCCTCGCCGTTGTAGGGCGTCCCGATCGGGTTGGCGTTGAAGCCCGCGAGCAACTCGATCAGCGGAATGCCGCCGGGCGCGAGCGTGAGCTTCTTCTCGCAGACGAGAACGGGCCAGCCGTTGTCGGTCTGCTCCCAGAGCTGCCACCACTCTGCGCGGACGTCGGCGTCGAAGACGATGAGCGTGCCGACGATGCGCACGTTGCGCAGGCTGAACGCATCATTCGGGCCGCTGCCGCTGATCCAGTAGATCCCGTCGGGGTCAGGCGTGCCGAAGGGGTTGCTCGCGCTGCTGAGGACGGCGTTCTGGATGTGCGAGCCGAAGGCGGATCGGGGGATCTCGGTGCCAATCGTCTTGATCGCTTCCTTGAACGCGTCCCAGTCTGGCTGGGTGTAAAAATCTGGGCCGACGACCGTCTCGCTGCGCGCGCCCCGCTCGGTGGTCACTGACTTGCAGCTCTGGAGGTCCGAATCGATGTAATAGTCCTCCGCCACGAGGTGGTGGTCGGCGTAGATGGGGAGATCCGCAACCACACTCACCGAGTTGTCAATGCTTAGCACGCCAGCGGCCCAGATCCCCGTGCTCAGCGCGTTGATCGCGACGGGCCTGGGCTCCAGCTCGACCTCGAGCGAGCGTGCGGCCCGACCAAGCTTGGACCGGGCACGCAGCTTGGCGTTGTCGTTCAGATCATCTTCGAGGCGTCCGTCGGCCTCATCCGTGAGAGTGAGGCTGATCGACCCGGCGTTGAACGTTGTCGCGTCGGCCCAGCCGCCGTCGGCGAAGATCTTGCGCCAGTTCTCGTCGGACGCGATGCGTTCGATGCCGAGTTCGACGCCCGCGCGTGCGAGCATCGCGGCCTGGCGCTGGTCGTCGACGAGCGAGACGCGGTCGTCGGCGCGCGCCCACCACGCGATCCCCGCGACGCCGATGAGCGTCACAAACGTGACCGTGCCCGCGACGGCGAGGTAGACCCCGCCGCGGCGCGTTGGTGCGGAGCGTCTGGTCAAGGCGACCCCTCCGAGAAGGCCGCGGTGCGCAGCATCGAGGCCCGCGCGCGGACGACGCCCTGGCGAGAGATGGTGACGGTCAGGCGCTTGACGCGCGTCGGCGTGCGAGAGACGGTGTCGGGCGATGCGGGATCGACGAAGTCGACCTGCACGCTGCGCGTCCACCCGCGGTACGCGGCGCGCGGCGTGCCGCTGCTGCCCTCTGGCGGCGAGGCCGACCAGCCCGACCAGTCGTCGATGTCATCGAAGGCGCCCCAAGCGGCGGCGCCGTCCTCGACGGTGCCCGCGGCGATCGGGTCGAGCGTCTGGCCCTCTGGGTCGCTGAACGGGAGGAACGCCGCGACCGCGATGATCTCATCGGCGAGAGCCGCGCCGACCGCTCGATCGCCCGCTCGCTCGCGGCGTTCGGCCGAGCCCGAGACCGCCTGCATCGCGCCGGTGAGCGTCAGACCGACCAGCAGGGTCGAGATGACGACCTCCATCATCGTGAGGCCCCGCCGGGACATACAGCGCATCGACGGCATCAGGGTGCCTCCGGGCGGTTCCACAGCGCGACCACCTGCGTCACGCCCCGGGCATCGCCATCCATCGCGATCTGGAGTTCAACGTGCGTGATTCGCCCGCCTTCAACCCGCGGTGTGACGGCAACGGATCGGACGCCCTCGACCAAGACTTCATCGGCGCCGGTGCCTTGTCGGCGAGCGATCATGCCGCCCGACCAGGCGTAGGCAACATCGTTGGTGCAGGCGTCGCCTCGGCAGATGTGCACACCCCCGGCATCGAGCTTATGAATGGCGGTCGCGGCCTGAAGATCGGCGGAGAGCTGTTCGAGCACGCCGCCGATCGTGACTTCCCGCTGGGCTCCCGTGTCGCGTTCCCCGCCCGGCACCGCGTGCGAGACGACCAGCATGCTCGAGGCGAGGCCCAGCAGCAGGACACCGCTGATCGCAACCGCCAGCACGGTTTCCAGCAGCGTGTACCCGTGTTGGTGGGACGGTGGCACCCGCTCGTTCAGCGCGGCATTGCTCAGGGCCATGGCCACCACCAGTTCGAACTGCCGCCGCCGCTCGTGGTCTCGGCATCGCCGGCTTCTGATGCCCCCGCGGCGGTGTTCACCGATGCGGCGGTGAAGCCTCCGGCCGACTCCGCCTCCACGCCCTCCGTCCCGGAGTTTGCCGGGGCGACAACGTCGTCGAGCAGCGCGCCCGCGCTCGTGGTGACCGGGCGGTTGTTGAATGAGTCCTGCCCGGCGACCTGGGCGTCACCGCCGAAGTCGTCGCTGTCACGCTGCGGCCCCATGATCGGCGTGCTGGTGCCCGACATCATCGTGATTGCACGGACCTCGCCGCCGGCTTCGATCATGATGATCGCCAGGTGCTCTGATCGCCCGTCGCTCGCCAAACGCATCGATGTGCCCAGCGGCAGGAACGAGGCCGAGGTCAGCTTCGCGTTGAGGGGCGCAGCGTCGAGGTCGAGCACACGCAGCGTGCGCCCGGAAGCCTCGTCGATCAGCGTGATCTGCTCGGCCTTGTCGTCTGCAACAAGGAGCACGGCGCTCGATGAGGCCCGGGCCGTCTGCGAGGCCTCACGCATCAACTCGGCGACGCGCTCGGCCGCGATCTGGCAGCGGTAGCGACTCGAGGCCTCGGCGTAGCGAGGGACCGCGATGAGCGCGACGACGCCGGCGATCGCTAGGACGAGCAGCAACTCGATCAGGCTGAAGCCGCGGCGCGCAAAGAAGCCGACACCCTTTCGGGCACCGGCCTTGTGCGTTGCTTGGCAATGCTGCCTCGGCATGGCCGGGGCTCCCGCGATCAATAGGCGGTGTAGAGCACGCCGCGGTCATCCTTGAGCGTGCCGGTGTTGGCGGTGATCGCGCCGGTGTCCTCGTCGTACACCCAGCCGAAGCCCGCGGTGCCGGCGGTGCCGGTAACGCCGCTCTTGCCCTTGTTGTCGCCCACCTTCATGGTTGGCAGGGCCCGCAGGTAGGGGCCGTAGACGATGGGCGGATCGGCGGTGTCGTCCTTGGTCGCGTTGGTCGCGGTGCCGAGGACGTCGCTGAACTGGGTCATGTGGTCGGCGAAGCCGGTGAGCGGCGGGTACTTGCCGCCGTGCTCGGCCTGGTAGAGATCAACGGCGTTTCGCAGCACCGCCAGATCGGCGACGAGAGCCGAATCGGCGGCACCGGCGGCACCACGGCTCATGCGGGGGATTGCGATCGCCCCGATGATCCCGATGATGACCACAACGATCACGAGTTCGATGAGGCTGAAGCCCCGGATGCGCAACTGTGCCTGACGCGCCATAGTAAGTTGCTCCCGCCGCCTGGGCGGCTCCGTACGCTTGAATCCCGCGCGGCCGAGCCGCGACACTCGATCTTTTCTCGGCGTCCGGTCACCCCGGCTTCAGGCTGTGTGCCCAAGCATCATGCCGCCGGTTCGGGCTGTAACGCCGCGGTTGCCGGCGACTCGATCGGGAGCATGATGCGGCGGCCCTCAAGATCAACCACCACGCCGCCAGGGCGGATATCGATGATCTGAGCGTTCATGGTCGGCTCGACCTGCCCGACGCGCAGCGTGCGCCCGCCGATAACCGCCAGCCCGCCGCCGCTGGCAGCGGGCATGACCGACGTGACCTTGGGCAGCGTGATCGACGCCCGCGCGCCGCTCGGCGGACTCGGCGCTTCGACGCGCGTGACCTCGGTCCACGCATCTGGCCAGCGGAACGCATCGCCCGTCTGATCGAGGTCGAGCTGCTGCTCCTGGGCCGCGGATTCGAGCAGTCCCGCGAGCCCTGGGCCGAGATCGGCGCCAAAGCGATTCAGCAGATCTGCCGCCGCGCCCGAACTCGACGCGGAGATCGTCGCCGCTCCGGGCGACCCGAGATCGCCCTCCGCAGCGGACGCCTCGGCCGGCCCACGCAACAGACCCATGTCGAACGCCAGCACCCCGCCGGCGGCGGCGAGGATTCCGATGAAGACCTTGCGTTCTCGTGTCAGCGCCATACACCAACTGGACGATTCGCCCGGGACAACGGCAACCGGTCTGCTCAGATTTCCCGGCCTGCCCCGGCGCCCCGGCCCGCAGGATCGGCAATCCACACACAGACCAACTCGAACGTGCCGGCTTCGGATGACCGCCCGTCGCCCGCGCGGATGCTGGCCGCGTCCAGATGGATGTCCGAGAACCGTTCCTGGATGTGGGCGAGTGCCCGCGCCGCCGCGCTGTACCCGCCGCGCCCGCTGATGCGGATGCGGATCGAGGCGTACCGAGCGTGCATCTGAGCCGGCTCGGGCGCGATACCTTCGACGAGGAGCCCAGCCTCTTCGAGCGCGAGGGTCAATCCGCCGAGCCGCTCGTTCAGCGCGTCGACGGGCTCGAGTTGGAACCTGCTCTCACCGACGCGATCGATGATCTCGCTGCGTGTTTGCTCGAGCGATGCGGCCTGGCTGCGGAGCCTTCCCACGTCGTCACGCAGCGCCGCCGCGCGCGACAGGGTCTCTTGTTCGACCTGGCGTTGAGCGAGAACAGGGCGGACACCAAACAGCACGACCGCGCCCGTCAGTGCAAACAGCACACACACCCCCACGGCATGGATCATGTAGCTCTGTCCCGTGTTCTTAGCCGGCATCCAATGTCTCCGGGTCGATCTGAAGATCGACGGTGAACGCGGTGAGAACACGCGAGGGCGCATCGGCACGAACGGTGCGCCCGAGGCGGGCCGAGCTGAACATGCCGCAGCGTTCGACATCCAACAGGTAACGCTGGGCGGCGCCCTGAGACTCGGCCAGGCCCTCGACGATGATCCGCGCTCGCCCCCCCGGAAGCCCGTCGGCGCCATCCTCAGTCGCGCACGACACCGCCACGAGCACCACACCCTCACCCCGCAGGCTCTCGAGCATCGCGAGCACCAAACCCCAGTCGGGCCTTTGACTCATGCGGATGCCGAGTCGCCCGCCGACCGCGATGCGTTCGGCGTCTGCGCGGATCGATGCCGATTCGTTCCTGAGACGTTCCAGCTCCGCTTCGGTGCGGGCGAGCTCGGCGACGCCGGGCACACCGCCGGAGAGCACAACGCCATGGATCACGCCCAACGCCGTACCGCTGAGGCAAAGACCGATCGCACCGACCGAGATCCACAGAGCGCGCAGCCGCTCGATACGTCGGTGGGTAACGAGGGGCGCCGGCAGCAGCTCGATGGTGTGCAGTGTCGTCATGCCGCGACCCCCGTTGCGAACGCGGCAGCCGCAATCGCGGCCCCGAAACCCGGCGCATAGGGAGCCTCCGCGCCGAGCAACGCGCCTGGGCGAAGCACCCGCGCCGCGGCACCGACTGAAGCTGCGACTCGTGCCTCAGCCCCGGGAACATCCCACAGATCACCGCTGAGCAGCGCCGCCCCAAGTTGGTGCCCGCGGTACCGACGCGACGCGTACTCGCTCACACGCTTGGCCTCGCTCCCGAGCTGGTCGGCCACGGCGGCCGCCGAGCGAGACACCAGCCCGCCGTCGGTCACGCCCGCCAGGCGCCCTCCCTCGGACTCGATCGCATCGGCCGCGTCCGCCCCGTCGTCGAGTGCTTGCGCTAGGACTGCGCCGAGCCCAACACCGCTCAGCGTGCGCTGATACACGCACACGCCCGCGATCAAAGCTGACACATAAGCATCGCGCCAGCCGGCCTCGATGAGCACCGACATCCCCGAGCCTGTGATTCCCATTGCCACTGCGCTACGCGTCAGCAAGGGCGTGACGGGCAGCAGCGACTCGACAACGAGCCCCTGTCGCTCGAGGGCGCGAACAACACCGAGCGCCGGCTTGTGCTCGATCGCCTGGACCATGACCCCGGCTTCGCCCGTCGCGTCGCTCGAACGCGGCAGGGGCCATTTGACAACCTCAAAGCCATCGTCGATCCCGTGAACGCGCGCCACCTCAGCGCGAACGATCGCGTCGATCGGGACCCCTTCGGCCGCACGCGGAACCGCGACCAGGCTGGCGCGCGTGAGTCGCCGCGGCGCGATGAGCACCACGCGCGAGCCAACGAATCCATGCCGATCGAGCACGCCCGCCAGACACGCGGCCGACTCGTCAGCCTGACCGATCGCGTCGTGCAGGGCCGGATAACAGCACACCCGCGGTTCGCCTCGTTTGCGAGCCTGGACCGCCCGCACGGCGCCCTCGCCAATGTCAACAACGATCGGCGCCGCACCGACGCCGGGCGCTGCCGAACCCAATCGCATGATTTCTGCTCGCCGCAGCATCAAGGCGCCCCCCCACCCGCGGACGCGGTCAGATCAAACAGAGGCAAGAACATGCTGACCGCGACGAAGGCAACAAGAGCCCCGAGCCCCAGCATGATGAGCGGTTCGATGAGGCTTGAGAGGCTCTTGAGCACCGCTTCGTTCTCCTCATCGAGATAGTCGGCGACACTGCAGAGCACGGTCGAGAGACGCCCGGTCTGCTCACCGTTGCGCATGGCTTCCACGGCCGAGGGAACGAGCAGGCCGTTGCGCGCGAGCGCGACACTGACGGGCTCGCCCTTTGAGACGGCTTGCTCGGCATCGCCCAGCAACGCGACGTAACGGTGATGCGAGACCGACCCGCGGGTGAGCTGCAACGCCTCCAGCATCGGCACTCGCCCCTCGAGCAACGTGCCGAGCAGTCGCGTAATCCGGGCGGTCTGGAACGAACGAAGAATGGCGTTGAACCGCGGCAGACGCAATGCGACATCCCCGATCGTGCGTACGCCCGCGGGCGTGCGTGCCCAGTAGATCGCGCCGCCAACGGCGCCCAGCATCAGCGGGATCGCGATGAACCACCAGGCCCTGAGCGTGTCGCTCACCCAGACCAGAGCCTGCGTTGTGGGCGGGAGGCCGGTGTCCAGCGTCTCGAACAGCCCGGAGAACCGTGGCAGCACAAACATGATCAGCATCATCAGCACCAGGACGGACACGCTGATCAGCAGGGCCGGATAGACCAGCGCCCCCGTGATCGCGCCTCGGGTCCGCGCCTGACGACGCGTGAGCGAGGCAAGCCGATCGAGCATGACGTCGAGCGCCCCCGCCGACTCACCCGCCGCCACGAGGCTTCTTGCGACACCGGTGAAGACGTGCGGGAACGCGGCCATGGCGTCACTCAGCGGTTCACCCCCCTCAACCCGTTCGCGCACGCCGCGGACGACCGTGCGCCAACGATCGTCGCTCGCCTGACGCTCGAGCGCCGCGAGCCCGTCGACCACGGGCGTTCCGGTCGCGACCAGCAGCGAGAGCTCGCGGCTGAAGACGGCGAGCTGCTTGACGATCAGCCCGCCCGGGAGCTTGCCGCTGGAGCGCCCCGCGGCTCTTGTCGCGCCCTCTGTCGCATCACACACGGCCGCGCCGGCGACGAACATCCCCCGTCGACGCAGAACCTCCTGCGCCTCCGCGGCGCTGACGGCCTCGACACGCTCGCGCACCTCCTGGCCCGCTGCGTTGAATGCCCGCACCTCGAACATCATGCGGCCACCCCCACCGGGGTTGCGGTGCCCGGCTCCCCGGGATCGTCGTCGGTGTGGGTCACGCGCAGGATTTCTTCGAGCGATGTGCGCCCCTGGATCGCGAGCAGCACACCCTCTTCGCGGAGCCCGAGCGCGCCGAGCTCGCGGAGCCTGGATCGGATCTCGTGCGTTGGCGCGCTGCGATAGATCATGCGCCGCATGCCGGGCGTCACTTCCATCACCTCGTAGACCCCCGCGCGCCCGCGAAAGCCGGTGTTGTGGCAGGCCTGGCAGCCTTCGCCGCGTTTGAAAGCGCGTCCGGCATGATCGGAGATGTCTGCGTCTTCCAGCACTTGCTCACTCGGATAGTACTTGGTGATGCAGCTCGGGCAGATCGTCCGCGCGAGGCGTTGGGCGACGACGCCGTTGAGCGCCGCGCTCAGCAGGTACGGCTCGACGCCCATGTCGACAAGGCGCGCAACAGCGCCGGGCGCATCATTGGTATGCAGCGTCGCGAGCACGCCGTGCCCGGTCAGCGCGGCCTGAACGGCGACCCGGGCCGTCTCCTCGTCGCGGATCTCCCCAATCATGATGATGTCGGGGTCTTGACGCAGGATGCTGCGCAGCGTGCGCGCGAAGCTCAAGCCGATCGCCTCGTTCGCCTGGATCTGGTTGACCATGTCGAGCTGATACTCGACGGGGTCCTCGACCGTCACGATGTTTCGCTCCGGGCTGCGCAGCATGTCCAGGGCGGAGTAGAGCGTCGTCGTTTTGCCGCTGCCCGTCGGGCCGGTGACAAGCACCAGTCCATGAGACTGCTTCAGCACGCGCCGGAACGTATCGAGCGCCTCGGTGCGGAACCCGAGATCTTCCATCCGAACGCGCAGGTTCTTCTTGTCGAGGATGCGCACGACGAGCTTCTCGCCCAGCAGCGTCGGGATGCTCGACACGCGCAGGTCGATCTCCCGCCCCTCGGCCACGATGCGGACGCGCCCCTCCTGCGGCAGCCGCTTCTCGGCGATGTCCATCTTGCCGATGATCTTGACGCGGCTCACGATCGGGGCGTGCATGCCGGGTGGCGGCTTCATGAGGTCGCGCAGCGTGCCGTCGATGCGATAGCGGATGCGTGTGCCGCGTTTGTCGGGCTCGATGTGGATGTCGCTCGCGCCGTCTTTGACCGCCGTCAGCAGCGCGACGTTGACGAGGTTGACGATCGGTGAGCCCTCGATCATGCGATCGAGGTCGGTCGAGGGTCCCTCGTCGACGGTCTCGCGCTCGACAACCTCCACGTCCGACTCGGCAAGGCTCGTGAGGAACGCGTCCACGTCGACGTTGCCGCCGGCGTATTTGCGGATGAACTCGCGGATGCTGTCGCCGAGCGCGAGCACCGGGCGGACCTTCAAGCCCGTGATCGACTCGATGCGGTCGATCGACGGGAGGTTCTGCGGCTCCGCCATCGCGACCGTGAGCTCGTCACGCACGCGGAAGAGCGGCAGCGCCCCGAGGCGATCTGCCTCTTCTTCGCCGATCAACGCGAGCAGCGCGGGGTCGATCAGGCCGTGGCGCAGCTGGACACCGGGCACGCCAAGCGTCGTCGCGAGGCTCTGCACAAGCACAGCCGGCGTGATGACGCCCTGCTCGACGAGCATCTCGCCGAGCCGCCTGCCCGACGACCGCTGCTGCGCAAGAGCGCGCGAGAGCTGCTCGTCCGAGACGTGCCCCTCGGCGACCAGCACATCGCCCACGCGGAGCGGGCCGCTCGGCTTGGCAGACCGATCGGGACCAGACGGTGCGGACGCGTCGGGTCGGCGCGCTTCGGTTTCATCGCGTGCCGGCTCGGGCGCTCCATCGGTCCCCTGCCCAAACAGATCGCCCGCGCCCTTCACAGGAAGCTCCGCACGCCGGTCTGCACATCCGCAAAGTGCTCGAAGCGATCGCCGATCCCGGTCAGCTTCAGCGCCTCGCGGAGCGTGTCCGTCGCGGCGCACAGCTTGAGCACCCGCCCGCTGCCGCTGAGCTCATCGGTGACATCAAGCAACAGTTCGAGGCCCGTGCTGTCGGCGTAAGGAATGTCCGCCGCGTCGAGCACAAACCGCCCGAGCGAGCGCTCCAGCACATCGCGCAGACGCTGGCGCAGGATCGTCGCCTCGGCCTCGCCGATCTGTCCCTTCGGACGGACGACGGTGACGGCGCCCTGGCGTTCTTCAACGATCTCCATCGTGAACCCCGATCAGGCCGCCATGGACCGCTCGGCCGCGCCGGGCAGCACGAGCGTGAAGGTGCTGCCCTTGTCGATCTCGCTCTCGATCTCGATCTCGCCCCCGTGCGCGCGGGCGACCTCCCGCGCGAGCGCGAGACCGAGCCCTGTGCCCGTGACATGACGCACGCGATCGTCCTCGGCCCGCGCGAACCGCTCGAAGACACGTTCGAACTGATCCGGTGCGATCCCGATGCCGGTGTCGCGCACCGCGATACGCACCGTGCCCTCGTCGTCGGCGCTCGCCAGCAGCACCACCTCGCCCCCCGCCGGCGTGTACTTGAGCGCGTTGCCCATCAGGTTGTGCAGCACAAGGCCCAGGCGGTCCTGATCGCCAGAAATCACCGGCAAACGCGGCGGCAGATCGAACCGAAGCAGGATCTCTTTGTTCTCGGCCTGTGCGCGGTAATCGTTCTCGAGCTGCTCGAGCAGCGACTCAAGACGCACATCGCCCCGGCGAATCGCCAGCGTCCCGGCCTCGAGTTCCGCGACGCTCAGCATGTCGCCGACGATGCGTTCCAGGCGCCGAGACTCCTGCCCGATCACGTTGAACGCCTGCTCGCGGAGCTGCGGGTCCTCGTCCCCCTCCTCGATCGCCTGCTCGACGTACAGCCGGATGTTCGTGAGCGGCGTGCGGAGCTCGTGCGTCGCCTGCGCCAGAAAGTGGTTGCGCCCCTCCTCGGCATGGCGGAGCTGCGTGACGTCCTCGATCCGAACCAAGGCCCGGGCGCGTGCGCCGTTGCGCAGCGGGACGATGCCGACGCGCAGCACTCCCTTCTCGCTTCCGGGTTCGTTCTCGAGGTCGACCGCCGCGCGTGCGTGCCCCTCGCCGGCGCCGATGCCCGCGAGCAGCTCGGCGGCCTGCTCCCCAAGCGATTCAAGAACCGTCGACCCCACGATCACGCCGCGTTCCTTCCGGAGCAGAACGCCCGCGGCGCCATTGGTCTCGAGGATGGTGCCCGCGTCGTCGACGAGCATCACGCCGTCACGCAGCGCGTCGAAAGCCTCGCGGAGGTCCCGACTGTCGTGCCCGCCGCCGGCGAGCGCCTGGTCGACACGCTCGGCCGCGGCCTGTGCGCGCAGCACCCGCCGGTCTGCCAGCAACGCGTTCCACGCCGCGCCCGCTTCGCCGAATCCTTCATCAACCACGAGCACGTCGGTCCGCTGTTCGCCGTGCGCGAGCAGCACGAGCGCATCGCCGATCGATGCCATCCCGCGCAGACGAGAGCGCAGCGTTCGGTAGACGAACAGGAGTGCGACCAGCCCGATCGCGGCCGCGGCGAGCGAGCCCGCCCTGATCGCGATCGCCGGCTCTCCCGCCGTCGCCGAGACGGCCGGCGGTGTCACCGCAACAACACCCGTGCCTCGCCCCGGCACCCGGAACGCACGCTTGCGGACCGGCCGCATCGGATCTGCACCACCCAGAACGCCAAGGTCGCCGAGGTCGGTCCACGACGCCGGAATGTCGACCGAGCCGAGCTCGCCCGGCGTTCCCGATGCGATCAGTCCGACGCCGTCGAGCGAGACCTCCACGCGCCAGCCGCCCATCGCCGCATCGGCGGCAAGGCGACGCAGCGCGGTCGGTGAATCGCTCGAGAGGCTCGCCTCGGCCGCGGTCGCCAGCAGCCCGGCAACGCGATCGGCCTCGAGCCCTGCGTCGTGCGCTGCGCTCTGGTTCCACGCTCGGAGCGACCACCACGCGCTCAGCGTGACCGCGAGCAGCAGCACGCCAACGAGCGCGAGCCCGCCCCATGCGAGACCGCTCTCACCGGGCGCGAGCCAGCGACGTCTTCCACCGTTGACCGGGGTCTCGACCACACACAGACCTCCCGGGCCCGCACCGCCTGTGCGACCCAGGGGGTGCTATCGGCCATTCGGGGGGTCACCTGAGGGCCGTGGGCGTTGCCGGCGTCGGACTCGGGGCCCGGCGAGCGCCTTTGCGTCGGGCGCGGGGGGGGTTGTGCTGCTTGCAACATGTCCCCCCTTGATCCGGAGCGCGAGGAGATCCAACACGCGGTCTGGCCCGCGCATGAAAACGGCCGCCCGCGCCCGTGAGCGCCGGCGGCCGGAGGGAAAGTCACCGGCCGCGTCAACGGCCGGTGCTTGAGGGATCCGTTTCAGGATCGTTTAGCGACGACGACGCATCGCGACGAGGCCGCCCATGCCGAGGAGGCTGGCGACGGCGGGCGTCGGGACGATCTGGATCGAGACGTCGTCAACGAAGTACTCGATGGTGCTGCCAGCGAAGGCGCCGGTCGCGCCGTTGAACTGGAGCGTGACGCCGCCCGAGACGTCCGGACCGGCAACGGCGGTGAAGTTGAAGGTCTGCCAATCGCTCGTGACCGCGAGGGGGCCACCGCCGAGGATCTCAGCCGACGAAACACCACCGCCGCTCAGCTCGCTGAAGAACTCGGCGAAGAGCACGCCGCCGGGGCCGACGTTGGCCTTGGCAGCGAACGAGATGGTGACCAGGTCACCCGAGGCAACCTGACCAACGCCGACGTTGGCCTGCTTGATCGTGCCCGCGGTGCCGGCGTCAGGGTTGACGAACTGACCAGCGAAGTTGCCGCTGTTGACGTCGTTGGTCACACCGAACGACTGCAGGCCCGACGAGAAGTCCGACCAGCCGGTGAGGTCGCCGGTCTCGAAGTCGCCGTTGACGGCGAGCTCGACCTGAGCGGCGGCGGTACCGGCGACGGCGGCGCACGCGATGGCGCTAACGATAAACTGAGCGTTCTTCATTTCTTTGTCCCTCTCAACTGGACTTGCTGTACGCATTGCCCGCGTCACGCACAGCCGGTGCCTCGGGGGGTTCTCTCCAGCGGGCCCCCCGTGATGCGCTGCCCATTGCCTCTTGACACATTGCCAAAGACGACCAGAGCAGAGCAACTGAACCTACGCCTGAAAAGCCGCGCGGCGTGGTGACACCACGCGGCTGAAATGCACTGTGGATCGACGCTTCTATCAGCGACGACGACGCATCGCGATGAGGCCGCCCATGCCGAGCAGGCCGGCGGCGGCGGGCGTCGGGACGAGGTTCAGATTGTCGTAGAAGACGCCCGAGCTCTCGAAGTTGCTCGCGACGCTGAAGAAGCCGATCTGGAAGATCTGGCCCGCCTGCGAGGCGTCAACGTCGGCCGACAAGGTGTAGCCCTGCCACTCGGTGGACGTGTTGGTCAGGTCGATGATGTCCCCGCCGGTCTGCGCGAAGCCAGCGTTGGGGTCGAGGATCTTAATAAACGCGAAGGCGGTCGACGCGCCAGCGAGGTTGCCGAGCTTGGCGTCGAAGCTGAAGCTCCAAGTGCCGGCGTTGCTCGCGTCGATCGTGTACTCGCGGAAGACGTTGGCCTCGATCCGGTTGCCCGAACCGTTGCCGTGGTCGGCGTTGTTGTAGTCGTTGTAGACCGAGAGCTGCTGTGCGCCCTGCGCGGGGCCGCCCTGGCCGCTGTCGATCGCGCTGAAGGCCGGTCCGCCGTTCGGCGCCGCGAACGCGAAGTAGTTGTACAGGAAGGTAGTGCCCGTCGAATCAAAGACGTTGGCACCCACGAGCCAGCCGGCATCGCCAAGCTCGGTGGGGTTGGCTGCGTTCAGACCCTCAAAGTCCTCGCTGTACTGCGAAATCTGGGCCTGACCGGCGCCCGCAAAGGCAACCAGAGCGGCACCAACGGCACAACGGCTCAATGCATTCTTCATCCGTATCTCCCTCGATCATCAACCGGGGCACTCTCTCAAGGCCCCGCTCTCTCGTGTCCTCAGATCGCGGCCGACAGGCAACGGGCACCGGCCCAAACGCGAACGAGTGGGTGAAAAAACACGTCACCCAGATCGAGCGTAACTGATACGTTGGCCCGGTTCAAGCCCCAGGGTCAAGTCTTGAAACAAAAATCCTGAGTTTGCTTGCCATGATCGGACCTTCACAAATGGACCTGGCAGGACGGAATCGGCTTTTCCCACGGTTCGAAGCATCGCACAAGCCCCGATCGGCGAGCGGCGCGTGCCGGCATCTTTTCGATCAGATCTGACGCAAACAGAGCAAACCCAAGAAACTGTTACGGTAGAATCTGTCGAATCTAGGGGGCGTCGGTGCCGCTGAGGGAGTGCGGCAATGCGTCCAACTCGGCGACTTCACCCCGTCGCAACCTCCAAACTGGACCACACACATGCGTCACGCAGGACTTCTTCGGGTTGCCCAGGCCTCGGCCTTTGCCGCCCTTTCGACCGCCGCCGCCGCACAGACCTACGAGCTCGTCTGGAGCGATGAGTTCAACGGCGTCGGACTCGACACGGACACGTGGGAGCAGCAGATCGGGACGGGCACGTCCGAGGGACTGCCCGCCGGCTGGGGCAACGACGAGTTGCAGTACTACACAGACAGCGTCGCGAACGCCGCGGTCTTTGGCGGCACGCTCAAGATCATCGCGCGTGAGCAGGACATCGGCAACCGCGACTACTCCTCGGCCCGCATCCGCACCAAGGGGCGACAGGAATTCCTGTACGGGCGCATCGAGGCACGCATGAAGCTGCCTTCGACGCCGGGCGTCTGGCCCGCGTTCTGGATGCTGCCCACGGACTCACCTTACGGCGGCTGGGCCGCATCGGGCGAGATCGACATCATGGAGTCGGTCAACTTCGCCGACCGGATCTACGGCACCACACACTTCGGCGGGTCGTTCCCCAACAACACCTCCGCCGGCGCATCGCTCGCCGACGGGCGCGACTTCTCCGAGAACTTCCACGTCTACGCCATCGAGTGGGAGCCGGATCAGATCCGCTGGTACGTCGACGGACAGCTGTATTACAGCCAGACCAGCAACGTCTGGTTCTCGAGCAGCGGCGCCGGCAACTCGCAGGCTCCGTTCGATGTCCCGTTCCACCTGCTGCTTAACGTCGCGGTCGGCGGGCGCTTCCCGGGCGACCCCACAGGCGAATCGGTCTGGCCCCAGATCCTTGAGGTCGATTACGTCCGCGCGTACCAGCAGATCCAGACGCCCTACCTGGGCACCGCCGCGACGATCCCGGGCCTTGTCGAGGCGGAAAACTTCGACGAAGGCTTCAACGGGCAGTCGTACTTCGACGTCGACCCGGGCAACAACGGCGCCGCGTACCGCTTCAGCGACGCCGACGTGCAGGCCAGCGACGGCTCGGGCTTCAATGTGGGCTGGATCCGCGAGGGCGAGTGGTTGGAATACACCGTCAACGTGCTTGAGGCCGGCACCTACAACCTCACCACGCGCGTCGCGTCGCTCAATACCGGCGGAAGCTTCCGGCTCGAACAGGACGGCGTCGACCTCGCCGGCGACATCCAAGTGCCGATCACCGGCGACTGGCAGGCGTGGACGACCGTCGACGCCACGCTCGAACTCGAAGCCGGTGAACAGATCATCCGTTTCGCCAACCGGTCCGTCGATCCCCAGGGCTTCAACCTCGACTACTTCTCGTTCGAGGCCGTCGGCGGCTGCTCACCGGCGGACCTCGCCGAGCCGTTCGGCTCGCTCGACTTCTTCGATGTCCTCGCGTACCTCGCCCAGTTCGATGCCCAAGACCCCGCGGCCGATCTCGCGCCGCCCACCGGGCAGTTCGACTTCTTCGATGTCCTCGAATACCTCTCGGCGTTTGATGCGGGTTGCTGAGAAGCTGATCCAAGGCCGAACACAGCATGCTGCATACCGATGCAGAGCAACAGCCCGCGGACTCGCGTCCGCAGGCTGTTTTCATGCGTGTGCGCAACTCAGAAGGTGCGCGCAAGCTGCTGCGCCGCTGTTCGGGCGGATCACTTACCGCGGGTCGCCGACAAACACCGGGAGGTTCGCCGTCCCCGCGTGCCCCTGCCCGTCGCGCACAGTGACAAACACGCGGTACGCGCCCTCTTCAACCGGCATGGTGATCTCGGCGGCGGATGCGCCGACTGACTCAGCCGCCCCGACCTTGCGGATGTCGAGTTCGATCGGGTCGAGCGTCTGCTCAAAGTCCCCGCCCATCGACTCGTCCGTTGACTCAGGCTTGACGCGCCACGAGACCTCGACCGGATCGCCGTCGGGGTCGCTCACTTCGAGTTGGAACCGCACCCGCTGCCCCGGCTCGAGCGTCAGCCCTTCGACGCCGGGCATCGAGAGTGGCCCGACACGCGGGGCGCGGTTCTCGGGCGTTGATCCCGTCCACATCTCCTGCAACACGTCGACGGCCGCGAGCGTCTCGCCGGTGGGGAGCATCATCCCAAACCAGGTCGCGGTCTTCTCTTGCTTGTGTCCCCAGAGGAACGCAAACGAGCCCACGCAGTTGGTCCCAAGGTTCTCGACGATGGTGTGCTCGTAGTTCTGCCTGAGAAACTCGGCCTTCTCGGTGCTGGTCTGCTCGAACGGCGCGCCCCAGGGCGTGGCCCCGGTCTCCCAGTGGCCCAGCGGCCCGAACTCGGTCACGGCAAAGGCGCCGGTGAAGCCCTGCTGCTCCAGCCGCTCGGCGAGGTTGACCGCGCCGCCGTACGTGTTGATGCCCAGGATGTCGATGTCCGGGCACTCTCGCTGCACGCGGATCGCCTTGTCGTCGCCGATCTCGGTCAGCACGGCCATCGTCGGATGATCCGTGTCGAGCCGCTTGATCGCGGCGGCCGCAGCCTGTGTCTGCTCGAGCGCAATGTCGAGGTCGCCCCCGAGTTCGAGCTCGTTGCCGACGCCCCAGCCCAGCAGCGCGGGATGATGGCGCAGCTCTTTGACCAAGCGCTCGACACGCTCGATCTCTTTGCGCCGTTGCTCGGGGTCGCTGTGGTCGTAGCCGTGACGCTGGTGCTCGAGCCAGATGCCGACCATGACGCCCAGGCCCAGCTCGTGCGCTTCGTCCATCAGCGGGGCGATGCCCTCGGCGTCCCAGGTGCGGATCGCGTTGCCGCCGCGGGCTTTCAATTCGGCGAGCCTGATGGTGCCGCCCACGCCCTTGATCACAAAGGGCGAGCCCTCGCGCACCAGCCTGAAGCGGCCGTCTTCCTGCTCAAGCACCACGCGAGTGCCATCTTTCCCGGACGTTTGTCCGCCCGCCTGGACCGGCGAACCCCCGGAAGATGCGCAAGCAGGGAGACCCAGGGCGAGCAAAGAGAGAAGCCCACAGAACCGTCCGATTCTTGCTGTCGTATCCATAGGAAGACCGTAACAGTTGCGGTCGCAAAAGGCGAGCCCCCCGGGCCAGGGCGTCGGAATCACCGCCGCGCATGACCTCGGTACTCAGCCAGGCACCGCTGGGCCAAGCATTTCGGCCTTCGGCAGGGCCCTTCGACAAACACCCCTTGACAAGCCCCCCCGGGGCCGGCACAATACGGTAACAGTTACGCCAGAGGGAGGCGCACATGCTGTCGAACGCGACAAATCACGGGCCGCGGCACACCCGCCGGGCTTTCACGCTCATCGAGCTGCTGGTCGTCATCGCGATCATCGCGCTGCTGATCGGCATCCTGCTGCCCGCGCTCGGGAAGGCACGAGACTCCGCCCGAGGCGTCCTCTGCTCGACCAACCTGCGCCAGATCGCCACGGCCGGGCTGCTCTACGCGACCGACAACAGGGACAAGTTCCCCATCAATGTCGGTGGACCGACCATCATCGATCCACAGAACGGCAAGCGGAACCTGACCTGGTACGACGTCAACCGGATCGGTCAGTATCTCCCTCAGGAAGACTTTAGGAACCTCTCTCAGGACAACATTTTCAACCAGACGGTCGGCGGTGGGGTGATGGAGTGCCCGAATCAGCCCGATGCTGCGCGGTCGTACTCGATGAACTACTGGGCGGCTTCTGTCGCCGAAGCCGAGCCCGACTTCACGACGGGTACCAACACGTTCTTCCGCCCGGGGCAGAATCCCGGCAATAGCGCCACGTTCAACCGGGGCGAGGCATTCGACTCCGCCGTCTCGCGAGCCTCTGAGGTGATCCTGTTCGGCGAGGCATGGGGCCTGTTCATCTCAGAACTGGAAACCGACAGCGGCGAAGTCACCTGGTTCAGCGGTGCGTCGATCGGGGCCACCGGTCTCCCGGGCGAGCGTTTCGGCTCGAACGAAGACGGTCTGGTTGACGAGACCTGGGGCGGCGCCGAAGGCCGCTGGCAGGGCGCCAGCAACGTTCGCAACCCCGAGATGGACGGCAGCCTGGGCGATGAGCCCCGCGGATACATCCCCTTCTACCGCCATCCGCGACGCACGAGCGACACCTTCGATATCGAGGGCAGTGCTAACTTCGCGTTTGTCGACGGCCACGTTGCCACCGTCAGCGCCTCCGAATTGATCGAACCCGACGGCCGCAGCACCTACAAGGTACTCTGGAACCCGTCCGATGAGCGGGTCGAGAACCGCGAGTTGGGCGACGACTAATCCGGCGCTCGGCCGGCGGTGAGGGGGTGCGCGTGAGTTCGGTCAGGCAGATCGCCAAGGAGCTTGGGGTGTCGGTCGCGACGGTCTCGCGAGCGATCAACCAGGGCACCGGTGTCAGCGAAGAGACGCGCCGGCGTGTGCTCGAGGCCGCCGAGCGGTCCGGGTATCGCCCCTCAATCGGTAAGAAGCCGACCAACGTCATCGGCCTGGTCTACCCAGAAGAACCCGTCAAATCCGAGATGGGCGACTTCGAGGCGGCGCTGCTCTCCGGCATGCTCCGGGGCGTCTACGAGAACCGCCACGACCTGACCTTCATCAGCGCGGCCCGCGACAAGCACAACGACGAGACCTACACCCAGTTCTTCCACCGCAAGGGTGTGCGCGCCATCATCATGCGTTCGCTGGGCGACATGTCGCTGATCGGCGAGATCGCCAGCGAGCGGTTCCCGTGCTTGCTCGTCGCCGACCGCAGCGACGACCCGCGGGTGAACTACATCGACTCGGTGTCCAAGGAGTCTTCACGCCAGGCCGTCGAGCACCTCGTGGGCCTGGGACACAAGCGCATCGGGCTCGCGACGCACAACGTGCTGGACACGGATCACCAGGACCGCGAAGCGGGGTTCCGCCAGGGCATGACCGAGGCGGGGCTCGAGGTCGACGAGACCCTGATCGTGCGCACCAAGGCGAACGCCCACGGCGGCGAGATCATGCTCACCACGCTGCTCGAGCACCCCAGCCCCCCCACCGCGATCTTCTTCACCAACCCCATGCCCACCATCGGCGCCCTCCAGATGTGTCTGCGCCTGGGCATCAAGGTGCCCCGCGACCTTTCCATCGTGGGCGTTGACGACAGCGTGACCCGCTTCCAGACCTTTCCCCGGTACACCGCGGTCTGCCAGGACGCGGTGGCGGTGGGAATCGAAGCCGCGCGATGGATCACCCGCGAAGCACAGCGTGAGAGCGGCTCGATCGAGGTCTTCCGCGAGGCCCGCCAGACCAAGTTTGAAGTGCTCGAGAGCACCTCATTTGTCACGAGCGTGCCGATCCATCTCGACAGCGACGGCCAACTCGTCCGCTCGGTCTGATCCAGAACCAGCCCTATGAAGACTTGCGCCAACCGCTGAACGGCTTGGCGCTGTCACGCGGCGCGCCAACACCGAGTTGCAACACCGAGTTGCGACACCGAGTTGCGACACCGGGCTCCGGCACCGCCTCACGCGACCCGAGCGGCTCGTACACACGCAACGCGTGTGCACGCCGACGGAACTGCACGCCTGCAACCGTCTCGTGGGCCCTGAAGGCATTCTGCACTGCTTGAGCGGAGCTGTCCTCGAGCACTTCGCCGCCCCGCCTCGCTCGCCTCGCCGGTACGAATCGAAGCCGGCCTTGACCACACGTCGTGTTGTCGCTCTCGTGCTTGCGAGACCTCCGCGCTGGTGATCGAACCCCGAACGATCGGCGGCCGCGCAAACGGGCGACTCGTTGGACCGCACGCCCAAGCCCGCGAGCCCAAGCCCAACAGCCCAAGCCTTGCGACCAAACAAAAACACGCCGAGCCCCGCAGGGCTCGGCGTGCTGTATGTGCATCTACGAACGGAGCTTTGGTGGCGTTAGGCCTTACTCGCAGCCCTCGTCGAACTGGCCCAGATACTCAAGCACGTCGAAGAAGTCGAGCGTGCCGAAGGGGGCAGCCAGGTCGGCCGTGCTGCACGGGCCGGTCGCGGCACCGCTGAGCTCGAGGTTGTCATAGAAGATGCCCGAGCCCTCGAAGTTGCTGGCGACGGTCAGGAAACCGAACTGGAAGACCTGCCCCACCTGCGAGGGCTGGATGGTCACGCTGAGCGTGTAACCGGTCCAGTCGACGGGGGTGTTGGTCAGGTCAACCGAGTCGCCGCCCGTCTGGGAGAAGCCGGCGTTCTGGTCGAGGATCTTGATGAACGCCTGCGCGGTCGACGCGCCCTCGATGTTGCCCAGCTTGGCGTCGAAGGAGAAGGTGATCGTCTCACCGACGTCGGCCTCACCGACCACGCGCTCCTGGAAGACGTTGGCCTCGATGCGGTTGCCGACGGCATGGTCAACGTTGTTGTAATCGTTGTAGATGGAGAGCTGCTGGTCGCCCTGATCGGGGCCGCCCTGCATGACGTCGATCGCGCTGAAGGCGGGGCCGCCGTTGGGCGCCGGGAAGGCGAAGTAGTTGTAGAGGAAGGTAGTGCCGTCGGGAGCGAAGACGTTCGCACCGACGAGCCAGCCATCTTCTTCCAGCGCCGTTTCCGACATCTGGTCGAGGCCTTCGAAGTCCTGCGCGTACGAGCCGATCTGGCCGGCGATCGTGCCGTTGCCGCAGCCGGCGTCGAAGTCGCCCAGGTAGCCGAGCACGTCGAAGAAGTCGAGGACGCCAAAGGGCGCCTCGAGGTCGGCCGGGCTACAGGGCAGGACGTTATCGCCCTCGGTCAGCACGATGTTGTCCCAGAACGACGCGCCGCCGGTCTGGACAGGGAAGCCCTGAGCCGTGCCGAGTTGGATGTGGAGCAGGTTGACGGTCGCCTGCGTGGTGCCGGCGGGTGCGGTCGCGGTCACCTCACCGAAGATCCACTGATCCGAGGGGAAGTTGACGTCGTCGTCGGGGTCGAACAGCTCGACCTCAGGAGCGCCGAGACCGTTGCCGCCCGAATCCTGAAAAACAAGCTGGAGCAGGATCACGTTCTCAGAGCCGATCAGGTCGGCCGAGTTCTCCCACGCGAAACCCGAGAGCGTGTATTCCTGCCCGGCGGTGATGCCCATGACGGTCTGCTGAAGCACGTTGTCGCTCTGGATGCCCGAGCTCGCGCCGAACATCTTGAGCGAGTTCATGCCGTCCTGAGCGGCGACCTCGACGCCGCCGATGTCCAGGAAGACGTTGCCGAAGTTGGCCCACGGCGCCACCAAGAAGCCCCCGGGGCTCTCGAAGCTGGCGTTGGTGAGCAGGTTCTGAGCATTCGCACCGGCACAGGTGCCCGCAACGGCCAGCATGGCCGCGAGTCGCATAAACATCACGTGTTCTCCCTCGGTGATGGTGTCGAAATCGACGTAACAGTTGCGTCATCGTATCACGTCACGAACCGGTCTACAACGCGATTCAGCCATGATTTGCGCGGTTTTCTGCCCGTGTCGGTGCTTCCGATAAAGAGAATCGGACGGACAGATCCGGCGTTACTGTTACGTGGACGACACGCTCGCGATGTGAGCCTGATTGGATTCTGATAGGCCTGCGTCCGTGAATTTGCCCTCCCATCGTCACAGACACGATCACATGGCCTTGGGTGGTCAAAGCCGCTGGGGATGCAGCGTGTTCAGCTCGGTCCGCAATCGATCCACAAGCGCGGCCGGCTGGGCACAACCGACCGCCGCATCGCCCCGCCTGGCGGCAAGCCCGACGGGTGGATACCCCCGGCCGGGCGGCCCCAAACCGCACCCGACGCTACAGTCGCCACCCAGCCGGAGTGGCGGAATTGGCAGACGCGGCGGATTCAAAATCCGCTTCTAGAAATAGAGTGGGGGTTCGAGTCCCCCCTCCGGCATTCGGCCTTGGGCTCACCACGCCTGTTGTGCAGTCCTAGAGCTCGCCCCCCTCGCCGTTGATCGACTCGGACTCACGCTTGTGGACCGTGGCGTCGCCGACGGGCTGGGTGGTGTCGGGCAACGCCCGCGAGGGCGCCCGCGCGCTCTCGATGTGGTTGAGCACTCGCCCGTGCTGGTGCCAGGTCTCGAAGACGTGCATACCGGTGCTGCGGCTCAGATCCTCGAACACGCGTATGCCGCGCACGCTGTTGCCTCGCTCGTCGACCGGCGGCGAATAGACGCAGATCCCGAACTGCCCCGGCACGACCGCGATAATCCCGCCGGAAACACCGCTCTTGGCGGGCAGTCCCACTGTGTACGCCCACTCGCCCGCGTAGTTGTACATCCCGCACGTGTGCATCACTGTCAGCACATCTCGGATGTACCCACGCTCGACCGTTCGCTCGCCGGTCGTCGGGTTGATCCCGGCGTTGGCGAGCGTCGCGGCCATCGTCGCCATATCTCGTGCTGTCACCAGGACTGAGCACTGCTTGAAATACAGGTCGAGGATGTCTTCGACATCTCGATCCAGAATCCCAAAGTTCAGCATCAGGTGTGCCATCGCACGGTTGCGGTGCCCGGTCGCCCGCTCCGACTCATACACGGCTTCATCGATCGTCGGACGTCGCCCCATCGTCCGACCGAGCATGTCGAGCAGACGTTCCAGGCGCCTCTCGCGCGTCTCGCCCGCGATCATCCCGGTCACGGCGATTGCGCCCGCGTTGACCATCGCGTTGTGCGGGCGGTTGTTGGCGTCCAGACGAATAATGCTGTCGAACGAATCGCCAGAGGGCTCGACGCCCACACGCCGCAGCACAAAGTCACGCCCGCGGTCGGCCAGCGCCAACGCGTGGGTAAAGACCTTGGAGAGCGATTGGATCGTGAACGACCGGTCGATCTCGCCGACCTCGTACACGGTGCCCTCGACGGTGACAATGCTGATCGCGAACCAGCGCGGATCCGCCTTCGCGAGCTCGGGGATGTAGTCCGCGAGCCGTCCTTCACCAACCCCTTGATACCGCGCATACAACGCCTCGAGCGCGGAGATCACCCGATCCCGGTCCGGCGGCTGCCCCCTGAAATCCTGGCTGTCGATCTGCGAAGGCATAGCGATCCTCGTTCCGGCGGCCGCGCAACGAGAGCCTAGCAGCACCTCATCGAGGCATGGCCCCGGATGTGATGCACCGGGCACACCCGCGACCGATCGACCGGGCCGAAGCCATCAACGCTGCGGCTCGTTGATCGCCCGCTCGGTCGCGACGTGATAGTGCGGGTCTTCGCTGATGTTGACCTCAACGAGCTCGCCCGCGCGATCGAGCAGGCGACGGCAATCATCACTCAGATGACGCAGGTGCAGGCGCTTGCCGAGCTTCTGATACTTGTCGGCCAGCACGTTGATCGCTTCGAGGCCCGATTGGTCATACACCCGGCTGAAGTAAAAGTCGATGACCACATCATCGGGATCTTCCACCGGGTTGAAGAGATCGCGGAAGCGTGTGACGCTGCCAAAGAACAGCACGCCGTGGAGCTGGTAGATCTTGCTCCCGTGCTCGTTGTGGCTCACGTCCGCGATGAGGTATTTGCTCTTGTTCCAGGCGAAGACGAGGGCCGACATCGCGACGCCGATGATCACCGCGGTCGCGAGATCGTGCATGAAAACCGTGTAGCCCGCAACCGTGAGCATGATGAGCACCTCGGCGGCGGGGATGCGGCGCCAGGTGCGCAGCGTCGTCCATTCGAACGTGCCGATGACCACCATGAACATCACACCGACCAGCGCCGCCATCGGCACGGCCTCGATGTACGGCGCTAAGAACAGGATGAACAGCAGCAACGCGACCGCCGCGGTGATGCCCGAGAGGCGTCCGCGCCCGCCCGCTTTGACGTTGATCAGCGATTGCCCGATCATCGCGCACCCGCCCATGCCGCCGAAGATACCGCAGGTCACGTTCGCGACACCCTGCCCGACACACTCGCGGTTGCTGCGCCCGCGCGTATCGGTGAGCTCGTCGATCAGCGTCAGCGTCATGAGCGACTCGATCAGCCCGACGCCGGCGAGCACGAGCGAATAGGGCAAGATGATCAGCAGCGTCGCCCACGTCGCGGGGGGCATCTCAAAGTCCCACCACGCGGGCCGAGGCAGCCCACCGGCGATCCCCACCGCTTCGATATCAACCGTTGCGATGGCGGCGTCGATCTCGATTGGCGTGAGCGGCGCGACCGGGTCCGACGAGGTCGCCGTCAGCTCAACGCCCGCGGGCAACGCCGATTCGGCCGACTCGAAGACCGCAGCATCCTTCGCCCGTTGTGCGGCCTTCACAGCCGCGGCCCGCGAGCTGTCGTCGAGCATGTCGCCAACCGTGAGCAGCGGGCGAGCATCCTCGCCAGGCGCCGCATCGCCCGCGGGCGACGCGGCGTTGATCCCGAACGCGATCAGCGAGACCACAACGATCGCCGCGAGCGACGCCGGCACGGCTCGCGTCACGCGCGGTAGAAACGCGATGATTGCCATCGTCAGCCCGACAAGCCCCAGCATGAGCCACAGGCGCGATCCTTCGAGGAAAGTCATCGCCCCGTCGTCGCCGAGCGTCTTGAAGCTGCCGAACTGGGCGAGCAGAATCACGATCGCCAGCCCGTTCACAAACCCCAGCATTACCGGGTGCGGTACGATCCGGATGAAACGCCCGAGCTTGAACACCCCCACCCCGAGCTGCAACACCCCGCAGAGCACGACCGCCGGGAACAGGTAGCCGATGCCGTGGTCGGCAACAAGCGATACCACCACAACACCCATCGCCCCGGTCGCGCCCGAGATCATGCCCGGGCGCCCGCCCAGCACCGACGTCACAAGGCAGATGATGAACGCCGCGTACAGCCCGACCAGCGGCGGCACACCGGCGAGAAACGCGAACGCGACCGCCTCGGGCACCAACGCCAGCGCGACCGTCAACCCAGAGAGGATGTCGGCCCGGGGCGAGCCGCTCAGCCCCGACCGCAGATCGATCACCGGCTGCATGAACGAGAGCGGCTTCGGCAGGCGGGGCTTGGAATCAGACACGCGGTTCTCAGAAAACGTGCGGAGCGGTCAGGGCCGGGCTGCGCCGGTGCAGGATCAGTGATGCGGGGCGAAGCGATCAACGCCCCGTTGCTGCTGGCTCGACTCGCTCGAAAGGGGAGTAGCGGATGAGCATATGGAGATGCCCAGCGCGCCGTCGCCCGCCCACCCTGAATCGCCGACATTCTCGCGGCCCGCGCCGCGTTGCCCCCCACCCCCGGCAAGCCTTGAATCGACGCCACGGATCGCCCGTCATCTCCATGCGTGCCGCGAGGATCCCGCCATGCTGACCAGCGCCGAAGCCGAGGCCGTTGCCGCTCTCGCTCTCATGGCCGCCCTCGCCGACGGGCGGACGGGAAGCGACGAACGCGAGCAAATCCGCTCGCTCTTTCAGACCCTCGCGGCCGACACCGAGATGCCCGCGCTCTCCGCGCTCCACCAGCGCGTGATCTTCAGACAGACGACACCACAAGCCGAGGCCGCGCGGCTGGAGAGCGCGCAGGCCAAGCAGACCGCCTTCGAGATCGCCGTGTGTGTCGCCGACGCCGACGGCGCGATCACGCCGGGAGAGCAGGCCTTCCTCGACGATCTCGAGCGGCAACTCGGGCTCGATCACGCCGCAGCACTCGCCTTCGAGCGCGAGGCCGACAGCATCGCGCTGGCCCCGCCGCCCGACGATGCGTCAGCCCCACTCGATCCCACCGACATATTGGGCCCCGCCGCGAGCGAACCGATGAGCCCAATACCCATCGAAGGGGCGACTGACAAGTCACCCCAGGCTGTGCACGGCGCCAATCCCACCAGCCGGACCGATGCCGACGCCGAGGCCGACAAGACCATCCTCCGCTACGCGATCCTGAATGGCGCCCTCGAACTCCTTCCCCAAAATCTCGCCACCATGGCGATCCTCCCCCTCCAGACCCGCATGGTTTACGCGGTGGGCAAGCAGTACGGGCACGCGCTCGGTGCGGGGCACATCAAGGAGTTCATCGCGACGCTCGGCATCGGTGCGACATCGCAGATGCTCGAAAACTTCGCCCGCAAAGCCCTGGGCAAAATCGTCAAGAAAACACTTGGCAAGACCGCCGGCAAGGTCGCCAAAGCTGCCACCGGACCCATGATGACCTTCGCGACCACGTACGCGATGGGCAAGGTTGCCAAGGCCTACTACGCCGGCGGCCGCTCGCTCAGCGCGATCGACCTGCGCTCCATGTTCCAGCGCGACCTCGCCAAGGGCAAGGCCCTCTACACGCAGCACCGACCGCAGATCGAAGCCAACGCCCGCACACTCGACCCGGCCAAGGTCCTCGACCTTGTGCGAGGGCGCGCCTGAAGCGACAACTCTCGAGGCGTGCGGTGGTTCACTCGCGTGTAATCCATGAACACGCACGCCGATGGCTGGGGGTCGTGCTCAACCGTGGCTGGGCCACGGGACCGGGCGACAGCGACGCAGGGCGCATCCTGCACCACGCCGGCTCCAACTCGATGTTCTACGCGCACGTCTGCATCTGCCCGGAGGTCGACGCCGTGTTCCTGAGCACGACCAACTGTGGCGCAAGCGCCATTGCCGCAAAGCTCAAGGCGGTCGACAGGTCGATGATCCGCTATCGCCTCAGCAATGCGTCTTCACCCTAGCAACGGGCTATGACACTGAACCCAAGCCGGCGCACGCGGGTTGGCCGCGCGCGATGCGGGTCAGGTGCCTGAGCGCCCACGCTTCGCGGCCCCGTAGCCGACCAGCCGGTTTTCCTTGGGATCCCACAGGTTCAGGCTGAGGCACTTGGTAACCTCTTGCGGGCTCAGCGATGTCATGCTCGGGTGCTGGAGTTCCGGCAACGCCTTCATGACCTCAGGCAGGCGATAGAACGGGATCAGCGGGTTGAGGTGATGGATGTGGTGGTAGCCGATGTTCCCGGTGAACCAGTCCATCAGCCCGTTGAGCTTCATGTAGCTCGATGACTCGACCGCGCCGCGGTAGTACGTCCATTCCTCGGGCTCATGCACGTGCATGCCCTCGTAGTTGTGCTGCGCGTAGAAGAGGTACGCCCCGAGCATCGCCGCGAGCGCGAAGGGCAGCACAAAGCCAAAGAACGCCGCAGACGCGCCGAGGAAGAGCCAGAGGCCCGTGATCACCACCGCGTGCAACAGCAACGCGACAGCGCCGTCCCAGTACTTCCGCGGGTTCTGGAGCGTCGGACGCAGCGTGAGACCGAACATGAACACCGTCACGCCCGCGAACATGATCGTCAGCGGGTGACGCAGCACGCGGTACCGCAGCTTCTGCCACGCCGAGGCCCGCTGCCAGGACTCGGTCGTCATCAGCGGGAACGAGCCGATGTCAGAGATCACCAGCAAGGGCTTATCATCGCCGTCAGGTTTGTTGGGCTTGCCGACGTGCCCGTGGTGGTAGTTATGCGTCTGCCGCCAGTATCGCGGCGGCGACAGCATCACCAGCCCGACAAGCGTGAACAACGCCTTCGCCGAGCGCGACTTGCGCAGCAGCGAGCCGTGCATGAAGTCATGGAACAGGATGAACGCCCGGACGAGCATCAGCGCCCCGACGACCGACCCGGCAAGCTGCACGGGCCACCACGGGGCAACCGCCCCCGCGACCATCCCCAGCAGCAGCACGCCCAGCGTCGCGAGCACCTCCAGCCAACTCCGCACGCGAAACTCCGCCGCGAACGGACGCGTGGCCTCGAACAGCGCCCGCCCGGGCACCGGCTTGAGCTCAACCGCCCCGACCGCGCCCGCCCGCGGTCCAGCCGCCTGCTCCCGCTCAGCCCCGCTGCCTGGGGGCGAAACACCCGGGCGCGAATGAGGAGATCCGTCTGAAGCCCGATCCTTGAGCGGCGTCTGTGTCATCGGTTTGGTCACATCCAGCATCGGCCGTGCTGCGTCGCGGGCACGCTCAAAGACCGATGACATGAAACGCCGCTTCGTGGCGCACGCGAAAAAGGGAACAACCGGCTGGGGCTCTTGCGTACTGCGCGACACCGCGCCAGCTCGAGCCTACCGCGGGTACGCGTGGTTCGCAGGAAACCCTTGCCGCGGATGCCAAAATGCCGAGCTCCAGCGTCAGGATCCAGAATCTCCTCCCACTTTCGGGAACCCACGCCTGTTGCCCGCCGCCGATCGCCCATTGTCCGGATGCGCTCAGGTCCGACCTCCGCAGGCGGAAACGGGAGCTCGCCGCGAGGGCTTGACACGCAAGCCGCCACTTGCGTAATCTGCAACGAGCGGACCCATGGACGACTTGCTGTACCGAGCCCTTGCCGACCCGACAAGACGAGCAATCCTCGATGAACTGGTCGACCGCGACGGCCAATCCCTCTTCGAGATCTGTGGCAGACTGGTTATGAGGCACTCGATCGGCTCATCCCGCCAGGCAATCTCGCAGCATCTGGAGATCTTGGAGTCCGCGGGGCTGGTGATCGCAAAGCGAGAAGGCCGGTGCAAGTTTCACTGGTTCAATGGCGAACCACTGAGAGCAATCGCGGTGCGTTGGCCCACCAAATGACAAAGGAGCTCATCAAGTGAGAATCAGCGGTTGTAGCGTGATGGTTGACGACCAAGCCAAGGCACTCGAGTTTTACACCAGCATTCTGGGCTTCCAGACAAAGCACAACATAGATCTGGGCGAGCATAGTTGGATCACAGTCGTATCCCCAGAAGATCCTGATGGGCCACACGTCGGGCTCGAGCCTGATGTGCACCCGGCAGCGAAGACATTCAAGGCCGCGATGGTAGAAGACGGGATCCCATTCACATCGTTCGCGGTTGAAGATATTGCCGCGGAGTACAAGCGACTGGAGTCGCTTGGCGTACGGTTTACTCAGCCTCCGGTTGACCATGGGACTGTGATTACCGCGGTCTTTGACGATACTTGCGGGAACCTCATCCAGATAGCACAAGGGGACATGTAATGATGACGGCGGCACGACTCCGTTTGAGCGCCCTCTGCATCGTCCCGCTACTGCTCGTCGGCGCAGCGGCAAGCGTCTCGCCCACGAACGCCGAGTCCACCCCTCGCGAGGCGCGAAAAGCGGAAAACACCTTGAAGGTCCACTACCTTGAAATCGTCACGCCGTCAGCCGAAGAAACGTGCAAGGCGTTGGCCGAAGCACACGGCGTCGCCTTCAGCGAACCGATCGCCGAACTCGGCAACGCCCGCACCGCCGAGTTGTCGGGAGGCGGCCGCATCGGCGTCCGCGCGCCGATGCACGACGCGGAACGGCCCGTCGTGAGGCCCTACGTCCTGGTCGACGATATCGAGGCCGCGCTCAAGGCCGCGCAGGACGCCGGCGCCACCATCGCCGTCCCACCCATGACAATCCCCGGTCAAGGCACGTGCTCGGTCTACGTCCTCGCCGGCATCGACCACGGCCTCTGGGAGCTCTAGCAGTCGCGGGACGCCCGCCGGTCGCTACTTGCCGTCGATCCAAACAACCTCGACGAACTCGTACCGGTTTGCGCCCTTCTTCGTTGCGCGCGGCGTCATGTAGTCGACCCCCGGCTCAAAGCCCAGCGCGGTGTTCGCCATGGGCTGAATCGCGCCGTCCGCCGACGTGAACCGGAACCGCCTGATCATCGCGTCGTCCTTCTTGCGCGAGATCGTCAGCGTGTACTCGCCTTCTTGCGTCCAGTCTTCGATCAGCAGCCGCTTCGCGTTGACTTCCTTGCCACGCTCGTGGATCTCGTAGATCGACGTCGTCTTGCGCTCGTAGTGACCACCGCTGACGAAACCCTGCGTGCGCTTGGAGTGCCCGATCAGCTCCTCGCCTCGGTAGAGCCGCGCGAAAAAGCCGTCGCCGTCGTCGCCTTCGACAAGGTCACGCCCGCCCGCCCAGAACGTGACCTCCGGATGCGTCTGGTCGTTCGAGTTGGTGACCATCCGCAGATGCGCACACACGCCCCACAGCCCGTAATACCGGTAGGTCGGCCGCGGGTCGAACGGGTCGTCGCCCGCCGAGGTCTGCTCCAAGCCAACGGGCAGACGCGAGACCGGCTTGCCGTCGATGATCGCAACGATGTTGTACACCCCCGGCTCGGTCAGCGTCACATCGGCCGGCCCGACCACCTGCGCCTTCCCGAACACACCGTCGCGGTACCGGTACGCCTCACGGAACGGGAAGCTCTGAACCACAAGATTCTGAGCGTCCACAACCGCGATCGAGCCCTTCAACTCGTCGGGCGCGAACGCGATGTCAAACTCCGTGAACCGGATCAGCCCACTCTCGTCGTCAAAGTAGATGTCATCGAGCAGCGACTCATACACGACCACCGGCGTCGGCTGGGCACACACGCCCGAAACAAATACCGCAAGCACGCACAACAACGAGGCCATCAAGCTCTTCATCGGCGATCTCCCCCAAGCGACCACGGACACGCCGCGCCCGGCGGCAGCATGTTAGCAATGACAGCACACTTCGATGACATCGTCGATGGGCCTGATCGAACAACGCCACAAGCCGCATCCGCCGCTTGTTTCTCGAGAGCACCCCATCGAGCAGCAAGAGCGAGCGCCTTCCGCTTTGCCGCCGGCTCAAACGGGCCGAGGTGCCGGACTTTGGGCGCAAAGACGCTCTCTTTCAGTTACGCAGTTCCTGGCTCCAACGTGACGTGCGGGCATGGATGGACGCGGATCGCCGCGCAACCGCTGGTTCGTTCATCGAGGAGTGATGGCAGCCCGATGCAATCCTCCGCGTTACGGAGCCGTACCCGCCGAGCCATGAGTCCCTGCGCCGCTTGGTCAAAGCCTCGGTGAGCGTCGCGATCACCTGGGCGTGCCCCTTGCGGCGTCGGTACGCGGGCGGCTTGCGGCTGGTGCTGCTGGCTGTATGCGGGGCGTCCTAAGCGGCCATGGACGGCGCTGCTCGTGGTCGAGCGCGGCGTCACACCGCGCGTTTTCCGACCCAATCTGCGCCGCCTCCGATAGGCGGGTCTCCGCAGGTGGCGGATTCAGAAAGCCTTATGGAAATCGGGGTGAGAGGATTTGAACCTCCGACCTTCTCGTCCCGAACGAGACGCGCTACCAAGCTGCGCTACACCCCGGATGTCTCCGATGATACCCGCTCCGCCCGAGCGACGAAGCGATCGGCAAGCGGCCGCCCGCCGCAGGACCAGACCGCGGGCCGCGGATCTCGCCCCAACGCCCGTCAGGCCGGGTCAATGAACCGCGGTTCGGTCGAGTAGACGTTGTCATCCCGGCTCGAGGGATCCAGATCACCGCCGCTGGAGTAGAAGTACGGGTTGCCCCCGATCGCCTGCCCGCCGTCACCGTCGCCCACGAGCACGGCGCCCGCCGCGTCGGCCGCCGCTCGCTCTTCGGCCGTCACAAAGTTCCGGCGCAGGCGGGGCGTGAGGAAGTCCGCCTCGCTGTACTCGTTCGAGGCCGGGCGCGTGAAATATCCGTCGTCGTTGCGCACGATGCGACGCGCCGCTCCGGCGCTGCCTTCCGCCCTGTCGCCGTCGGTGAAGATGCCGTCGAACTTGGGATGCACATACCGGATGGGCCTGTCCCACGCGTCGATTACGGTCCGGAGCAACGGCTGACGCTCTGCCTCAGCCACGCCCGGCCCGTCGGGGCTGTACAGCTTCAGCACGCTCTCATCAAACTGCGAGAGCAGGCTCTCGTCCGTCCCGCCCTGGGTCAGCTGCAGCAGCAACAGCCCGACCGAGTTGATCATCCTGGGCGATCCATCGCTCGTCGTCTCGCCGCCGATGTTCGCGTCGGCGACCGCGATCTGACGCACCGGCGTGCGGTCGTCCCGCAGGTCGCCCGGGTGCTCGACCAAGGGCGTCGGCACGCCGCGATCGGTCGCGTACTGCCCCAGCACCGCATCGAGCGCTCGGATCGTGTCGGCCGTCGAGCTCGTCCGCCCGCGCTCACGCACGCCCGCGCCGACCGTGATCGTGATCGCGATCAGGATCGACAGCACCGCAACCACAACGAGCAACTCAATAAGCGTGAACGCGCGAGCGCCACGAATCGGTGTCCGCTTCATCTTCAGCCTCCCACCACGATCAAGACAGCCGCCAAGGCTCCTCCACCCGGAGCCCGCCGCCCGCGATGCTATACGAGCCGCACGCCGCATCTGATCCGCGAGGCTCGCTGTAGGCGTCTCGCCCGCAGCCTCAGCGGGTGCGTTTCTTGTTCCGATCCGCGTCCAGGGCCGCCCGGGCCGCGTCCGACGCGTCCTGGGCCGTCGGCTCGCCGCCATCGCCCCCGGCGCCGGCTTCACCTTTGCCCGGCGCTCCAGCCGATTCGCCCGGCGCGGGAGTTCCTGCCGGCGCCCCTCCACCAGAGCCTGCACCAGAGCCCGCACCGCCCTGAGGCGCAGGCGACGACGCGAAGCCAGGCCCGATGATCGAGCTGCCCATGATCGACGCCCCGGACATCGCTCGCCCCGGAGCACCGCCGCCGGCGCTCCGGCCCGCGCCCGCCGCAGGCCGCGCCTGCCCAGGCCCGCCCGGCCCGCCACCAACTGGCCCGCCAGTCGGACCGCCCGCTGGCCCGCCCGCTGGCGGCACCGCCCGTGGCTGCATCCGCGCCTTCAGGATCATGTCCGTCACGCGGTCGCGCACCGTTTCCATCATGCTCAGGAAGATCCGCTGCCCCTCGCGCTTGTACTCGATCCGCGGGTCCTGCTGGCTGAACGCCCGGAACCCGATCGCGTCGCGCAGCTGGTCCATCGCATACAGGTGGTCCTTCCAGCACGAGTCCAGCGTGTCGAGGAAGATCGCCCGCTCGACCTGCAACATCTCGGCCCGCAGGATGTTCTCCACCCGCGCCCGAATCGCGTCCGGGCGCTCCTCGTCATCGAGGAACCGCATGCGGTCGCTCACCCCGACGCCGAACCGCTCGTTGAGGAACGCATCCAGCTTGTCGTCATCCTCGATCGCGCAGGCTTCCTCGATCGACTTCTCGAGCCGCTGCGATTCGACGAACTCGCGCTGCATCGTCGCGAGTTTCTCGCGCACCTTCTGGGGCGGGGTCGAGCGGATCTCCTCGCCCGGCAGGTCGATCCCGAACCGCGTCCGGGTCCAACGCGACAGCGACTCGAACGCCTGCTCGGGGCTCTGCCGAGCGATCGCCATCGTCATCTGCATCGCGTAATCAGCCGGGTAGTCGATCTCCCGCTGGCGGTACAGCTCGTTCGCCCGCTCCAAGATCAGATCCCGCACATCGCGCTCAGGATCCTGCTTGACCCGCAGCACCTCGTCGGCCTCAAGCTCGATCGTGAACTTGGTCTTGACCCAGGAGCACAGCTCCTCGACCCCGTACTTCTCATCGCCAAAGACCGCGATGCCCGTCAGGTCGGCCTCCTCGATCTTCTTCTCGGCCGCGTCCTCGAGCAGCTGCTGCACCTGCGCGCGCTCCGCGGCCCCGCCCTCACGCAGCTCGCCCGTATCCAGCTCGAGGTTGAACCGGCTCTTCGCCCAGCGGTGCAGGCCCGCCGAGTCGAAGTCGATGCTCACCTCGCTGCCCTCGACAGGCATGTACTCGCCCAGCGTGACATCAATCGTCGACGCCGCGTCGTCCTTCGCCAGACGCCGAATCACGTTCTCCATCTCGCTCGGCTGCTTGCCCTTGAGCCGCTCGGCCGGGATCGAGCAATCCAGCCGCTCGCGTGCAAACTCCGCCGCGCACCGCGCCGCGTACTCCGGGTCGAGGTAGTCCTCGATCGCGTCATCGACCGCCTCTTCGATGTACTCAAAGATCAGCCCGCGCACGTCCAGACCCTCGAGCACCCGCTGCCGCAGCCCGTAGAACCGCTGGCGCTGGTGCTCCATCACCTCGTCGTACTCGAGGATGTTCTTGCGGATCTGGAAGTTCCGCTGCTCCACCTTCTTCTGCGCACGCTCGACGTTCTTGCTCAGCCAGGGGTGCTCGATCGCGTCCCCCTCCTTCATGCCCATGCGGCTCAGCAGCTTCATCGTCGTCTCGCCCGCGAACATCTTCATCAGGTCGTCCTCGAGCGACACAAAGAACCGGCTGCTGCCGTTGTCGCCCTGACGCCCCGACCGCCCGCGGAGCTGGTTGTCGATGCGCCGGCTCTCGTGCCGCTCCGTGCCGATCACGTGCAGCCCTCCGATGTCCTCGACGTTCTCGAACCATCGCACGCGGTGGATCATCAGGCGCCCGCCCGCGTCGAGCTCGTCCATCAGCTCGTCCCGCGCCATCGAGCCGATCTTGCCCGCCGGCGCCCACGTGTGCTCCTCCGCCCATTTGCGCAGCAGCCGCAGCTCAAGATCCGCGAAGTCCATCTCCTCGACCTCGCGCTTCTTGAGCCCCTCCTCCTTGAGCACCTGCGGGGCGACCTTGCGGAAGATGTCCTCGCGCAGCTCGTCTTCGCTCATGCCGGGGTTGCACTTCTTGCTCGCCAGCCCGCGCCGCTGCCAGTGCAGCACCAGATCCTCACGCGTGAACGAGCCCAGCTTGATGTCCGTCCCGCGACCGGCCATGTTCGTCGCGATCATCACCGCGCCGAGCTGCCCGGCGCTCTTGACGATCCCCGCCTCCCGCTCGTGCTGTTTGGCGTTGAGCACCTCGTGCGCCACCTGCCCGTTGCGCTTGAGCATCTGGCTGAGCAGCTCGCTCTTCTCAACGCTCGTCGTGCCGACCAGAATCGGCCGCCCGAGGTCGTTGAGCCGCTCGATCTCATCGACGATCGCCGACCACTTGTCCTTCTCGCGCAGGAACATCAGATCGTCGCGGTCCGCGCGGGAGATCGGCTTGTTGGTCGGGATGCTCACGACCTCAAGCTTGTAGATGTCGTGGAACTCCTGCGCCTCGGTGTCCGCCGTGCCCGTCATACCCGCGAGCCGCTTGTACATCTTGAAGAAGTTCTGGATCGTCACGCTCGCGACGGTCTGCGTCTCGGGCTTGATCGGCACCCCCTCCTTCACCTCCACCGCCTGGTGCAGCCCGTCCGACCACTGACGCCCGATCATCGGACGACCCGTGTTGCTGTCCACGATCACCACGCTCGGCTCGTCGCGCCCCGTCTGGCGGTCCTGCACCGGCATCACGATGTAATCGCGGTCGAGCTGGTACACCGCGTGCGCACGCAGCGACTGCTCCAGCAGGTGCGGCAGCTCGATGTTCTCCTCGATGTAGAACGACCCGACCTGCGCGACACGCTGCGCCTCGGCGATCCCCTCGTGCGACAGATGGCACTGCTTGCGCTCCATCTTCATCTCGTAAAACTGCGGGTGCTGGTCACGCTCGCGCTCCAGATCGGGCAACGCCGCGCTCGCCTCGTCCAGCTGCTTCTGCATCGCCGGAATCTCGCCCTTGTCGCGCGCCTGGCGGATGTCGCCCTCAAGCCCCTTGATCCGCTCCTTGCACGCCTGCACCCGGTCTTCCAGCTCCTGCCACGGACGCTGCTTCTCGACAAGATGCTTCGCCAGCTTGTCCGCAAGCTCGTAGTTGGGCATGTCGTCGTGCGCCATGCCCGAAATGATCAGCGGCGTCCGCGCCTCGTCGATCAGGATCGAGTCAACCTCGTCGACCACCGCGAACGTCCGCTTCCGCTGCACCTGCTGGTCGACGCTGCGCTTCATGTTGTCGCGCAGGTAGTCAAACCCAAACTCCGCCGTCGTCCCGTATACCACGTCGCAGCGGTACATCAGCCGCTTGACCTCTTCGGGCTGGGTGTGCATCGGGTGGATCGCCCCCACCGTCAGCCCGAGCCCGGCGAAGAACGGGAACGTCCAGTCCCGGTCACGCTGCACGAGGTAGTCGTTCACCGTCACCACGTGCGCCTGCTGACGCTCGACCGCCGCCATGCAGCACGCCAGCGGCGCCACGATCGTCTTGCCCTCGCCCGTCTTCATCTCGGCAATCTTGCCCTGCCCCAGCACCATCCCACCGATGAGCTGCACATCGAACGGACGCGCCCGAAACGGCGGACGGCTCTCCGGATACAGCTCTCGCACCGCCTCGCACAGCTCGATCGGCAGATCCACCTGACGCCAACCCTCGATCGCCTCGCTCGAACCCAGGAAGCGGTCATCCACGTCAGGCTGCCCGCCCGCAGACTGCGCCTGCGGGTCCATCGCCGCCGACGCCGGCAGAATCGTCGCCAACCCGTCCGCCTCCGCCTTCACCCGCTCATACACCCCCCGCGCACTCTCGGGCAGCGACTGCGGATCGAAACCCGACTCGGGGTTCAGCACGTTGCGGATCCCCACCTGGCGGTCCATCACCTCGCGTGCGACCGCGAACACCTCGACCTGCAAATCGTCGGCCTTCTCCCCCTGCGCCAGGCGATCGCGAAAAATCGCCACCTTCCCGCGCAGCTCCTCGTCGCTCAGCTTCCGCGTCTCCGCCTCCAGCGCACCGATCTGCTCGACGCGCTGCACATACCGCTTCACGACCCGCTCGTTCCGCGTGCCGAACATCTTGTTGAGAATGGGACCGATGACCGGGATATCGCCGCTGCTAGCCATGTGCAATTCCTCAGGCGAGCGCCCGCGCGACCAACACGCGGCACTCGATCTCGGGCGCAAACGCCCGGGGTGGTTCTGTTGTCGACAAAGAACGAGCGAGACAGTGCAGCACCGCGGCGATCGGCCGAGCCAAACAAGGCCGCCCGCGCAGCGCGATCAACCGGGCAGGCCCGTCCGGGCCCGCCGCGCGTCTCAGCTCAGCGGGGGAGGCAGGTCAAGGTGCAACGGCCCGACGCGATCGCCAAAGGCAAACGCCGCCCGCTCACCAACCGGGGCAACCGCCGCCGTCTCGCCCCGGCCCGGCGCACCCGCCGCAGCAAGCGAACGACCCTCGGCCCAGCCCGACAGCGTCTGCTGCCCCGCCCGCCCGTAGACCAACCGCTCGGCCGTGACTTCCAGCCTGGCCCCAACGCTCGCCGCCGCCGCCAGCGTCCCCGCCGACACGACGTGCATCGCCACAACCAGCAGCAGCGCAACCGAGGCGGACCCCTTGGGGGCCTGCCCGGCCGCGCGTCCGCCGCGATCAGTCTGGAGCACAACACTCTTCACTGCCCCAAGTATCGACCACTCGCCCCCCCCGAGCAAGCAAACACCCCCCGCCGGGCACCAATCGCACCCACCGTCCGCATAACTGTGCAGCCCCGCCGCCCGCCGGACCGATCCATCGACTGCCCCGCGTGCCTCGGCCGGCCTGCACAACGGGTATCCTGACCACCCATGACGACCGGCCAGCCCAACAAGGACCACCCCGCGATGGTCGCCACACGCCAAAGCCTCCAGCAGACCCGCGAGTCGCTCACCCACAAGTTCCTCGTCGATCGCCACGAGGGCTACCTCACCATCGGGCTCTACCCCGACGGGCGCCCGGGCGAGATCTTCATCAAGATCAGCAAAGAAGGCTCGGCGATCTCCGGCTTCTGCCAGGCCTTCTGCCGCGCCTTCAGCCTCTCGCTCCAGTTCGGCCTGGGCGTCGACGAGGCCGTCGTGCGCTTCAAGGGCATGAAGTTCGAGCCCTGCGGCACCACCAACAACCCAGACATCCCCGAAGCCGACTCCATCATCGACTACGTCGCTCGCTACCTCGAACTGCACTTCGGCGAACGCAACGCCGCCGCCCGACGCCGCTAAACGCCCCCCGCTCCCATCCCCATCCTCATCCTCGTGGCACGGGCGTCCCGTCCGTGTTCTCTCACCAAATCACCGCCGAACCGCCCCCTTTGTCAAACGAAAGGGCCTGCGGGGCGCTGCGCGCTCGGCGACGGGCAAAGCCTGCGGCTGCTTCATCGGCTCGACGCTGGTATGGACGCTGGCGGGTGCGGTGCCGATCGCGGATCTGGCCGAGTGGCAGGAGGTGCTGGCGGCGCCCGAGGAGGGCACTGCATCAGACCACACGTCGGCGTCGATCGGGGCTTCAGGCTGCGGCATCGATCTCTGCAGTCACCCCAGTACTCGCAGGTTTACTGGTGCCAGACAAGGGCAAGGCTTGTATGGCCATCTCTCGCGGCAACACGGGCTAATCTCGGCAAGGGGAAGAGATTTACAAAAAAGCAAATTCATCTGATTGTAGAAGAAAACCGGCGTCAAAACGATGGGCGACTAATCAGTGATGTCACCGGTATGCCGCTTAGGCATCGCGGAAGGGGGCTGAACCAGGTCATGTAGATCACATTATCTCAAAGACTAAAGGCGGGACCAATGACTACCCAAATGCTCAGGTTGTCGAAGCTGCATAAAATCTTGCAAAAGAGAAAGGATAGTCATGCAAATACTGCCGGCTCTTGATATCGTGAGGCGTTGGCAGTGCGACGCGGTCGTTGAATCTATATCTATGGCGGGCCTGCCCGGGCTTCCCTCAACTTCAGTCCTGCTCAACGCTGAAGCTGGCCTGCTCTCTGCTGCCTGGGACGACTTTCAGGGGCAGTCAGCGTGGCTATTCTTCGATACAACGGGGCCGGCGTTCTTTCATGGGATGTCTCTGGAGAACACCAGGGGGGATGCTTGGTGTCTCGAACTGGAGCGGAGGGCGAGGAAGGTTTGCAGTAGTGATCGGTGGGGAGAAGTTCAGCGAATGCCTAGAGAGGCGACGGGGTCCATGGGCCTCCTGTTTTCTCTGCATGCCGCAGATCTTCACTCGTCGTGGATCGATTTGTCGTCGATGGATGAGACGATGAACGCCGTGTTAGAGATGGACTGGCCCCTACCGGTATCGAACAACGAAGAGTTCGTATCGTGGCTAGCTGAGCGGCACGAGATTGGGCAGCAAGCAATGATTTTGGAGATCCTCGAAAAGCAGAGCGCGTCGGCAGTTGTGCAATTGGCAAATGAGTGTGGATGCGAGGTTGTTGACATTAAAAATTTGTTAATTTCTATTGGCTTTGACTCCGAGGTGCTTCGGCGATAGGATAATGCTCGGCGAAGCTTGAATTGGATTGGTGAATAGACTGTCCGATTAATGATGGCTGTCGTGGATTATGAGTTCTAAATCGTTATCGATGCCCGCAAACGGGCTCTTCCTGTCTGTTCGTGGCCATGAGGCGGTTCCTCCAGCGAGACCCCGGCCAGTCTGCCCTCGCCATGCTGGGCGGCTCACACTCGGGCCGCGGCATATCGCTCGCGCCACTTACCTTCAGTTTCGGTGCACGAGACTGACGATGTCGAGGTGCTGCACACAACCGACGAGCACCCGTTTCATCGGGTTGAGATAGGGGTTGAGACAGAGACGTGGACCCGCGCGGACCGCCTGCGTGTGGGCGACGGCCTGAGCACGATCTCGGGCGTGGCCGAAGTCGCACGCGTCAACCAACGTCCCCGCTCACGCAATACGGTGCATCGGCTCCCGCCCCGCCAGAACCTCGCCCGCCGCCGCGAGCACCATCTCGGTCATCTGCTCACGGAAGCGCACCTCGGCCGACCCGATGTGAGGCGTCAGCACCACGTCATCCCGCCCGACCAAGGCCGGGTGCACACGCGGCTCCTGCTCATACACATCCAGCCCCGCACCCCACAGCCGCCCGGCCTCGAGCGCACGTACCAGCGCGGCCTCGTCGATCACCGCCCCGCGGGCCGTGTTCACCACGATCGCCCCGGGCTTGATCACTCCGAACGCCGCGTCATCGAGCAGGTGACGCGTCTGCTCGGTCAGCGGCGCGTGCACACTCACCACGTCCGCCCGCGCCAGCCCCTCGTGCAATTCGACCCGCTCGCCCGCGATCGGGCTGCCCTCCATCGACCGCTTGGGCGTGCGCGCGACGTACAGCGTCCGCATCCCCCACGCCTGCGCGCGCAGCGCCACCGCCTGCCCGATCCGCCCCGCGCCCACGATCAGCAGCGTCCGCCCCGCCAGGTCCTTGCCCAAAAAATCCCCCATACCCAGCGGCCCGTTGCCCGGATACGCCGCCGACCGGGCGTAGCGATCCGCTCGGATCAGGCGGCGCGCGACGCCCAACACCAGCAGCCACGCCAGGTTCGCCGTGCCCTCGGTCACCGCGTCGGGCGTGTTCGTCACGACGACCCCTCGCTCCCGGCAGGCCTCCAGATCGATGTTGTCGTGTCCCACGGCGTACTGGCACACGCCCAGCAGGCCGGGCCCCGCCGCATCGAGCAGCTCCGCGTCGACACGATCCGTGAACATCGACACGACCGCCGACGCCCCCCGCACGAACTCCAGCACCCGCTCACGCGGCGCCAGCCCGTCGCCCAGCACCTCTACCCGCGCTCCCTTTACATGAAGGTCGCCCGGGATCGCCCTTGTCACCCGCACAACCGCTTCAGTCTGCTTGCTCATGCCCGTACGCTAGCCGGCGAGCCATGCAGATCCTGCACTGGAACATCCAGCAAGGCGGCGGCACCCGGCGGACGCCCGGCATCGCCCTCCATCTGCTCGCCTCCCGCGCCGACGCGATCGCGCTCACCGAGTTCCGTAGGTCCATGGGAGGCCAGCTCGCCGCCACCCTCAGCGATCACGGATGGCGATACCAGCTCTGCACCGATCCGCCGCTCGGCAAAAACGGCACGCTGCTGTGCGCACGCGCCCCGCTCAAACCCGGCTCGCCGCCCCCGTGCCCCGAACTCCGCCACCGCTGGCTCGACGCGACGCTCGACCAAGGCATCCGCGTCACCGCGCTGCACCTGCCCGATGCACGCAGCACCCGCGGGGAAGCGGGGAGACGCAAAGCCGCCGCATGGCACGCGCTGCTGGGCGAACTGCACGCCGCACCATCCGACGAGCCGCGACTCATCATCGGCGACCTGAACACCGGGCGTCACCACCTCGATGAGCCGGGCTCGCGCTTCACCTGCACCGCGCTGCTCGGCAAACTCAGCGCCCTGGGCTATCAGGACGCGTACCGGATCACCAACCCCGCGGGGCGAGCGATCTCGTGGGTGAGCCAAGCCGGCAACGGCTTCAGGCTCGACACCGCGGTCGTTTCTCGCAAAATCGTGCCGCTCGTGCGCACACTCGAGTACGACCAGTCACCCCGTCTCGAGGGCCTCAGCGATCACGCTCCAGTGCGTCTGACCCTGCAAAAACCGGTGAAATCGAGCGATCCGGCCGCCTGAACCGCAGCGATCACACGCCTTCAATCCGAAAAACCCCGAAAAAACAAGGGCCAATCGACTTGCGACGCCGAAAACGCCCCGGTACAAAGCCGCAACCGGAGGATTCCGGGGGCCGCGCACGCCGAGCGATCGGGGCAGTCATCGCCGAGTTTCGGCGAACCCCACGCCCAACGGCAACACTCGCGCGGCCCGCGTTTAGGAGCAAGGACTGGCCAAGAAGAAGACCAAGAAGAAGACCGCCAAAAAGGCACCCGCCCGCAAAACACCGGCGCGCCGCACGGCGACACGCACCGCGGCAAAGAAGACCACCACCCGGCGCACGACCAAGAAGGCGGCCAAGAAGACCGCCAAGAAGGCCGCAGTCAAGCCCGCCGCGAAGGCACCCGCCCGCATCACCGGTGCCAAGGGCAAGCCCCGCACCAAAAGCGAAATCTTCGGCCTGCTCTCCGAGCACTCCGGCGTCTCCCGCAAGGAGGTCGCCGCCGTCTTCGAGACCATGGGCACCATGATCGCCGCCGACCTCAAGAAGGGCAACGCCGGCGTCTTCAACGTCCCCGGCATGATGAAGGTCACCGTCCAGCGCAAGCCCGCCACCAAGGCGCGCCCGGGCATCAACCCCTTCACCGGCGAAAAGACCATGTTCAAGGCCAAGCCCGCGCGCAACGTCGTCAAGGTGCGCCCCCTCAAGGGCCTCAAAGACGCCGTCGCCTGATCGGTCTTGAGCCGTCGCCCCAAAGGGCGTCACAACCGAGCCAACCCTCCACGGGCGGTCGCCGAAGCGGCCGCCCGTTCTTCATGCTCCCCGTGACTTGCACCCGTGGATCACGCACCGAGGCTCTGTGAAGCGCTCGGCCTACTCGACCGGCACCAACGCCTCCGCCCCCCCAAGCCCGCCGGGCGTGGCCCCCAGCCGGTCGACCCAACCCTCGACACGCGAGACCGCCGAGCCGATCGATGCCTCTCCAACCCCGCCCCTGGGGTGCAGCACCAGCTCGATGTCCGGCAGGATCCACGCGCTGTACCCGCTGAACGGATCCGGGGCCGCGTACCGGTTGCGGTACCACGGGCGCTGCGTATCCAGCCCCGCCCCACACCACCCTCGCTCCAACGCCAGCAGCTCGCGATTCAGCGCATCAACATCCGCCGGCGTGCCCGCGGCCGCCAGCGCATCGTGCAACCCACCCAGCGCGGCCGTCTGCGCCACACGCTCGCGAGCCATTCTCAGCGTCGAAGCCGCGCCGACCATCCCCCCACGCTCGGCCCGCTCGACAAACCGCGCCAGACGCCCCGAGACATCCTCGGCGTACGCCCCCGGCTCAAGCGGGAGCACCGCGTCGTGCGCGAGCCTTGCGACAACCCCGTTGGTCATCCGAGCGATCATCAGGGCCGACTCGTAGTCATCGCCCACGACCGCCCGGTACCAGTCCAGGTTGTCGTAGATCGAGTGGTACGCCACGCCGCGCGCCCCGCCCGCGCGCAGCGAGGCCGACGGCACGCAGACGTGGCACAAGAACCCGACGTGATCGCTCCCGCCGCCCAGATCGCCGAACACGGGCAGATCGGTCGCGCCCAGCCCGCCCCGCTCGCCCCAGGCCTCCAGCACGCTCCGCCCGTTGCCCGCGGGCTGCGGCACCGACGCGGCCGCTTCGGCGATCACCGCCCGCAGCGAGGGCGACGCGCTCGCGCCGAAGTCGGTCCCCATCGAAGCCATATCAAGGTTGATGTACGCCACGCCGCCGGCAAGCAAACGCTCGGCGTGCTGCTCGACCCACTCCACCGAGCCCACGATCCCGTGCTCTTCGGCCCCCCAGCCCGCGAACGCGATCGAACGCCTGGGCACAACGCCCGACGCTTTCGCGATTGCGAACGACCGAGCGCTCTCCAGCAGCGCGATCATCCCGCTCGTCGCATCGCCGGCCCCATAGCCCCACGCGTCGTGATGGCACCCGACGACGACCAACCGGTCGGGCTCAACGCTCCCGCGCAGCACGCCGACGACGTTGGCCGTCTGCACCCGCTCGCGGGGCACGCTGACGTCCATCGACACGCGCAGGTCCGCCCCGCCCTCGAGCCGATACCGCAGCGGCAGGCCGCCCTGCCACGCGTTGTCTTCGATCGTGCGCCCGTTCATGCGCGACAGGATCTCGCTCGCCGCCGCCCAGCTGATCGGCTGCACCGGGATCCGGGGCAGTTCGACCCGCTCGGGGTTCTGGCGCGCAACGCCCTCGACCGAGGGCTCAAAGGGCGTCAGCACGTCCCCCGGGTACGGCGCCGTCTTGAGCGACCCGCGCTGGATGTGCGAGTCGTTGGCCCAACCGCCCTCGGGCCACGACAGGCCCCGCCCCCAGCCGGCGTCGGCGGGGTCGGTGTACATCAGCAGGCCGCCCGCCCCGGCAGCCTCGGCAAACCGGGCCTTGTACCCGCGGAAGTTCCGCCCGTACCGCGCGAGCACGATCGCCCCGTTCAGGTCGACGCCCAATTCCCGCAATCGGTCGAAGTCTTCCAGCGTCCCGTAGTTGGCGTACACGACGCGCCCGCGCACGGCCCCGCTGCCGCTGTACGCGTTCCAGCCCCGGCGCGCATCCGCCGTCGCGCTGAAGCGATCGCCCTCGACCGCGTTCTCACGAAGCGCCAGCTCGAGGCCGCTCGCGTCGACATCGGGCGCAAACACCCGCACCTCGGCCCGCTCCGGGCGCGACAGCAGCACGTCGATCTCGTGGCGTTCGACCGCAAGACCCAACGCATCGAAGAACAGCCCGAGCGTCTCGATCGTCCACGCATCGCCCTCTGTCCCCGCGTCGTGCGGCATGCCCGCCAGCAGATCGTGATACGCCCGCAGCCGGGCCGGATCAGGCGTGTTGAGCAGCAGGTCCGCCAGCTCGCCCCCGTCCCGAGGCGGGAAGGCCTCGCGCCCCGCGCGGGCGATGTCCGCCCGAACATCAGCCAGCACGCGTTCGCGCAGCGCTTCAAGCCAGGCCCGCGAATAGGGCTCGGGCTCCGAGGCCTCGCCTGCGCTCGCCGCGACCGGTTGCTGCGCCGCTGGCGCCCGGTCGACGGACGGCACCGGTTCGACACTCGGCTGCACTTGCAGCGGCGGCTCATCGGGCGATACCGGCTGCACCTCCGCCTGCCCGAAGGCCGCACCGCCCGTGCCCATGGGCAGCGTGAGGGCCAAGGCCGACGCCGCGATCATCCACACCGTTGCTCGTGCTGCAATCATGCCGACAGCGTATCCGCGGGCGACCCGTGGCTCGCGATCGCCCGGAGAAGCCCCGCTATGCACCAGCTCATCAGCCGCGCCGAGCCCAACGCCGTCGCCCTGGAAACCACGCTCTTGCTCCACGGCGTGCCCAAGGCCGCCGCCCCGGGCCTCGCCGCTGATCTCGCCGCAGACGTCCGCCAGGCCGGCGGCTCGCCCGCGCTGGTCGGTGTGATCAACGGCGCACCGACCGTCGGGCTCAACGCCGACGAGCTCCAGACCCTGCTCGACGCGGGCGACGTCGCCAAAGCCAACACCGGCAACCTGGGCGTCTTGCTCCACCGATGCGCGCACGCGGCAACCACCGTCAGCACCACGATGGAGCTCGCCGCGCGTGCCGGCGTCCGTGTCTTTGCCACCGGCGGGCTCGGGGGCGTGCACAAGGACTACGGCGCCCACCTCGACATCTCGGCCGATCTTGCCGCTTTCGCCCGCTTCCCGGTCGCCGTTGTCACTGCCGGGGTCAAGAGCCTGCTGGATATCCAAGCCACGCGCGAAGCACTCGAGACACTCGGTGTCCCGGTCGTGGGCTACCAGACCGATGACTTCCCCGCCTTCTACCGCCGCTCGACCGACACCAAACCCCGCGTCGGCGTCGACGCACGGTTCGACGATGCCGCCGAACTCGCGAGCTACGTCGCCGCCGAGATCGCCCGAACCGGGCGCGGCGTGGTCATCGCCAACCCCATCCCGCCCGAGCACGAGCTCGACCAAGGCCACCTCGCCTCGTGGTTGGTAGCCGCCCAGGCACGCGCAACAGAGGCCGGCGTGACCGGGCGGGGCGTGACGCCCGCGATCCTCTCAGCCCTCCACGAGGTCTCCGCCGGCGAGACGCTCGAAGCCAACATCGCCCTCGTGCGTGCCAACGCCCGCCTGGCGGGCACGCTGGCGCAAAGACTCTCGGACCTGTGTGAAGATCCCGCTTAGAAAACCCCCATTTTCACACACCAAACCGTGTTCTTCACGTTCAGACTCCCCGCGCGTTCACCAAATCTTCACGCGAGCCGGCTCGCGACGGACGGGGCATCGAGGGGCCTTTTGCCTAGGCTCTAGCTCCCCTGAGGGAGCAACCAAACGGGCAGCGCTCGCCGATGCGTGCGAGGGTGCTGCTCCAGCGAATCTGCGGCTTGGTCGGGATCGGACGATGGCGCCCGACGACACCGGTCTCGCCCGCACGCACGCGAACCGGCAGATCGCCGCCGACCGACGGGCGGCACGACGAACCCACATCGGACGAATCCGACACTCAGGGCGGCTTGGAACCCGCCCGCACCCACACCGGAGACAGAGATATGCGCAACTTCATGCGAATCGCGACCCTCCTTGCCACGGCCGGCGCGTGCTCGTCCGCCATGGCACAGGACAGCACCTCCACCGGCCCGACCGACGCCCTCGACCCGCTCGGCTCGTCGCAGCGCGAGGCCTACGCCAACGACCTCGCCCCCTTCACCAGCTCCCTCGGCTGGACCTGGGGCATCCTTCCCATCATCAAGAGCGCGCAGGAGCCCGGCAGCGGCTTCTCCAGCAACCTCACCAGCGCTAACGCCATCAGCTCCGACACCATCACCGTCAGCGAGAGCCCGCTGAGCGGCCCCTTCCAGTTCTGGACCGCTCCCGGCGCCGGCGTCTCGCCGACCGGCAACAGCGCTCCTGGCAGCGCCGGCCTCCCCTTCGGCTCGCTCTTCCAGCAGGCCGTCGCCAACAGCGACTTCGGCGGCGACAGCGAGAACATGAACGGTGCCGTCCTCAACTTCAGCCTCAACCGCCCCAACCGCCTCTTCGTCGAGCGCATCTTCGCCGCTCAGAACCGATCGGTCATCGGCGACTCCACTGCCGGCTTCGGCGGCGTCTCGGTCGATGCCGACGGCAACCTCTACTTCCGCGCTGACGGCGGCGACTCCCTCCCCGGAACCCCCAACGCCCTGCCCAACACCGGCAACGGCTTCAGCAGCTGGTACCGCGTCGACCTGCTCGCCCGCACCGCCAGCGTCAACCTCATCGACGACATCAACACCTTCGACGGCGGCACGTCGACCACGCGCCTGGTCACCAACGCCCCCGACGCCGCCAGCTTCCTCGCCTGGGCCCCGCCAAACCTGATGCCCGAGAGCGTCATCGGCGCCCCCGGCGCGTTCGTCGGCGTCAACGACAGCGACGAGCTCGTCCGCGGCTTCACCGGCATCACCGCCCAGGACATGTCCCACTTCGACACCACCGTCGATGACCACCGCGGCAGCACGGGCCAGTACAACGGTGTCCTGCTCACCCCCGGCGGCGACGCCGGCGGCGCCATCCAAACCTACGGCCAGCTCACCCAGCCCCCGATGGGCGACACCATCGGCCTCAACATCTTCACCCTCGACGCCAACCTCAACGTCGTCGAAAACCAGGCCCAGCTCCTGCCCCCGGCCGTCACCGACAACGACGACGGCTTCGTCCTCAACACGACCATCGGCGAGTTCAACGCCTACCGCAGCCAGACCATCTTCCGCGGCGGCGTGGGCATGGTCGCCATGGGCCGGGACCTCGAAGGCAACGCCCTCGCGGCATCGACCTTCTACGAGAACGGCATCGCCGCCGATCCCTTCACCCACATCCCCGTCGCCCGCTGGAACCCCGACGCACCCGGCACCGTCGAGTGGACCCTCGCCGCGTACGTCGACGTCTTCACGGGAGGCACGACCGGCAAGCCGATCTACGGCGCCAGCGGCGACGTCATCGGGCAGCTCGTCGGGCTCAACCTCGTGACCGGTGGTGCACCGACCGGCCCCTCGGCCAGCGTGCCCGCCTTCGACTCGGCCGGCAACGTCTGGTTCATCGGCGCCGTCGAGTTCTTTGGGGCCGACGGTGTGAGCGACTTCGACAGCGCCCTCCTCCGCGGCGTCTACGACGCCGACTCCTTCAGCTACCGCCTCGAGCGCGTCGTCGAGCTCGGCAACGTCTTCTTCGGGCAGAACTCCGATACGCCCTACCAGGTCCAGTTCATCGGACCCATCGCCGACAGCAACTCCGTCGGCAGCGGCGGCAACTTCTCCAACTCGGTCAACCAGGCCCCCTTCGCCAACGGCACCGGCTTCACCCCCTCGGGTACTGCCGACTCGCGTAACCTCGGCGGTGTCGTCCTCAACGCCGAGATCGTCTACAACACCAACACCGACGACGACATCCAGAACCCCGACGGTACCACCACCTTCGTCTTCGACGAAGACAACGGCGACCAGAGCTACCAGACCCTGCTCTACATCGCCCACTACCAGTGCCCGGCCGACCTTGACAACAACGGCGCGCTCGACTTCTTCGACGTGCTCGCGTACCTGGGCCTCTTCGACGCCCAGGATCCCGCCGCCGACCTCGCGGCCCCGATCGGCGCGTTCGACTTCTTTGACGTGCTCGACTTCCTCGGTCGCTTCGACGACGGCTGCGCCGCTCCCGGTGCCGATCCGTTCGCCTTCGGTGGCTGAAACTGAAAGAACGCGCCCGGCGTCCAAACGCCCCGGAACCGCGTGACAATCTGATCCGTAACGGACGCCCGCGCAACCGCGCGGGCGTTCGCTTCAACCGGGGGCAGTCTCCCCGATGCCCATCACGGAGATCCGTTCATGCTTTCAGCCCCCGCCGCCGCCGTCTCCATGCTGCTCTTGGCCGCCTCCACCGCCTCGGCCCAGTGGAACCCCCAAAGCGGCCAGTGGGGCAAGGAAGACCCGACCGACCTCCGCCTGGTCACCTGGAACATCGAAGACGCGATCGTCTCGAGCTCAACAGGCAAGGCCGGCGGCTTCAACAACTGGGAAGCCAGCGCCCGCGTCGTCGCGGCGCTCCAGCCTGACATCCTCGTCCTCCAGGAAATGGGCGATCGCAGCGGCAACGGCAGCGGCAGCGGCGTTGACTCGGTCGCCGACCTCGAAACCGCCATCGACCTCTGGGTCAATGGCGGCTACGACCCCTTCACCTCCATCAACACCGTCAACGCCTACATCCGCGCCTACGCGCCCGCCGGGTACGACCTGCCCTTTGTCTACGTCAGCCCCGTCACCGATGGCTTCAACCGCAACGTCATCATGTCGCGATACCCCTTCGCCGACATCAACGACGACGGCCAGTCCACATACAGCGACTTCTTCGTCCAGGCCGATCAGTGGGTCCCCGCGACCGCCTTCTCCGGTATCCGCGGCACCACCACCGCCGAGATCGACCTGCCCAACGACGTCTACGCCGGCGACTTCGTCGTGATCACCAACCACCTGAAGGCCGGCGGCAGCAGCTCCGACCGCGCCGACCGCGTCCAAGCCGCCCAGATCATCAGCTACACGATCGAGTACTACTACAACGGCAACGGCACCGGCATCTCAGACCCCAACAACCGCGTCATCATCCCCGGCAACAGCAACGTGCTCGACGACAACACCCCCGTCGTCCTCGCCGGCGACCTCAACGAAGACGAGCTCACCAACGGGCGCAAGGGGCCCGTCGAGTGGATCACCAACGCACAGTCCACCAGCGGCACCAGTGACGGCACCGACCGCGACGGCACCAACAGCACCGCCGACACCGCGACCGACCCCATCAACGGCTCGCGCAACACCATCGGCGGCGGCAAGCTCGACTACGTCATCTGGCAGGATTCCATCACCGCGCCGCGCCGCGAGTTCGTCTTCAACTCCAGCGGCAAGTCCGCGACGCAGCTCCCGCCCGAGCTCGCCGGCTTCACCGTCCCCTCGCTCGCCAGCAACATCGCCGCCGACCACTTCCCCGTCGTCGTCGACTTCATCCTGCCCGCCGCGCCCACGAGCTGCACACCCGACCTGGCCGCGCCCTTCGGCTCGCTCGACTTCTTCGACGTGCTCGAGTATCTGAACCTGTTCGACAGCAACGACCCGGCCGCCGACCTCGCAGCGCCGATCGGCATGCTCGACTTCTTCGATGTCCTGGCGTACCTCAGCGCCTTCGACGCGGGCTGCTGAGCGAGCACGCTCGCCGGTGGTCAGCCGCCCGCGCCGCTGTCGCGCAGGCGGTCGATCTCGCGCACCGCGTCGCCGAGCCGCCGGCGGAGGCGCCCAACCTCAAGCAAGCTCTTCACCCGCGTCGTCAGCTCGAGCCTGTTGACAGGCTTGGTCAGGAAATCGTCGGCGCCCGCCTCAAGCGCACGCTCGACGTCGCCCACCTCGTTCAACGCCGTGACGACGACCACCGGGATCTCACGCGTCCGGTCATCGCCCTTGAGCGCCTCGCAGACCTGAAACCCGCTCATCCGCGGCATCATGACGTCGAGCACCAGCAACTCGGGCCGGCGCTCCGCGACCGCCGCGAGCGCCTCCTCGCCGTTGAGCGCCCGGCGCAGCTCGAGCCCGAAGTCCTGCGCGAGATCCTCGAGGTACGCCTCGATCAGCTCTAGATTCTGGAGATTGTCGTCCACCAGCAGGACAGACGGGGCAGAGGCGTCAGCATGATCCGCTTGGCTCGAAGGACGGGGCTCAGTAGTCATGGAAATTCCAACGCGTCTGGAGAGCAAGGCCCCACGCCTCGGCAGCCGCGATGGACACCGCCGGCGAGGGCGCAAATGATCCAACCGAGACCGGCGCCGAGTGCCCGTTTGGGGGAATCGACGCCGTCTCAGGAGGATCGTATGCCCGCAGTGCCGCAGCGCCCCGCCTGGGCCGACCGCTTCCGAACGCCCGCCTCGGCCGACCTGCTCGCCCAGGTCCCCGAGCCAGACTTCATCCACCAGGCCCGCGAGGCCCTCTCTGAGTTGCCGGGCGTCGCCGAACACCTCAGCTGGCAAGGCATTCCCTGGCGGTGGGCCTTCACCTACACCAGCGGCACACGGGGCAGCACAGACAACGCCCACAACCCCCTCGCAGCGATCGTCCCGGACCCCGAAGGCCCGCGCCTGGCAACCGCCCTGCCCGCAGATTTCCTCGAGTCCCTGCAGGTCCGCCGCCTCCCGCGAGCCGTCCGCGACACGCTGCTGGGCGCCAGCCCCGTCGGCAACACATTCTGGGTCGAGTGGCCCCTGACCGCGGACTTCATCGAACCGGTGCTCGACCTGTTCAAGCAGGCCCACGCGCCCGCCGAGTCGCCGCCGGCCCGCTCACGCGGGTCGAAGAAGACCTGACCCGCCCGCGCTCCAGGCGGCTCGCACGCCACCCGTTTGCAGAAAACCCATCGCGTCTGCCGATCCAACCCGGTCCTTCCCGCCGATCCCGGCCCCGCCACACGCCCCGCCCGGAGCCGACATGCCAGCGACGACTGCCCGCCGTTTCCCGCTCGCGGTGCTCTCCGCACTGATCCTCGTCGCGCTCGCGGCGTCGCCCGCGCAAGCGCAGCGCAACCTGCAAGCCCGGCTCGATCAGGTGATGAGCGGCGCCCAGATCGGCGAAGCCGTCGTCGGGTACGCCGTCGTCGACATCGGCTCGCGCCGCCAGATCGCCGGCTACCAGGCCGACCGCCTCTTCATCCCCGCCTCCAACCAGAAGCTGCTCACCGCCGGCGCCGCCCTGCTCACGCTGGGCCCGGACTACACCTTCACCACCGCGCTGCTCGCCCAGCCCGCGACCAACCCGGGCGACCCCGACCGCCTGATCCTCGTCGGCTCGGGCGATCCGGCGCTGGGCGACCCTGTCATCCTGGGCCTGGGCGACCCGCCGCTCTCGCCAGCGGAGGTCATCGACCACCTCGCCGCCGCGGGGCACGTCGCCCTGCCCGCAGCGACCGAACTCGTCATCGACGACCGCGTCTTCGACCGCGAGACCGTCCACCCGAGCTGGCCCAGCAACCAGCTCCAGTTCTGGTACTGCGCCGAGGTCGCGGGCGTCAACTTCCACACCAACACGCTCGACGTCTACCTCCGCGCCGGCGGCGCAGGCTCGCGGGCGACCGTCGAGACCGTCGTTCCCGACGCCCAGTGGGTCCAGTTCAACAACCGCACCCGCTCGGCGCGCCGCGGTGACCAGACCGCAGGCATCACCAAGCCGCCAACCACCCCCTGGCGCCACACGCTCGCCGGCAACGTCGTCAACCGCGTCAAGATCACCGTCAGCGTGCACGATCCCGCCGAGTTCACCGGGCGCCTGCTCGCCCAGTCGATCGGCGCGATCGAGGGCAGCGAGACGCCCTCGGTCCGCCTCGCTCAGCCGGGCGAATCGTTCGAGGGCGCGCGCAAGATCGCCGCGATCCACACCGGGCTCGACAAGATCCTCGATCGCGTCCTGGTCAACAGCCACAACCTCTACGCCGAGGCGGTCTTCAAGCACCTCGACCACCGCATCAGCGGGCAACCGGGCAGCTGGAGCTCCGGCGCCGCGCAGATGCGCGCGATCATCGCCGAACACATGGGCCCAGACGCCGCCGCATCGGTCCGCATCTCCGACGGCTCGGGCATGAGCCGCGACAACCGCCTCACCCCGGCCTTCCTCGCCGACTGGGTCGCCGCGATGGTCTCCAAGCCCGACACCGCCCGCGCTTTCCTCGACGCGATGCCCTCGGTCGGCGAGGGCACCCTCCGCAACCGCTTCCAGGGCCTCGACATCGACAGCGACGTCTACGCCAAGAGCGGATACCTCCGAGGCGTCTACACCCTCAGCGGCGTCGTCCGCGCCGGCTCGCGAGGCCTCGCGTTCAGCATCCTCGTCAACGACGGCTCGCCCAACTCACGCGTGCATCCCAAACGCTTGCACGAGCTGCTCATCGACGAGATGGACGACTGGCTCCTGCGCGAACAGGCCGCGCCGCTCGGCGGCTAATGCACAGTCCCAGAGCTCAGTCGCCCAGCACGCCCGCCGCCACCGCCCGCACATCATCAGGCATCGAGAGCACCGGCGGCCACGCCCGCACCGCCTGCCCGGCGTGCGCATCAACCGGCGCCTTCGGCGTCGCGTCGATCGCGACCCGATCGCACCCGTGCCCGCGATCCCAGACCGCGTCACGCCCAAGGTCACTGTTCGCCAGCCAGTGAAACAGCCCGGCGTGGTGATCGCCCTCGTCCACATCACGCCCCACGACCACGATGAACCGCGAAGCCGTCGCGCCCGCCGCGAGCAGGTCGGCGATCACGCGCCGACCCAGCCTCGCGTTGTGCGTCTCGACCGCGTGCGTCCCGTCAAGACCCCGGTCCGCGCGCACAAACAGCCACCCCGGCGCGCGTTCGGTGCAGCTCGCGCCGAGCACACCCTCGATCGACTCCGCCAGCGCGACATCCGCCGCCCGCTCCTCGGACGTCGGCAGCGGGTGCGGGTCGTGCTCCAACGCCTCGCCGTCGATCTCCTCGCCCGCGACCTTGGGCGTGCAGTCCAGCCCGAACTTCATCCCGCTCGCCAGCCTCGGGGCGGCGTGATCGAGGATGTCCAGCGCACCGTTCACGCGTTCGATGTCGCGGCTCGGGCGGCACCAGCGCGTCGCCGCCGCCAGCACCGCGGTCGCGTCGTGCACGTCAACGCTGTCGTCAACGACAAACAGCGACTTCGTCCACGCCATCTGCCCGGCGCCCCAGATCGCGTGCATCACGCGGCGCGCGTGCATCGGATAGTGCTTGGCGATGCGCACGAACGCGCAGTTATGGAACGCGCCGAACATCGGCAGGTCATAATCCTCAACGTCCGGGATCAGCACCTTGAGCAAGGGCAAGAACAGCCGCTCGGTCGCCTTGCCCAGGAAGTAATCCTCTTGCGGCGGCAGCCCCACCACCGTCGTCGGATAGATCGCGTCTCGACGATGCGTCAGCGCGCTCACCTCGACCAGCGGGTACCGGTCCGGCATCGAATAGAACCCGGTGTGATCGCCGAACGGGCCCTCGAAGACCGCGCCCTCGCCCAACTCGCCCGAACCTTCTTCACGCGGATCCCAACCGGGATACCCCGCGTCCGTGCGCACCAGGCCCTCGATCACCATCTCCGCATCCGCGGGCACCCAGACCGGCACGGTCTTCGCCCGGCACAGGCGGATGCCCCCGCCGTTGAGAAACCCCGCCATCAGCAGCTCGCTGATGCCCGGCGGCAGCGGCGCCGTCGCCGCATAGGGCAGCACGCTCGGCCCCCCCAGCGCGATCGCCACCGGCATGGGCTCGCCCAGCTTCTTCCAGCTCCGCCAGTGGCTCGCCCCGTCGTGGTGCATGTGCCAGTGCATCGCCACGCGGTCTTTGCCCAGGAGCTGCACGCGGTACATGCCGATGTTGTGGCTCTTGGGCTTCGCCTCGTTCCGATCGTCGGCGTGAATCGTGTGGATCCCCGCCAGCGTGATGTACCGCCCGCGGTACCGCGCGGCCCACTCGTCGTCGCTGATATCCGGGTGCCCCAGCCCAGGAACGCCCGCGTTGGTCGCCTGGGGGTAACCCACCGACGCGAAGTCGCCGTCGAGCGGCCAGCACCGCAAAATCGGCAAACGCGTGAGATCAACGTCGTCGCCCGTTCGCACGACCTCTTGGCAGGCCCCGTCGCCACGGATGCGTTTGGGCCCGATCTTGAGCACCGGCGCGAACTGCCTCGCTTTCGCGAGCGCCTCGCCCAGCCCCCGGGGCGGCTCGGGCTTGACCAGTTCGCCGATCACGCCCGCGACGTCTTCCATCCCGCGCTCGCCCCTGGGCCCGCCGAACGCCATCGCCATGCGCCGGTAGCTGCCGAACGCATTGATGAGCACCGGGAAGTCTGACCCGATGACGCGTTCAAAGAGCAGCGCCCGCCCACCGCGGTCGCCGAACTCGGGGTCCGTGGACAACGCCGTGCTGGCCGGAGCCCGCCGCTTGCTCTCGGCGTCGGCCGCCGCAGCGATCACCAGCGACGGGTCGACCTCCTCGCGCACGCGCAGCAACTCGCCCGCCCGCTCCAACGCCACCACGAAGCTCTGCACATCTCGGTACATACCCTGCAAGGCTATGAGCGAAAACGCCCCATCGACACCCGCGGCCTTCTCTTTCGGACGAACCCGCGATTGGCCCGGCTACTTCGAGGCTGTCGCGGGCGGCACGCCCCGCCAGACCCTGCTCGACGCGCTCGACCTGTTCGAAGCCCGCCCGGCGCCCGATCCGCGCTTCGCGATCGACCTGGGCTGCGGCGAGGGGCGCGATACCGCCGAGCTGCTCCGCCGGGGCTGGTCGGTGCTCGCGACCGACGGGCACCCCCAGGCGCTCGAGTTGCTCACCGCGCGTGACGACCTGCCCGAACGCGCCTCCGACCGCCTGACCACGCGCGTCGCGACCTTCGAGACGCTGGACACGCTCCCAGAGGACGACCTGGTCAACGCCAGCTTCAGCCTGCCCTTCTGCGTGCCCGAGCACTTCGATCGGGTCTGGGGGCTGGCGGTCGATGCCGTCCGCCCCGGCGGGCGGTTCGCCGGGCAGATCTTCGGCGATCGAGACACCTGGGCGAGCATCGCCGACCGCTCGCACTTCACCCGCTCCCGGGCCGAGCGCCTGTTCGAGGGCTTCAACCTCGAGCTCTTCCGCGAAGACGAGCACGACACCGCCGACGCCTCCGGGAACGCCAAGCACTGGCACGTCTACCACATCGTCGCCCGAAAGCGGTAGGCTCACCCCGCCAAAGACCACAGCGGAGAGCACCCGGGCATGAGCGAGCGAGCATGAGCGACCTGGCAATCGATCTGAGGCACGTCGAGAAGACATACGGGCGGAAAGTCCGTGCGCTCCGCGGCATCGAGATGCGCGTCCACCGAGGCGAGGTCTTCGGCCTGCTCGGGCCCAACGGGGCCGGCAAGTCCACGCTCATCAAGATCCTCATGACCGTCATCCGCGCAAGCCGCTGCGAGGGCACCGTCCTCGGCGGAAACGTCGGCAACAAGCCCACGCTCGCCCGCATCGGCTACCTGCCCGAGCATCACCGCTTCCCGCCCTACCTCAAGGGACGCGAGGTCGTCGACTTCTACGGCGCGATGGCGGGCGTCCCGCGCAGGCAACGCAGACAACGCACGGGCGAACTGCTCGAACTCGTCGGCATCGGTGATTGGGCCGGCAGCAAAGTCGGCGGCTACTCCAAGGGCATGCGCCAACGACTCGGCATCGCACAGGCCCTCGTCAACGACCCCGAGCTCGTCCTGCTCGACGAACCCACCGACGGCGTCGACCCCGTCGGGCGACGCGACATCCGAGACATCCTCGCCCGCCTCAAAGACCAGGGGCGGACGGTCTTCCTCAACAGCCACCTGCTCAGCGAGCTCGAGATGGTCTGCGACCGCGTCGCGATCCTTGTTCAAGGCCTCGTGCGCTCGCAGGGGACCATCGACGAGCTCACCGTCGACCAGCGCCGCTACGAGATCGAGATCGCGGGCGAACCAAGCCACGCGGCCGCCGCGTTTGACGCCGCGCTCCCGCCCGAGCAGCGCCCCAAGGGCTCGTCGGCCGAGGGCCGCGTGCTGCACCTGGCCGGCGCGGATTCCGCGGCGATCCAGCCAGTGATCGACGCGCTCCGCGCACGCGGCGAGACGATCCGGTCGATCCGACCCTATCGCCCCTCGCTGGAGGACCTGTTCATGCAGGCCGTGACCGATGAGACAACGGGCGAAACCCTCCGCCCCGGCGCCGCCGGCGGCTCGCGGGGCAAGATCGCGAGCGTCCCGACCGCTGCCCCGCCGACCGCCCCATCAACCGTGCCCGGCCCGGTGACCAAAGCCGACGGGAGCCGCCCGTGAACCCGCAACTGATCCTGCGCCAGACCTGGGCCCTGTTCGTCGACGCCTACCGCGAGCTCAACGCCCGCAAGCTGTTCTGGATCACGATGATCCTCAGCGGGCTGGTCGTCGGCATCTTCGCGACACTGGGGATCAGCGACCGGGGCATCTCGATCTTCGGCTGGCACCCGGCATTCCTTGCGCAAGTCACCACCGACGTGATCGCCCCTTCCGTCTTTTACAAGGGCATGTTTGCGAACCTGGGCATCGGCCTCTGGCTCACGTGGATCGCCACGATCCTCGCGCTGATCTCAACGGCCGGGCTCGTCCCAGAGCTCATCACCGGCGGCTCGATCGAGACCATGCTCAGCAAGCCGATCGGTCGCCTGCGCCTTTTCCTGACCAAGTACCTCACCGGCCTGCTGTTCGTTGCGCTCCAGGTCGCGGTCTTCAGCGCCGGCTCGTTCCTGGTCATCGGCATCCGCGGCGGCGTCTGGGAGCCCGCGATCTTTCTCGCGATCCCGATCGTGGTCGTCTTCTTCAGCTACCTGTTTTCCGTGTGCGCGCTGCTCGGGCTGGTCACGCGATCGACCATCGCCGCGCTGCTTCTCACCGGCCTCTGCTGGGCGATGCTGTTTGTCGTGAACCTCGCCGACCAGACGCTTGTTTTCCTCGAAACAAACCAGCGCCTGATCATCGAAGAGCGCGAAGATCGACTCGAGCTGATGGAACGCAACGCCGTCCGCCTGGCGCAGATCCGCGAGCACGACAGCGTCGAGGCCGCCGAGGCCGCCGGCTACACCCCCACGCCCGAAGACCTCGCATCAGCCAACCCGTTCGTCGGCACCCAGCGCAGCCTGCTCGAGTCCGATCGCGAGTCGCTCGACGACCTCTCGTTCTGGACCGGGCTCGTCGTCGGGCTCAAGACCGCGCTGCCCAAGACCAGCGAGACCACCGCCCTGCTCGAGCGCAACCTCATCGACCTCAGCGAACTGCCCAAGCCCGACGAGGACGCTCCGGTCGATCTCGAACTCACGCAGGCGAACCAGGACATCGTGGTCGATGACGAGGAGCTCAGCTTCGCGGTCCAGGAACGCCTGCGCAGCCGAAGCGTCTGGTGGATCGTCGGCACGTCCCTGATCTTCGAGGGCGTTATCCTCGCGATCGCGGGCTTGATCTTCGCCCGGCGCGACTTCTGACCGCCGACCCCCTACGCGCAGCCGGGCACCACCAGTGGGACAGGCGTCCCGCCTGTCCGAGACGCCCGGATCAGGAGCGCCCATCAGGGCGCGTGCGCACCGATGGTAATCCGGACAGGCGGGACGCC
>JBCCDD010000019.1:0-83986 GCA_039033175.1 Planctomycetota bacterium
CGGGTTAAGTCCCTTAACGAGCGCAACCCCTATCGTTAGTTGCTAACGCGTCATGGCGAGTACTCTAGCGAGACTGCCGGTGTCAAACCGGAGGAAGGTGGGGATGACGTCAAGTCCTCATGGCCCTTACGCCCAGGGTTGCAAACGTGCTACAATGGTATGGACAGAGCGAAGCAATACCGCGAGGTGGAGCAAATCGCAAAAACCATGCCCCAGTTCGGATAGCAGGCTGCAATTCGCCTGCTTGAAGCCGGAATCGCTAGTAATCGCGTATCAGCTACGACGCGGTGAATACGTTCCTGAGCCTTGTACACACCGCCCGTCACGTCATGGGAGCTGGCAGCGCCCGAAGTCACCTCGGTTCAGGGGTGCCTACGGCGAGGCTGGTAACTGGGACGAAGTCGTAACAAGGTAGCCGTAGGAGAACCTGCGGCTGGATCACCTCCTTTCTAAGGGATTTCCTTAGACTCGGTTGTCTCGGCCAGTCGTGAAGACTGCTCGGGACTGGAGAGCGATCTCCGCCGAGATCGTGAACGCACTCTCGTCCGGTATTAACCGTCGATGTCATCTCGCGAGAGACATCAACGGGCCGGATAGTCGATCGGCAACGATCGACAAACGTTGGACCCGACTGCTCACAGGCCACGGAGCCTGAACAAACAAACCGGTCTTCCCGCGAGGGAGGGCCGGTTGTTTTTTTGAACCCGCGATGCAGGGGCGGTTGCTGGCTTGGCGATCCGCCGGCGGCGACCCCGAGGGGGCCCAAGGCCGTGACGTTGAACCGGTTCGGGCGGTGCGGTGTTGATCTCGCCGGCTCGAACGCGGCCCGGCTGCACAACGACGCGGTGCCGGTGTGGTGAGGGCGGCCTGTATCAACGAGGCTCTTTTGAGGCCGACGCGAGGCCGATACGAGGGCGGTTCGGCCGCAACGGATCGCGGCCGAGGGTCTTTCGGCGCGGCTCTTGCGCCGTTGCTTTGGCTACGCTGCGTCTTCGGCCGGGCGGGTAGCTCAGTTGGCCAGAGCATTCGCCTTACACGCGAAGGGTCCCGGGTTCGAGTCCCGGCCCGCCCATTGATGCATCCGACCGTGGTCGGATCGCGCGCTACTCGGCGTTGTAGCGCTGCTGGCTGAACATGGCCTGCACGCGCTGGGGGTAATCGCGGGGGAAGCGCCAGACGGGGTCTTGGGGCTCGTCCGCGTTGTTCGGGGCGGGGCGGCGTTGCAGGCCGCGCTGGCCGGGTGTACGGTCGGACCGGATGCTGGCGATCAGGTCGGTGCTGACCCAGGGGTTGCCGTACCAGTAGGCGTGGCTGAAGATATCGCCGCCGCCGGCGCGGCCCTGTGCCTGGCTGACGTCGATGATGTCGGTGTTGTTGCCGAGGCTGCTGAGCAGGACGCGTTCGGACGGGGTGAGGTTCTCCGAGAGTCGCCCGAGGCGTTTGCTGCCGCGCACGAGGAACTCGCTGAGCACGAGGCCGGCGTCTCGGCGTGATGAGTAGAGCGTGATGCGTTCGGCGACGTCGGCGAAGCCGTCGAGGTACATCGCGCGGAAGCGATCGATGTCCTCGTCGGCGCCTGCGTAGATGATCGAGCCGATGCGGAGGCGCTCGTGCAGGTCGGTGCCGCGGAGGTCGTTGTGCTTGAGCCTGAGCTGCATGAGCGCATCGGAGACCATGGGCGCACCGGCCGAGTATGAGAGCACGTCGATCGCCTCGGCGTCGGTTTGCTCGATGAGCAGCTCGATGAAGTTGCGGAGCGCGCGGACGGAGGCGTCGGCCGTGGTGAGCTGCTTTGAGTAGCCGAGCGGTGACGACCGGGCGGGCCAGGAGAAGACAACCGGCACGGATTCGCCTCGGAGATAGAGGCCCAGCTCTGCGCCGAGATGCAGCGGCGCTTCGAACGAGGTGTTGAAGCCGGGGACGTAGAGCAGGATGCGTCTGCCTCCTACGACGCGGCGGTTGAGTTCTTGGATGAAGAGCGTTTCGGGTTGGGCGAGCGGGTGGTGGTCATCGATCTCGCGCCGTTCGCCGCCGGGAGCGCCCGGGAGTTCGAGGAATCTGGGGTCGGAGAGGGGGATGCTGCGCCAGTGCTCGCCGAACTCGCGGAGGGCTGTCACGGTGACCTTGGGGCGTTTGTTCTTGGCGAGTTGGCGGGCGACATCGCCGGCGGTCTGGTTCGGGTTGCCGAACCGAACATCGGCGATGCCGAGCCGGGTGGTGATGCCGCGTTTGGCGCTGTAGCCGTTGTTGCCTTTGGGGCGGCGGTTTGTCGCGTAGAGGACGCTGACCTCGGCCGGGCGGGTGTCGGTCTGGTCGGCGACCCGGCCGGCAACTCGGTCGGTAACGCCGTTGGCGCGCTGGGTCGGCGGGCTTGAGAGGTCGAGGGGGGCTCCCGCGCGGTAGGGCAGGGGCGTGGGGCTCGAGCGGGCGGCGCACCCTGCCGGGGCGAGACCGAGGGCGAGTGCCGCGGCTAGGGCGCACGCCAGGCGCAGCGTGTTGCGTGATGCCCCGGCGCGGCTCGCAGGTGCGTGCTCGGGCGTGGTCGGTCGGGTTTGGCGGTGTGTGCGCATGGTGCGGGCCCCGGGGCTGCCCGCGCGGCAGCCTGCCGCGGGCGAGCGGGTGGCAGGGTATCGGATCGTGCAGGCCGCGTCGCGCGGCGCGCATGGAGCGGTGGCGCCGCATGGCTCCTACGCGACGTCCCGTGAGCGTTGTTGCTTGGCGGCCTTGGTGGGCGGCCTTGCTCGACGGGCTTGCTCGATGGGCTTGAGCGGGGGGCTTGGGGTGCTTTGGCGTCAGTCGCAGCCGTCTTCGAAGAGCGCGAGGAACTCGATGACGTCGAAGACATCGAAGACGCCGGCGGGTTCGGCGACGTCGGCGGCGGGGTCGAGCGCGTCGAAGAGGCCCAGGAAGGCGATGATGTCGAAGATATCGAGCACCTCGTTGCGGTCGGTGTCGAGCGGGCAGGTCGGGTCGATGACGCGGAGGGGGCGCCAGGCGCCGTCGAAATCATCGCCCGAGCCATCGAGCGTGTTGAGGCTGCCGCTGAAGCCGACGCGCTCACCGATGAAGACCGGCGTGTACGACTCGTTGAGGTCATCGTCGAACGCGGCGTCTCTGGGGTAGTCGCCCTGGTTGAATGACGGGCTGAAGCCCGTGCCAAAGCTCTGGTCAGCGAACTCGAAGGGCTGTTCGGCGCCCATTTGCAGGCTGACGCTGGCGGTCGAGCGCATCTCGAGCGTGAAAGAGAACGAGCCGATGTCGCTGAAGTTTCCGGAGCCGGACGCGAAGCCGTCCGGGCCACGCTGACGGACTTCGACCGAGAGTCCGCCGCCGTTGGTACTCTGGCTCGCAAAGGCATTGAAGGTCGCGCGGTTGTCGACGCGAGCGAAGGTGAGGTCGTCGTACATCAGTACGAGGCCGCCGGACGTGTCGCCCCCGACATCGGTGAGGAGGCCTTCGGCAGGGTTGATGGCCGAGCTGTTGAGGTTGACGAAGCTGTTGGAGCTCGGCGACCAGCTTGACACATCGCCCGTGGAGTTGCCGCCGGTCTGGTCGAGATCCCATCCGGAAGCAAACGAGGGCGAAACGCTGACAAAGCAGCCGGTCGTTCCGACGAAGCTGACCTGTTCGAAGCCCGGTGCGGGGTTGCGCCCGGCCCATGGGCCGTCGATGAAGCGCGGCCGGAGGTCGGGGAACCTGATGGTGTAGGCCGCGGTTGATTCGTGGGCGGAGGTGGGCTCGAACCGATCGATTCGACTGCCGACACCGTCGTCTGCCGGGTCGATCGGCTGCCCGGTCTCGTCGAGCGCAGTCGCTGCGCTGCGGTAGACAATGAGGATGGTGTTGTTGCTTCCGAATGTGAATGCCTCGGGTGCGGCCTCGAGCACGCCCGGGCCGACCAGTTCGGTCGACCCGCCGTCAATGTCACCGAAGGCATTGACGAGCAGGTACCCGATCTGCTCGTCGCTTTCGGTTTCGATGAGGATGCGTGCGTTGCGATCGCGGTTGAAGTGCAAAGGTCGAGGCCAGAGCAAGATGTACATATCGGCGACGTCGCCGGGGGCGAGTTCGCCGCTGAGGGCGTAGACGGGCGAGCCGTCGGCCTTGGCATACGCCGGCTGGGCGTCGGCGATCGATTCGCCGGCGTCCCAGAACTCGGTGTGCACGCTGGTCGGCGCCGGGTCGACGCTGTAGGTCAGGTTGAGGAACTCGTACGACTCGCGGTCTTGCTCGCCGAAGAGGAACAGGTCCCAGCCTTGGGCGGCGTCGAGCGGGACGGGGCTCGGCGCGGTGAAGGTGGGGCCGTTGTCGATGCGCCCGCTGATGAGCACGCCGGCGGGGCCGAACTCGAAGGTCGCGTGCAGCGTGGCGGTCTCGAGGCGTTCGGGATAGCCGGCGCCGGAGCCGATGGCGAGTGTGGGCAGGGGCGTGCCCCGCTGGGCGCGGTTGAAGTCGTCGGCGAAGGCGCCGGAGTAGAGGACGATCTGGCCGTTGTCGTTCTCGCGCCCGCCGACGGTGACATGGGTGACGCCGTCCGACAGGCCGACGCCGAAGTCGCAGTCGTTGGTCAGGCGTCGGAAGGTGACCTGAGCGGTGAGCGTGACCGTCTCGGGCGTGCCCTCGAGCCATCCTTCGGGCAGGGCGTCGCGCCACAGCGCGGTGGTGTCGAAGAACTCGATCGGCGTGAACGTCGAGCCGACCCATTGCCCGGCGTCGGCTTCGACGAAGCTGAGCGACTCGATCTGCTCGCCCGAACCGTTGAAGAAGGCCCATGGATCGGCCGCGGGCGAAACCTCGGCGGCGGCGGCGCAGGTGATCAGGCCCGCCGAGACGCGTGTTGCGAAGCGTTGCATGCGTTGTGTCCCCTGTGTGGCATCGTGTCCGTCAGCCCCGTGATGCTCGGTGCATGGTAAGGTGTTCGCGGGCGGCGTCCAAGCGTTTCTTAGGTGGGCGATGGTGTCGCGGCAGGACGGGGCCCCGGGGTGGTTGCGCGGGAGAGACGCTGCTCTGTTGATCCGCATCGCAGGCGCCGGCATACTCGGTAGCGGGGGGCGAACAGATGGCAGGCGAGACGGACGCGGAGCGGGCGATCTTCTTTCGTGTTGTAGCGGTGGCGGCGCCGGAGCGGGATCAGACCCTTGCAACGTTGTGCGCCGGCGACGTGGCCCTCGCGGGGCGGGTGCGCGAGATGGTGTCGCGGGCGGATGAGGCGTTGACGCTCGATCCCTCTGCCCAAGCGGCCGAAGCGACCGCGACCGAAGCGGCGCCGGCGCCCGCGGGCGGCACGCACGCGTGGCTGGGCGAGGGGCAGCAGATCGGGCGGTACACGCTCGAGCGGGCGATCGCCCGGGGCGGGATGGGTGAGGTCTGGATCGCGCGCCAAGACCGCCCGAGCCGGAGGGTCGCGCTCAAGCTTGTCCGGGGCGACCGGGTCTCAGAGAGCTACCTGCGTCGGCTTGCCTACGAGGCCGAGGTGCTTGGGCGTCTGCGCCACCCCGGCATCGCGCAGGTGTATGACGCGGGCGTCGCCGAGGTCGCGGGCGAGCGGCACCCGTTTGTGGCGATGGAACTGGTCGAGGGGCGGGGGCTCGATGAGCACCTTGTTGTGCATGCCGAGCTGGCGGTCGCGGAGCGTGTGCGGATGCTCATCGCGATCGCCGAGGCGGTCCACCATGCGCACCAGCGCGGCGTCGTGCACCGTGATCTGAAGCCGGCCAACGTGCTGGTCGATACGGGCGGGCGGGTCAAGGTTGTGGACTTTGGCGTGTCGGTCGCGAGCGACGCGGGGCTGGTGCGGGTGTTCGAGTTTGCCGACGCGTCGGGCGTGATCGGCACGGTTCCGTACATGGCGCCCGAGCAGGCCTCGGGCGAGGCCGCGAGCGCAGCGACCGATGTGCACGCGCTCGGGCTGTTGCTCCATGAGATGCTGACGGGGGCACTTCCGTACGACGTGCGAGGTGTCCCGGTGAGCGCGGCGCTGCGGGCGATCCGCGAAGCACGCCCGCGAGCACTGCCCGGCGAGAGCTGCGGGGGCTTGGACGATCTGGTGTGGGTCGCGCGGCGCGCTCTCAAGAAGGAGCCGGGCGATCGGTACGGGACGGCGGCGGAACTCGCGAGCGATCTGCGCCGCGTCCTCGACCGCAGGCCGATCGAAGCGCGTCCGGCGACCGCGCGGTATGTCGCGGCGCGGTTCTGCCAGCGCCGGACGGCGCTCGTCGCGGGGATCGCCACCTCGGCGGCGCTGCTCATCGCGGGGACGGTCGGGGTGGCCGTCTTCGCGACCCAAGCGGCGGTGGGGCGCGCGACGGCCGAGGAGTCGCTGTCGCGCTTTATCGAGCCGATGATCGCCGCGGCGAACCCCGAGCTGCAACGCGGGCGGAGCGTCGCGGATCTTTCGGCGTCGGAGCTGATCGGGCTCGTGGGCGATTCGATCGAGGACGAGCCCTTCCGGTATGCCGCGTCTGAGGCCCGGATCCGCGGGCAGATCGGGCGGCTGCATCTGGCGTTCAGCTCGTTTGATGATGCGGAAGCGCAGCTCCGCGAAGCCTTGGATCTTGCGCGTCTTGATCCGCCGCCCGCGGGCGCCCACGCCGAGCTGATGCTCGCGCTGGCGGAGGTGCTGTACCGGACCGATCGTGCGGAGGAAGCGGGCGTCTGGGCGGGCGAAGCGCTCGGACGGATGCGCGCGGGCGGCGCGAGCGCCGGGGACCGCGCCGGCGCGCTCATGCAGCTCGCCAACGCGACCAAGCACGAAGGCCAGCCCGCGGCGGCCTTGCCGATTTATGAAGACGCGCTGGGCGTGCTTGATCTGGGCGACGGCGTGCCACGCGTGGATGGGGCGCTCCGGTTGCGCATCGAGTACAACCGTGCGCTCGCGATGTTCGACGCCGGCGAGCGGGACGGGGCGTTGATGCTGCTCCAGAGCGTTCTCGAGGATCGCCTGGCGTTGCTCGGCGAGTCTTCGATCGATGTCGCGTACACCCGGGCTGAGCTCGCTCGGATGTATCTGATCGCGGCGCGCTATGCCGAGGCCGAGCCGTTGTACGTGCGTTCGATCGAGACGCTCTCGGAACGGCTCGACCCGACGCACTGGCGCCTGGTGCAGTACATCGCCAACCTCGGCACGCTGCTGCTGCGCGATGATCGTGCGTCAGAAGCGCTCGTGCGCTACGAAGACGCCCTGAGCCGAGGGGCGCGCGCGGTATCGCCGCGGATGGGCGATTTGCTGGGCATTCGGCTCCGTCGCGCGAGCGCACTCGCCGAATTGGATCGCCTCCCCGAGGCATGCGCGGCGTTGTCGGCGATGGCGATGGACGCGGAAGCCGGGGGCTTTGCGCGGCTCGCCCGGCTCGCGCGGGACGAGCGTGTGAAGCTGGGGTGTAACGACGAATAACCATCTTCGTTTTGGACGGTTTGTAGAGATGCGAAGTGATGGATTCGGCGAGCGAGCAGTTATGATGCGGGCGTGGGCCAGCAACCCCCGGGGAGGATTCGATCATGCGGAACAGAATCTTGGGCGCTGCCGCCTTGGCGTGCCTTTGTGTCGGGATCTGTGGGGCATCGGCCTCTGCTCAGGTGATCGACTTTGAGACCAAGCCCGACGGCGTGGCGCCGATCGACAACGAGGCTTTGCCGCTCGGCACGCCCTACACCATCCCCTTCGGCATGGGGACGCTCGATGTCACGATCGGTTTCGATGTCGACGGCGACGGGGTGCCCGAGACGGCCGCGGTCTTTGAGGCGGTCGGTTCGGATGACATCACGGGGTTTACCGGCGTGGGGCCGGACGGGCCCAGCGCGCTGTTCGCCGATCAGCTCGGGCTGTTTTTCCTGCGCAGCCTGTCGGCGCTCAATGACTCGAGCCCCGTTGGCGTGCTTGTCGCTGAGTATTCGGCGCCTGTCCCCGGGCTGAGCGGTGAGATCTGGGACATCGACGGGCCCGAGCAGTGGGAGGTTCGCGCGTTCCGCGCGGGCGAGACCACGCCGACCGCGGTGCAGATCAGCCCCGAAGGCGGGCTGGGCAGCGAGCCCTGGGTCTTCAGCTTGGCGGATCCGGGCCCGGGCTTCTCGCGGCTCGAGATCGAGCACATCGGGACGCGTCCCAACAGCCAGCTCGGGCTGGCGTTCAACAACTTCCGGGCGAGCGAGAGCGTGCCGGGCCCCGAGCTGCTGGTCTCAACCCCGGCGAGCGAGCAATGCAACATCGAGGGCGTCGGCGAGGTCACGCTCTATTTCACCGAGCCGGTGGTGATCGGCGACGATGATGTCTCGGTCGTGACCGGCGACGCCGCGGCGCTGCCCGTGCGCACGCAGGTGATCAACTCGGGCAGCAACATCGTCACGGTCAGGTTCCGCAGCGTGCCGGGCGGCAACCAGCAGGTTGGGGCCGTCCCGCTTATCGACAACGACTATGTCGTGACGATCGCTGACCGCGCTCGCGCTTTGTCCAACAACGTGCCCATCGACGGCGATCAGGACGGCATCGCGGGCGGCGACGCGGTCTTCACCGTGAGCCATCGCCTGCGGGTCGATTTCGATGGCAACCGGGTCATCGACTTTTTCGATGTGCTCGAGTTTCTCGCGCAGTTCGATGCCGCGAGTGATTGATCGGTTGCGCCGCGTACGATGGCGCGGTGCCGACGCTGCTGGACATCGGGTATGTGGTGCTTGCGGGGCTCGCCGCGCCGTGGTGGCTGCGCAAGCGTCGCGGCGGCTGGGGCGCGCGGTTCGGGCGGGTCGGCGAGCTGCCGGCGTGCGATCGCCCCCGGGTGCTGCTCCACGCGGTGAGCGTGGGGGAGGTCGCGTCGCTGCGCCCGTTGGTCCCGCTGCTCGCAGAACGGGCCGAGGTGGTGATCTGCGCGACGACGGACACCGGCGTCGCGCGGGCGCGTGAGCTGTACGGCGAGGCGCACGAAGTCGTGCGCTATCCGCTCGATGCGAGCTGGGCAGTGCGGCGGTTCCTGGACGCGGTCCGGCCCGATGCCGTCGGGCTCGTCGAGCTCGAGGTCTGGCCCCAGTTCGTCAAGGCGTGCGCGACGCGCGGCATCCCCGTCGGCGTCGTCAGCGGGCGGCTGAGCGAGCGGAGCTTCCGCGGGTATCGGCGGGCGCGGGCGCTGCTGTCGCCGAGCTTTGCGCGCCTCGCGCGTGTGGGCGCGCAAGACGCGGCGGTGCTGGAGCGCTTCGCGACGCTCGGCACGGCGCGCGACCGGTGCGTGGTCACCGGGTCGATCAAGTGGGACGCGGTGCCGCTTCCGGGCGAGGGTGATGACGGGGAGGCGCAAGGGCGAGCCGCGGCGTTGCGGGCGGCGCTGGGGATCGATCCGGGGCGCCCGCTGATCGTCGCTGGCAGTACGGGGCCGGGCGAGGAAGCGTTGCTGCACGGGGCGTGCCCGCCCGGGGTGCAGTTGTTGTGCGCTCCGCGGAAGCCGGAGCGGTTCGACGACGCGGCGGCGGCGCTGCCCGGCTGTGTTCGGCGGAGCGCGGGCGGCGCGGGCGGTGAGGCGGCGCAGGATCGGTTCCTGCTCGACACCATCGGTGAACTGAGCACGGCGTACCGCCTGGCGGACGTTGTTGTCCTCGGGCGCAGCTTCGGGCCGCTCGAGGGCGTCAAGCTGCACGGCTCTGACCCCGCCGAGCCGGCGGGGCTGGGCAAGGCGGTGGTGATCGGGCCGCGGTTTGGCGACTTTCGGGTCATGGTTGAGGCCTTGCGGGAGGCGGGCGGGTTGCTGGTCGCGCCGCGTGAAGAACTGGCAAACACGCTGGCGAGGCTGATCGCAGACCCGGGCGAGCGGGCAGGGCTGGGCGAGCGGGCGCTGGCGTGTGCGCATGCCAACCGTGGGGCCGCGGAGCGTAACGCCGGGCTGCTGCTGGACATGCTGGCGTCGCGCGGCGGCTGAGCGGCGGGCGCGTCGGTGTGCAGCGTGGGGCGGCGGCACGAACAGAGAAACAACGGCGAGCGGGCGAATCGGCGCTGCGGGGCACCTACGATGGCGCGAGGGCGTAGCTCAATCGGTAGAGCACTGGCCTTTTAAGCCATTGGTTCGGGGTTCGAGTCCCCGCGCCCTCATTGGGGCCTTCGGGTCCGCGTGACTGTGGGTGGGTGAGAAGCGGAAGGGAAGCCGTTGCTTGATCGTCAAGATCGCCGGGCCGGTGGTGTTGCCCGTGTTGGCACGCGTGTGTTGCACGCGGTGTGGTCGGCGGGCAAGGTGCACCTGTGGAGCGAATCGGCGACGCCGCGCGAGGATGCCGGCGACGGCGTGCACCCGTGCGCGCACCGGCCCGACATCGGCGGGCTGGGCAGCAACGCGGGCGAGCCCGAGACGCTGCGTCTCCGCCTGCCCGGGCGCGACGCGTTGCCCTCGCCCAGCGCGACGATGGCCCTCGCCCGCGGGCTGGGCGACGATGAGCTGGGCGGCGAGGCGACCGAGCTGATCGAGGTCGAGGTGCCCACGATCGCGCTGAGCGCGAGCGCCGGGGCGTTCGTGCTCGAGCGCATGCTCGAAGGCGAGACCGACGAACTGCTCGGCCCGGGCGCTGTGTTTCTGATCGCCGCTTCTCGCCTGGCGCGCGAGATCCTCGTGCAGCAGCGGTTTGTCCCGATGGTCTGTCAGTTGCCGACGGGCGAGCTGACCGGGCAGTGGCGCCCGTGGCTGAGCGACGAGGCGACGGCCGAGAGCGTGCTGCGTCTGGTGTCCTCGATCCCCGGCGCGGCGCGCAGCGCGGCGGACGAATCGGCGGGCGATGCGTGGGGGATTACCGAGTCGTTTTTCACGGCGTTGGTCGACCAGGCCTGCCGGGCGGCGCTGATCGCCGAGGACATGGGCGAGACGATCGAAGACCTCCAGCCGGCGAGCGACGAGCAGGTCGCGTGGCTCAGCGGGTTGCTGGGCGTCGGGCGTCAGGTGCCGGTGGGCAAGCAGGCGCGGGTCGACTTCGTGCGCCACGTGCGCCGGTGGATCGGCGGGCTCGAGGAGCGCGGGATCAGCGGCGCGTGGCGCCTGGGCTTCCGCCTGCACGAGCCCCTGGGCGACAACCTGCCCGACACGCTGCGCGACCCCGACAACGAGGTCGTGGCGAACGTGCAGTGGTCGGTCAGCTTCTTCCTGCAGAGCCAGGAGAACCCCGACGTGGTCGTCGAGGGGGCTGACGTCTGGCTGCTCAACCAGGACGCGGCGATTATCGAGGGGCTGACGCTCGAGACGCCGCAGGAGTTGGTGCTGGGCGAGCTTGCCCGGGCGACGCGTCACTGGAAGCCGCTCGAGGCGGTGCTGGATGAATCCGAGCCGATCGAGCTGGCGCTGAGCACGAGCGAGGCGTACGCGTTCTTGCGCGAGATCAAGCCGATCCTGGTCGAGCAGGGGTTCGCGGTCACGGGGCCTTCGTGGTGGGACTCGCCGACGGGTCGCCTCGGCGCGCGTCTGCGGATCGACGGCGGGCCGATGGACGCGCAGGCCGCGGCGGCGAGCGCGACCGTCGGGCTGGGCGCGATGGTCGGCTACCACTGGGAGATCGCGATCGGCGACACGACGCTGAGCCTGCACGAGTTCGAGCAGTTTGCCGGCAAGAGCAGCCCGCTGGTGCGCATCAACGGCAAGTGGGTCGAGGTGCGCCCCGAGGACGTGCAGAACGCGATCAAGTTCATCAGCGAGAATCCCGGCGGCGAGATGGAGCTGGGCGACGCGATGCGTCTCGCGTTCGCCAGCGACCCGAGCCAGACGGGCCTGCCGGTGGTGGGGCTGGAGGCGAGCGGCTGGGTGGCCGAGCTGTTCGGGCTGGGCGAGGGCGGGGGCAACGTGGGGATCACGCTGCCTCAGCTCGAGGCGCCTCGGACGTTTCTGGGCACGCTGCGCCCGTACCAGACGCGCGGGCTGAGCTGGCTCGCGTTTATGGAGCAGATGGGCTTCGGTGCGTGCCTTGCCGACGACATGGGCCTGGGCAAGACCGTGCAGCTCCTCGCGCTGCTGGCCCACGAGCGCGAGGCGGCCAAGGCGACCGGCGAGCGCGTCGGGCCGACGCTGCTGATCGTGCCGATGTCGGTTGTCGGCAACTGGGTCAAAGAGGTCGAGCGCTTCACACCCACGCTCAAGGTGCTGGTGCACCACGGCGTCGAGCGCCTGGTCGACCAGGCGTTTGTCGACGGGGCCGAGGCGAGCGACCTGATCGTCACGACTTATGCACTCGCGCACCGCGACCGCGAGACGCTCGAGCGGGTGCAGTGGGGGCGTCTTGTGCTTGACGAGGCGCAGTTTGTCAAGAACCCCGCGGCGAAGCAGAGCCAGGCGGTGCGGTCGATCCCCGTCGCCCGGCGTGTCGCGCTGACGGGCACGCCGGTCGAGAACCGCCTGAGCGAGCTGTGGTCGATCATGGATTTCCTGAACCCGGGCTATCTGGGGCAGGCGGCGCAGTTCCGGCGCAAGTTCGCGGTGCCGATCGAGCGCTACCGCGACGAGGCCAAGGGCGAGCGGCTGCGCCAGCTCGTGCGCCCGTTCATCCTGCGCCGGGTGAAGACGGATCCGACGGTGGTCGCCGACCTGCCCGAGAAGCTGGAGAGCAAGGAGTACTGCCACCTGTCGAGCGAGCAGGCGCAGCTCTACGAGAGCTGCGTGAAGCGGATGCTCAGCGAGGTGGAGCGTGCCGAGGGCATCCACCGGCGCGGGCTGGTGCTGAGCGCGCTGATCAAGCTCAAGCAGATCTGCAACCACCCGGCCCAGCTGCTCAAAGACGCGGACCCCGAGGCGGGCGGGCTTGTCGATCCCGGGCGTTCGGGCAAGTGCGTGCGCGTGATGGAGATGCTCGACGAGATCCTGAGCGAGGGCGACCGGTCGCTGGTCTTCACGCAGTTCCGCCAGATGGGGCACATCCTCGCGGGCATGATGCGGCACAAGTTCGGGCGCGAGATCCTGTTCCTGCACGGCGGCACGCCGCAGGCGCAGCGCCAGAAGCTGATCGACAAGTTCCAGGACCCGCAGGGACCGGCGCCGGTGCTGATCCTGAGCCTCAAGGCCGGCGGCGTGGGGCTCAACCTGACGGCCGCGACGCACGTGATCCACTTCGACCGCTGGTGGAACCCCGCGGTGGAGAACCAGGCGACCGACCGGGCGTACCGCATCGGGCAGACGCGGACGGTGCAGGTGCACAAGTTTGTCGTGCGCGGGACGCTCGAGGAGCGCATCGACGAGATGATCGAGCAGAAGACCGAGCTGGCCGAGAACATCATCGGGCACGGGGAGCGTTGGCTGACCGAGCTCGACGGCGGGCAGCTGCGCGACATCCTGACGCTGCGTGCCGACGCGGTGGGCGATGACGAAGAGGGAGAGCTCGAGTGAGCCCGAGCGACCCGCCCAACGCCGACCCGTCTCAGGCCGACCCGCGTCGCGGGGAGCCGATCAAGCGTCCGACGGTGCGCAGCACGCCGCCGCCACCGCCGCCCAAGGCGAAGCGCGACCCGCGAGCGTCGTTCCGCCCGGAGCGTCGCGAGCTGCTGCGTCCGAAGAAGGTCCGCGGGGGCGTAAAGCTCAAGGCGCAGGAGGGCGAGGTCCTGAGCAGCTGGATCGCCCAGCGGGTCAATCGCCTGGTCGAGTTGGCGGCCGAGGGCGAGGTGCTGCGCGAGGGGACCGAGTACGCGCGCCTGGGGCAGACCAAGCGGATGCTGACCGACAGCGGGCGTGTGCGCGCGAGCGTGCAGGGGCGCGCCGACAAGGCGTACGAGACCGTGCTCGAGCTGCGCCATTTCACGACGGCCGAGCGGGACCGGGTGATCGAGGCGATGAGCGATCAGTCGCGCCACTCGGCGCAGTTGCTCGCGGGCGAGATGCCCACGAACATCGAGGACCTGTTCGCGCCCATGGGGCTCAAGCTGTTCCCGACGTCGCCCGACGACGCCGAGCCCCGCTGCACGTGCAGCGATTGGAGCGAGGCGAAGCCCTGGTGCAAGCACGCGGTCTGCGTCGCGGCGTTGCTGAGCGAGCGGCTGGCCGAGGCGCCGCTGGAGGTGTTCGGCCTGCGGGGTTTGCCGGCCGAGGATCTGGTCGAACGCCTGCGCGAGCGCCGGGTGATCACGGGCCAAGGCCCCGGGCCGGCGCCGGTCTACGTCGGGCACGTGCCCGGGCTGGGCGAGCGTGACTCGAGCGCGCTCGAGGAATCGCTGGGCACGTTCTGGTCGTCGCCCACGGACCTGTTGATCACGCCCCCGATGCCCGCGGCCCCGGAGATGAGCCACATCCTGCTCCGGCGCCTGGGGCCCAGCCCGTTCGAGGGGCGGTTCCCATTGGTCGGGCTGCTGGCGACGTGCTACGACGTCATCCGTGAGCGGACCGAGGCCCTCCGCGAAGCGGCCGAGCGCGGCGAGGACGAGGCGCCCGAGCAGGGCACCGAGCCGAGCGACGCCTGAGCCGACCGACGTTTGGGCCGATCGGCGCTCGCTCGGGCTTGAGTCGGGTCCCGCTGGGACCCTGCGCGGGCCCGACTCGGGCGTGCTTTCGATCAAGAGAAAGGTATTTCTTGGTGCGGGGGTTGACCCTTCAGATGGAGGGTTTACGCTCGCGTCGCCTTCGGCGTGACGTATGCCGATCGGTACCGTTTCGCATCCCCTGGAGGAGAGACCGGGATGCTCTGGACACTGATAGGTGCGGTGATCGCCGCGGCGGGTGTGGTCTTGCTGCTGCCCGGCCCGGGCGGCATCGAGGCCTTTGAACGGCCCGCGACGGCGTCGGGCGACACCGTGAGCCTGACCGATCCGATCGAGTCGCTTTGGCTCGGGCCGGAAGCGATGCGCCTGGGCGCGTCGCTGCCTTTGGCGAGTGGCGAGCAGCTCAACTTGGGTGGGCGGGTATCGGTCATGCCGACGCCGGGGGCGGCGGTGCTGCTGGGCATGGGGCTGCTGATCACGCTGCGTCGGCCTCGGAGCCGTCCGCCGGCGCCCGCGTCAGCGCCCAAGCTGAACACATTGAGCAACGCGGCGTTGGCGTGATCGGGTCGTCCTGCGGGGCCCGAGGCGTTGATTCGGGGCCGGACCCGTCTACTGTTGCGTTCAAGCGGAGCCGGGCGTGACGGACGCCCGCGGCGAGAGCCGCGGGCCGAGGCACGTCCAGACGTTTGCCCGCCTCTTGGGAAGGTTCCCGCGGGGGCGGCCGGGCAGATGTCAGCTCCAAGCGTTTCGTCGGGCGTGCGTCGCACGCCAGGCGTGACGCGTCGTGCCGCGGCCTGGTTGGCGCCAAGCCGCGTTGGAGATGGGCCGGCCGCTGAGCGGCGGGCTGATCTGAGACTCGGTGGTGTTTGCGGGGGTGGTCCTCGCGGGCTCGGCGTGAACGGAGGTCGGCGGGCGACGACGAGGATGCAACAGCGGCTGGGCGGTCTGTGCCCTGCTCGCGTGTGTGCCCCGTGGTGTAATTGGCAGCACGACAGGTTTTGGTCCTGTGAGTCCTGGTTCGAGTCCAGGCGGGGTAGTTTTCCCGCCGGGCGGTGCCGGTCTCGCCGGGCGGACCGATCGCGCCGCGTGTACACCGTTTCGCCCGCCCTCATTGAGGGCGACCCAGATGACACACACGCCGAATGAGACTGACCGAACGAACGGCCCAACTGACGGCCCAACTGACGCCCGAGCCGATGGGCGGGCCGGTGCTGATCGGTCGCTCGAGGCGATCATCCTCGCCGCGGGCAAGGGCACGCGGATGCAGTCCGACCTGCCCAAGGTCTGCCACGAGGTCGGCGGTCGGCCCATGGTGTGCGCCGTGGTCGACGCGTGCCTGGAGGCGGGCTGCACGCGCGTGGTCGCGGTGGTTGGGTACAAGCAGGAGTTGGTGCGGGCCGCGCTCGCTGATTACGGCGAGCGCGTCGCGTTCGCCGAGCAGCCCGAGCAGCTCGGCACCGGGCACGCCGTGCGGTGCGCCGCGCCGGCGTTTGAGGCGGGCGGGGCGGGCGACCGCGCCGGGCGCGACGTCTTCGTGCTCTGCGGCGACGGGCCGCTGATCCGCCCGGCGACACTGGCGACGATGCTCGAGCGGCACCGCTCGCGCGGCGCCTCGGCGACGCTGGCGACCGCGGTGCTCGAAGATTCCACCGGCTACGGGCGCATCGTGCGTGACGACACCGGGCGGTTCTGCCGCATCGTCGAGCAGAAGAACGCCAGCGCCGAGGAGCTCGCGATCCGCGAGGTCAATCCCAGCTATTACTGCTTCGACGCGGGCGACCTGTTCGACGCGCTGGAGCGCGTCGAGCGCAACGGGCTGACGGGCGAGTATTACGTGACCGACGTGCCCGAGCTGTTGCTCGCGGGCGGGCGGGGCGTCGAGGTGATCGACGCGGTGCCGCCCGAGGACGTGCTGAGCATCAACACGCTCGAGCACCTTGCGCAGGTGGATCAAATCTATCGCGAGCGGCAGGACGCCGCGGCGGGGGGTGTGCTTTGAGCGCCGGTGCGATGCAGAACGGCGCCGGCACAGTGCACGGCGAGCTGAAGGTCTTCGCCGGACGCCACAGCAAGGCTCTCGCCGAGCAGGTGTGCGCGCACATGGGGGCGAAGCTGGGCGACGCCCGCACGACGCTCTTCCCCGACGGCGAGGTCTTTGTCAAGCTCGAAGAGGACGTGCGCGGGCGTGACTGCTTCGTCGTCATCTCGACCTGCGAGCCGGTCAACGAGAACGTGATGGAGCTGCTGATCTTCTGCGATTGCCTGCGCCGGGCGAGCGCAGAGCGGATCACGCTCGTGATGCCCTACTACGGCTACGCGCGCCAGGACCGCAAGGACGAGGGGCGCGTGCCGATCACGGCCAAGCTCGTCGCGAACCTCATCACCGCGGCCCACGCGGACCGGATCCTGACGATCGATCTGCACGCGGCGCAGATCCAGGGGTTCTTCGACCTGCCGGTCGATCATCTCGCGGCGGCGCCGGTCTTCTTCGAGCACTTCAGCAAGCAGCGAGATGAGCTGGGCGAGTTGTGCCTGGTGAGCCCCGACGTGGGCAACGTCAAGGTGGCCGAGGGCATGGCGAACATGCTGAACGCGGACCTGGCGATTATTAACAAGCGGCGTATCACGGGCAGCGAGGTGGAGACGGGCAACCTGATCGGCGACGTCAGCGGTAAGACGGTGCTGATGTACGACGACATGATCTCGACCGGCGGCACGGTGATCAAGGCGGCGCGCCTGGTGCGCGAGAACGGCGCGAAGCGTGTGATCGCCGCGGCGACGCACGCCGTCCTCGCGGGCGAGGCGATCCACCGCTTCGCCGGGCCCGAGGTCGACGAGCTGGTGATCACCGATTCGATCCCGGTCGGCTCGCGGGTCGCGGAGATCGAGCACAAGACAACGGTGCTGAGCGTGGGCATGCTCCTGGGCGAGGCGATCGCGCGGATCCACGCCGACCGATCGGTGAGCGAGCTGTTCCGCAAGATCGCGGGCACGAAGAGATAGTTCAACAGGCGATTCACTGGACGAGCAACAACCACACGCCCGCGGCGGCAGGCCCCGGGCGGATCAGATGAAAGGACACGAACATGCACGAGGAATCACCGATCCTGTCGGCCGTCAAGCGGGAACGCGTCGGCAGCCGCTACTGCAAGCGTCTGCGTGAGAACGGGCGTCTGCCCGCGGTGGTGTACGGGCACAAGGAAGAGCCCGTGTCGATCGACCTTGACGCCAAGGACGCGGTCACGCACATCAGCAAGGGCGAGAAGGTCTTCGAGCTCGAGCTCGAGGGCAACAAGCAGTACGTGCTGCTCAAGGACCTGGGCTACGACTACCTGGGCACCAACATCATTCACGCCGACTTTGCGCGCGTGGACCTGAACGAGCGTGTGAAGACGCACGCGCACCTCAAGCTCATCGGCGACGCGCCGGGCCTGAAGAACGCCGGCGCGGTGCTGATGCACCCGCTGACCGAGCTTGAGCTTGAGTGCCAGGTGACCAACCTGCCCGATCAGATCGAAGTGGACATCTCGGCCCTCGAGCTGGGCGAGTCGGTGACGGCTTCGGACGTCAAGCTGCCCAAGAGCACGATGGTGCTGCTGAGCGATCCGAACGCGATCGTGGCCCAGATCGTCATGGCGGGCGGCACCGACGCCGCGAGCAGCGACGAGGAAGGCTCCGTCGACGCCGGCGCCGAGCCGACGGTGATCACCGAGAAGAAGGAAGACGAGTAACCCATCCGGGCCCCGCGGGGCCACCCGGGCCTCGTGGGCCTGAACGCCCGGACCGGGCGTGCATCGGAGCAAAGCCTTGAAGCTCATCGTTGGTCTCGGCAACCCCGGCGCTGAATACGAGCGCACCCGTCACAACATCGGGTGGGTCGTGGTCGATGAGCTTGCGCGCCGCCACGCCGGCGGGGCGATCGCCAAGAGCAAGTTCCACGCGGCATTGCTCGACGCCAGCTTCGAGGGCGAGAAGGTCGTGCTGATGAAGCCGACGACCTTCATGAACCGCTCGGGGCTCGCGGTGGGCGAGGCGGTGCGGTTCTTCAAGCTCGACCCGGCGAGCGACGTGATTGTGCTGGTCGACGAGGTCGATCTGCCCGTGGGGCACGTGCGTCTTCGGGCCGCGTCGCGCGGGGGAGGCAGCCACAACGGGCTCGCGGACATCGACCGTGCGCTCGGCGGGCAGCCCTACGTGCGCGTGCGGATCGGGGTGGGCAAGGTGCCGAGCGTGATGGCGCGCTCGGATTGGGTGTTGGGCCGATTCCGCGAGGAGGAATCGGCGGATGTGGGCGTGGGCGTGCAGACCGCCGCCGACGCAACGGAGACGGCGCTGCGCGAGGGCGTGCAGGCCGCGATGAACAAGTTCAACAAGAAGGCCTCGCCTCCGAGCGAAGGCGAGACTGGAGCGTAGATATGTCGACCGCGACCGAGCCCCGCACGGGCATTTATGAAGCGATGTTCCTGGTGAGCCAGTCCGAGGCGGCGCAGTTCGCCTCGCTGATCGAACACATCGAAGACATCCTCTCGCGCGGCGGCGCAGAGGTCGTCTCGATGCGCAAGTGGGACGAGCGACGCCTCGCCTACGAGATCGAGAAGCAGAAGCGGGGCGTGTACATCCTCGTCTACCTGCGTTGCCCGACCGACTCGGTCGCCAAGATCGAGCGTGACGTCCAGATCTCCGAGCGCATCATGCGGATGCTGATCACCAAGGCTGATCACCTGAGCCCCGAAGAGATCGCCAGCGCCGACGACCGCGAGGGCCTGGCGGTCGAGGCCAAGCTCCGCGCCGAGAAGGCAGCCGCCGACAGCGAGCAGGCCTCGGGCAAGGTGCGTCTTGGCGCGCCGGTCGCCGAGGAGGCAGCGGTGCCCGCGGCCGATGACCCGGCTGCGGCCGCTCCGGAAGCCAACTCGGAAGCCGGCCCCGGAGCCCCGTCGGAGGCGTCCCCCGAGGGCGAGGCCCCCAAGCCCGAGGGCGACAACGCCTGATCGCCCGCGGGCCCCATCGCCGGCCTCGCCGAGCGGCGCAACCGCTATCCTCATGCATCCCGTGGGCGCGGGCCCTCCCGCCCGTGCCCGCTTTTGATCCGAAACGCCCGCCCGCGAGCACGCGGGCGGATCCAGCAGGCGAAGGGAGTCCCGCGTGGCCGGCAGCTTCAACAAGGTGTTCCTCATGGGCAACCTCACGCGCGACGTCGAGATGCGTCACACGTCGGGCAACCAGGCGGTCGCGAACATGGGCCTGGCGGTCAACCGCAAGTACCGCACGCAGGCCGGCGAGAACCGCGAAGAGGTCACGTTCGTCGATTGCGAGGCCTGGGGGCGCACGGCCGAGGTCATGAGCCAGTACCTCGCCAAGGGGCGCCCGGTCTTCATCGAGGGGCGCCTCAAGCTCGACGAGTGGGAAGACCGCAACGGCGGCGGCAAACGCACCAAGCTCAAGGTCGTGGTCGACAACTTCCAGTTCGTCGACAGCCGCGATGGCGCGGGCGGTGGTGGTGGTGGTGGTGGTGGTGGCGGCAATTACAGCCGAGGCGGCGGTTCCGGTGGGAACGCCGGCAGCGGTTCGGGTGGCGGCAGCTACGACGCCGACCCCCAGCCCATGAGCCACGACGACATCCCGTTCTGATCCCGCCCCTTTCTGCTTTCATCGCCGGACCAATCGCGACCGAAGAACTCTGTTCGAGCATCGGCGTAGAACCGCTCCGTGGGCCGGCCGGCCCGCGATGGAGGTTCCCCACATGCCCTATGTCAACATCAGGGTCACGCCGCAGGGCCTGACCAACGAGCAGAAGTCCGAGCTGATCGCGGGGGTGACCAAGGTCCTCGTCGACGTGCTCGACAAGAAGCCCGAGCAGACCCACATCATCATCGACGAGGTGCCCGAGACCAACTGGGGGTTTGCGGGGGTGCGGACGGACGTGTACCGCGGGCGGGCCGGCGCCGACTGAGCGGGCCGGATCCGTCTTGCGGGCCTACGCTTGGGTTCACCCGCGTTGGGGCTCGGGCCTGTCCTCCGTTGTTCGGGGGCGACTCGGCCGGGCTCCTCAACTCGTCGGCGGGTTCTCCCGGCCGGGTTCTCCTGGCGGGGCCGGATGCCGACAGGACAGCGAAGGGAGGCGCCCGTGGCGCGCACCGTTCAATTGCTGCTGACCGAAACCGTTGACAACCTCGGCATCGTCGGGGACGTCGTGAACGTCAAGCTGGGTTATGCCCGCAACTACCTGCTGCCGCGGGGCTGGGCGACCCAGCCGAGCGACGAGCTGCTCAAGGACCTCGCCGAGAAGCGGGCCGACGCCGAGAAGCGCCTCTCCGCCCTGCGCAAGCAGCGCGAGGAGACCATCGGCAAGCTCGACGGCATCGACCTCACCCTCACCCGCGCCTGCAACGACATGGGCCTGCTCTACGGCTCGGTCACCCAGCAGGACATCTCCGACGCGCTCGGGGAGCTTGGCTTCGGCGTCAAGGCGCGCGAGGTCCGCCTGAGCGGGTCGATCAAGCGCGTCGACGCGTACGAGGTGCTGATCAAGTTTGACAGCGATCTCGAGGCGAACATCAAAATCCACGTCGTGCCCGATCGCACGATCGAGGAAGACGACCGCGAGGAGATGGAGTTCGACAACGAGGGCAACCTCATCCAGAACAAGCCCAAGGCCGCCGAGGCGCCGGCCGAGGCAGCGCCCGAGGGCGAGGCCGCCGCGGCCGCCGAGTAAGCCGCTCGAGAGCGTTGGATCAAATACAAGCCCCCGCCCGGTGATGCCGGGCGGGGGCTTTTCGTTGCGCGTGGCTTGGTGTTGTGTGGAGCCGGCGCGAGGGCGGGCCGGCGGGACCTGCGAACGAGGCCGATGCTCAGCGGTTGCGGGCGCGTCGCGGCGGGTCGAGCTCGATGATCGCGTCGTCGCCGATCGCGAGCAGGCGGATATCGACCCCCTCGCTCACGATGAAGAGCAGGGTGAGCCGCTGGTCGGCCCGCGAGGTGCTCAGGGCCGGCGCTTCGCCCGTGCCCTCCATCGGGTCGCTGGGGGTGTAGCGGACCTGGAGGCCCTCGCGGTCGTTGTAGATGTAGCCGACCGCGTCGTAGGCCTGCCCGTTGGTGTCGATCAGGCGGATGGGCTCGTCGGCCCGGAGCAGGCGGGCGACATCGCTGAGCAGGCTCGCTGGGCGCCCGTCGGAGACATCGACCTGGACCATCGACTGGCCCTGCGCGATGCCGAACTCCTTGACCTGGAGCGAGGCCTCGGTCGGGGCGCTCTGGCGGCTGGCTTCGCGGGTGGTGAACTGGCCCTCGCCCCCGGTGATGATGTTGCCGGCGTTGTCGTTGATCTGGAGGCCGCGCTTCGCGGTGGTCACGTTCAGGATCGTGCCAAGGCGGTTGGTGACCCGCACGGACGGGTCGTCCTCACCGACGCTCGCGGCGTTGTCGGTGTTGTAGCGGCTCGTCGGATCGCCCCCGGCCTGCCCGCCCCGCAGGATCGAGCCGTCGGCGACGAGCGCGTCGCGCTGCGCCACGCCCGCGAAGGCCTGCTCGGGGTTCGCGTCGACCCCGACGCGCGTGTTGCGCACATAGAGCGCCTCGGGCGTTGCGCCGCTGGGCACGAAGAACTCGAACGCCATGGTGGCCTGCGATGCGCCGCCGACCGAGGCGATCAGGTCGCCCTCGCTCTCGAAGCGCCAACGCGCGAAGACGTTGTCGCCCGCGCTCGCCTGGCTGATGACCGCGACCGGGAAGACGTCCTGCGTCTGGCCCTCGGCGTCACGCACCAGCAGGCGGAGCTGCCCGTTGGAGACCACCACCTGCCCCGCCCCGCGTGAGCCCTCGTCCTTGGCCTCGGCCGTGAAAGTGATCACCGTGCCCAGCAGGTACCCCGAGCCGACGGGCTCGCCTTCGATGTTGGTGTAGGGCTGGGCGATCGGGCTGCGGCTGTCGGCCAGCAGCTCGCCCGCGGGCGAGCCGTTCTGCGGGTTGCCCACGGTGTACATGCGGTCGACGCGGAAGTGCTCATCGCGGATGACGTTGCGGCCCGCGCCGTCTGCGTTGGTCAGGCGCCCGGCAAAGCCGACGCGGTGCAGGTTGGGGTAGTAGTCGCCCAGCGGGTTGCCCGCAAAGAACGCCCGCTTGCTCAGCCCGCCGTACACGCCCGCGGCGATCTGATCGACCGGCAGCCACAGCCCGCTGCCGGCGATCAGGCTGCCCGCCCCCTGCGAGCGGTCCTCGTTGTAGACCAGCGGCTGGTAGCCCAAGAACGTGGTGCTGAAGCGCCCGAACGAGAGCCCGATCGTGAGGATGCCGACCGCGAGGACTGCCGAGGCGCCGCCGAAGACACCGCCCCCGACGTAATCGACGATGGGTGCGACCTTGATGTTGCCGCCGACGATCTGATCCATCGCGACGCGGAAGACGATCAGCGAGAGCGCGAAGGGCAGCACCAGCCCGGCCGTCCACGCCAGCCCGGGCAGGAAGCGCAGGAAGCCGGTGGTGGGGGTGCTGTTGAGGATGAGGACGCTGAGCGGCTCCCACGCGGCGAACGCGACGGCGCCGGCCGCGAGCGTGCACGCAAAGTGCAGCAGCGCGCTGAAGAAACCGCGCGTCACCCAGTAGTAGCCAAGGGCGAGGACAAGCACGATCGTGGCGATGCTGAAGATCACGGTTCGCTCCTGCGGGTGGCCCGCGACGGGGCCCAAAGAGAGGCGCTGAGGGTGCGGTGCTTACTTGGACGTGGGCTTGGATGCGGGCTTGGGCTGACCGCCCGGCTTACTGCCCGGCTTGCTGCCCGATTGGCCGCTTGATTTGCCGGATGACTTGCTGGGCGTGCTGATCCGCATGACCTCTTCGAGCGAGGTCTCGCCCGCGACGGCCTGGCGGAGCGCCGCCTGTTGCAGCGTCGGCAGCTTGGTCTTGCGCAGCTCGGCCTGGAGGCCCTTCCAGTTGCCCTGGGCGATGAGCCCGCGGTGGGTCTCGTCCAGCGGGTAGAACTCGAACACGCCGCGCTGCCCGAAGTAGCCCGCCCCGCCGCAGACCGGGCAGAGCTCGGGCTTGTTGCGCAGCATGACCTGCCCGCCCTTCTTGTAGAGCTGCTTCACGCGGTCGGTCGGCAGGCCCAGCTTCTTGAGCACCTCTGGCGTGGGCGGGTACGCCACGCGGCAGTTCTGGCAGAGCGCCCGGACGAGACGCTGGCAGAGCACCCCGCGCAGGGGCTCGGCCGCGGCCTTCGCGTCGCCCACGGCCTTTGTCCAGAGCTGCAACGCACCGAGCGCCGACTCGTTCCGCATCGACAGGTACACCCGCGTACGCGACGCGTCGACGCGGGCGGCTTCCTGGGCCGTCTCCTCGTCGGGCAGCTCGGCAACGCCGACCACGTCGGGGTCGCGGCGGAGCAGGCTGCGGAGCTGGGTCGAGAAGGTCGGCCCCTCGCCCGCGGGATCAAAGATCACCTGGCGGATGCCCTCGAGCTCGTCCTCGCTCTCCAGCTCGAGCGTCTGCACGTTGCTCGTGTAGGCGTCGTGCAGGCGGAGGAACGAGTACAGCGTCGTGGTGCGGCCGTTGTCAGAGGGCGCTGCCAGCAGCACCACGCCCCCGGTGTTCGCCAGCTCGCGCGCCGACTCGAGCTGCTGCTCGCTCAGGCCGAGGTCCTCGGGGGCTCGGCGCACGGCTTCCTGGGGGTCGTAGACCACAGTCAGGCGCATGCCCTGCTGGCTCCCGCTGGCCTGGATACGCATGTCCGTGCTGCCCGCGTCGGTGCGGAAGGTCGCGGCCCCGGTCTGCTTGCGCCGCCGGTCCTCCACGCTGAGGCCCGCGGTCCCCTTCCAGAAGTCGATGATCCGAACCGCGTCGGCCGCGGGGATCGGCTCGCCCGTCTGGCGCACGCCGTCGACCAGGAACTGCGGCGCGTAGGCCTGCGCGTTGGCGGGCAGGACGTCGATCTGGCTTGCGCGCCGTTGGCGTCCTTCGATGACCAACTGCTCGGCCGCGAGGCGCACCGCGTACTCGGGCGTCTCGCGGTCGGGCACGCGGACCGAGCCCTTGGGGCCGGAGATCTGGAGCGTGCTGCTGCCCGCCTGCTTGGCGGCCTTCTTGGAGGCCTGCTTCTCGGCATACGCGCTGAAGTCCAGGCTCAGCTTCGCGGTCTCCGGCACGCGGTCGTCGTTGTTGGTGATCGCGACAAACAGCCCGATGTCCAGCCCCAGCACCAGCAGGAAGACGAGGTACCCCAGCGCGAAGCCGGCGATACCCTCCAGCGGCATGAAGATGATCGCCGCCAGCCCCACGCCCGCCGCGGCGAGGTGCGCCAGCCCCCACATCTCCTGGCCCAGGAAGAACCGGGCCGCGTGCTTGTCAAACACCGTCGACACCAGCCACGCCCACCCCGCCAGCGGGATCAGCACGAGCAGGGGTTGCCAGAACCCCATGAGCACCAGCGGGCCGGCGGCCAGAGTCATCGTCGAAAGCATCAGCAGGGTCCCCGGTCGAGGGCGCGTCGGGCGCGGGTCGGGTCAGGTGATCAGCCCCACGAACAGCGGGGGAAGCAAGGGTAGTGCCGAACGAGGGCTCCGGCAGGGTGTGTGCCCTTCCGGAGCGGGCGCGAACCCCAAGGGGGCGGTTCAGCCCAGAGCCCCGGGCGTGGTTCAGCCCAGCTTCTTGAGCTTCATCATCAGCTCATCGACGTTGGGCGAGGATTCCTGGGCGGTCCGCATGTGGATGTACTCCTGCTCGACGAGCTCGACGAGCGCGTCGTTGAAGTCCTTCATGCCCACCTGGCGGGCCTCGATCGACTGGATGACCTCGCGCAGGTCGCCCTCGCGTTCTTCCATGATGTAGTTGCGCACCACGCCGTTGTTGATGAGAATCTCGACCGCGGGGATGCGCGGGATGTCCTCGTGCAGCGTGGGCAGCAGCTTCTGGTAGACGAACGCCCGCATCTGGTACGCGAGGATGCGCCGGACCTGCTCGATCTCTTCTTGCTCGAACAGGCCGTAGATACGGCTGAACGTCTGCGTCGTGCTCGACGCGTGGATCGTGCCGAAGACGAGGTGGCCGGTCTCGGCCGCGTGCAGCGCCGCCTCGAACGTCTCCTGGTCGCGCATCTCACCGACGAGCACCACGTCGGGGTTCTCACGGACAAGCGCCCGCAGCGCGGTCTTGAAGTCCAGGCAGTCGATGCCGATCTCGCGCTGGTTGATCGTGGCTTTTTTGTCCTCGAAGATGTATTCGATCGGGTCCTCGATCGTGAGGATGTGCACGTTTTTGCGCTCGTTGACGTAGTCGAGCATCGACGCGATCGTTGTGCTCTTGCCCGAGCCGGTGACGCCGCAGAGCAGCACGATGCCCTGGGGCTGCATCGCGATCTCGCTCATGATCGGGGGCAGGTGCAGGCCCTCGAAGGGCAGGATGTTGCTGGTGATGTTCCGGGCCGCGACCGAGATGGTGCCCCGGGCCATGAACAGGTTGACGCGGAAGCGGTTCTTGGGCGAGTAGTTGTACGCGAAGTCGACCGAGCCGTAGTGGTGCAGGTCTTTGAGCTGCTCGTCGGTCAGGATGTGCTTGGCGATGCTGAAGAACTCCTCGGCCGACACCGGGTCGACGTCGAGTGCTTTGAGGCTGCCCCGCATGCGCAGCTTGGGCTGCTGCCCGGTCTTCATGATCAGGTCGGACCCGCCGAATTTGATGCACGCCTTGAGGAAATCGCCCCAGCGCGTCGCGTGGGGGTCTTCCTTCTTCCCGACGATGTCGAACTGGACGTGCCCGGCCGTGGCTTCGCTGGGCGGTGTCTCGGTCACGCTCATGTCGGCGGCTCCTCCGGGGTTCCGGCCGCTGCGGGCCGGGCCGATCGCTTGTCTTGGTCGTTCAGGCTTACGCGGTTCGCGCGAGCATCAAGGGTACGCCCCGCGTGCCCGCGGGATCCGCCGCGAGGGAGTGAGAAGGCGTCCCAAATCGGGCTCTTGAAATGACAACGCCCGGCCGTCGGGCCGGGCGTTGTGGTGTTGCTCATGGCCGGCGTGTGAAGCTGGTCAAACTCGGTTCAGCGCAGATCAGTTCTGGCTGGCCGCGGCCTCGGCCTCGCTGGCCTCCTCGTTGGTCCCGAGGAAGTTGACCTCCAGTTCGCGCCGGATCTTCTCCATCGCCTTGTTCTGGATCTGACGCACGCGTTCCTTGGTCACGCCGATGATCTGCCCGACCTGCTCGAGGGTCATGGGCTTCTCGTACGTCCCGCTCTCGAGCCCGAAGCGGTGCTCGATGACGGTGCGCTCGACGTCGGTCAGGTCGGCCCGGTTGTCCAGAACGATCCGGCGGACCTCGTCGGCCGCGTCACGCTCAAAGTCGGCCCGCTTGGTCTCGAGGTAGTTGGACTTCTCGAGCTTGGGGTCGAAATCGGTCGGGAACCGCTGGCGATACTTGCTCAGCTTCATGCCCTGACGGCTGAAAGCCTTGAGGATCGCCCGGCAGGCGTACGTGCTGAACTTGAACCCGCGGCCGGCGTCGAACTTGTCGACCGCGCGCAGCAGGGCCATGTTGCCCTCGCTGACCAGGTCGGCAAAGTCGACCTCGCTCATGCGGGTCCGCTTGGCCATCGCCAGCACCAGCGCGAGGTTCGTCTCGGCGATCTGCTCGCGGATCCGGTCCGCCCGGCGGTGCCAACGCAGGATGGTCTCGGCCTGGTCCGGCGCCGGCTTGCGATCGTCGCGGGCCCAGATCTCCTGCTGGAGCTTCCAGATCCGGTAGCGGGCGTAGTTGAACTGGTGGAACAGCACCCGCTCCTCGGCACCGGTCAGGATGACCTGCTGGGCCGATTTAACGGTGCGCGACCGCGTCGCCGAGATGTCGTCCATCACCGGGTGGTACCAGGTGGTGTCCGGCTTCTGGATGTCCGGGGCTTCCTCGTAGATCTTCATCTCGGCGTCGTCCTCGTAGAAGACCTCCGAGTCGATGAAGTCTTGCTCCTTCGCCAGGATCTCATTGAGCAGCCGCTCGTCCTGGTCGCTCAGCCGGCGGCGCGCACGCCCAGACTTGGTCGACGTCGACGTGCGGGTGACCCCCACGCGGTGACGCCGACGCATCTGCTCGAGCGGGCTGGGGCTGTTTTTGATGCTGGGTGTCATTCCTTGCTGCCTCTTTATCGAGCGGGCGATCCTGCCCGCACGTGTCTTCCCGATTTACGAGTGCCGGGGAAGCAGGTTCGCTGCGCCGAGCACTCAGATCCCCTTTCGAGTCCTTCGGGGACCGAAATGGGGGGATTTTCGACCATTACCGCACGCCAGCACAGCACTTGAGCCGGCAAACCATGGCGGCACCTCGGCTTCCGCCGACACGCAAAGCCAACAAGGGATACACCCTTGAAGGCTCCGTTTTATTCCGGTTCGCAGCCCCGAGGTTCCGTCAACCCCGGCAGACCCGAAGCGGATTGCGCCGTCGATGGGTAACCGCTCCAAAGACGAGCGGCCTGACTTGCTCATGTGCCCCGATACGTCTTCAGCCGGACCATCCTGTCCGTGAGAAGACCGCCCACCCTGGCGGCCGAGATGACCGTGTCTCCACAGCTGCAACCGATGCGCGCGAGAAGGCGTGAGGATGCCGGTCAAGGGCAGGCCCGCTCGTGCTGAACCCGGGTGACCCGGGTCGGTGGCCGGCTTGACGGCCGGGCGAGCGGACTGTTGACCGGAGATGGCACTCGGCCTAGCGTTCTCGGACGTGTCGATTCGGTGAGACGACCGCCAAACGGCGGATCGTTATGGTACCTGCGTCTGCATTGTGGTGCAAGTACCCGTTTGCGAACTTCGCGGCCCTCCCCAATTTACGCACACCGCCAATACAATCCTGTGTATCGGCAAGCGGTCCTCGCGCCGGCACTTTCCGCTCCGCCCGCCTACGCTCTGACCGATTCGCGCGAACAGAACACGACCATTTCGGAGGCCCGCATGCCTTTTCAGCTCCCCGATCTGCCCTACGCCGCCGACGCCCTCGAGCCGCACATCGACGCACGCACGATGGAGATCCACCACGGCAAGCACCACGCCGCCTACGTCAGCAAGGCCAACGACGCCCTCGCCGGCACGCCCATGGCCGACGCCGACGTGATCGAGGTCATCGCCAAGCTCGACCAGCTCCCCGCCGACAAGCAGGGACCGGTCCGCAACAACGCGGGCGGGCACGCCAACCACAGCCTCTTCTGGAGCGTCATGGGACCCGGGGCCGGCGGCAACCCCTCGGGCGAGCTGGCTTCGGCGATCAACTCGGCGTTCGGCTCGTTCGACGCCTTCAAAGACCAGTTCGCCAACGCCGGGGCCACACGCTTCGGCTCCGGCTGGGCCTGGCTGGTCGTCAAGGGCGACGGCTCGCTCGCGGTCACCAGCACCGCCAACCAGGACAACCCGCTGATGCCCAAGGCATTCGGCGGCGGGCAGGGCACGCCGATCCTGGGCTTGGATGTCTGGGAGCACGCGTACTACCTCAACTACCAGAATCGTCGCCCGGACTACATCGGTGCGTTCTGGCACGTGGTCGATTGGTCGAAGGTCGCCCAGCGGTTTGCCGCCGTCAAAGGCTGACGTTCGCAGAGTTAACCTTCGGGAGGCTGCAAATGTCCCGCGTCGCCGGCGTGCGCAAGGTCGTGCTGCTGACGCTCTGGCTGCTGATGCCGCTGGCGATCGTGGCGCTGCTGATGTGGTTTATCTTCGCGAGCTTCCAAGCCGGCCCGGCGATGGACGCGCGCGCGGTGGGGCAGGGCGCGCGCGACACGGGCGGGGCCAACGCGATCGGCGAAATGCTCGCCGGCAACGACCCCGACGCGCGACAGGCCGAGCAAAGGTCGCTTCGAGCCGGCGAGCGCGTCGACCCGCGCACCTGGCCCGCGGGTGTGCGTCTGCTCATCGAACTGCCGCCCGAGTTCGCCGAGCCCCCGCGGGGGGCGTCTTATGAGTTGGTGCTCGGGCCCGGGCGGCGTCTGGTGGGCGTCGTGGGCGAGGGTGTGCTGGTGGTCAACGCGTTGCCCGGAGCGCTGGGCGATGCCGAGCGTATTGAGGTGGTGCGCATCGCGTCGGGCGAGCGGCGCGTGATCGGCACGGTGCGCCTGCCCGACACGCTCGAAGCGCCGAGCGACCGGTCTTCGCCCCTGCAACCGGTGCTCATGCTCGAGACCGACTGAACGACCGGACCAGAACGCGCCGAACCGTGGATGCGGGGCAACCGCCGCTACCGGCAACGGGTATCGCCCGATACGCGAGCGACGACAGCGCTCAGGCCCCGGGCCTGAGCGCCACTCAGCCCTGCGCCCGCAGTCCGGAGCCGAGGCCTTGCGACTCCCGTACAAGAAGCCCTACCGCGCCTTCCCGGAGCTCGACCGGTTCTCCGACGCCGACTGTGATCGGTTTGTGCGCATCGCGCGTCAGCGACAGCGGCTGCTGTCGCTGGCGATCATGCTCGGCGGCGCCGTCCTGGGCATCGGACTTGGGGCGGGCATCGCGGCCGTGCTGCTGAGCGTGCTCAGTCGCTTGAGCGCCGGGCAGACCGCCGACTTTCGCGACTGGCTGTACGCTCTGGTAATGGCGGCGATCATCGCGGGTGTGATCGCGATGCCTTGCGTGGGCACGCTGCTGGGGCGGGACCTGTGGCTCCGCCGGGCTCTGCGCGTGCGCATCGACGTCGCCCAGTGTGTCTGCGGCTACTCGCTGCTCGGGCTTCGTCCCCTCGCGTCGAGCGAGGGCTCACCCGAGGTCACGTGCCCGGAGTGCGGCGTCACCAGTGTGCTCGACGAGCACGCCGCGCAGGACAGCGACGCGCTCGCGGGGCGAACAAGCGAGGGCATCGGCGTGCGCGAACGCAAGCGCGCGCCATGGCACCGCGCATCGATCACGCTGGGCCTCGTCGTCGGCGTCGTGATCCTGCTCGGCGTTTTGGGCACGCTGTTCGCCGGCGTGATCCCGATCATCGACGACGCTCGCGCGTTCGTGCACAACCGCGTCTTTGTCCCCGTCGGGCTCTATCTCGCGGTCGTGCTCGGGTACGCCGGCGGCTTCGTGCCCGCTTGGATTCTCAACCGCACGATCACGCGCGAGTGAGCGCGGATCGGGGGCCGGCGGTTCAGCCGCGGATCGGTTCAGCCGCGGACCCGATCAGCCGCGGACCAGGTTGGTCGCGCGGAAGCGTCCGCCGAGGACTTCATCCGCGTCGGCCTTGAGCCAGTTGCCCAGCACATCGCTGTAGACGCTGCGGAAGTCGGTGCCGAACTTGAGGTCGCCCTCTTCGAGGTCGGTCAGGCTGGGGTGGTTGCCGAAGACGCCGGGCCTGACCATGGGCCCGAGCAGGAACATCGGCGCCGCGGTGCCGTGGTCGGTGCCGCCGCTGGCGTTCTGCCCGACGCGCCGCCCGAACTCGCTGAAGCAGACGGTCATAACGCGCGAGTCATTGCCCTGGGCCTTCATGTCGTTGTAGAAGGCGCGGGTCGCGTCGCCGAACTGTTGCAGCAGGCGGGCGTGCGAGCCGTTGGCCCCGCCCTGGCGGGCGTGGGTGTCGAAGCTCCCGTGGCTGGCGTAGTAGACGCGTGTGGGCAGCCCGCCGCGGATCATCGCGCCGACCATCGCGAGCTGTTGCCCGAGCGCCGTCGAGGGGTAGCTGACCAGCGGTCGCCGGGCGATCGCTTCGCGGATGAGGTCGCTGGAGACCTGGGCGTTCATCGCGGTGCGGGTGAGGAACGCGGCCGTCGAGTCGCCCGCGCCTGGGCCGGCACTCGCGCTCGCCTCGCTCTGCGCGCTCATGATCTGGTGGTACGGGTCGACGAGCTTGTCGTGCACCTGCTCGCCCGTCCAGCGGAAGAGGTCGGGCGTCTCGAACGCGATGGGCTTGGTCTTGCGCCCGCGCAGCGCGAGCGGCGCCTCGCGCCCGATCGCGACCGGCGGCTGGACGTCGTTCGAGGCGCTGGCTCCGCCCTCGGCCCGCCCGCTCTCGCCCTTGCCGTAGCCGCAGCACTGGCTGTCGACGTAGCGCCCGAGCCAGCCGTCGCCGGTGCCCGAGGTGTCGGCGGTGTGCCAGATGTCCATGCTCTTGAAGTGGCTGCGGTTGGGGTTGGGGTAGCCCACGCCCTGGACGATGCTCGCGAGTCCTTCGTCGTAGAGCGACTTGATGCCGTCGAGCGCGGGGTGCAGGCCCAGCCCGTCGGCGTTGCGCCGGTCGAGCTCGATCGCCTGGTCCTTGCGCAGCGCGATCGACGGGCGCACGCGGTAGTACGCGTCCTGCCCGAAGGGGACGACGGTGTTGAGCCCGTCGTTGCCCCCGCTGAGCTGGATGACGACGAGGACGCGGTCTTCGGGCACGCCGGGCTGGCTGGTCAGCGCGGCGTTGCGCGGCTGCACGCCCAGGGCCGAGGCGTTGAGGAAGTGTGGAACGGTCATGGCGGCGCTGGCCATCGCGAGCGAGCCGCCCAAGAACTCGCGCCTCGTCCACGAGTTCGCCTCGCCCGGGTTGTTGTCGAGCCATTCCATGGGGTGGGGTCCTTCCGTGCGCGCTCAGCAGAGCTGGTATTCGGGCATCGCCGTCGCGAGCATGAGCATGCCTGTGATGACGTCGGGGTGGTTGAGGTCGAGCCCGCTCGCGAAGCCGGTGAGCACGGCGCGCGCACGCGGCGTGCTCTCGCCCAGGGTCAGGCGCAGCAGGTAATCGCTCACAACGTCGGCGCTGCGCGGACCGCCCCGGTCGCTCTCGCGCAACGGCTCGAGCAGGGGGAGCGGGTCGTAGGCGAGGCGTTCGCCCCCGCCGCTGACGCCCGCGGGCAAGCGCCCGGTGAGCAGGAACGCGAGCGTATTCTGGCGGACGAACAGGGTCGAGGTGTTGATCCAGCTCCGCCCGCCGTCCCAGCCCTTGACGCTGGGGGGGAAGAGCAGGCCCTGGCCCATCATGTCCATCGCGTCGAGCAGCACGCCCAGGTCGCGCACGGGCGTGCCCAGGCTGCGCACGGCGCCGACGGTGAGCACGGCCGGGCTCTTGATCTGTTCGCGACGGGCCGACGCGCGGTAGAAGTGCGCGCTGGCGAACAGGCGCGCCAGCGCGGGCCTCAGGTCGTAGCGGCTGCGCAGCAGCGTCTCGGCGAGGTCACGCACGGCGCCCCGCGTCGGGCGGTCCATCTGCGCTTCGTCCATCGGGATCGATCGGCAGAAGTAGTCATAGAGCTTCGCGGCGATGAACCCGCTGCACGCGCGCTGGCGGAGGATGGTGCTGACAAAGGTGTCGCCGTTGTGCGCATCGCGCGAGCCGAGGATGCTCTTGGTGCCCGTGTCGTGGTTGTCCTCGCGGAAGACGAAGCTGTCGTCCTCGAAGCTGTAGCCCGTGAGCGCTCGAGCGCCCTCCTTGATGTCGCGCTCGGAGTAGTTGCCCTCGCCGAGCGCGAACAGTTCCATGATCTCGCGGGCGAGGTTCTCGTTGGGACGGCGCTTGTTGCTGTCCTGGTTGTCGAGGTAGGCGAGCATCGCGGGGTCGCGGATGATGCCGAAGAGCAGGTCGCCGAAGTTGCCCGCCGCGTTGTCGCGCAGGAACCGGTTCTGCTGGTACATGTGGTAGCTGTCTTCGATCGTGCGGTAGCTGGTCGCGAAGTGCCCGTGCCAGAAGAGCGTGAGCTTCTCTTCGAGCGGGCGGGGCGTCTCGATCATGCGCGTGAGCCACCAGCGCTGCATCTGGCGGATCTGTCGGCGGTCGTCGCGCTGCGCCTGCTGGCGGCGCTCACGCAGGCGGGCGAGCGTGTCCTCGTCGCGACGACGGCGCGCTTCGTTGTACTGGCGGCGTTCATCTTCGGTCGGCGGACGCATGATGCCCCGGTCGAAGGCGTCGGCGCTCGCGTCTTCGAAGGGCACGCGGTCGTAGTTGATCAGGTGATCAACGGATCTTTCGACGCCCCAGCCGGCGAGCACCTGGATCTGCGCCGGGGTGCCGCCGAAGCCCGCGCGCCACAGCAGGTGGCGGGCTTCGTCGTAGCCGAACGCGCCGGGGTCGATCGGGTCGAGGTCGCCCGGCAGGTCGGCCGAGCGCGACCCGCCCGGTTCGTCGGGCGAGCCGTCCGGGGCATCGCGGAAGGGCTGCGCGGCCCGGCGTCCGAGTGCTCTCGCCCTGCTCGATGCCACCGCGTGCCTCCCTCCGCCGATGCCCGATCGCGGGCCGCTGCCCGCTCAACGCCGATCCGGATCGGCGATTGCGGGCCAGCGTACCTCAACCGTGCGCCGATTCCGGCGATGCGGTTCTCGGGTCTTCGGGCGATCGGCTTGCGGGGATTCGGGTTGCCGGCGTTCAGGCAGCCGCGAGGCGGCGCAGGCAGACGCCGAGCGTGCCGGCCAGTGCGGTCAGGCCCACAAGCAGGGCCCCGTTGGCCTGGTGGGCGGTTGCGACGAGCGCCTCGAGCGTGCGGATCGGGTGGGCCGAGGCGAGTTCCTGGGCGACCGGGATCGGGACCGCGTCGGCCGAGTGACCCCCGACGACCGCCAGCGTCGCCCAGCCCAGCAGGAACTGGATCCCGATCAGCCACGCGAGCGCGAGCCCGACCCGCCGGAGCGTGCGCCCGGGCTGGGTCAGCCGATCGCCCCGCATGCAGACGAACGCCGCGGTCAGCAGCGCGACGACGACCACCAAACTGAACGCGGCGTGCGTCCAGGTCGCGGCGTCGAGCCCGAAGTGCCGGCTCTTGGCGCCCAGGATCAGTTGGATCAACAGCGTCACGATCGCGACGCCCGAGATGGGCGGGAGCAGGCGGGCGGCGACCCGCGTCGGGCCGAGCAATTCGAGCCGCCAGGCGGTCGGGAGCAGAAGCAGGGCGGCCTGCACGACCGCGGCGCCGAAGACGATCTGCGCCAGCACGCCGTGGATCAGCGCGAACGACGGCTCGTTGGCCCCGACGCGCAGGATGCCCAGCAGGCCCTGCACCCCGATCGCGATCGCCACGCCCCAGACCAGAGCCTTGGCCCACGCCCGACGATCGGCGATGGTCGTCCAGATCGCGATGGTCAGCGCACCCACGCCCACCAGCCACCCGAACAGGCGGTGGGTGTGCTCGAGGAAGATCCGCGGCTCGCTCATCAGTTCGATCGGGTAGAGCCAGGGCAGGGCGTTGTAGGTCGTGACCGCGTCGGGAACGGCCATCCCGCTCTCGGTGCTCGTGACCGCGCCGCCGACGACGACCAAGGGCAGGATCAGCAGCGGGAGCACGAGCGAGAGGCGGGCGTGCCAGAGAACGGGCTTGGTGTGGGCGTGCCGTCGCGTCGCGACCGCGCCAACCCAGCCGGCCGCGGCGCCGACGATCGACGAGATCGCTGTAAAGCCGAAGATGATCTGGAAGGCGTTGTCTTGCAGTTGGTTGGCTGCGGTGGCGAGCTCTTCGTTGCTGCCCGCCTGCTCGGCGACCTTGCTGAGCAGCAGCATGAGGTTAAGCGCCGCAGAGACGATGCCGGCGAGCGCGCCGGCGAGCCAGGCTGGCGTGGGCCTCGCGCCGGGCGCAAGGCGGGCGATCACCAGCGCCAGTGTGGTGAGCACTAGGGTGCCCGTCATGAGGGGCGAGGCGGTGCCCCCGCCTTCGCGGGCGATTGCCGGCAGATGGGTCAACCACCAGACGATCCACATCGCCCCGGCACCAAAAAAACCCAGAACGAGGGACGGAGCTACGGCATCACGCAGCAGTCCCGCCGGATCGGATTTTGATCGGATGCTGGTCATCTCGGCGCAAATGATACGCAGTCGCAAGACAAATTGCTGCCCTACAGCAACGCCGGGTCCGAAAGCTTTGCTACGCTCTCGGCCCAGCCGGATGCATCCGGCGTGAAATTGTTGAGACTTTCTGCGGTTCGGGGGTGTTGCCCCGGATCGCGACGCTTGGGTCTGCCTTCGGATCCGTTGCGGGAGCACAGACACGTGGCGACGCTCTTTCCTCGTTGGATGAATGCTCTTCCCACGCTCGGCGCCCTGATCGCGGGCGGCGGGTTCACGGCCGTGGTGTTTGGGGGGTGGTACTACCTCACGCCCACGTTCTTTGAAGTCGGTTACATGCCCGAGCAGCCCGGGGCGGGGTTCAACCACCAGCTCCACGCGGGCGAACTCGGCATCGACTGCCGGTATTGCCACACGCACGTCGAGGAGAGCTGGCACGCCAACGTGCCGAGCACCGCGACGTGCATGGGGTGCCACAGCGAGCAGAAGCTCGCGGGCTGGGAGAACCACGACGTCGAGTGGGTGCGCAGCGCGTACGCGGCCGACGAGTCGATCCCCTGGGTCAACATCCACGTCGTGCCGGACTACGCGCACTTCCCGCACGCGGTGCACGTCAACGCGGGCGTGAGCTGCTATTCGTGCCACGGCCAGATCATGGGGATGCCGGTCGTGTATCAGGCGGAGAGCCTGAGCATGGGCTGGTGCCTGGATTGTCACCGCAACCCGGAGGAGCACCTGGTGCCCCCGGACAAGGTGACGGATCTGGAGTGGGTGCAGGAGCAGTGGCTGAGCAAGGCGGTGAGCGAGCGGGTGCACAACGGGCTGACGAGCGAGCAGCTCGTGCAGTCGTTGCTGCGTGACCCGCCCGAGCACTGCGCGGCGTGCCACTACTAGTACCGCAGAGACCGGCACGCGCGCATCAAGCGCTTCACTTTCGCATCGGACCGGATTCGGAACGACCGCTGAACCCGCGGGCACGAGTGCTGCGGGGACACGCACGGACGAGACACGCATGAGCAAGCACGATCAATGCCCGTCGACCAAGGCCAGCACGCCGATCCCCGAATCGGCCCCCGATCTGCCGACCGCAGGCGGTCGCAAGGCCTGGCGTTCGGTGGAAGAGTTCTCGGGCGATCCGTCGTTCCGTGAGTTTGTCGAGCGGGAGTTCCCCAAGGGCGCCAGCGAGCTGCTGGAAAACAGCCGGCGGGGCTTCCTGAAGGTGATGGGCGCGGGTCTGGCGATCGCCGGGGCCGCGACGATCCCGGGCTGCCGTCGCCCGGAGCGCCAGATCCTGGCGTACTCGCGCAACGTGCCCGAGGAGATCATCCCGGGCAAGCCGCTGTACTACGCGACCGCGGTGCAGACGCCCGGCGGCGGGGCCGAGGGCATCCTGGTCGAGACGCACACGGGGCGCCCGACCAAGGTCGAGGGCAACCCCAAGCACCCGGTCAGCGCGGGGCGCACGAGCGAGTTTGCCCAGGCGAGCGTGCTCAACGTCTACGACCCCGATCGGCTCAAGACCGTGAGCGTGCTCGACGGTGATTCGCGCCGGGCCGCGACGTGGGACGACTTCACGAGGCGGGAGCAGGGGCTCGTGGGCCTGCGCTCGCGTCACGACGCCGACCGCGGGCGAGGCCTGGCGTTCATTGTCGATAAGAAGACCAGCCCGACGCGCGACGCGATGAAGGCGGCGGTGCTCGAGCGCTGGCCCCAGGCTACGTGGGTCGCGTGGGCGCCGACGGAGGACCGCAGCGCGCTGCTCGGCGCTTCGACGGCCTTCGGCGAGCCGGTGCGCGTGCGGTACGCGTTTGATCGCGTGCAGACGGTGCTCGGCCTCGGCAGCGACTTCACGCACAGCGGGGCGGGCTACACGGAGAACGCGCGGAAGTTTGCCGCGACGCGCCGCGTGCATGACGCCGGCGAAGAGATGAGCCGGCTGTACGTGGCCGAGAGCCGTCCGACGGCGACGGGCACGCTGGCCGATCATCGGTTCAGGATGGCCCCCTCGCGGATCACGGCCCTGGGCCTGGCGGTGGCGCACGAGATCGCTCGCGCGACCGGCGACGGCGCGCTGGCCTCGGCGATCGAGGGCGTGGGCGGGTTTGACCGCGGCGCGGCGGACCTGGAGCACGCGTCGGCGATCGCCGCCGACATGCTCGCCCATCGCGGGCGGGCGCTGATGCTCGCGGGCCCGTGCCAGCCCGCGGCGGTGCACGCGCTGTGCCACGCGGTCAACGGCGCGCTCGGTTCGCACGCCGAGCTGGCGACGACCGTACCGATGGGCGCCGACGAGGCGCAGGACTCGGCCCCGGCGATGACGGCGCTCACCGAGCGCATGAACGCGGGCGAGATCGCGACGCTGGTCTGCGTCGAGACCAACCCGCTGTACGACCACCCCGCGTGCTGCGACTTCGCCGGCGCCTTCGCCAAGGTCGCAACGACGATCACGCTGAGCGTGCCCTCGACAGAGACCGCGGCGGCCTCGACCTGGAGCCTCAACGGGGCGCACGCGCTGGAGAGCTGGTCGGACGCCGAGGCGGACGACGGCTCGCTGAGTGTCATCCAGCCCACGATCGCGCCACTGTTTGAGCCGGCGAAGAATGACGTTGAGTTCCTCGCCCTGCTCGCGGGCGTGAACGGCGAGGCGATGTCGCCCGACGGGTACGAGCTGGTGATGACGACCTGGTCGGGCCGGCTCAACATGGGCGCCGAGAGCGACGCGTTCAAGAAGATCATGCGACGGACGATGCACGAGGGCGTGCTGGCCGGCTCGGCCTACACCGGGCGCGGGCGAGCGCCCGATGCGCGGGCCGCGGCTGCGGGCCTGGCGTCGCTCCGTGTGAGCGGCGCGCCCGCGGCGAGCGCGCTCGAGGTCGTTTACCACACCGGGCGCGTGCACGACGGACGCTTTGCCAACAACGGCTGGCTGCAAGAGCTGCCCGAGATCGGCAGCACCGTCGTCTGGGACAACCCCGTCTGCCTCAGCCCCGCGACGGCCCGCGATCTGGGCCTGCTGCCCGAGGGCGCACGCGACGGCAACGGGTACGACCCCTACACCAAGCAGCAGATGCCCCAGGCCAAGCTCGCGACGCTGACGGTCGACGGGCGTGAGATGGAGGTCGCGGTCTGGATCTTGCCGGGCATGGCCGACGGCGTCGCGGCGGTCAAGCTGGGCTACGGGCGGACGGTTTCGGGGCGCGTCGGCACGGATGTGGGGCACAACACCTATCGCGTTCGCACGGCGGGGCTGGCGACGGTCTCGGGTGCGACGATCGGCCGCGCGACCGGCACGCAGACGATCGCGAGCACACAGAACCACTGGTCGCTGGAGGGGCGCGATAGCATTGTCCGCGCGATCGACAAGACCTACTTCGACAAGCACGCGCCCGAAGGCCCGAAGGTCGTCAAGGACAAGATCTACGGGGAGATCATCCCGGGCGAGAAGCAGGTGCTCAACCTCGCCGAGCAGATGGGCGAGTTGGCGCACACGCCGGCCAACATCTCGATCTACGAGAACCCGCAGAACGAGTCGCGGACCGATGCGGCGCCGGGCAGCACCTTCAGCAAGGGCCCGCAGTGGGGCATGACGATCGACGCCAACGCCTGCAACGGGTGCGGCGTCTGCACGATCGCGTGCCAGAGCGAGAACAACATCCCGATCGTGGGCAAGTCCGAGGTCGCCAAGGGGCGCGAGATGCAGTGGATCCGGGTCGACCGGTACTTCACGGGCGAGGACCTCAACAACCCCGACGAGATCCTGGTGCAGCCGATGGCGTGCGTGCACTGCGAGAACGCGCCGTGCGAGGTGGTCTGCCCGGTCAACGCGACGGTGCACGGGCCCGAGGGCACGAACAACATGGCGTATAACCGCTGCATCGGCACGCGGTACTGCGCCAACAACTGCCCCTACAAGGTGCGCCGGTTCAACTTCTTCGACTGGGCGCAGAGCAAGTTCAACGGCGGGCTCGACGCGACGTATGTGACCGAAGAGGTCGCCGAGGCGTTCGACGACAGCCTGGGCAACGACCGGACGTTCAACCAGAACTTCATCCCGCCGCGCTTGCGTGAGAAGCTCGATGAGATCAGCAAGATGCAGATGAACCCGCACGTCACGGTGCGCAGCCGCGGCGTGATGGAGAAGTGCAGCTACTGCATCCAGCGGGTCAACCTCGCGCGACACGAGGTCAAGCTCCGCGACATCTGGGAGACCGCCGACCAGACCGGGCCGATCCCCGACGGCTTCGTGCAGACCGCCTGCCAGCAGGCGTGCCCGAGTGAGGCGATCGTCTTCGGCGACATCCTCGACCCGTCCAGCCGCGTGAGCGAACTGCGCGACGGGCCGCGTGGCTACGCGGTGCTGGGCTACCTCAACACCCGCCCGCGCACGAGCCACATGCTCCGCGTGCGCAACCCCAACCCGGAGGTCGGCATCTACGACCACCACGATCCTCTGGACAAGCACGGAGGCGGGCACGGAAGCGGGGACGGGGGCGACGGGCACGCGGGCGATGCGCACGCGGACGGCGGCCACGCCGCGGCGCCGGGCTCGGCAGCAGGCTCGCCCAACTTCATCGACACCGTAAAACGCTACACGGATGAGGGCTACGCGATGAGCCTCAACGTTCTCGGAGGGACCCCGGCGTGAGCAGCATCAACCCCGACCAGGCCGCCGCCGAACGGCTCGCCGGCCTGCGCGACGACGCCGCCCGGCCGGGCCCGGATATCACCAGCGGCGACGACGGATCGCTCGTCGAAGACCCGGCGGTTCGCCCGCCGCTGGTGCTCAACAACCGATCCTTCGGCGAGGTCACCGACATCGTCTGCGGCTATGCCGAGAGCGAGCCGCCCAAGTGGTGGCTGGGTGCGATCACGGTCACGAGCATGATCGCCGCGATCGGCACCGGGATGATCCTGTACCTGATCATCACGGGCGTCGGCGTCTGGGGCCTGAACAACCAGGTCGACTGGGCGTGGGACATCACCAACTTCGTGTTCTGGATCGGTATCGGGCACGCGGGCACGCTGATCAGCGCGATCCTCTGCCTGCTCAAGCAGCCCTGGCGCACGGCGGTGAACCGCTCTGCTGAGGCGATGACGATCTTCGCCGTGGTCTGCGCGGGCATCTTCCCGGGCATCCATGTCGGGCGCGTCTGGTTCGCGTGGATGCTCTTCCCGATCCCCAACTACAACGCGATCTGGCCCAACTTCCGAAGCCCGCTGCTGTGGGACGTCTTCGCGGTCAGCACCTACGCGACGGTCTCGCTGCTGTTCTGGTACATGGGCATGATCCCCGACCTCGCGACCCTGCGCGACCGGGCCCACCTGCGCATCCTGCGGGGCCAGGAGCGCCGCTTCACGCTCCCGCTGCCGATCGGCAAGCCGATCGCGATCCCGCTGATCCCCACGGCCGACCGGGTCGCGACGTTTGTCTACGGCTTCCTCGCGCTGGGATGGCGCTTCAGCAGCCGCCACTGGCACCGCTACGAGGCGGCGTACCTGATCCTCGCGGGCATCAGCACGCCTCTGGTGCTCAGTGTGCACTCGATCGTGTCGTTCGACTTTGCGACCTCGATCCTGCCGGGCTGGCACACGACGATCTTCCCGCCCTACTTCGTCGCGGGCGCTGTGTTCGGCGGCTTCGCGATGGTGCTCTTCCTGCTGATCCCGCTGCGCGAGGTCCTGCCCAACTTCAAGGACCTGCTCACGCTGCGCCACCTCGAGAACATGGCCAAGATCCTGCTGCTCACCGGCACGATGGTCGGCTTCGCCTACGGGATGGAGTTCTTCATCGCCTGGTACGGCGGCAACGAGTACGAGTGGTACGCCTTTATCGGCAACCGGGCCGACCCGTCGACGGCGCCCTACTGGTGGGCGTACTGGACGATGATCAGCTGCAACGTGCTCAGCCCGCAGGTGTTCTGGTTCCGCGCGATGCGCCAGAACCCGCTGGTGATCTGGATCGTCGGCCTGCTGGTGACCATCGGCATGTGGTTCGAGCGCTTCGTCATTATCGTCACGAGCCTGCACCGCGCGTTCCTGCCGGGCGAGTGGCACATGTTCTTCCCGACCTGGGTCGACATCCTGACGTTCGTCGGCTCGTGCGGCATCTTCATGACGCTGTTCCTGCTGTTCATCAAGTTCCTGCCGACCTTCGCGATGGCCGAGGTCAAGGCGGTCATGCCCCAGGCCGACCCGCACGGACCGGGCGACGACCACACACACCGTCCGTCCGGGGAGGGCTACTGAGATGGCAAGCCCGATCGCAATCGCTGGCGAGTACCTGCCCTTTATGCCGCGCTCCAAGCCCCGGTTCGTCACCGAGTCGGGCGTGCGGGTGCACGGGATGATCGCGGAGTTTGGGAGCGCCCACGAGCTGGTCCACGCGTGCGAGAAGCTCCGCGACGCCGGCTATCGCAAGTGGGACGCCCACGCCCCCTTCCCGGTGCACGGGATGGAAGAGCACATGGGCATCAAGCGGACGATCCTGCCGGTGGTCAGCTTCTTTGCCGCGATCGGCGGCGTGGTGGCGGCGCTGGCGATGCAGTACTGGATGAACGCGGTGGACTACCAGTTCGTCGTGCAGGGCAAGGACCTGTGGGCGTGGGAGGCGTACATCCCGATCACGTTCGAGCTGGGCATCCTGTTCTGCGCGTTCGCGACGCTCCTCGGCATGCTCGCGCTGAACGGGCTGCCCCGGTTCCACCACCCGCTGTTCAACAGCGAGCGGTTCCTGAGCGTTTCCAACGACGGGCTGATGATCGCCGTCGAGGCCGATGACGAACACTTCGATCCCGAGGCGACCCGCGTGCTGCTCGAGCAGGCGGGGGGCACGGACGTCGATCTTGTCGAAGACCCGGAGGACGCGTGATGAACCGCGTGCTGCAACGAATCACACCGATGACGCTCGCGGCCTGCGCTGCGGCGCCGCTCGCGCTTGGCCTGGGCGGTTGCCGGGGTGATCGCACCGAGAAGCCCCCGCGCGAGTTCTTCCCCGACATGGACTACCAGCCCCGCTGGCACCCGCAGGGCGAGACCGACTTCTACGTCCAGCAGGACGGGACGCGACGCACCCAGCGCCTGCCCGACCCCAACGCGGTCGCCTACGGCGAGTTCTCGTTCAGCTCGACAACCCACGCCGACGAGGACTGGGCCCAGAGCTTCATCGCCGACCGCGACGCGCTGGTCAAGGACGACGACGCGTTCTACCGCGGGCGCACCGGGCCCGGGGCGGACGCGGGCTACGTCGACTTCATGCCCGTTGAGGTCAACGCCCAGCTCATCGAGCGCGGGCAGGAACGCTTCAACATCTATTGCTCGGCCTGCCACGGCTACCTCTCCGACGGCGCCGGCACCGTGGGCAAGCGGTGGAGCTACCCGCCCGCGAACCTGCTGGGCGACCTGTACCAGGACCGCTCGACCAAGCAGGGCAAGGACGGCTACCTGTTCGAGGTCGTCCGCGAGGGCGTGTGGGCGCCCGACGGCGCCAACCGGATGCCGGGCTACAAGCACGCGGTCAACGAGCAAGACGCCTGGGCGATCGTCGCGTACATGCGTGTGCTGCAGCGGAGCCAGGCGGCCACGTCGGCGGACCTGAGCCCCGCCGACCGAGACCGCCTGAACGCCCGCCCGCCGGCCGCCGCGCCGGCCGCCTCGGACGAGGCCCCCAGCGACGGAGGTGACCAGTGAGCAGCGCAGCCATCGGCAGCATCACCGAAGAGGCGTACACGGCCCAGCAGGACCGCATCGCCGCCCGCCCCGACATGGGCGAAGACAACATCATGCTCCCCGCCGCGACCGCGGGCAAGATCGCCGGCGCGTTCGCGATCGTCGGCCTGATCGGGCTGGTGCTCACGGTCATCGGGGCCTTTGTGCTCAACATCAAGCACGCGCTGGCCGCGTACGAGGTGGGCCTGTTCACCGCGACGGCGATGTCGCTGGGCTGCCTGGCGATGGTGATGATCTTTCACGCGATCAAGGCCGGCTGGACGGCCGGCATCCGGCGCATCTTCGAGACCGGGATGATCCTGCTGCCCATCTGCTGGCTGGGCCTGGGCGTCTGCGTCATCCTCGAGTTCCTGGGCCCGGGGCGCGAGGGCTCGGGCGTGCTGCTCACCTGGCTCTACGCCGAGAAGCAGGGCACCTTCCTGATCGATCACAAGAGCGCGTTCCTCAACCCCGTCTTCTTCGTCGTCAAGTTCCTGCTCTACGGCGGCGTCTGGTCGTTCCTGTCGATCCGCCTCTACGACCTCTCACGCAAGCAGGACGCGACGGGCGACCGCTGGCTGACCGCCAAGATGCGTCGCCTCTCGTGCGCCGGGCTGCTGCTGTTCGCGGTGTCGACGGCGTTCTTCTCGTTCGACTTCGCGATGGCGCAGGACTACCGCTTCTTCAGCACGATGTGGGGCGTGTACTTCTTCGCGATCAGCGCGCTGGCCGGCATCTCGCTGGTGGCGCTCACGCTCTCGCTCTGCCGGTTCTTCGGGCGCCTCAACGGGGTCGTGACCCAAGAGCACTTCCACGACATGGGCAAGCTCGTCTTCGCGTTCACCTGCTTCTGGGCGTACATCGCGTTCAGCCAGTACTTCCTGATCTGGTACAGCAACATCCCCGAAGAGACCGCCTGGTACACGTTCCGCCAGCAGAACGGCTGGATGCCGCTGTTCACGGTGCTGACCGTGCTGCACTTCGCGGTGCCCTTTGTGCTGTTCGTCAGCCGCCTGCCCAAGCGGAGCACGCTGGGCCTTGGGTTCATGGCGATCTGGATGATCGTGCTGACGGTCTTCGACCTGGTCTGGGTCATCCGCCCGATGGTCTACGCCCCGGTCGGCGGCGAACTGACCAACCCCGGCGCGGCGGGCTGGTGGCTCGACATCGCCGCGGTGCTGGGCGTGCTGGGCATCTTCGGCGCGCTGTTTGTGCGCAAGCTCGCGTCGGCCCCGCTGATCTGCACCAAGGATCCGATGCTGGTGGAGGCGCTCAGCCACAAGAATTACGTCTGATAACGACCGATCCGGGCCCCGCAAACACGGCTCGGAAGCGGTACTGAATCGGATACAGAGCGTGGAGGGGGGCATCGGCTCCCGGCCCAGACGGGCGAGATCGGGCCTGATTCGGGCCGCGGCCCGCGCAGGGCCCCCGGGCAAACAAACCCAGCGCCATTGGGGTGCATCGGGTGGATCTGTTGCTCGAAGACAAGAATGATTCTCGCGTGCCAAGAGATGACGCGACCGCGGCGGGCACCACAGCCCGCTCGCACAACGGGAACCCAAGCCATGGCCGACGGACACGACGACTGGCATCAGCACTCGCCCGAAGAGGGGCCGCCCCAGGCCGAGCACGGCTCGACCGTCAGCCCCTCGGCGCTGGGTGTCACGCTCCTCGCGATCGTCTTCGGCGTCGCGTTCGTGATCGTGATTCTCACGGCTTACTTCCAGTCGTTCACGGACCGCTACAAGGCCGAGAAGCAAGAGGGCATCCCCGCCGCGCGGTCGGAGTACCTCAGCGCCCGGGCCACCGCCGAGGCGCGCCTGCGTGAGGCCGGCGTGGTCAACCGCGACGAGGGCGTGTACCGCCTGCCGTTCGACCGCGCTGTCGAGCTGGTCACAGCCGACTACGCCGAGTCGAGCGCCCGCTCGACAACGCCGACAAGCGAAACCCTGACGAGCGAATCCCTGACCGCGGAGGGCGCGCCGAGCGACGATGCGAGCTGACGACCGGTTCATGCCGCGTTGCCTGCGTGCCGCCTGCGTTCTGATCGCGGCGGGCGCGGTCGCTTTGTCCACCTCCCCCGCGCGGGCCCAGATCCTCAAGCAGCAGGACGAGGTCAGAGAGCTCCAGGGCGTCACCGTCAACGAGAAGCTGGGCGATCAGATCCCGCTCAACCTCGAGTTCACCAACGCCCAGGGCGAGCTGATCACGATCGACCGCTACTTCGACGGCGAGAAGCCCGTCATCCTCGTGCTCGCGTACTACCGCTGCCCGATCGTCTGTCCGCTCACGCTCGACCAGCTCGCCGGCACGCTCAACGAGATCGATCAGGTCGTGGGCGAAGACTTCAACGTCGTTGTCGTCAGCTTCGATCACACCGAGTCGACCTCGGCCGCGTACGGCAAAGAGATCCTCTACGAGTCGGGCTACAAGCAGGGCACCAACGGGGGCGACACGCCGGAGATCCGCGCGGGGTGGAACTTCCACACCTCGGACGTCTCCAACGTCCGCCTGCTCGCCAACAGCGTCGGCTACCAGTACCGCCTGCTCGACAACGGCGAGTACTCGCACCCGGTCGCGCTGGTCGTCCTCAGCGGCGAGGGCAAGGTGATGCGGTACCTCTATGGGTACGACTACCCGCCCCGCGACATGACCTTCAGCCTGCTCGAGGCCTCCGAGGGACGCGTCGCGCGGAGCCTGGGCGACCTCATCGGTGGGTTCTGCTTCCGGTACGACCCCACCAGCGGCACCTACACCATTCAGGCGTTCCGCGTGATGCAGCTCGGCGGGATCGTCACCGTCATCGCGCTCACGCTGTTCATCGGCGGCATGCTGCTCGTCGAGCGCCTCAAGGCCCGGCGCCTCCGCCTCGCGGGCGGACCGGCCGCCCACCACGCCAGCCACGCCAACCGAACCAATCCCAGCCAAGCCAACCCCGCGCACGCCAAGGCCCGCTTCGCTTCGGGCGCACCAACCGGGACCCACGCATGATGCCTTTGTTTCCACAGCTCCCGGGCGTTCTGCCCGCCGCGGCCCAGCCGAGCATCTTCCACCGGATGTTCTTCCGCGACGTCGGCGCGACCGACAGCGCCGTCTACTCCGACGCGCTGTTCATGCTCACCTGGTGGTTCGGCGTCTTCTGGTTCGTCCTGCTCATGGGCCTCATGGTCTACTGGGTCATCAAGTACCGGCGCCGCCCGGGCGTGCCCGCACCGATCAGCCCGAGCCACAACACCACGCTCGAGGTCTTCTGGACCATCGTCCCCAGCGCCAGCCTGCTGGTGATCTTCTTCTTCGGCTTCTGGGGCTACATGAAAAAGGTCGTTCCCGCGGGCGACGCGATGGAGCTCCAGGTCAGCGCGTGGAAGTGGGGCTGGGGCATCACCTACCCCAACGGCGCGCAGAGCCAGTGGACCTCGCAGATCGACTCGGCCGAGTTCGACGGCGACGGCGCGGGCCTGGCCTACCCCGTCTTTGTCCTGCCCGAGGACACCAACATCTCGCTTCGCATGAACAGCCAGGACGTGATCCACAGCTTCTGGATCCCCGACCTGCGCATCAAGATGGACGTCTACCCCAACCGCTACACGGGCTACGGCTTCACGACCCCGGTCCTCGACGCCGACGATCAGGTGACCCTGCCCGACGGGCAGCGCGTCAACGGGCGCAGCATGTGGGTCTTCTGCGCTGAGTACTGCGGCGACATGCACGCCGAGATGGCGGCGCTGATGTACGTGCTGCCCCGCAAGGCGTACGAAGAAGCCCTCGCGAGCTGGAGCACCGACGGCCTGAGCCCGGTCGAGCTGGGCAAGATCGTCTACGCCGCCAAGTGCATGATCTGCCACTCGGTCGACGGCTCGAGCGGTGCGGGGCCGACGTGGGCCGGGGGCGAGTTCGGCGGGCAGGCGTATGGCTACGGCTACCCGGTCAACTTCACCGACGGCACCAGCCTCGAGGCCCGCGACGCGAACTACACGCGCGAGTCGATCCTCGTGCCGACCGCCAAGATCGTCCAGGGCTACCCGGGCAACATGCCAAGCTTCCAGGGCTCGCTGAGCGAGGCCCAGCTCGAGGGCCTGATCGCGTACTACCAGTCGCTCTCCGACCGCGGCCCGGTGCAGGAGCTCGAGGGCGAGGGCGCTGAGGGCGAAGCCGAGGTTGAGGCCGCCGAGGGCGAGGTCGCAGCCGAGACCGATGCGGCGGGCGAAACCGCCGACCCGGCGCCGGGTGAAACCAGTGACGATGATCAGATGGGCGAGGCCACAACCGCCCCGGAGGGTGCGTGATGACCACCGTTGATACGACAGCCGGCTCGCTGGGCCAGCCCCAGGGGGGCCACCACGACGAGGGCAGCTACCTCACGCCCAAGGGCGGCACCTGGGCCACGATCCTGCAGTGGGCCACCACGGTCGATCACAAGAAGATCGGCGTGATGTACCTGTTCGCGGTGCTGTTCATGTTCTTCCTGGGCGGCGCCGCGGCGCTGGCCGTGCGCATGGAGCTGCTCGAGCCCGTGCGCACGATCACGCTCGCCGACGGCAGCACGCAGATCACCGGGCAGCTCTTTGGGGCCGACCCCGAGAACATGCAGGCGGGCAACAACGTCTACAACCGCCTCTTCACGCTGCACGGCGCGATCATGGTCTTCATGTTCATCGTGCCCAGCATCCCCGCCAGCCTGGGCAACTTCTTCCTGCCCATCATGCTGGGCACCAAGGATGTCGCCTTCCCGAGGCTCAACCTGTTCAGCTGGTACATCTACGTCTTCGGCTCGATCTTCGGCGTCGTCAGCATCGTGCTGGGCGGCGTCGACACGGGCTGGACGTTCTATACGCCCTATTCAACAACAACAGACGCGGACCATTGGCGGGTGGTCTACATGATCCTCGCCGCGTTCATCCTGGGGTTCAGCTCGATCCTGACGGGGATGAACTTCATCGTGACGGTGCACAAGCTGCGCGCGCCGGGCATGGGCTGGTTCGACATGCCTTTGCTCATCTGGGCGCTGTACGCCACGAGCATCATCCAGGTGCTCGCGACGCCGGTCATCGGCATCACGCTGCTGCTGCTCATCGCCGAGCGGGTGCTCAGGATCGGCATCTTCGACCCCGGGCTCGGCGGCGACCCGGTGCTGTACCAACACTTCTTCTGGTTCTACAGCCACCCGGTGGTCTACGTGATGATCCTGCCCGCGATGGGCCTCATCAGCGAGATGCTCAGCGTCCACTCGCGCAAGAAGATCTTCGGCTACCGCGCCATCGCGTTCAGCAGTCTGGGCATCGCGGCGGTGAGCTTCCTGGTCTGGGGCCACCACATGTTCACCGCGATGGGTGAGCTGGCGGCGATCCTCTTCAGCGCGCTCACGTTCCTGGTCGCGATCCCGACCGCCGTCAAGGTCTTCAACTGGATCGCCACGCTCTACAAGGGCTCGATCGTCCTCAACACGCCGATGCTCTACACGCTGGGCTTCCTCTTCCTGTTCAGCATCGGTGGGCTGACCGGCCTGCCCCTCGGTGCTCTCGCGACCGACCTGCACCTCCACGACAGCTACTTCGTGGTCGCCCACTTCCACTACGTCATGATGGGCGGCACAGTCATCGCCTTCGTCGGCGCGATCCACCACTACTGGCCCAAGATGTTCGGGCGGATGTACAACGAGTTCTGGGGCCAGATGGGCTTCTGGGTCGTGTTCGTCGGCTTCAACGTGACGTTCTTTACCCAGTTCTTCCTGGGCACACAGGGCATGCCCCGCCGGTATGCGACCTATGTCGATGAGTTCCAGTTCCTGCACGTCGTCTCGACGATCGGCTCGTGGCTGCTGCTGGTGGGCTTCCTGATCCACCTGTTCAACTTCATCCACAGCCTCGTGCTCGGGCCCAAGGCGCCGCCCAACCCGTGGGGCGGCCTCACGCTCGAGTGGGAGACCGAGAGCCCGCCCATCGAGCACAACTTCCACCACGAGCCCGTCGTCCGGCACGGCCCGTACGACTTCGACACCGTCGTACCCCCGCACTGCGACGCCAAGGACTACCCCCTGCCCGTGCCTCCCCAGCAGGCCGAGGACCAGGCCCGGGTGATCAAGTGACCCGCGCCGCACGACGACACAGCGCCGATGAGCCGACCCGCCCCGCGTTCAAGCCCCTGTTCAGCGGGCCCGCGTTCAAGAGGAGTGTCTCCCGATGACCACCATCGACGCGGGCCAGGTCGCCCAGGGCGGCCCGCCGGCTGAACAACCCAAGCCGGGCACCGAGGCCCACCCGCTGCACTGGAAGAACCGGGGCCACGGGCACCACTGGCGGACCAAGGACGAGCAGTTCGACGCCGAGAAGCTCGGCATGTGGCTCTTCCTCACGACCGAGGTCCTGCTCTTCGCCGGCATCTTCTGCGGGTACGCCGTCTTCCGCATGCTCTACCCCGAAGCCTGGGCCGCGGGCAGCCACTACCTTGACTGGAAGATCGGCATGCTCAACACCGTCGTCCTGCTCATCTCGAGCTGGACGGTGGCGATGAGCGTGCGCAACGCCCAGCTCAACCAGCAGAAGTGGCTCCAGATCAACCTGGTGATCACCATCGTCTGCGCGATCGCATTCCTGGCGATCAAGTTCATCTTCGAGTACTACCCCAAGCTCAGCGAGGGCAAGGCCCCGGGCACGTTCTTCAGCTACCCCTACTGGAAAGACCCGCAGGAGCCGCTGTGGTGGGCAATCTACTACATGGGCACCGGCATTCACGCGCTGCACGTCGTCATCGGCGCCAGCCTGCTCGGCTGGGTGCTCTACCGCTCGTGGAAGTACAAGGCCTACGGCTCGAGCGAGTACACCATGGTTGAGAACTCGGCCCTGTACTGGCACCTCGTCGACCTCGTCTGGATCTTCCTCTTCCCCCTGCTCTACCTCATCCACTGACGCCGGATTCTCACCGCCGGGCCCGACCCCGCCGCAAGGGAACACCCCATGACCGACCCCGCCCACGACCACCACGACGAGAACATCGCCAGGCTCGGCTGGGACCCCGACGACCCCCACGGCGCCCAGCACCACGGCGAGGCCAAGCCCAAGTGGGGCGCCGACGTCCACCACGGGCACTACATCGTCAAGTGGCAGCTCCAGCTCGGCATCCTCGCCCTGCTGCTCTTCTTCACCGCCCTGACCGTCGGCGTCGCCCAGACCGAAGTCTTCATCATGGACGCGTGGGATATCGAGATCCCCAAGTGGGTCAACATCGTCGGCGCCATGTCGATCGCGACCGTCAAGGCCGTGCTCGTCTGCGCGTTCTTCATGCAGCTCCGCTACGACAAGGCGCTGAACACCTACGCGATACTCTTCAGCCTGCTGGGCGTCGGGCTCTTCCTCACCTTCACGATGATCGACCTCGGCGGGCGCGGCTTCAACGAAGAGTTCAAGCAGGGCCCCGTTGTCGCCGGCGGCACGGGCGTGGGCCTCTCGCTCGCCCGCGACGGCGGCCCCATCGGCACCAGCGTCTCGCCCGAGATCAACACCGCGGGCGTGAGCCTCGCCGAGCACGTCTACCAGGTCGGCATCGACAAAAAGGGCGGGCCCTACGAGTTCTGGTCGTACTACTACGAAAAGAACTACGTCAAGAAGGGCAAGGAGCCGCACCGCCATCCGCGCGACGAGACCGACACGCTCGAGCGCATGGGCCTCGCGCACCACGACGCCGGCTCATCTGCCAACCAGACCGTTCGCGCGACGGGCATGACCCACGGGCTCTTCGGCGAAGACGATCACCACCACGAGGGCCACACCGACGACGGTCATGACAGCGGACCGACCGAGCCCGATCACGACGCCGAGGGAGCCGACCACAGTGACGACACCGGTGGCGACCACGCCGACAGCCCAGCCAGCGACGAGCAGCCCGCCGGCTGACGTCCGCCGCCCGCCCTCGACGCGTCGGCGCCTGATCGCCGGTGCCCTCGCGCTCGCCTCGCTCGCGACGCTCGTCACCACGGGCGGCATGCTCGCCCAGCGCGTCGCCGCCTGGAACGACACCAACGACGACGCCAACTACGCCTTCATCGACGTCGGTGAGATGGAGTTCGAGTACGCCGGCGAGCGCGTCCTCATCACCGACGAGCTCGACGACGACGGCGCGGGCGAGGTCATCGTCGCCTTCGGCGCCGACGAGCGCCGCTTCCCGGTTGCCGTGCCCAACAAGCTGCCCCTGCCCGGGCTCGACCGCCACCACGACTGGCTCCGCATCCAGATCTTTGCCGACGCCACCGGCATCGCGCGGGTCGACGACCTGCGGGCCGCGATCAACGCGGGCGAGGTCACGCCGCGCCTGGTCATCACGACGCGCACGCCCCGTGCAGCGGCGACCGAGGCCGGTCGTTTCGAGCTCGAGACGCCCGACGAGTGGGGCTGGGGCGAGGTCCGGCGCGACCGCTGGCTGTTCACGTTCACCGAGCTGCTGCCGGGCGGCGGCTTCCGCGAGCAGAGCCTGCGCTTTCCGGAGAGCGGGCGCAGCTTTTACCGCCGCCAGATCGAAGCGGCAGAAGAGGGCGAGCCCGCCCCCCAGCGTGCGCCCGACGAGCTGGCCGAGGGCACCTGGCAGTTCCAGGCCGCTCTGCCCTTGATGAACCGCGCGCCCGCGATCACCATGGAGCGTCAGGCGTTGCTCAGCGCGGGCTGGACACTGCCGGTCGCGAGCGGGAGTGTGATCGTGCTGATCTTCAGCATCGCGTGGTTCTTCGCGCCCGACCGCGTGCGCGACGAATCGCTGCAAGCCGGCTGAACGAAGCGACGGCAGAACGCACCTGATAAGCGCACAAAGAAGGCCCGCGCCGTTCGACGCGGGCCTTTCTCGTTTCATCGCTCGAGCCCGGCTTACTTGGTCGGATCGACCCGAACCGGCTGCGACGCCGGCGTGCGATCGACCGGCGCGTTGCCGCTCGGCGCCGCGGCGCCTTGGAGCGCCGTGTTCCGCGAACTGGGCACGAGGTAGATCTCGACCCGTCGGTTCTGCGGCGTGTTCCCGCTGCTCGTGTTCGCGACCGCCGGGCGGTGCTCGCCCCAGCCCGCGGCCTGCATCCGCGACGCGTCGACGCCCTGCCCGCGCAGCTCGGCCCGCACCGCGATCGCCCGCATCACGCTCAGGCCCACGTTGCTCCCAAACCGCTGGCGCGTCCCGGAGCTCAGGGGCTGGCTGTCGGTGTGCCCCACGACGCGCACGTCATACGCCTGCGCGTCGCGTGCGTTGAGCACCTGCGCGAGCGCACCGAGCGTGCGCTTCGCGCCCGCCTGCACCTCGTCGCTCCCGCTGCGGAAGGTCAGGTCGCTGGCAAACCGCAGGCGCCCCAGGTCCGAGTCGTACACGATGAACTCAGGGTACTGCGCCGCGAGCCGGCTCAGGGCGAGATCCGTCGCCGGGTCGAGCCGCCCGACGTCCATCATCGACAGGCGGTCCTCGAGGTCACCGATCGAGGCCGCGGCCTGGGCCAGGCGCTGGCGCATCGCGGCGTTGTCCTGGCGGAGCTGCCCGATCGTCTCGCTCGCCTCGTTGCCGCTCCCGCGGAAGGAGCCGATCTCGCCGGTGAGCGCATCGAGCTGGCTGGTCAGTTCCTGGTTGCGGCTCTCGAGCGCTCGGTTGGCCTCGTAGAGCTGGTCGTACTCGGGCTGCCCGACGCAGCCGACGAGCCCGACCCCGCTCAGCCCGAAGGCCGCCGAAGACAGCAACGCCCGTCGGCCGATGCTCCTGACTCTGTCGAAAAACGAACGGGACCCGTTGCCGGTCTTGCTGAGCATCATTACTGGGCGCCTCCGTGACACCTTGCCACCCGCGCACACCGCGAGCATCTCCTACGCTGCGATGCTATCACGCCCGCCGCGCAACCGCATGACCAAGACGCCCCCCCAAGCCACGCCCCGCACGCTCGTCTTTGACGCGGCCGCCGTCGCCGACGACCGCGCCGAGCACCGCCCGGGGCGACTCGTCATCCGAACCACCGAACAGGGCGCATCCGTGGTCGCCGTCGGAACACCCGATCAGGTGGGCGAAGTCCACGCCGACCCGTCAACACTGCAACACCACCTCCTCAAGCACGACACGCTCGTTCCCGCGTTTGTCAACGCGCACACGCACCTCGACCTGAGCGCCGTCGGCCCGCGCCCGTTCGACCCCCAGGCCCAGCCCTTCGCGGACTGGCTCGCGATGGTGCTGCGCGAGCGTCCGACGACCGAGGGCGGGCTGAAGCGGGCGGTGCACCTGGGCGCTCGCCTTTCGCTCGCCGGGGGTGTTGCGGCGGTGGGGGACATCGCCGGTGCGATCAACGGCTCGGCCAACCTCACCGCCTGGCGTGCGCTCCGCGAGACACCCCTCGCCGGCGTGTCGTTCCTGGAGTTCTTCGCCGTCGGGCCCCACGCCGCCGAACGTTTGGCGGCCCTCGAGAGCGTGCTCGACATCGCCGACCCCGAGCGCGATCCCACCGCCCGCGTTCGCCTGGGCCTCCAGCCCCACGCGCCGTACTCGGTCGAGCCTTCGTCGTACGCGCACGCGGCCGCGCTCGCCGATCGACTGGGCCTGCCGCTCTCGACGCATCTCAGCGAATCGCGGAGTGAGCTGGACCTGCTCGCCGGCGGCACGGGGCCGATGCCGGCGTTTCTCGAGTCGATCGGCGCCTGGAATCCGCGCACGCGGGCGGCGCTCCAGACCGGGCTGCACCCTGCGGCGCACCTCGCCGGTTTTCTCGCCTCGGCATCGCCCGTGGTCTGCGCCCACGTCAACCACGCCGACGACGACGCCGTGCGCACGCTGGCTCAGACCGGTGCCGTGGTCGCCTGGTGCCCGCGATCGGCGGCCTATTTCGGCAACGTCGCCGAGCTCGGCCCGCACCCCGTCGGGCGTCTGCTCGGCGCGGGCGTCCCGCTCTGCATCGCGACCGATTCGATCATCAACCTCGACACGCCGGGGCGGATCTCCCCGCTCGACGACGCCCGCCTCGCGGCCCGGCATCACGCGATCGCCCCGCGCGACCTGCTCGCCGCGATCACCACGACCCCGGCCTCCGCCCTGGGCCTCTCGGCAGCGAGCCACCGTTTCGTGCCCGGCCCGCCGCTCGCGGGGCTCGTCGCGATCGAGGGCGAGTCGCTCGGGCGCGTCTTCTCCGGTTCAGCGGATCCGCGGCTCCTGCTGCTTCGGAATCGTTGCGCTTTGACCGGAACGGGGGCGGATGCGGGCATATCCTTGGGTGACAGATTGGAATCATTCACGGAACGCCACTGAGCGGGCCGAACCGGTTCCGAGAACCCAGGCCCATCCGCCGCGGCCACCCGCGGCGACACCGCCGGGCGTGTCCAACCTTGGGCCGCGCCCAACTGCCGACGGAGGCACGATTTGAGCGCCAAGTGGAGGCGTGTGCAGCAGTGGGATAAAGAGCACCTGACGGGTGCGATGACGCCCGTCCGCCTCGTGCTGCACGCCCTCAGCTCGATCTGGCTCGCCGTCATTCTGCTGACCCTGGTCAGCCTGTACGCCGTGTTCGCGAGCGTGCCGATCGGCATGCTCGCGCAGATCCCGAGCTATGCGGTGTACGCGCTGGCGTTGCTGGCGGTGCTGGGCGTGATCGCGGGGCTGCCCGCCCTTGCTCTGCGGAAAGCGCTCGGCAAGCTCGGCGCCGTCGCACGCTTTGCCCTGCCCGTCGTGCTGTTTGTCGGGCTCAGCTTCGCGGCCTGGGGCGTGTGGACCCGCCTCGTCTGGCCCGCGCTGCACTACGACCCGGCCAACCAGACCGGCCTGCGGTTCTTCGCGGACTTCGCGCTGCAGTACGAGGCGATCACCCTCCGGCGCCTGCCCGGGCTCGAGATGACCGAGCTCGAGTTCTACTCCTGGTGGCCCCTGCGGATCGTGCTGATCCTCTTCTGCCTCAACATGCTGATCGCGACGGTGCGGCGCATCGAGTTCACGTTCAAGAACCTGGGCGTCCTGACCGTCCACACCGGCATCATCACGATCGCGCTGGGCTCGATCTTCTACCAGCGGTTCAAGCAGGAGGGCGACACGATCCTGCTCGCCGCCCAGCCCGGGCAAGCGGCCGGCGAGCCCGGCCCGCCCCAGAGCAGCTTCTACGACCACATCGACGTCGTGCTCTACACCGCGCAGCTCATGGGCCCGACCGGGCAGCGCCGCTTCGAGCAACGCCCGATCCCCGGCCTGCCCCGGTACAACGACTACAACCTCGGCGCCAAGCTCGACCCGGAAATGCCCACGCTGCGCGGCTTGCTCGGGCGCGACACCGCCCCGCCCGAATCCTTCGGCCCGCTGGACATTCCCATCGATGACGGCGGCGAGATCTACGTCGACCCCAAGATCAACCTGCGCGTGATCGGCTACAGCGACTACGCCGACCGCCACGAGGACTTCGCGCGAGCCCGCCCGGCGCCGGGCGTCGAGCCGAGCCCGCTGCGCATTGTCGACCTGCACGCGCGTGATGTGCCGGGGCTCGACTACGACGAGGGCGAGCCCGCCTTCCGCTTCGCGCTGCTGCCCAGAATCCCCGCGCAGCGCGTGCGCACCAACGCGGTCATCGGTGTCGAGTACACCGCGGGCATGGATGAGGCCCGCTGGTCGTCGCTGGGCGCCGAGCTGCCCGCGGGCCTGCGCCAGGCGTTGATCGTCGAACTGCTCAGCGACTCGGGCGACGTCGAGCGGCGCGTCGCGCTGCCCGCGACCGTCGGCGCGCCGAGCACCATTGCCGGCTACACGCTGACGGTCCGCGAGCTGCATCCACAGCCCCCGTTCCCGATCATCACCGAGGGCTACGCCAACGCGACGAGCAGCGTCGCGGTCGTCGACATCGAGACGCCCGAGGGCGAGCGCTTCGGGCGCTGGATCTACCACCGCTTCCCCGAGCTGAACCAGGACATCGCGGGCACCGCCGCCGACGGGCGCCCGAACCGCGCGTCGTCCGACGAGTCCCGCCTCCGCGTCTGGTACGCCGATGCGAGCGTGCTGAACGTGTACTTCGACGAGCGCGAGGGCGGCGGCGTGCGGGCGATCGTCCGCTCGCCCGAGGGCGTGCGCACGATCGAGGTCGTCGGCGACGCGGGCGTTGCCGACGTGGTGCCGGGCATCGACCTGGTGATCGCCGAGCGTTGGGAGCACGCCGAGCCCGTGCAGCGCGTTGTGCCCACGCCCGAGCCGGATCAGGACCGGGAACTCGTGGGCGGGCACGATCGCGCGTTCGTCGCGGTCGAGGTCACGCACGACGATTTTCCCGGCTTCCGGCGCGTCGTCTGGGTCGGCTTCAACAAGTACATGGGCGTGGTGCCGGGCGACACGCAGGACGTCGCGCTGCCCGACGGGACCAGCCTGTCGATCGCCTTCGGGCGCCAGCAGCGCCAGTTCCCGTCGTTCCGCGTGAGCATGGTCGATTTCGAGATGATCGCCTACGACCACCGCGGCGCGCCGCGGGATTACCAGTCGATCGTGCGTGTCGAGCCGCGGATCGGGCCCTTGGGCGGCGGCGTGCGTTTCGAGCCGTTCGACCATCGGGTGAAGCTCAACAGCCCGCTGCGCGCCCCGTTCCACTGGAGCGAAGACGAGACGGTGCTGCTCAACACGCTCCGGCGGCTGAGCGCGGGGCTGAATCCCACGCAGTTCAAGCTGAGCCAGGCCGGCTGGGACCAGCAGGGCTGGAACGAGACCCAGGCGCTCGCCGATCAGGGGTTGCTCGAGCGCCCCGCGGCGCAGTTCACGATCCTGCACGTGGGCAACAACCCGGGCATCCACGTCATCGCGCTGGGGGGCATCCTGATGAGCGTCGGCATCCCCTGGGCGTTTTACGTCAAGCCCTGGCTCGTCCGCCGGGAGCGCGACCGCATCAAGCAACAGCTCGCGGCCCAGTCAAGCTCGCAAACCGAACCCAAGCCCAAGCGGGCGCCGGACCTCGCGGAGGCACAGGCATGACCATGCTCGCCCGTTTGATCGGTGTCGTTGTCGGATTGCTCGCGACTTGCGCGCACGCCCAGTACGCGCCCGCCGGCAATGCCCACCCCGACACCGAACTGGTCAGCGCCGAGGACACCGAGCGTGCGCATCCGTTTGGCACCCCGACGCACTCGGCGTTGCGCACGCTGGAGGCCAAGGCCGCGTTCGCGGAATCGGTCGATCTCGCCCCGCTTGAGGGGCTGGCGGTCTTCCACAACGGGCGGGTCAAGATCCTCGATTCGCTCGCGCGAGAGACGGTCGACCGCGTCGCGGGCCGCCACGAGATCGTGATCGCCGAGGGCGAGACGACCGCTCGGTTCGACCCGATGTTCACGCTGCTGGACCTCTCGATCGACCCGGCCTTCTACGCCGATCGCCCGCTGATCGGCGTGAGCTACCTGCCCCTGCGTCGCGAGATGCTCGAGATGGCGTTCGGCCCCGCCGCCGAGGAGGTCGGCAGCGAGGCCCACACCCTGCGCGAGCGTTGGCTGCGTTCCGGGCGCGTCAGCCCACGCATGGTCGACGCGCTCGCGACGCCGATCTTCGATCGCCACCTGGGCGAGCCGGCCTTCCGCGGCGCGATCGCCGACATGGAGCGTGCGCGCGATATGGCGTTGTTCAGCGTCGCCAACTGGCTCGTCGTCGCCCCGGGCGAGCCCGACCTGCCCTGGGCGCACATCGGCGACCTCGAAAGCGACCAGCCCGCCCGCCTGGCGAGCCAACGCCTGGGCGACGCCTGGCGCGCCGGCGACGCGAGCGCCGCCAACGCGGCGATCGCCGAACTCGCCCAGATCCTCCCGACCATCAACCCCGAGACGTACCCGCAGGGGCGCCGCACGCTCGAGCTGGCGTACAACCGGTCGAACTCGTTCGAGTGGGGGTACTGGGCGTACTTCCTGAGCTTCCTGGCGCTCGTGCTCGCCTTCGGCACCGGGCGCAACTGGCTCGCCGGCGTGGGCATCACGCTGTTCAGCGTGGCGCTCGTGCTGCACGGGTTCGGGTTCATCACGCGCTGCCTGATCGCCGAGCGGTTCGCGATCCAGAACCAGTTCGAGAGCATGGCGGGGCTGAGCCTGTTCGCCACGCTGACGGGGCTGGTGATGATGCTCCGCAGCCGCAAGTGGCTCTACGGCGCCGCTGCCGCGGGCGCGGGCTTCTTGATCCTCATCACCGCGACCGAGACGGGCATCCCCGGTCGGGCGATCGAGCGTGAGGCCGCGATCCTCAACACGTCGGTGCTGCTCAAGTACCACGTCACGACCGTGCTGACCAGCTACGGGCTCATCACGCTCGGCATGATCGTGAGCCTGTTCTACCTTGGCGTGCACTACGGGAGCAAGCTCTTCGGGCGCAGCGAGGCGCACGTGCTCGCCGAGGGCGCGCTCTCGACGATGGATACCCCGGCGCCCGTCAACTCTGCCAACCCCGACAGCGTCGGCAAAGCGGGCGGCGCCAACACCAAGCGCACGCTCAAGGAACTCGACACCGCGCAGATGACGATCCTCCAGCTCGCGTTCTGGACGCTCGGCGTCGGTGTGCTGCTCGGCGCCTGGTGGGCCGACCACAGCTGGGGGCGCTGGTGGGCGTTTGACCCCAAGGAGACCTGGGCCCTGGTCACCTGGATCGTCTACCTCATCGTGATCCACGTCCGCTTCACCGGCCTCAAAGACCGCGGCCTGACCACCGCCTGGCTCAGCGTCATCGGCTTCATCGTCATGCTCTGGACCTACTTCGGCGTCAACCTGCTGCTGCCGGGGCTGCACGCGTACGCCTAAAGCGATCCTTCGGTGATCTCACGGAGGACCGTCACCGCCGCTCGGTCGGACGTCCTGATGCGGCGTTCGATGTTACCCGGGCGAGCGAACAGCACGTCGTCGCCGATGTGAAGCGAGAAGGCAAAGCCGTCCGCAGTGAAGAACGTGAGGTCCTGCGGCAGCGCCGCTGGCGTCACAAACGGTGGTCGCCATCCGTCGTTGAGTTCTTCGATCGCTTGGTACGCCCTGCGGATCGTTGCCCGGTCTGTGATCTCGCCTTGCAACGTCGCGAGAACGATGACCTCGTTCAAGGGTGGCAGTGGGATGGGTGCAGCTTTGGGCGAGATCACCGGCGCGACCCCGGTCCAGCAGCTCAAAAGAAACGCCCCAAGGGCGATGCACAGCGCGCCACCAGTCCCGGCCCAGACCAGCCGTCTGATTTGCGTGAAGCGGGTCTTGCGGGCGCCTTGCTTCGGCATCGTGTTGAATGCTCCGTCGTGCGACATCACAGCATCAAAGGGATGATACGGAAGCCGCGGGCGGCCGGGCGACGTGGGGTTGGGCGTGACCATGACAGGCCTTCGAAGACTCGCCCGCCTACTTCCCCGTCCTATTTGTCATCTCGGCGTGCGCACCGATCCGACCGGGACTTATGTTCGACACGGATCGGGATCGAGAACGCCGGGGCATGGGCGGGCGAGCCGCTTCGCTGGCTGGTGACGGGCGACCCGAACGTCAGCCGCCCGGCATGAGCGTGCGGCGCTGTCAGGCGGGCCCATCTGCCCAGCGATCTCAACTCGGGCGGAATGAACCCCGCGGGGTGGCTGTTGTGCGGGTGGAATCGGCCCGCCAGACTTGGCGGCGGAAAACTGCACCCACCCGCCGCTTACGGACGAATCCTTGGCTGTGACCTTCGCGGGTTCCTAAAGTGCACCAGAGCGAGCCGCCACCCCCCCGGCGGCATCGCTCGGATCGGGTGAAGCATCATGCCGCACGAGATTGATCTGAGGCGCGTGCTGGAAGAGGCGGGCGGCTTCTGCCCCGAGTGCTATCCGTTTATCCGCGACGGGCTTGCCCACACGGTCGACATGACCCACGGGCGGGCCGCCCAGGCCGCTGGCTCGGGTTCAGGTTTGGGCTCGGGCTCGGGCGAAATCCCGGTCCCCGAGCTGCTCGAACAGCTCCAGGGCGACGACGACGAGGACAGCCGCCACGTGACCGGGCAGCAGCTCTGCATGGGGCTGCTTGACTTCGGCCGCCGGCAGTACGGGCTGCTCGCGACGACCGTGCTCAACCGCTGGGGCATCCGGCGGACCGAGGACTTCGGCAAGATCATCTTCGCGATGGTCGACGCCGGGCTGATGCGCAAGACCGACGAGGACTCGATCGAGGACTTCCGGGACGTCTACGACTTCGACGAGGTCTTCGGCACGCTCATGCCGACGTTTGCGCCAAAGGGCGTTGCCCGCCAGGAACAGCTCAACTGATCCGCCCCGGCCCGCCGGGCGACCGCCTTGCAGACCGCCCGGTCGCTCGCGTGTAAGCTGCGCGGCATGGCCGACGATCAGCAAGCGCAGACCAGCGAGGACGCCGCACCCGCTGATGCTTCTCAGGACGATGTCCTCGCGGACGCGCCGGCGTGGTCGCGCCTGCACCTCTGGCAGATGCAGCCGATCCGCGACGTGCTGCTGGGCCTGGGCGTCATCGGGCTGTTCTGGCTCGGGCATCGGGTCAGCATTGTCACGGTGCCGTTGCTGCTGGCGGTCCTGTTCGCGTATCTGTTCGAGCCGGTGATCAAGTGGGTCGAGGCGAAGACCGTGCGCGGGCGCAGGCCGGCGGTCATTGTTGTCATGCTCGGCGCGATCCTGCTCGTCGTGCTGCCCAGCATCGGCGGGGCGACGTACGGGGCGGCGCAGCTCGTCGGCTTCGTCCTCGACACCGCCGACCGCACACGCCTGGTCTACGAGTCTGTCCAATCGCCCGATGACGAGGCCCTGGCCGAGCGCGTCGTCGACGAGGCCGGGCAGCGGTGGGGCGGGCTGCGCGACTGGATCATCGAGCGCGGCGAGGAGCACACCTACGACGAGGCGTTCGAGGTCGTGCAGCGCTGTCTCGCGGCCAACGCCGATCAGATCGCCGGCGCGACCGCCCGCGCGGGGCGCGACGCGATCGGCGCCACGCTCGGCGGGCTCGCCACGTTCGCCGGCATCGGGTTCACGATCTTCCTCACGCTGTTCTTTTTCTTCTTCGTCAGCACCGGGTGGGCGAGCGTGCGTCAGTTCGGCGGCTCGCTCGTGCCCGATCGCCACAGCGAACTCGTCACCGACCTCGCGGTCAAATTCGACCGGGTGATCAGCGGTTTCGTGCGCGGGCGCCTCACCATCGCGTTCGTGCAGGGCGTGTTCTTCAGCCTCGCCTACTTTGCGATCGGTGTGCCGGCCGCCTTCGTGCTGGGCCCGGCCGTCGCGGTCCTGAGCATCGTGCCTTACCTCGCGATCGTCGGCATCCCGATCAGCATCGCGCTGCTCTGGTTCGAGAGCTACACGGGCGTGCGCGGGACGTGGTGGTGGGCGGTGTTCGCGCCGATCGTGATCTACAACATCGGGCAGGCGCTCGATGACTACGTGCTGACGCCGATGATCCAGGGCAAACAGACCGGGCTCGATACGCCGGTGATCCTGTTCGCCACGCTCGCGGGGGGCGCGCTGTTCGGGTTCTTCGGGTTGCTGATCGCGATCCCGATCGCGGCGTGCGTCAAGATCCTGATCCAAGAAGTCTTCTGGCCGCGCTTCCGCGAATGGGCGGAGGGTCGATCGAGCGACCCGCTGCCGATCGACTGAGTCTGCGCCCAGTGGGACAGGCGCCCCGCCTGGCCGGGCTTGACGGATAGAGCGGGCATGCGGACAGGCGAGACGCCTGTCCCACCGGTCGCGGAGCCGCGCGGCTCGGCTCAGCGGCGCTTCTTGGGCTTGCGCTGTTTCACGCCTCGCTTCTTGGCTTTGGTCGATGCGCGCCCGCCCATGCCGGGCAGGCCCTGCACGCCGAGCGACCCGAGCCCGCCCCCGGCGAGGTCGCGGGCCGCGGCCGCCTTGCCCGAAGCGCTCAGCCCGCTCATCTGCTTGGTCATCTTGCTCACCGCGATGAACTGCTTGACGAGCTGGCCGACCTGCTGCCCGTCGGCGCCGCTGCCGAGCGCGATGCGCTTGCGGCGTGAACCGGCGATCAGCTCCGGCTTCGTGCGCTCGTCGGGCGTCATCGAGCCGATCATCGCCTCGGTCCGGTCGAGCTGCTTGTCGTCGATCTCGACGTCCTTGAGCATCGAGCCCAGCCCCGGCAGCATGCCCAGGATCTGCTTCATCGGGCCCATGCGACGGAGCGTGCGGAGCTGCTTGAGGAAGTCCTCCATCGTCAGCTCGCCCTTGGCCATTTTGGCCTGCATCGCCTCGGCCTCTTCTTCGGTGACCTCCTGCTGTGCTTTTTCAACAAGGCTGACCACGTCACCCATGCCCAGGATCCGCCCGGCCATGCGCTCCGGGTGGAACGCCTCGAGCGCATCGAGTTTCTCGCCCACGCCGATGTACCGGATCGGTGCGCCCGTCACCTGCTTGACGCTCAGCGCCGCGCCGCCGCGTGTGTCGCTGTCGAACTTGGTCAGGATCACGCCGTCGATCTCGAGGCGCTCGTTGAACGACTTGGCGCTACGGACGGCGTCCTGCCCGGTCATCGCGTCGACGACGAGGAAGATGTGGTGGGGCTGGATCGCCGTGTTGACCTGCTTGAGCTCGCCCATCAGCTCGTCGTTGACGTGCAGGCGACCGGCGGTGTCGAGGATGAGCACATCGACGCCCTGCTCGCGGGCGGCCTTGAGCGCACGCTTGCAGACATCGACCGCGACGCCGACGCGCTCGCCGTACGCACCGACCTGGTCGGGCTCCCCATAGAACGAAACGGAGGCGCCCCCGCTCAGCTCGTCCCGCGCCTGCCCGGCGACGGTCTCGAGCTGCTCGACCGCGGCGGGTCGCTGCAAGTCCGCGGCGCAGAGCATGACACTCCGCCCGCGTTTCTTGAGCCAGCCCGCCAGCTTGCCGCAGGTCGTCGTCTTCCCGCTGCCCTGGAGCCCGCACATCATGATGACGGTCGGCCCGGGGCTGACGCGCATGATCGCGCCCGCGTCGCCCTCGCCGCCGCCCATGCCCGCGCCCATGCCGCCCGCGAGCGCCGCGCTGGGGTCGGCGCTGGGGTCGCCCCCGAGGAGCGCAACCAGCCGGCGGTGCACGATGCCGATCATCTCTTCGCCCGGCTTGAGGCTCTTGGTCACGTCGCTGCCGACCGCGTCCTCGAGCACGCCCTGGGTGAACGTCTCGACCACGTCGTAGTGGACGTCGGCCTCGAGCAGCGCCTCGCGCACCTCGTCCATCGCCTCGCGGACGTTGGCCTCGCTGATACTCCCGCGCCCGCTGAGCTTGCGGAACGCCCCGCCGAAGGCGTCGTTGATCCGGTCGAACATGCGGTCACTCTCCGTCGCGGAACGCCTCGCGTTCCGCGCTCGTATCTCGTGAAAGGTTCAGGGCCATGACCGCAGCCGAAGCGATGGTAGGCTTCGGCGGGAGTATCGATGGCAAGCGAAGGGGACAAGAAGCCCGTCTGGCAGATCCTCACCCGCCCGCGCGGGCACGAGCACGCGGACTGGTCCATCCAGCGCGTCGAGGCGAGATCTTTGCTCCAGGCCGAGGCGATCCTCCGCCGCCGCGGCTTCGAGACCGACACCGTGCGTGCGGTCCCGGTGAAAGAACCGGCGGACGAGGCCACCTTCGCCTCGCCGCCGCTGGTCTGCCGCAAGTGTGGCTACCCGCTCGACGGGGTGCAGATCAGCATCGATTCCGCGCGCTGTCCCGAGTGCGGCTTCGATCAGCCGCTCCGCACATGGATGCCCATGGCGCCGGGCCCGCTCATGAGCATATCGAGGTTTGTGCGCAACGTCTTCGCCATGATCGGCATCGCGAGTGCCGCGTTCATCGTGCTGTGGACGCTCGTATCGCTTCAGTACAGCCTGTAGATGCCCATGCCGCTGCAGGACAACTGATCCTGCCTCAGTTGCTCATCGGCTTCCCCGCCACCGTCATCTCCTGCGTCTCGCCCTCGGGCGAGAGGAAGAACGGCTCGTCGGCCGCGCTGAAGGGGCGGAGTTGGTCGTACCACGTCGCCTCGGGGTCGTACCTCGCAAAGAACGGGCGCCGCACCAGGTCCGGCTCGCGCGATTGCAGGAACTCCAGGCAGAACGCCTTTTCGCCGTTGATCTCGGTGACGCCCAGCACGTGGCACTTGCCCGGGAAGCAGCTCATGCTGGGCCCGCGGACGGTCCGCGCCACGCCGCTGACGTGCTGGTAGGCGTTGCGGAAGATGTTCCAGCAGCGCACGAGCGGGATCTCGAAGTACCGCTTTGCGCCCGTGTCGCGCTCGACGAACATGTAGTAGGGGATGCACCCGAGCTGCGCGCCCGTGCGCCACATCTCGGTCCACACGCCGGCGTCGTCGTTGACGTGCTTGATCACCGGGCTCTGCATGCGGATGTTGGCGCCGGTCGAGCGGATCCGCCGGGTGGCCTCGCGCGCGACATCGGTCGAGAACTCGACCGGGTGCGAGTAGTGCCCCATGATCGCGAGCTGGCGACCGCTCTCGACGACCCGCTCGAACAGGCGCAGCATCTCGTCCGCGTCGGTGTCGGTCACGAACCGCTGGGGCCAGTAGCCGACCGATTTGGTCCCGATGCGCACGGTGCGCACGCTCTCGACCTCCAGCACCGGCTCGAGGTACCGCTCGAAGACCTTGCTCTTCATGATCATCGGGTCGCCCCCGGTGAAGAGCACGTCGGTGATCTGCGGGTTGGCGCGCAGGTAGCTGGCGAGCTGCCCGGCCTCTTTGTTGGCGAACTTGAGGTCTTCGAGCCCGACGAACTGCGCCCAGCGGAAGCAGAACGTGCAGTACGCGTGGCAGGTCTGCCCGTGGCTGGGGAAGAACAGCGTCGTCTCGCGGTACTTGTGCTGGATGCCGGGCATCGGCTCGCCGTCGACCATCGGCACGTTGTGCGTCATCTGCCCCGCGGGGTGGGGGTTGAGCGCCAGGCGGATGCGGTTGACGACCGGCTCGATCTCTTCCTTGGGTGCGCTGCGCTCGATGAGCGCGCGGACGTCGTCGTAGTCGTCGCCGTCCAGCATGTTCTTCTGCGGGAAGGTGAGCTGGAAGATCGGGTCGTCGGGCACGCGCGACCAATCGATGAGCTGCTCCATCAGGTACGCGTTGGTGCGGAAGGGCAGCACCAGCGAGACCGTCTCGATCGCCTCGCGCAGGTCGCGATCCAGCCCCTGCCACTGCGGCTGCTTCTCGATCGTGCTCCGCGTGATGGCACGGAATCGCTCGTGGCTGGCGCCCTCGGGCATGCGGTCTCCTCAAAGACAGGTCGACGCGTGCAAGCCAAGCCAGGCTCGCCGGGCAGAAGCCCCGGGCTGAAAACGCGCGCCGCACATGCGGGCGCGATCGACCCTCGCGTGGAGAGCGTAGGCGCTCGGGGGCTTTGAAGACCCATGCGTGCACAAGCCTGCACTGCCGGCGCGTCAACGCGGATCGCGAGCCAACGCGCCGCTCGCCGGCTATCGCTTCGCCCGAAGCCAGGCGTGCAGCCTGTCCGCGTCCCAACAGTTGATGCACCGCTCGGGCGTCAGCCAGCCGCGTTGGGCCGTGAGCACCCCGAACTCGAGGTTGTCGTAGTCGCTCGGCTGGTGCACGTCGCAATCGATGGCGATGAGGGCGCCCGCGTCGACGGCCGCGCGCACGTGCGTGTCGCGCAGGTCGAGCCGCATCCAGTGGGCGTTGATCTCCAGCGCGACGTTGTGCTCGACCGCCGCGCTGATCAACTCGTCCATCGCCGGCTCCAGCCCGCCCCGGCGCAGCACCAGGCGCCCGGTGGGGTGCCCGATGATGTGGACCAGGGGATGCTCGATCGCGCGGAGCAGGCGCTTGGTCGCTTTGCCCGGCTTCTGCTTCAGCGCGGCGTGCGGGCTCGCGACGACCACGTCGAGCCGGGCGAGCAGCTCGTCGTCGTAGTCGAGGCGTCCGTCGGCGAGGATGTCGACCTCGCTGCCGATGAGCAGCTCGATGCCGTCGATGTCGTCGTTTGCCGCGCGGACCTCGTCGATCTGCGCGCGCAGCCGGTCGGGCTTGAGACCCCCGGCGACGGTTGACGACTGGCTGTGATCGGTGATCGCGAGCGTGTGGAAGCCGCGTGCCTCGGCCAGCTTCGCCGACTCGAGGATCGACATCGAGCCGTCGCTCGCGGTCGTGTGCGTGTGCAGATCCGCGCGCACATCGCCGACCTCGATGAGCCTGGGCGGGGCTTGCTCGTCTTCGACCAGCGCGATCTCGCCGCGGTCTTCGCGCATGGTCGGGGGGATGAAGCCCAGGCCGAGCGCCGTGTAGATTTGTTCTTCGGTCTCGGCGGCAACGGGTTCGACCCCCCGTTGCTGCGGGGGCGTGTCGTTGTCGTCGCTCGGGAAGAGCCCGTACTCGTTCAGCCGCAGGCCGCGCGCGATCGCTCGCTCGCGCAAGCGCACGTTGTGGGCTTTGGAGCCGGTGAAGTACATGATCGCGGCGCCCCAGCGGTCCGGGTCGACCATCCGCAAGTCGACCTGCAGCGAGCGGTCGGCGTCGAGCCCCCAGCGGTTGCTCTTGACGCCGAACGCCGAGAGCGAGAGCCTGACCGAGCATTTGGCGTCGCCCCGCGCCAGCACGCGTTCGACGCTCGGCATCTCGCAGAACACGTCGCGCGCCGCCGGCGCATCGCGCGTCGCGACCAGGATGTCGAGGTCGCCCACGTCCTCGCGCCCGCGCCGGAGCGATCCGGCAAACGCGGCCCGCTCAACGCCGCCGACGCCTCGCATCAACTCGACCAGCGCGTCGGCGATCGGGCGGGCGATGCCGGCCTGCAGGCGGTCGTTGCCGCTGTGCAGCTCATCGAGCGCCCGCGCGATGTTGTCGACGGTCTTCTGGCCCATGCGGGGCAGCCCGAGGATCGTCCCGTCCTCGATCGCTTGCCTGAGCGTTGCCTCGCCAGTGATGCCCCCCTCGCGCCACAGCACGCCCAGGGTCTTTGGGCCCACGCCGCCCAGCCCCAGCAGCGGGGGCAAGCCTTCGGGGACCTCGTTGAGCAGCTCGTCGATCTCTGCGAGCGTCGCGGAGGCGGCAAACTCACCGACCTTCGAGGCGATGCCCTTGCCGATGCCGTCGATGGCGGTCAGCGCGCCCTCGTCATCGGCGATCGGACGCAAATCGGCGGCATGGTCGCGGATCGTGCGCGCGGCCTTCTGGTGCGCATTGACCCGAAACCGGTTCGCGCCGGTCAGCTCCAGCAGCTCACCGAGCCGATCGAGCGCATCGGCAAGGTCGGTGTTGAAGCTCACGATCCCGCTCCGGCCGCCTCATCGTCGGCGGGCGGGTCGGGGTCGTCGGTCATCGCACCTGCGACGAGCGCGTGGGTATCCGCCCCGTAGGCGTTCACGATGCTCTGTTCGACCTCACGCACGACCGACTCACGCTCGTCTTCGGGCACGAGCACAAGGGCCGAGAGCCATCGGCGGGCCAGCTGCGTGCCCACGGGTCGGAGCAGCTCAATCAGCAGGCGGAGATGCTCGCTCGGGTATGGATCCGGCGATGCGCTGGGCGCGTCGGGCGACTCGGGCGTCACCGAGGTTGTGTTCTCTGCTCCGGTTTCCGCCAATGCTGCCTCCGTCTCGTGGCTCGATGGTAGAGCCGGCGACACGCAAGCGTGTGTCGAGCGTCTGGACGAAGACCTCCAGGCGTTCGATCCGCTCGAGCAGTGCCGTGACCGTATCGGCCAGGGCGTGCAGCAGGTCGGGCGTGTTGGCTTGTCGCAGGGCCTGCGTACCGACGTCGTCGACGCGCATGGCGCCGCGCCCGGTGAGCATCCACTCGCCCGAGATGCCAAAGACCTGGCAGAGGCGGGTCAGAAACTCAGCGCTCGGCGCTTGTCCCTGCATGCAGCGCCGAACGGTCTCGGGGTGCGTCTGGGTGAGTTCGCCGAGTCGGCGATACGTTCGTTCCCCGGCGACAGAACGCAGCCGGTCATGAAGATCTGTGTGTGCCACGGGTACAGCCTAGCGAGTAAAAACCATGTGACGTTCAAACAGGTGGTCAACAAACGGGCCGGATGGTGCGATCCCACACCTTCGCGTGGGCGGTTGGCAAGAAACGTGTTGTCGAGACACGGCGTCGCGTCGAAAGATCGCTGAAAACACCAACTCTGGACGGCGGTTTTTCCACAATTCGAAGTTGCGTTCTCATCGGTCCACCAGAATCGCGTCGACTCGCGGGGCCTTGATGTCTCTCTCGGCGTTCTCTCGAGGTTCACGATGCGAGCAACGAACGCGCCTTCTGCACACGCGTCTTCTTCGTCGCCCGCGGGGCTTCTGGATCCGCTGTCTCGTGCGCACTCGCGCGACTCGCGGTCTGGTATGAGGCTTCTAGTACTCTGTCGGCCTGCTTCAGCGAGGCTTCTACGCGGTCGAGCCGCTCAAGAGCACGCCCGACGGTCGACGCGATGGCCCCGAGCAACGCGCAAGGGCCGGCCTCGTGGAGCGCTGCGGAGCGCATGTCGCGACGTCGCGCGGGCCCGCCCCCGGCGAGTAACCACTCGGCGGAGATATCAAAGACCTCGCACATCGAGCACAGAAAGGCTGCGCTGGGCGCCTGGCCCTGCATGTATCTGCGCACCGTCTCGGGGTGCGTGCCCGTGAGGTCGCCGAGTCGCCGATAGCTGTGCGCACCGGCGAGCAGGTGCAGTCTCATATGCAGTTCTGTTTGTGCCACGCCGGACACTACGCAGGCAACTCGAAGCAGAGCAAACGCGTGCGCGCGACAAGGTACGCACGCCACGAAAATGCCATAAGTCTACGTATCATAAACACTCGATGTCTTGGTTGGTGCGCGAAGACAGCATGAGTCAGTATCAACCGACGTCCGCGATGCGGATCCAGTCGCCGTGGCTCTTCTTGAGCCGGCGCTTCGCGAGCGCATCTTCGGTGCGTTCGAGCTTCGGCGCGTCGTTGATCCAGTTCGTCGCCTCGCGTCTGGCTAGTGCGAGAAGATCAACATCGCGTAACAGGTTCGCGACGCGGAAGGGCGGGAGCCCTGCCTGACGCACGCCCAGCACTTCGCCCGGGCCGCGCAGCTCGAAATCGCGCTCGGCGAGGCGAAAGCCGTCTGTGACTTCGCTGATCGCTTTGAGCCGCGCGGCGCCCTCGTCGGTCACCGGGTCGGCGATCAGCACGCACCGCCCGGGCTTGCTGCCGCGCCCGACGCGCCCGCGGAGCTGGTGCAGCTGCGCGAGCCCGAACCGGTCGCCCTGCTCGATCACCATGACGGTTGCATTGGGCACGTCGACGCCGACTTCGATGACGGTTGTCGCGACGAGCGCGTCGATCTTGCCGATCCTGAAACGCTCCATGATCGTTTCGCGCGTGTTACGTGTCAGTCGCCCGTGCAGCGCCGCGAGTTTGAGTTCAGCGAGCGGACCGCGCTCGAGCTCGCTCATGACCGTGCGGAGGTCTCGGAGGCCTTTGTCGTTGCCGGTCTCGCCCCCGTCGATCGCGGGGACGACGATGTACGCCTGTTCGCCACGCTCGACGGCCTCGCGCACCGCCTCCCACGCCCGCTCGCGCTCGGCGCTGCCGACGACTTCTGTGCGCACGGGCGAGCGTCCCGGGGGCATGCCGTCGATCGTCGAGATATCGAGGTCGCCGAACAGGGTGAGGCCCACGGTCCGCGGGATGGGTGTCGCGGTCATCACGACGACGTGCGGCGTGTGGTTGTCGCCCGCCTCGGCGGCGCCGCCCTTGACGCGCAGGCTTGCCCGCTGCTGCACGCCGAAGCGGTGCTGCTCGTCGATCACCGCGAGCGCGAGGCTGGAGAACGCCGTCTTGTCGGTGATAAGCGCGTGCGTGCCGATCGCGATGTCGATCTCGCCGGCGGCGAGGCGGTCGCGCACGAGCTTGGCCTCCTGGGGCGCGAGCGAGCCGGTGAGCAGGGCCGTGCGCACGCGGGCGCCGTCGAGCACGCGCGAGATCGATGCGTCGTGCTGCTCGGCGAGCAGCTCGGTCGGCGCCATCAGCACCGCCTGGTGCCCGCTGGCGACCGCGAGCAGCATCGCGTAGAGCGCGACGGCCGTCTTGCCGCTGCCCACGTCGCCCTGGATCAAGCGGTTGGTCGGCACCTCGCGCGTCAGGTCGCCGGTCAGGTCGTCGAGCGCGCGGTTCTGGGCGGGCGTCAGCTCGAAGGGAAACCGCTCGCGGATGCGCGCATCGATCTGGTCGTCGAGGCGCAGGGGCGGGGCCCGCAGCGTCTGACGCAGGTGCGCACGCTTCATCTGGACCGCGAGCTGGAGGAAGAGCAGCTCGTCGAACGCGAGCCGACGTCGGGCCTCGTTGACGGCCGACTCGTCCTCGGGGCGATGCATCGCGCGGTACGCGTCGGCGAGCGTCGGCATCTCGAGGCGCTTGCGCTGCGCGCGGCTCAGGTGGTCGTCGAGCTGCGCGCAGGCGGGCTCCAAGATGCGCTCCATCGCGCGCTCGATCACCCGGCTGCCCGCCGATTCGCTGGCGGGGTAGACCGGGCGCAGGCGTCCCTCGCGCTGCTCGGGCTCGGCGCCGTCGCTCATCACCTCGATCTTGGGGTTGGCGAGCTGGAGCTGCTCGCCCCGACGGGCGAGCTTGCCCTGCACGCGCACCCGGTCGCCCGGGTGGATCTTCTTGGCGAGGAACGCCTGATTGAAGAAGACCAGGTCGAGGCGACCCGAGCCGTCTTCGACCACGGCCTCGAAGCGCTGCTTGCGGAAAGGCCCGCTGACGCGGGTGGCGGTGACGGTGCCGCGGGCGCTGACAATCTCGCCCAATTGCAACTCGGCGATGCCGGCCTCGCCCTGCTCGGCCTCATGGCGGTGGGGCAGGTGGGCGAGCAGGCGCCCCACGTTGGTCAGCCCGAGGGTCGCCAGCGCACCAGCGGCCTTGGGGCCGATCCCCGGCACCTCGAGCAGGGGCGTGGTGAGCAGGATCTCGCCCTTGCCGGGCTCGCTTGGGTCGCCCGCTCGGGTGGTGGAGGCGGCGTCGCTCACGGCCTGGCGGGCCCGAGCCCCAACGGGTCATGGTGGGGGGCGGCGTCATCGCGTGGACCCTCGTTGCCCACGCGCGCGGGGTCGATCTCGCGGAGGTAGCCCCAGGAGTAGATGCCGGTCGAGTGCCCGTCGCTGAAGGTGATGCGGATGGCGTAGTTGCCGATCATCTCGGCCCCGGTGGCTTTGATCATGCCGCTGGGCGCCGCGGGCAGGACGGTCAGGGGGTTGCGCCCCATGGCTTTGCGCAGCTCGCGTTGGTCGGCCGACGGGCTGAGGCGCCGGAGGTACTCGATCGGGTACCACGACTCGACGCCGTCGGCCCATTCGATCCGCAGGCCCTCTTCTTTCTTGAGGTCGAGATGCAGCGGCGAGGGGGCCCGCTCGGGGAGCGCATCCGTCGGCGTGGTCTCGGGCTGGTCGGGTGTCGCCTCGTCCATCGCGAGATGGTACGTTCACTCGCCGGCAAAGGATCGCCGGGCGGAGGCTTGTCGATGACCGCATCGCACCCATACAGCGGCGCACTCGCCGAAGCGCTCGATCGGGCCGGCAACCTGCTGTGCGTCGGTATCGATCCGGTGCTCGAGCGTCTGCCGAGCGAGCTTGCCGCAGGCGAGCCGGGCGAGGCGCTCGAGCGGTTCGGGCTGGGCGTGGTCGAGGCTGTCACGGGAGTTGTCGGCGTCGTCAAGCCGCAGAGCGCGTGCTTCGAGCGGTTCGGCAGCGCCGGATACCGGGCGATGGAGCGGGTGATCGGCGCCGCCCGGGCGGCGGGCCTCGTCGTCATCCTCGATGCCAAACGCGGCGACATCGGGAGCACCGCGGCGCACTATGCCGCGGGCGCCGCGGGGCTCGGCGCGCAGGCGATCACGGTCAACGCGTACATGGGGCGCAGCGCCGTCGAGCCGTTTCTCGACGCCGGGCTGGGTGTGCACGTGCTGGTGCGGACGAGCAACCCCGATTCGGATGAGATCCAGCTCGAGCGGCTCGAGAGCGGGGGCACGCTGGGGCAACGCATGGCCCGCTTGGTGCACGATTTGGGGGGCGCCTCGGGGCGAGTTGGGGCCGTCGTGGGGGCGACCAAGGACGCCGCCGAGCTCGCGGCGCTGCGCGTGTTGATGTCCGAGGCGCCGGTCCTGGTGCCGGGCTACGGCGCGCAGGGCGGCGATCTGGGGGCGATCGCCGCGCTCCGGCGGGAGGGAGCGCGCTCGCCAGGAACGGCCGGGGTAATCGTCAATGCCAGCCGGAGCGTGCTGTACCCGCCCGCTGGGGTGCGTGATGAGCCCGGAAGCTGGATCGCGGGCATCGCCGAGCGGGCTCGAGCCCATGCCGATGCGATCGGCGTGCTGGGGGGCTGAGCCGTCCCGGCTTATCGGCCCAGCGCGTTGGTTCCATAACCCAAAACAGGTGGCATTTGCCACGAAAGTGGTTCGCGCGGCGTGGCGCGCATGCTAGATTTCGGGTGCTCGGGTGTGCCACCTCTTCGAGGGGCCTGGGCAAACGTGAGACATCTGGGCTGTTGCCGTCGGCCCGCCAGAGAAGAGTGGAGAAAAGACATGACCTTGAAGATTTGTGCAGCCGCTGCACTGTGCGCGGCCAGCGGAATCGCGTCGGCCGCCCTTGTGGTGGAGAGCGAGCCCAACGACGTCATCGCGATGGCGAATGATCTGGGCACCTTCGGCCCTCCCGGTGACGCGGTCGTCATCGACGGGACGATCACCGGCGGCGACGTCGACTGGTTCGAGTTCACGATCACCAGCGCCTCGCCGCTGACCGTGGCGGCGGCGTTCGACCCGACGCTCGCCGGCGACGGCCAGATGATGCTCGTCGACAGCTCCGGCGTGGTGCTGGCGTTTGATGACGACAGCAACATCGGGCTGATGCCCAGCCTCCAGATCACCGGGCTGACCGCCGGGACGTACTACATCGGGATCTCCGGCTTTGCCGATGTTGGCATCTTTGATGATCCGACGGGGACGACCGACATCTTCGACGGCCTGCAGGACGACGGCAGCGCCCACGGCGAGGAGTTCATGTACAAGATGACCCTCGGGATGAACATCGTCCCCACGCCCGCCTCGGCGGCGCTGCTCGGGCTCGGCGGGCTCTGCATGGTGCGTCGTCGCCGCTGAGCCTGACCCAGACTCTCTTTCTCTCAGCGAACCCCGAATGTTCGTGCCAGCTGACCGGGCCCATCCAGGCCCGGTCGGCTTTGTTTTTGGCCCGGGTGTGTGCCGGCCTGCCCCGGCTCCTGATCTGCTGATCATGAGCGGGCGGGTGAAGTCACCATAAATCCTGTGATTTTGTGGACATGGGGCTATTCATGGTTTCGTTGGGCGGTATCCTCTGAATGAGTGATGCCGTTCTGCGGCATCGCCAGTGGGTCTCGGGGTGTGGGAACCCCGGGCAGTTCGAGTGAGTGAGACAAAGACAGCGGTCGGGGCTGCCGATGACAGGCGGCGGTCCAATCGGCCACACGAGAAGAGTTCAGAGACTGAGGAGTGAGACACATGCACGGCATTGCTATGGCTGTGGCCCTTTCGGCCGCGGCGGGCGTCGCTGGCGCCCAGACAATCGGTGACCTCTTTGTCGAGGTCGAGTCCAACGACACGCTGGCGACCGCCAACTTCATCGGCACGTTCGAAGCCGACGGCGGCGCGATCGCGATCGACGGCTTCAAGGGCATCGGCGACGTCGACTGGTTCGAGTTCACGCTCGCCCAGAACGCGACGCTCGTCCTCGCTCAGGCCGGCGCGGTTCCGATCAGCTCGGATACCCAGCTCCAGCTCGTCGACTCGGCTGGCACGATCATCGAGTTCGACGATGACGACGGCCCCGGCCTGCTCTCGGCGATCGTGATCGAGAACCTGGCCGCGGGCAACTACTTCATCGGCATCAGCTCGTTCCCCGACGGCGGCAGCACCAGCCTGTTCGACGGCCTTGACGATGCCGGTGCGCCGCTCGACGACGAGTTTTCGTACAAGATCGGCCTCGCGGCCAACGTCGTCCCCGCACCCGGCGCGCTCGCGCTGGTCGGCCTGGGCGGCATCGTCGCCGGGCGTCGTCGCCGCTAATCAAGCGTGATGACAACCTGGAATCAACAACCGCCCGGGACGCGTCTCGGGCGGTTGTCGTTTTGTTCTGTTGTGCTGCGGTCTGCTGCGCGGGCCGAGCTGTCGCGGGCGGTGCCCGCGATCGGTCACATCGGCTTCTTGTCGATGGTGATGTCGTAGACGTGGAGGAGCTTTTCTTTGTCGAAGACCATCTCCTGGCGGCTCATGCCGACGAGGTCGTACTCGGTCGTGAGCTCGATCGCATCGACGGGGCAGGCCTCTTCGCACATGCCGCAGAAGATGCAGCGGAGCTCGTCGATCTCGAACTTGGCGGGGTACTTCTCGCGGTCGTCCCAGGGGCTCTCGGCGGCGGTGATGTGGATGCAGTTGGCCGGGCAGATCGTGGGGCACATCATGCAGGCGACGCACTTGACGCGCCCGTCCTCGTCGCGGTTGAGGCGGTGGACGCCGCGGTAGTTGCGGGTTTCCATGCCGCCGTCTTCGGGCGCCGAGTGTTCTTTGCGTTGTTCGGGATACTGGATGGTGCGGCTGGTCTTCCCCTGCCCGAAGCTGGTGAAGAAATGCCGCATCGTGGTGCCGAAGCCCTTGAAGACCTCGGGCAGGTACAGCGACTCGACCCGGTTGAGCGGGGCGGTCTCAATCTGGATGATGTCTTCGTCGCGGATCGCCATAGGTCCAAGTGTAGAGGGCGTGGAGCCTCGCGGCGGGTTAGGATTGTCGCAATGGCCGACGGACGATCAGGCAAGCCTCTGTATGAGCTGATGCGGGAGCCGCCGGGGCGCGGGGTGCCGGCGCCCGCGGGCGACCGGTTGCCCGAGGGTCAGGCTGAGCCGTCGCCACCCCGCGCGCCCGAGCACGCGCCGCCGCGGACGGCTGTCAGCGTCCCGCTGCCCACGCTGTACATCGCGATCGGGCTGATGATCGTGCTCTGCGTGCTGAGCTGGGCCGGGGGCTACACCCTTGGCACCGAGAGCGGCAAGAGCGAGATCCTCCGCAGCCTCGAGCCGGGGCGCCTGCCCGGGATGGCGGACGACGCGTCGGGCGGTACCGGCCGAGGATCGAGCGACCCAGACCTGACGGTTGTCGATCCGCTTCGCGAGCCGGACCGCGGCTTTGGCTCGACAGGCGGGCAGGCGGATCTGCAGACGAGCCCTCAGCCCCGTCCCGTGGGCGACGGATCCGTGCTCACGCCCCGCGGGTGGGCGGCGACCGACCCGCGCCTGGCGGGGCATAACTACCTGGAGCTCGCGACGCTGCCGGAGGCGGACGCGATCGAGGCCCTGCGGGTGCTTCAGGACGCGGGCGTCTCGGCGATCGCCGTGGCGGCCGAGGGCGGGCGATTCCGGGTGGTCTCGTTGGCGGTGGCGGTGCCCAGTTCGCGGTACTCGGCCTCGGCGGGCGAACGCCGTGCCCACGAGCAGCAGGTGCGGGCGATCGGTGACCGCTGGCAGGGCGATGGGGGGGCGAGCAACTTCGCCCGGACCCAGTGGCGCCGCCACGATCCCTGAGCGGGCGGGCCAGCGGGGCGGTTCTGGAATCGAGCCCGGCTCGGCCCTAACCTCTAGGCCCGCCGGGCCGGCGGACAGCACCCCAGCGGGAGCCATCGATATGAGCCTCGATTCCAGCCTCAAGACCAAGGGCAACCTCACCGGCAAGCGGAGCGTGATGACGCGGGCCGAGCGTGTTGCCGCCCTCAAGTCCGACAAGAAGCTCGACGAGAAGGGCAAGGCCCTGGGCCTGCCCAAGACGAAGGTTGTCGAGTAAGCAAGGCGATCTCTGCGGGCCTCTGTGGAGGGGCCGGCCGCTGAGTCTTCACCCGTGGACACCAACCGCCTGATCGCCGATCGGTCAAACGCGATCGACGCGTCGGGCATCCGCAAGATCTTCGCGCTCGCAGCGGATCTGCGCGATCCGATCAATCTCTCGATCGGGCAGCCGGACTTTGAGGTCCCGCCCGCGATCCGAGATGCCGCGCGGGACGCGATCGACTCGAACCAGAACGGCTACTCGCCCTCGCAGGGCGCGCCGGCGTTGCTCGCGCGCACGATCGAGCACCTGCGCTGGGACCTAGGCTGGGACGCGGCGCCCGCGGGGCGAACGTCCGGCGGCGACGACGCGCGTATCTTCGTCTCCAGCGGCACGTCCGGCGCACTCACGCTCGCATTCCTCGCGCTGCTGAACCCGGGCGACGAGTGCGTGATCCCCGATCCGTACTTCGTGAGCTATCCGCACCTGGCGACGCTGGCCGGTGCGCGGGCCGTCTGCTGCGACACGTACCCGGACTTTCGCATGACGGCCGAGCGCGTCGAGCCCCTGCTCAACGAGCGGACGCGGTTTGTGCTGCTCAACAGCCCGGGCAACCCGTCGGGCGTGGTGACAGATTCGGAGGCCTGCGATGAGCTGCGCGAGCTGTGCCGATCGCGCGGCGTGCTGCTCATCAGCGACGAGATCTACGACGAGTTCACCTTCGCCGAGGCGCTGAGCGAACCCGCGATCGGCGACCCCGCCTCGATGCGTTGCCCCAGCCCGGCGAGGCGTCCCGGGGCGCACGAGGACACGCTGGTCATCCGCGGGTTCGGCAAGACGTACGGGGTGACGGGCTGGCGCCTCGGGTACGCCGCGGGCCCAGCGCCCGTGGTCGAAGCGATGGCCAAGCTCCAGCAGTACACCTTCGTGTGCGCACCGACGCCGTTGCAGGCCGGCGTGCTCGCGGCCTTCGACACCGACATGCGCGAGACCGTGGCGCGGTACCGCCTCCGGCGCGACATGGTGATCGACGGGCTCGCGGGCGTCGCCGACGTGACCACGCCCGGCGGCGCGTTCTACGCGTTCGTCCCCGTGCCCGAGCGCACCACGGGCACCCGCGTCGTCGAACGCCTGATCGAGCGCGAGGTGCTGACGATCCCCGGCGCGGCGTTCAGCCTGCGAGACACGCACCTGCGCATCAGCTATGCGGCGCCCGAGGACAAGGTCCGCCGGGGCGTCGAGGTGCTGCGCGACGTGCTGGTGTCGTCTTAGGTCCACCCCGCGGGGCGGGATCGCCGCTCAGAAGCTGATTTCCAGGCGAGCGAAGACGCCCTCCTGGCTGAGCTCATCGCTGAGCGTCTCGAGGTCGAGCGCGGAGCGGATGTACTGGTAGCCGGCAAAGACGCCGACGCGCGGGCTGAGCTCGATGCCGGTCTCGGCGGTCAGGCCGATGAACGTCGCCGAGGAATCGAGCGTGTGCGTCGCGGCCGAGCCAGAGAAGTAGAACCCCTCGGCGACGTTCCAGCGCAGGCCCCCGCCGACGACCGGAACGGCGACGACGTCGCGCATATCCCCGGCGGCGAGCGGGTCTGCGCTGCCGGGCGCGACGCCCGTTTGCACATCGAGCGCCCGCACGCCCCCCAGCAGTGTGATCGTGACCGGGCCGGGGTCGTAGGCGTCCCAGCGCAGCGAGACGTCGTAGAGGTCGAAGCGTGCGCCGCCGGCGTTGACAAAGCCGTGCACGCGTCCTGATTCCGCGGACTCGCCGTTGACGCCCCCTGTCGCGAGGCCCGCGGCCCGCCCGGCGTGGAAGCGCAGGCCGGGCGCCACGCTCAGGTCGTCCGATGCCGATGTTTCATCGGGGAGGCTGAAGTGCAGCCCGATCTCGCCGGCGACAGCGCGCCGCGCCACGGCGCTGCTGGGGAGCATGGCATCGAGCCACGCGATCGGGCGCCCCTCGGGCCCGCTCAGCACGAGGCGCACCGGGACGGGCGATGTCTCGTACGACGCCACACCCGGGGCCACGACTGGAGTGGTCAGCACGCGCGGGCGCCGTGAGTCCGCGTTGTGCGGGTTCAGACGGATCAGAGCGTTCGAAGGGGCCGCGATGGCCGGGGGGGCATCACTCTCCGGCTGCGGCTGCGGCTGCGGCTTCGGCCGCGCGGCGCCGAAGGCGAGCGTCGCGTGCGCAACGATCGCGAGCGCTGTGGCGCCGATCATCGCACGCTCTTGCAGACTCAACGCCATGCTCGCTCTGCTCCCGCCGTCTGCCCGTCCGGACGGTCGACCCCGGCGAGATCGACCGAATCGTGCCGGTTGCATCAACCGCCGTATCAACCGCACCGTGGAAGATGATATTTCGCCCGATCGTCGCGCGCCGTCTCGGCCCACAAACCGGGTCTGGTGCTGTCCAGGCCCCGCACGCACGCGGTGGCGTGCCCGCTAGGCTGCCTGCGATGGCATCCGACGAATCCAAACCGGCCGATAACAACCGCGTCGAGGCTCCCGCGAGCGAGGCCCCGCAATGGGGCAAGCGCTCGCGCCCGGGCGACGATGATGTTCCGCTGCTGGCGGGCCCACGATTGCGGCTGGAGGAGTTGCTCCGGGCCGGGCGCATCTTTGCTGAGTTCATCCGCGGTTTCCGCCGTCTGCACTTTGTCGGGCCCTGCGTCACGGTCTTCGGCTCGGCGCGTTTCAAGGAAGACCACCGCTACTACGCGATGGCGCGCGACATGGGGCGGCGGCTCGCGGATGCCGGCTACGCCGTGATGACCGGAGGCGGACCGGGCATCATGGAAGCGGCCAACCGCGGCTGCCGCGAGGCCGAGGGCCTGAGCCTTGGCTGCAACATCGTGCTGCCGATGGAGCAAGAGCCCAACGCGTACCTCGATCGGTTTATCGACTTCCGATACTTCTTTGTGCGCAAGGTCATGCTGGTGAAGTATTCCGATGGCTTCGTCGTGATGCCCGGCGGCTACGGCACGCTCGACGAGGTCTTCGAGACGGCCGTGCTGATCCAGACGGGCAAGATCGGATCGTTCCCGGTCGTGCTGATGGGCGTGGACTTCTGGAAGCCCATGATGGATTTCCTGCGGAACACGATGGTGGCCGAGGGGACGATCGGGCCACAGGACCCGGATCTGCTCTGCCTGACCGATGACCCAGAGGAAGCGATCGCGTACCTTGCCGCCGGGCAAGCGGGCGTGACGCACAAGGCGGGAGTAACGGCATGACTCTGACACTGGCGTTGTGCACCGGGGTGTTGGTCGCGATGACGACGGTCTGCTTCGCGCGTGCGCAGCCGCCGGCGGGGGCGCCGGGCGTGGCGTTCTACGAGGTCGAGCACGGCGGGCAGCGGATGCGCGCCGCGGTGTACGTGCCCTGGAACCTCGCCCGAGTGCCCGCGGGCGAACGCCCGGCGTTGCTTTTCTTGCACGGGTACGGCGAGAGCGGGACCGACGGCACGCGCCAGCTCGCGGTCGGCCTGCCACCCGCGGCGCTGCTCGACGCGGAGGCGTGGCCCTTTGTCATCATCGCGCCGCAGAAGCCGGTGCACGACGCGGAGTGGGGCGCGTTCGAGCCGCTGGTGCTCGCGGCTTTGGAGCGCGGCATCGCGATGGGCGGGGCCGATGCCCGGCGCGTCGCGATCACCGGCCTGAGCCAGGGCGGGCACGGGACGATCGCGCTCGCGACAGCGCACCCGGGTCGCTTCGTCGCCGCGGCCCCGGTGTGCGGGTACATCAAGCCGCGGTTCTATGCGGACGGCCTGCGCCCCGTGCGAACGGCGCGGGTCGACGATGATCAGACGCGGGCGGTCGCCGATCGGGCGGGACACCTGCACTGGCGGATCTATCACGGGGCGCTCGATGAGGTTGTGCCGGTCGGCGAGTCGCGCGTGCTCGCCCAGGCGCTGGCCTCGGCGGGCGCGGACGTCGAGCTTGTCGAATACGACGACCTGATGCACAACAGTTGGGACCGGGCGTACCGCGAGAGCGGGCTGGCGGCGTTCCTGCGGGGTGTCTTGAGCGTCGAGTGAGCCGCGGCTTCAGGCGTCGCGTTGGGGCGTTGAGATCGCCGGCAGGGTCGGCTGCTCGGTCGTGCCCGCGCCGGGCTCGACGCGCACGGGCTGGGTCGCCAGGGGGCGGGGATCGCTCGGCCCGGGCTTGACCAGCAGCAACAACGGGGCCGCGAGCAGGCGCGCGACGCCCGCGACAACGAAGACCAGCAGATACGCGTGGCTGTCGGTGCCCAGGACGCCCAGCATCGTGGCGCCCGCGAGCGAGCCGAGGAACCCCGCCAGGCTGCTGAGCGCCGTGAACGTGCTGAGCACGCTCGCGCGCTCGCGCTCTGGGATGGTTTCGAACTGCATCAGCATCGCGCCGATCTCAAACGCGGCGAGGAACATGCCAAGGATGAGCTGCGCAGCCGCGAGCTGCCAGACGTCCGCCGCGACCCACCAGAGCAGAGCGCCCGGGGCCGTGCCGACGGCGCCGATCGCGAGCAGTTGCCTGGCCCCGATCCTTTGCGCAAGCCTGCCGACCGTCGGCGCGACGAGCATCCGTCCGACGATCGCCGCGGCGGTGAGCAGCATGAACGTCTTGTACGTCTCGCCCCGGTGGTTGAGCACGAACGGCGTAAAGAACGGGAGCGCGACCTGCCACGCCATCCCGCTGGCGAGCAGGAAGACGAGCAGGCGGGCGTCGGCCCCGGTGCGCAGGCGCTTGAGCAGCGCGACCGGCGAGACATGCTGGAAGCCAGGCGGCATGCGCACCGGCTCGCTGTGACGGCTCAGCATGAACGAACCGGCGAAGCGGACGACGCACGCGATGACAAACAACAGCGCGAACGCGCTGGGCTCGCTCTCGTCCGCGGCGCCCCGGTCGAGGATCAGCCCGCCGGTCGCGAGCCCCAGCAGCACGCCCCCTTGCAGCAGGCGGCTGCGCTTGCCGAAGTACTGCCCGCGCACGCGCCGGGGGACGAGTGTGGTGATCCAGGTGTTCCACGCGGGCCCCTGGCTCAGGTTGATCGTGGCATAAAGCGCGACGACCGCGTACAGCATCCACAGCGGCATCGAGCCCATGAGTGCGCCGACGATCAGGGGGACGAAGCACGCCGCCTGCACCGAAGAGGCGATGACCATGTACCGGCGCAGCGAGCCGACCAGCCCGATCGCCCAGGGCGCCAGGAGTTGCAGCGTCGCGCCGACGAACACCGGCAGCGTCGCGACAAGGCCCGCCCGCTCGTCGGCAAAGCCCAGCGCCAGCGCAAACGCGACGAAGTACTCCTGCCCCACGCCGACCATGACGCAGTACGACGCGCCCTCGGTCGTCGAGAGCCGCAGGTCGTCGCGGAACGATCCCGGCTTGTCCCCCGAGCGGGGCTGCTTGAGTCTCAACGGGATGCCTTCTGCTTGCGGTTACGCGGTCGGGGCGGGCGACATGCGCTCGCGGAGGCTGTCGCCGCCGCGCGACGCGATCTCGCCCGTGATGGCTTCGATGAACCCGTCCAGCGGCATCGCGCCCAGATCCTGCTCGACGCCGAAGGCGCGGACGGAGACCTGCCTGCTCTCGGCGTCGCGCGGACCCACGACGGCGAGGTAGGGGATCTTCATCTCGGCCCCCCGCTTGATCTTCGCCTGCACGCGCTCGTTGCCCAGGTCGACCGTCGCGCGGATGCCCCGGGCGCTCAGCGCGCTCAGCACCTCGCCCGCGTACTCGTTGCTCTTCTCGCTGATCGGGAGCACGCGGACCTGCTCGGGCGCGAGCCACGCGGGGAACGCGCCGGCGAAGTGCTCGATCAGCACGCCGACGAACCGCTCCATGCTGCCGAACGGTGCGCGGTGGATCATCACCGGGCGGTGGGGCTTGTTGTCCGCCCCGATGTAGCTGAGGTCGAACCGCTCGGGCAGGTTGTAGTCGACCTGCACCGTGCCGAGCTGCCACTCCCGCCCGATGACGTCGCGCACGACGAAGTCGATCTTGGGCCCATAGAACGCGGCCTCGCCGGGCTCCTCGGTGAAGGGCACGCCCAGCGAGGAGGCCGCCTCGCGGCAGGCGTCCTCGGCCTTGTCCCAGTTCGCCGGGTCGCCCGTGTACTTGGCGCTGTCAGGATCGCGCAGGCCCACGCGCACGCGGTAGTCCTGCATGCCCAGGGTCTCGAAGATGACCTTGACCAGGCTCAGGCAGCCGCGCAGCTCGCCGGCGACCTGCTCGGGCGTGCAGAACAGGTGCGCGTCGTCCTGGGTGAAGCCCCGCACGCGCGTCATGCCGTTGAGCTCGCCCGATTGTTCCCAGCGGTAGACCGTGCCGAACTCGGCGAGGCGCACCGGCAGGTCGCGGTAGCTGTGCGGCTGGCTCGCGAAGACCTTGATGTGGTGCGGGCAGTTCATGGGCTTGAGCATGAAGCCCTCGATCTCGCCCTCGCTCATGCGGTTGGCGAGCTCGGCGCACGTGCACCCCTCGCTGACCAGCCCGTCCATGTGCTCGCGTTCGATGACCGGGGGGAACTGGCTCTCGGCGTAGTAGGGGAAGTGCCCGCTCGTGCGGTAGAGATCGAGCTTGCCGATGTGGGGGGTGAAGATCTCGTGGTAGCCCTGCTTGGCGAGCTCGGCGGAGATGAAGTCCTGCAGCGCTTTGCGAACCGCGCCGCCGTTCGGCGTCCAGAGGATCAGCCCCTGCCCGACGGTCTCGTCGATGTGGAAGAGCTTGAGCTGGCGCCCGAGCACGCGGTGGTCGCGTTTCTTGGCTTCTTCGAGGCGCTCGAGGTGCGCCTTCATGTCTTTCTTGTTGAAGAACGCCGTGCCGTAGACGCGCGTGAGGCGGTCGGAGGTCTCGTCCCCGTGCCAGTAGCTGCTGGCGAGGCTCATGATCTTGAACGCGCCGATCCGCCCGGTGCTCGGCACGTGCGGGCCCCGGCACAGGTCTTCCCAGTTTTTGCCCGGCTCGCCGGTCGCGTACCAGCTCAGTGTCGTCGCGCCGCCCTCGATCGCGCGCTCGGCGTTGTCGAGCTTGTACTTGCTCTTCTCGTCGCGCAGCTTCGCGAGCCCCTCGCCCACGCTCAGCTCGTAGCGCGTGAACGGGCGGTCTTCCTTGACGATCGAGGCCATCTCCGCCTCGATCGCCTCGAAGTCGCCCTCGCGCAGCGGGCGGTCATCGGGGAAGGAGATGTCGTAATAGAAACCGGTCTCCAGCGGGGGCCCGTAGACGAGCAGTGCGCCGGGCACGACGCGCTGGATTGCTTCGGCCATGACATGTGCCGTGGAGTGTCGCAGCAGGAACATCGCGTCGCTGTCGGGCTGTTTGTCGCGGGTCTTCTCGGTGATCAGCGCGAGCCCGCAGTCGCGGTCGATGGGCGTGCGCAGATCGCAGAGTTCGCCGTCGATTTTGGCCCCGACCGCCGCGCGAGCGAGGCGTTCGCCGATGGACATGGCCACCTCGAACGGGGTGGTCGACGAGTCAAAGGACTTGGTGGAGCCGTCTGGAAGGGTGATTTGGGGCATTGCCGCGATGGTATCGCGGGCATCGGGCGGGGGCGTCGATCGCGGCGGATCGCGCGATGTTGAACAAAACCTCACGCGGATGGAACTTCTGACTTGCATCCTAGTATATATCAGGATCAGATATATATGAAGCCGAAGGAGTCTCCATGACCAAGCCCAGAGCATCCGCAGAGCCCGACCACGAGGCGTCGACCTCGCCCGGGAGCAGGGCGAGCGCCGACGCCCCGCCCCTTACCGCTGATCATGCCGAGCTTGTCGTGCTCAGCGTGCTGCGTGAGGGCCAGGCCTACGGCTACCGGATCGGCAAGGCGGTTGCCGCGACGAGCGGGGGCGCGTTCACGCTGACCCCCGCCAAGCTGTATCCGCTGCTGACCAGGCTTGAGAAGCAGGGCCTGGTCACCGCGACGTGGGAGGAGGTCAAAGCCAGCGGCTCAGACCCCAGCGCCCCGGGGCGCAAGCGTAAGTGGTACAGCCTGTCGCCCAAGGGCGAGCGCCGGTTGGCGTCGCGCATCGAGGCGCACCGGCGCTTCACGGCCCTCATCGACGCGTTCATTCCAACGGGTTTGGGCGCGCAGGGAGCCGGGGCATGACCCGCGCGGCCGACACAACAGAACGCCAGCGGGCACATGCGTCGCCCTCGTCGCGCGACGCGATCGCCGACTGGCTGGACGTGCTCGAGCGGATGCTCGCGTTGCCCCAAGGCGCGCGCCGGGCGATCCGCGCCGAGCTTGAGGACCACCTGCGATCGCGGGTGGACGACTTGACGATCACCGGGCTCAGCGAGCCGGAGGCGGTCAGGGCCGCCGTGAGCGAGCTGGGGGAGACCGCCGCACTCGCTCGGCGTTTCAAAGACGCCGGGCGGAACCGAACAAGGAGACTCTGGATGCACGCACTTGCTTTCACACTCGTCGGTGGAGCACTCACCCTCGGCACGCTGACACTGGGGCCGGGAGCGCTCCCCGGGGCGTCGGGCCCGGTCGGCGGCGCGGGCGGCGAGGCGGCCGAGGCCCCCCC
>JBCCDD010000020.1:0-77062 GCA_039033175.1 Planctomycetota bacterium
CAATTGGTAGGTCATTGGTATTAGCTACATTTATAGTTACTACTGCTGAAGCGCAATCGCCATTGGCATCACAAATTTGATATTCAAAAGTATCTTCACCAAAAAAGTCTTCATTAGGAGTGTAATCTATAGAGTCATCCGTTGGATTGTTAGGAGTACCATTGTCATCAATAGTTGTGTTGCCATAAGTAGCCAAATTACTAATGCTTATTGCGTTGCTATCAGGTCCATCACCACCAAAATCATCGTTTAAAAGGACCTCAATATTTACAGAAGTATCTTCATCTATTTGTATATTATCATCAATGGCAATAGGTAAGTCATTAGTGTTAGTTACATTTATGGTTACTACAGCAGTAGCACATTCTCCGTCTATGTCACAAATTTGATATTCTAAGGTGTCCTGCCCAAAAAAGTCTGTATTAGGTGTATAGTTGATGGAATAATCTATTGGATTGTCAGTGGTGCTTTTATTATTAATAGTTGCATTTCCGTTGTTAGTAGTTACAGTTATAGTTATACGTGCGTTTGATTCGCACCATCTCGTGGGGCGAGGAGACAGGAAAACCATGAAGACCAAGATGACTTGCTGCGCGATCGCTGCGCTCACCACGCTCGCGGGTGCCGCGAGCGCGAGCGATATCACCGTGTCGTTCGAGAACCTGCTCGCGCCCGATGCCACGGCGTTCACCCCCGTGTTCTTCGGGCTCGACGATGGCTCGTTCAACCTCTTCGACCCGGGCGCGACCGCATCGCTCGGGCTCGAGCAGGTCGCCGAGCTGGGCTCGACGGGCACGCTCACAACCGAGTTTGGTGCCGCCTCGCCCGGGGGGCTGTCGGCGACGACCGGCGGCGGGCCCATCATCGGCGGCGGCGCACAGAGCGTGAACTTCAGCGTGGGCGACCCGACGCAGAACCGCTTCCTCAGCTTCGCGACCATGGTCGTCCCGACCAACGACCTCTTCATCGGCACGCCCAACGCGATCGAGGTCTTCGACGCGGCCGGCAACTTCAACGGGCCGATCACGATCACGATCTTCGGGTCGCAGGTCTGGGACGCCGGCACCGAGGTCAACAACGCCGACAACGGCGCCGCCTTCCTCCAGGGCATCGACGGCGCGGCCGGCGAGATCGAGGGGGGCAACGTCAGCCTCTTCTTCAACGACCCGAGCGCGGGCGACTACCTCGACTCGCTCATCGGGCGCACCACAGCGCCGGGCTTCGACATCGCGTCGACGTTCGGTGAGCAGACCGCGATCGCGACGATCACGATCGTGCCCAGCCCGGCCGCCGCCGCGGTCCTGCCGATCGCGGGCCTGGTCGCGGCCCGCCGCCGCCGGCGCTGAAGCGGGCCTCGAAGTTCCATCGACACACACCCCGAGCGCGGTTGATCACGAGCCGCGCCGATGGGGTGCCACGGCTTGACTCAGCGGGCAAGCCGTGCCTTATGCGCCGAGCCTGCTCGAAGTCGCGCTGCCTGGGCTCGAAACAACCTGGCTCGACGCGGCTTGGCTCGACGAGCCCTCGACCAGGTCCACCCGGCGCCCCTGGAGCGCCGACAGGCGCGCGGCGTCGAGCACCTCGCAGACCGTGATGTTCAGCTCGGGCGAGCCGAGCACATCCGGCGCGACTCGCCCATGCGACAGCTCGCGCAGGTACGTCCAAGGATCGCGCAGACCCTGAGGCAGAGGCTCGCAGAGCCGCCGGTGCGCGCTCGCCTCCTCGCTCGAGCGCACGCTCAGGCGGTCCCACTCGGCCGAGTAGATCGCGCCGCTCTGCGTGTAGATCTCCGCCGATTTGCACGGGTGGGGCCAGCACCACGAGCCCTGGACCACGCCCGTCGCGCCGTTGGCATAGGTCAGCAGGATCGTCGAGTCGTCGTCGACGCGGGGGTGCTCGCCCGGGCGCTGGGTGCTGTGGGTTGCGAGGACCTCGCTGGGGCGTTGCCCGTCCATGAGCCATGTCATCAGCGCGACCCCGTAGCAGCCGAAGTCCATCATCGCGCCGCCGCCGTTCTCGACCGGGTCGATCAGCCAATCAACAAACTCGGGCTGGCAGCCGATGACGATGGGCCCGGGGTGCCCGTGCGAGAAGACCGCGCGGGTGATCGGCGCGAAGGCCCGTCGCGTGAGCGCGTGCGCCTCGCGCAGCCCGGCGTACCAGCTCGTCTCGAAATTCGTCACCAGGTGGACGCCGGCACGTGCGCACACGCCGGCCATCCGGCGCGCTTCGCTCGCCGACACCGCCAGCGGCTTCTCGACCATCACGTGCAGACCGCGGGCGGCGAGCTGTTCGACCGCGTCGCCGTGCCCGCGTGTGCTGGTCATCACGACGCCGGCCTCGGCGCGCGAGCGGTCCAGCACCTCGCCCAGGTCCACCGACCAGAGCCGGGGCAGGTCGAGCCCGAAGTCGCCCGCGTACCGATCGGCGAGCGTGCGGTCGGGCTCCCAGACGCCGACGATCTCGATGTCGTCGCGCCGCCGGGCCGCGTCGAGCAGCCAGCCCGCGTGCCCGTGGGTGAGCCCGCAGACGACCAGCCGCAGCGGACGGTCGCCCGGCCCGAAGCCCTCGGGCGTCGCCCCGACCATCGAGCCGGAGGTCGCCCCGCCGGCGGCCCCCGCGGCCGGGGCGTTCTGTGTCGCGTCCCGCCGATCGGCGCGTGCCTGATCCTGTTCGTCTGGCTTGCTGCGGTGAAGATCGCTCATCGCGGCTCTCCCGGCGGGCGATAGGCCCCTCAACAGCCCACCCGCGTGCCCAGAATCCGGCTCAGCGACGAGACTTCCGGCACTTCGGGTGGCAAACCCACCCGCGCTGCCGAACCATAGGGTATCGCGTCGAACGCCAATCCTTTCCGGCGTGTTGCAAAGCCCGATCGCGCCGATCGAGCCAAATGATCGAGGGAGACCACCCATGACCACCGCACCCGCACGCCCCAGCGCCGAGACCGGCTGGAACTGGCAGCCCCAGCCCGAGGCGCAGCGCCTCGTCGACGAGCTGCTGGAGCTCTACCTCGACCTCTGCGCCCCCGCCCGCGAGCTCGCCGGCCGACTCAAGACAGAGACCGGCACGCGCTTCAAAGACTGGGTCGACGCGATCTTCCTGCCCGCCGAGGCCGCCGACCTCGCCCGCCTCGCCGACGTCGGCTTCGAAGAAGACACCGACCCGCGGTCCGGCTCCGTCAGCGGCGGCGTCCGGGCGGTCTACCGCAACCACCTGGGCCTCTTCCCCGCGATCTGCCTGATCGAACAGGACCACATCGCCGTCGCGATCAAGTGCGAGCGCGTCGCCGACGCGATGGCCCGCCTGGGCCAGGGCTGGGGCGCCGTCAACACCGACCAGACCGTCGGGCCGGGCCCCTTCAGCCGCACGCGCTGGGCCCAGCTCGCGACCGACGGCGAGGGCGACGCCAGGGCCGAGCTCTGGGCGATCGAGCGCCACGGGTGCACGCACTTCGGCGAGATCAGCGACAACGCCGAGGCCCGCATCGCCTCGCTCAAGCACCTCGAACGTTTCTGCAACCGCAAGCGCGACTTCGGCGTGGGCGACGAGGCCGACAAGCAGGGCTTCGCCGAGATCCACCGCCTGATCGACGACGCGATGAACGATCTGCAATCGCTCTCGGCGGGCGAGCTCGACGAGACCGATGCGCAGCGCTGGGTCGCCGATCTGTTCTTCCAGGCCGAGCGCGACTACTGGATGAGCCGCAACAACGCGGCCCGCGTGCAGTACGCCCGCCAGCAGAGGCTGGGCCTGGGCTTTGCCAACCACGACCACCACACCTACCGGTGCAGCCGCGAGCAGTGCACCGAGGTGATCGCGGTCTTCGAGAAGCTGGGCTTCTACTGCCGCGAGAAGTTCTACGCCGGCGGCGAGGCGCACTGGGGCGCGCAGGTGCTCGAGCATCCCAGCGGCTTCATCATCTTCGCCGACGTCGACATGCGCCCCGACGAGATCGAGGGCGACTTCCCGCACGAGGGCTTCGGGCCCAAGGACGACGTGCACACCGTGGGCCTGTGGGTCGCGCTGCACGGCGAGAGCCTGCTCCAGGCCGGCATGCACCACCTCGAGTGCCAGTTCGACTGGCACGCGCTCAAGGCCCAGCTCGAGAGCGAGGCCGGCATCGGCATGATGGACCCGTTCACCACCTTCCCCTACCTCCGCCAGGCCTTCACCGAGGGCGAGCAGTGGAGCGTCAGCGAGCAGCGCGTCGCGGCGCTCCAGGCCTCCGGGCGTATCACGGGCGAGGAGGCCGATCGCTTCCGCAGCGAGGGCGCCCGAGGCAGCCACATGGAGAACCTCGAGCGCAACGACGGGTTCAAGGGCTTCAACCAGCAGGGCGTGAGCGACATCATCGCGCGGACCGACGCGCGACGCTGAGGCGACCCGCCCGCATCCCTCCAGCATCCCTCCCGCATCCGGGACGCACGGCTCGACGAACGCGCAACAGCACCGCGCGTTCGATGCGCAGTCATGCCCGCACCTTTGATCTGGAGCCCTCCCGATGCCCGACACCAACAACGAGCACACCACGACATGGCCCGATCTGGGTATCGCGCTCTACGACCGCCTGACCGGGCGCAATGCCGAGATCATCTACGACTTCGAGAACATGAACGTGCACGTGCCATCGGGCACCGGCGACAACGCCGTGCACGCGCACTGGAAGCTCGAGGGCACGCTCCGCATCCGCACGCGCGAGGTGCCCGCGTCGGAAAAGTAACCCCGCTCGCGCTGCGGGCCTGGGGCGAGATCAGCCTCCGCCCCCCGCGCGGGCGGATCGATATCGCCGCCTCGGGCGACACGATCGATGTTCGTGTCTCGCCCGCGGCGGTCGCGGCCCCGGGCACGCGAACCCTGCTCGCCTCCGTCCGTGAGGGCGCAGCGCACGCCTCGCGCCACCTGCCCGCGCTCGCGCTGCCCGAGATCCGCATCCGCGTCGCGGGCATCACGATCCCTCCCGGACTGACACAACGCCTGCTGTACAGCACCACGCCTGCGAAGCGCACCCATGCCTGAAGCGGCACCCGTCAGGCTCTTCCTGACCGGTTCGACCGGGTACGTCGGCGGGCGCCTCGCGCCGCGTTTGCTCAAGGCGGGGTTCGAACTGCGCTGCCTCGTGCGCGAGGCGCGCAAGCTCGACATCCGCGAGTGGTCACGCGCGCCGGGCGTCGAGGTCGTCCGGGGCGACATCGCACAAACGCAACGCCTCACCGAGCAGATGCGCGGCTGCCGGACCGCGATCTACCTCGTGCACGCGCTCGACGCCGGGGCGGGCTTCGAGGAGCGCGACCGCGAGCTCGCCGCATCGTTCGCCCAAGCCGCGACCGACGCGGGCGTCGAGCGCATCGTCTACCTGGGTGGGCTGGGGGGCAATCGCGACGACCTGAGCGCGCATCTGCGCAGCCGGCGCGATGTCGAACGCATCCTGCGCGAGTCCTCGGCAAGCGTGACCACGCTCCGCGCCGGCGTCATCATCGGCTCGGGCTCGGCCTCGTTCGAGGTGCTCCGTTACGTCGTCGAGCGCCTCCCGGTCATGGTCACGCCTAAGTGGGTCAAGACCGAGTGTCAGCCCATCGCGATCCGCGACGTGCTGGGCTACCTGATCGACACCATCCGCGAAGATGCGACCAGCGGCAAGACGATCGAGATCGGCGGGCCCAAGGTCATGCCCTACCGCGACCTCATGCACCTGTGCGCCGAAGAGATGGGCCTGCCGCGCCGTTTGCTGGTCGCGGTGCCCGTGCTCTCACCCCGCCTCAGCTCCCTGTGGATCGGGCTGGTCACGCCCGTCACGCCCGCGATCGCGCGCCCGCTGATCGAGGGCCTGCGCAACCGGGTCGTCGTCGAGGGCGACAATGCGCAACGCCTGCTCCCCCGCCAGACGATGCACCCGCGCGAGGCGATCCGACGCGCGATCGAGCGCCGGCGCGAGCACGAGGTCGAGTCGGTCTGGTCGGCCGCGGGCACCGTGCCGGGCGATCCCGACTGGGCCGGGGGCACCAGCTTCACCGACGAGCGCAGCATCGACATCGAGGCCCCCGCCGACGATGTCTACGTCGCGGTCTGCCGGGTCGGCGGCGGGCACGGGTGGTACGCCGGCGATTGGCTCTGGCGATTGCGCGGCTGGATGGATCGCCTCGTGGGCGGGCCCGGCCTGCGACGCGGGCGACGCCACCCCGAGCACGTCGGCTTCGGCGAGGCCCTGGACTTCTGGCGCGTCGTCGGCATCGAGCCCGGACGCGCCCTCCGCCTGCGCGCCGAGATGAAACTCCCCGGCATCGCCGAACTCGCCTTCACCATCACACCCACGGGCGAGCGCACCAGCCGCCTGACCATGACCGCGCGCTTCGTCCCCCGCGGGCTCGCCGGCATCGCCTACTGGTACGCCGTTCTCCCCCTGCACGCGTTCGTCTTCGGGGGCATGCTCAGCGGGATCGACCGCGCCGCCCGATCGATCACCGACCCACACGAGGCGTCCGCGAGCTAGGCTCTCGGTGTGCGCACACCGACCGCCGAACTCCTCGCCCCGGACGTCCGCCAGCTGATCGACGATCGGCGTTGGCGCGAGCTGCGCGACGTCTTCGCGACGCTCGAGCCCGCCGACTCGGCCGACGTGATCGAGACCATTGACCCCGACGAAGACGCCGCGATCGCCTTCCGCCTGCTCCCCCGCGCGCTCTCGGCCGACGTGTTCGCGCACTTCGACACCGACACCCAGGAACGCTTCCTCGAGCTGCTGGGCGGCGAGCGGGCCGTCCGCCTGCTCGAGGACATGGACGCCGACGACCGGGCCGCCCTGGTCGAGGAGCTGCCCGTCGAGGTCGCCACGCCCCTGCTCCAGCGCCTGAGCCCCGCCGAGCGCCGCGCGACGCAGACCATCCTTGGCTACCCCGAAGAGTCCGTCGGGCGCCTCATGACCCCCGACTACGTCCGCGTCCGCCCGGAGTGGACCGTGCGGCGTGCGCTCGAGCACATCCGCCAATGGGGGCGCGACGCCGAGACGGTGCACTGGGTCTACGTCGTCGACGCGGACCGCAAGCTGATCGACGACCTGCACATCCGCCGTTTCCTGCTCGCCGACCTCGACACGACCGTCGAGCAGCTGATGGACGACGAGTTCGTCGCGCTGCACGCGACCGACGACCGCGAAGACGCCGTGCGCGCGATGGCCCGCTACGACCGCACCGCGCTGCCGGTGATCGACTCACTGGGCCTGCTGGTCGGCATCGTGACGGTCGACGATGTCGCCGACGTCGCCGAGGCCGAGTTCACCGAAGACGTCCACAAGCTGGGCGGCCTCGAGGCGCTCGACGAGCCCTACATGACCACACGCTTCGTCGCGATGGTCAAGAAACGCGGTGTCTGGCTCGTGGGCCTGTTCGCCCTCCAGCTCTGCACCATCTTCGCGATGCGCATCTTCGAGGACGAGCTCGCCAAGGCCGTCGTCCTCGCCCTCTTCGTGCCCCTGATCATCAGCTCGGGCGGCAACACCGGCACCCAGGCCGCGAGCCTGCTCGTCCGCGCGCTCGCGCTGAACGAGGTCAGGTTCGCCGACTGGTGGGCCGTCGCGCGTAAGGAACTGCTCACCGGGCTCGTCCTCGGCTCCGCCCTGGGCGTCCTGGGCCTGGTCACCGTCGTCCTGCTGGGCACCACCGGGCTCGTCGAGACCGAGTACCTCGTCCGCCTCGGCTTCGTCGTCGGCACCTCGGTCGTCGGCATCGTCATCTGGGGCACGCTCATCGGCTCGCTGCTGCCCATGCTGCTCGACCGCATGGGCCTCGACCCCGCGACAAGCTCGTCGCCCCTGGTCGCGACGCTCATGGACGTCAGCGGGCTGACGATCTACTTCGCCGTCGCCCTGCTGCTGCTCCGCGGCACGCTGCTCTAAAGGCGATCAATCCGCGTCGACAACGCGCGCCTCAACAAACCGCGCCTCGAACCAACGCACCAGATCACCAAGCACGCGCTCATCCATCGTCACCGTGCTGAGCTGATACTCGCCGATCGTCCCCGTCCGCGCCGGCTGCATGAGGTGATTCAGCCGCGGGTACACACGCACCGTCAGATCCTCGCACCCGCCCTCGAGCAACGCGCCGACCAAAGGCGTGATGTTCGGCCCCGGCGGCACCTGCAGATCCAGCGTCCCGCCCACCAGCAAAACCGGGCACGAAACCCGCGCCGCCGATTCGCTCGGGTCGAGCGTGATCAGCTCCCGCCCCCAAGCGCCCGCGAACGTGCGCATCTGACCGGCCACGATCTGATCGAGCATCTGCTCGTTGGGTCGGATGCCCTGCAAGCCCATCTGCGCCGTCGCGAGCTCGCGGATCGACGCCTCGACCCGCTCGCGCGGCGCCCCCTCGATAATCAGGTCGAGCATCTGCGCCTGCATCACCGAGATCGCATCGACCCGCTCGCCCGGCACGCCCTGCGCCTCGAGCAGCAGGCGCATCTGCAAGACCATCAGCTCGCGACCGGTGTCGCCCGGCCCGGCGATCGACACCACAAACGCGACACGCGCGTCATCCGCCGCCGCCAGAAACGCGCTGACCGAGCCCTCAGAATGCCCAAGCAGCCCCACGCGCTCGGGATCGATCCCCGCTTGCGAGCGCAGCCACTCGACCTTCGCCAGCGCGTCGCGCGCGAAATCGGTCGTCGTCGCCTCGGTGAACGTCCCGGTCGACCCGCCGACGCCCCGGTCGTCGCACCGCAGCACCGCGATGCCCGCGCGGGTCAGCCGATCGGCGATCAGCTTGAACGGGCGGTGCCCGAAGATCTCCTCATCCCGGTCCTGCGGGCCCGAGCCGGTCAGCAGCACAACGGCGGCGAACGGCCCCTCGCCCTCGGGCAGCGTCAGCGTGCCGGCGAGCGTGATCTCGTCGCCCGAGTCGTCGGTCACGCCGATCGCAACCTCACGCTCGCCGTACGCGAAAGGCGCCTCGGGCGTCTGCGGACGCTGCACGCCCTGGGCGAACGCGCCGCAGACCAACATCGAGACGGCGCCAACAGCCGCAAGCGTGCGCATCATCGGTTACCCCCCACCGCTGAGATCGGTGCTTGTGAGATCAGTACTCGCCCCGGTCAGGCCCGGTCAGGCCGGATCAGGCCGGCTGCGCCGACAGGTTGCGCACGCTCGCCTCGCGCCGGGTCCTCTGCCCGGCCTCGGCCTGCTGGCGCGCCTCTTCCTCGGCCTGGAGGAAGTCCTCACCGAACCGGAACAGGCGGAAGCTGTTGGCGACGACAAACACATCGGGCGCGAAGTGGAAGATCGCCGCAACACCGACGCCCAGCCCCGCCGCGGCCTCGCCGCCAAGGCTCACGAACGTCCCCGTTGCCGCGAGCACCAGGCCCACGATCGCCATCAGGATCGAGACCGCGATGTTCTGCGTCACGATCACCCGCGTCTTGCGTGCGAGCTCGACGAGGAAGGGCAAGCGGTTCAGCTCGTCGGTCATCAGCGCGACACCCGCCGAATTGGCCGCGATGTCCGAGCCGCTCAGGCCCATCGCCACACCAACATCAGCCTCTGCCAGCGCCGGCCCGTCGTTGATCCCGTCGCCCACCATCATCACCCGCCGCCCCTGGCTGCGCAGCTCACGCACCAGCTCGTGCTTCTCCTCGGGCAGGCACTCGGCCTCCACCGCGTCGACGCCGACCTGCACGCCCACGCGCTGCCCGACGCTCAGGCGGTCGCCCGTGAAGATCGAGATCATGCGGATCCCGATCTCGCGCAAGCGCTCGACGGTCGCCCGCGCCTCGGGGCGGATCTTGTCTTCGAGCCCGACCGCACCGAGGTAGCGGTTGTCCCGCAGCACGTGCACGCCGCTCATCCCCTCGATCCGCGCCTCGACGGCGTCGATCGCCGGGCCGGTGTGCGGCGCGATCTCGCGCAGCCAGCTCGAACGCCCCACACACAGCTCGCCCAGGCTCGTCTGCGCCCGCACGCCCCGCCCGTGGATCTCTTCGTAGTCGGTCGACCCGTCGGGCGTGATGCGGGCCTGCTCGGCCGTCCGCAGGATCGACTGCGCCAGCGGGTGGTTGGAGTGCTGCTCCCCGTTCGCCGCCGCCTGCAGCAGCTCGGCGCCCTCGACGCCCTCGGCCGGCACCAGGCGCGACACGCCGAAGCGCCCGGTCGTCAGCGTGCCGGTCTTGTCGACGACGATCGCGTCGATGTTCGCCGCGGCCTCCAGGTAGCCCGTCTGCTTGAGCATCACGCCCAGCCGCGCCGCCGATGCGAACGCCGCGACCATCGCGCTTGGGCTGCTAAGCAGCAGCGCGGTCGGGCAGGTCACGACCAGCACCGTCACCGCGGTCAACGCCGCGTTCTGTCGCGCCATCTCGTCGCTGCTCTGGCTGAACAAGTAGAACACGAGCGCCGCGACCGAGATCGCCACCGGCACATAAAACTTCGCGACCTGCTCGATCAGCATCTGCCTGGGCGTGCGGCTGCTCTCGGCCTCATGGATCAGCGCCGTCACCTTGCCGATCGTCGTGTCGGCGCCCACGCTGGTCACCTCGACGTCGAGGTTGCCCGTCAGGTTCGTCGTGCCCGCGTAGACGTCGATCCCCTCCTGCACCTCGACCGGCATCGCCTCGCCCGTCAGCGACGCCTGGTTCACCGTCGAACGCCCGACACGCACGCGCCCGTCCACCGGCAGGTTCTCGCCCGGGCGCACCCGCACGACCTGCCCGACGGTCACGTCGGCGATCGGGATCTCGCGCTCGCCCTCGCCGCTGACGATCCGCGCCACGTCGGGCGTCAGGTTCACCAGCGCTTCGATCGCGCGCCGGGCGCCGCTGGCGGTGTGCTGCACCACCCGGTCGGCGACCAGCAGGATGAACGCCAGGAAGGCCGCCGTCACGTACTCGTTCACCGCCATCGCGGCGAGGATCGCCAGCGCCGCCAGCGAACTCGAGCTGATCCGGCGCTGGAGGATCTCCCCAAGGCTCGCGCGGAACAGGGGCAGCCCCAGCAGCAGCGCCGCCGCGACCGCCGGCAGCACGACGATCTGCTCCTGATCCGAGCCGGTCACCCACTTGCCGACGAGGCTGACCACCGCCAGCACCCCGCCGATCAGGTACAGGATGATGTTCCGCTCGATGTCAATCTCGTGGTGCGAGCAGCACGCGACGGGGTCGTCGGGGTTGTGGTCGTGCCCGCTCTTCTGCTTGGGGGCCGAGCCGTGCGTGTGGGCCATGAGGCCGGACTGGTCGTTGCTGCTCGCGCTGCTCATCGCTGCCTTGCTCCGATTTGCCGTGCGGGTCGCGCGTGGGCCTGCGCCACGCCGCGTCCCAGAGGGGACGACAACTTTAGTCGCGCGCTCCGGGCCGCCCGGGCGGCCCCGCTTGCGCGCATCGACACCCGATCACGGGTCCTGCAAGGCGGTTACGATCCCGCCCGCCGCGCGGTTCATGCCGGCCACAGGAACAGCCCCCAAAACCGACGCTGGGGCCGATTCAGCAACCGCTCACTCGAAAGTGACATGCCAAACCACACCGACGCATCCGATCTGCCCGCCTCGCGCCGGGCGCTCCCGAGCCGGGTCACGATCCTGGGCCCCGGGCAGATGGGGCTGGTCTGCGCGTCGATCCTCGCCGGGCCCGACCGGGCCGCGCCCGCGCCGGCGGTCACGCTCTGGGGCCACGACCCCGACGAGACCGGCCGCCTCGCCCAGACCCGCAAGACCGAGCGCCTGGAGGGCTACGAGCTGCCCGAGGGCGCGCACGTCGCGCTCAAGGACGCCGACGCTCTCGCGGGCGCCGAGCTGATCGTCTCGGCGATCCCCGTGCAGTTCACCAGAGCGACGTGGGAGCGCCTCCGCCCGCACGTCCCGCCCGAGGCCGGCGTGCTCAGCGTCGCCAAGGGCATCGAGAACGGCACGCTGCTCCGCCCGAGCCAGGTCATCGCCGACGCGCTCGCCGACGATCCCGACGCGCCCCCCCGACCCATCGGCTGCCTCAGCGGGCCCACCATCGCCGCCGAGCTGGCCCGGGGCCTGCCCGCGACGATGATCGCCGCCAGCGACCACACCGGCTTCCCCGAGCTTGTCCAGGCCCTCTTCGCGACCAGCTACCTCCGCGTCTACACCCAGGACGACCTGCTGGGCGTCGAGCTCGCGGGCGCGACCAAGAACGTCATCGCGATCGCCGCCGGCGTGCTCGACGGGCTCCGCGCCGGCTCCAACGCCAAGAGCGCGCTGCTCGCCCGCGGGCTGGCCGAGATCGCGCGCCTCGGCGCTGCGATGGGCGCCAGCCCCGCGACCTTCTTCGGCCTCGCCGGCGCGGGCGACCTCGCCACCACCTGCTTCAGCCCAGAAGGGCGCAACCGCACCCTGGGCGAAGCACTGGGGCGCGGGCAATCGCTCGAAGACGCGCTCGCGTCGATGAACTCGGTCGTCGAGGGCGTCGCGACGACCCGCTCGGTCATGGACCTCGCGCACCGCTACCGCGTCGAGATGCCCATCGCCCGCGCGGTGCACGACGTGCTCTTCGGCGGGCTCGACCCCGTCGAGGCGATCGCCCTGCTCATGAGCCGCGAGCTGCGCGACGAACGCATCGGCTGAACGCCCGCCGCACAACCGGCAAAAACAGATCCAGACGCCCACCCGTTCGGGTTCACCCAAGCGGGCGGAGCACGCGGTTTCTGCCCCGCATCTTGCGCCGCACGCACCCAAAACGCAGCGCCCGCGCGGTAGCGTGCGCCTTCCGTCCGCGCCGGTTGCGGACGCAAGGGGAGACCACATCATGACCGCTCGCTCTCGCCGGTTCGCCCGGCCCGTCGTCGCCACGCTCGCGCTCGCCGCCTGCTGCATGACCGCGCACGCGCAGACCTTTTACCAACGCCTCGCCGGCTTCCAGCTCGACGACCAGTTCCAGGACATCCGCACCGTGCGGGCCGGCGGCGCGATCGCCGTCGGCGCCACCACCACGCCCGACGGCACACGCGACTTCTACATCGTCCGCACCGCGCCCTCGGGCGACCCCGCGTGGATCCGCGTCCTCGCATGGCCCGGCGACGACATCGCGTACTCGGTCCAGGAAGTCGCCGACGGCTTCGTCGTCGCCGGCGAAACAAGGGGCGACGGCGATTCCGACCTCAACCTCGCCGTCGCCAAGCTCGACCCCGCCGGCAACCTCCTCTGGGCCTTCCGCTACACCGGCGCGTACATGGGCGACACCGTCCACGCCGAGAACCCCGGGCCAACCGTCCGGCGCGCCCCCGACGAGTTCGAACCGCTCGAGACCACCATCACCCACCGCGTCTTCCAGAACGCACTGCCCAGCTACCTCGCGCTCGACAACGCCGGCAACATCGTCGTGCAACGCTTCTACTTCGCGACTTCGCCGAGGCAAGAGGGCGAGGCCGAGCTCTCCTTCACCGACCACCGCTTCAGCCAAGACTCCGGCGATCTCCGCGTCACCGGCACCATCCAATCGCAGCCCGTCGGCGCGCCCGCCGGCTTCGCCATCCGCGACATCGCCTATGTCCGCATCGACCCGCCCACCGGCGCAATCACATTCAACGCCGCCTACGCGCCCTTCCCAACGCCCCCGGGCGAGCCGGAGAGCCCCGTCGACGCGTGGGGACACGCGATCACCCTCACGCCCGAGGGCGTCGCGATCGCCGGCGACACCACGCTCGGCGCCAGCTTCCTCAGCATCGGCAACGCCGCCCACTACATCATGCAGCTCGACGACCCGGGCAACGTCCTCAACATGGTCAACGCGCTCCCGCAGCAAGACCCCGGCTCGGTCGGCTTCGGCGCGCTCGCGCTCGAAGAGCAGCCCCCGGTCCTCGTCGTCGCCGGGCGCAACAACGCCTCGGGCACCGGCTTCACCACCGCCTTTGACTTCCCCTCGCTCGCGCCCGTCTGGGCGCACAACTACGGGCGCGTCCCCGCGCGCCTCGACGCGATCGTCGACTCGCCCGAGTGCGGCCTGCTCGCCGCCGGGCGATGGAACGCCGCCGATTTCGCCTTCGGCAACGACGACGCCTGGTGGCTCTCGACCCAAGACGGCGGCCCCGAGACCGGCTGCTTCGATCAGCCCCGCGACCTCGAAGCCAACGAGGGCGGCGCCGAGCCGCTCGACTTCCAGATGAGCATCGACGGGCTCGACAACCGCATCCCCTGGCCCGTCGATCCCGCCGGGCCCGAACCCGTCGCCCGCGTCCTCTGCGACGCCCCCTGCTGCCCGGCCGATCTCGCCCCGCCCTTCGGTGTGCTCGACTTCTTCGACGTCCTGGAGTTCCTCAGCCTCTTCAGCGCCAACGACCCCGCCGCGGATCTCGCGCCGCCCTTCGGCGTCTGGGACTTCTTCGACGTGCTCGAATACCTGAGCCTCTTCGACGCCGGCTGCTAGCCCCCCCGCCAGCGACAACGCCCTCAAGCAGCACACCCGAGCCGTTCAACGCGGCTCGGGTGCCTTTTCCTATCAAAAACCAATCAAAGAGTCTCCCTCAAGCACCCGCACCAAATCGGACCGATCGGCGCGTGACACGCCCCGGACCGTCCGGTAGATTCTCCCCTCCGGCCGGCACCGCCCGGGGCACCCGTTCTCAGGCTCCATCCTGCACCAACACCTCCCACGCTCCAACCGTCAGGAACCTCCCCCCGATGGCCTATCGCTCCCCCCGTTTCGCCCCCGCCGCGCTCACAATCGGCGCGCTCGCCTCGATCCTGACCGCGGCCCCGGCCCTCGCCGTCCCCTCGCCCGCGGACCCCGCGCCGGCCCCCACCAGCCCCGATCTTGACCGCGTCGCGTGGCTCGAGGCCCTCGCCGGCACCACCGGGCGGGTCGCCACGCCGGAGGTCGCGCTGCCCACGCTCGAAGAGCTCGCCTGGCTCGCGCCGACGCCCCTGGGCATGCGCGTCGCCGGCCGCGAAGCCCTCCGCGTCGACGGCGCCCCGTGGATCCGCCTCGCCCTCACCGGCGACGCCCTGCCCGAACCCACCGGGCTCGACCTCGGCGCCGCGATCCGCATCACCTCACCCGCCGACGGCGGCTCGCAGATGCTCGACCGCGCCCGCCTCGCGCAGTGGTCGGGCACGTCGGCCTACTTCACCGGCGACACCGTCATCGTCGAGATCCTCGTCGACGCCGACGCACCGGCCGCGCCCGCCGTCTTCGCCGACGCCGTGATCGTCCCCGAACCCGTCGACTTCAACACCTTCGACCGCTCGCTCTGCGGCGGCGACGACCGCGTCGTCTCGAGCGACCCGCGCGACGCCCGCTTCATGCCCGAGGGCTGCACCGCCTTCCTCTTCAACCGGCGCTCCAACGACCTGCTCACCGCCGGGCACTGCGACTTCCTCCCCGGCAGCCTCGTGCAGTTCAACACCCCGCTCTCGACCAGCGGCGGCACCCCCATGCCACCCGCACCCGAAGACCAGTACCCCGTCGACTTCGACTCGATCCAATCCGCCCGCAACGTCGGCGGCGTCTTCCTGGGCAACGACTGGGCCGTCTTCGGCGTCTTCGACAACGCCGATACGGGCCTCAGCCCCCTCGCCGCCCAGGGCGCCAGCCGCATGCTTGCCGAGACCGTCCCCAGCCCCGACGGGCGCAGCATCCGCATCACCGGCTACGGCACGACCTCCTTCCCCATCTCCGCCACGCTCAACCAGGCCCAGAAAACCCACACCGGCAGCTACCTCTCCCGCGACGGCACCGTCCTGCGCTACAACCCCGACACCACCGGGGGCAACTCCGGCTCGGCCGTCATCGACGACACCACCGGCCTCATCCTCGGCATCCACACCAACGCCGGGTGCGTCACCGTCGGCAACCAGGGCATGACGATCGTCAACGCCAACCTCCAGAACGCCCTGCGCAACCCCGCCGGCATCTCACGCGGCGAGACCCTCAGCTTCACCTACCCAGAAGGCATCCCCGCCTCCGTTCCGGCCTCCGGCGCCACGCTCCCGCTCGATATCCGCGGCAGCGGCGGCGGCATCGTCCTGGGCGGCTCGCCCATGGTCCACATCGACGCCGGGCAGGGCTTCATGGCCGCGATCCCCCTCAACAACCGCGCCGGCGAGTTCTCCGCCGACCTCCCCGCCGCCGACTGCGGCAACGTCCTCCGCCTCTACTTCAGCGCCCAAACCGTTGACGGGCGCACCATCACCGATCCCCCCGCCGGCGCGAGCGATCCCTACACCATCGCCGTCGCCAACGCCGACGCCGAGACCAGCCTGCTCGACCAGCCCTTCGAATCCCTCGCGGGCTGGGACCTCTCCGGCGCGCCCCCCGCCTCGGGCGGCTGGGGCGTCGGATCGCCCGCCGGCGACGCGGGCCAGGCGCCCGAAGCCGACTTCGACGCCACCGGCGCAGCGCTGCTCACCGGCCCCGCGGGCGAGCAGCTCGGCGGCGCCGCCGCGCTGCTCGCCAGCCCCAGCGTCGACCTCTCCGGCGCCGACCAGCCCGTCCTCCGCTTCGCCACCTGGTGGGCCACCACCCAGCTCGACGACGGCTTCGCCGCGCAGTACTCCATCAACGACGGCGCGAGCTGGACGACCTTCACCAGCGCGCAGGACACCGCCGCCTGGCGCTTCCGTCAGTGGAACGTCCGCGAGCTGCTGGGCGACCCGGCCGACCTGCCCGAGTCGTTCCGCGTCCGCTTCGTCGCGCGCGACGTCAACGCCAACTCGGTCGCCGAGGCCGCGGTCGACGCCTTCGACATCGTCGAGGCGTCCTGCTCGGGCTGCCCCGCCGACATCGACGCCACACCCGGCTTCGACATCTTCGACGTGCTCGTCTACCTCGACCTCTTCGACGCCGCCGATCCCGCCGCCGACCTCGCCGCTCCCTTCGGCACGTTCGACGTCTTCGACGTGATCGCGTACCTCGCCCAGGCCGACGCCTGCTGAGCCGCGCCCGACGAACGCGCCCGCAGTCCAGCCGCGCCGTCCGGTCGCGCAACGCCCCTCGGCATCCGCAAACGTCGCCGCGTTCGCCGGCGGGTTTTCCTTGAGTCCACGACGCCGCGTTGGTAGCTTGTTCCCCAAACGTGCGAAGCCCGCACCCGCTCGCTCCGGGGGAGTCAATCATGCCGTTCGGTCTTGGTTCCGTTGTGGTCCGGTCGTTCACGATCTGCCTGCTCGCGGCATCGCCCGCGGCCGCCGACATCATCCACGTCGACGACGACGCCGCGAACGGCGGCGACGGCACCTCGTGGGCCACCGCCTTCAACAACCTCAACGACGCGCTCGCCGTCGCGACAGCGGGCGACGAGGTCTGGGTCGCCGGAGGCACCTACATCCCCACCGCGCCCGCCGGGCGTGATGGGACCTTCAGCGTCCCCGACGGCGTCCAACTGCTCGGCGGGTTCAGCGGCCGCGAGGCCGACATCAGCGAACGCCTCGAAGACATCTTCGAGTTCCGCACCGTGCTCTCGGGCGACGACGACCGCTACACCGTCGTCACGCTCACCGGCGCCGGCGCGAGCACCGTTGTCGACGGCTTCGACATCAGGAACGGGCTGGCGGACATCGGCGGCCCGCCCCAGCGCCGCCGCGGCGCCGGCATCTACGCCTTCGACAGCACGCCCCTCCTCTCCCGGCTCATCGTCCAGAACAACGAGGCGCTCGACCTGGGCGGCGGCATCTACCTCGGCGGTGACGGCGACGGCGGCTTCGTCAGGCTCGTCGACGTGCGCGTGCGCATCAACGAAGCGGGCAACGGCGGCGGCGGGATCTACACCGAGATCAACACCGACATCGCCGACTCCCGCATCGAGGACAATGACGCCGTCGCCGCGGGCGGTATCGCCGTCCAGGGTGGCGAGTTCTTCATCGCCGACAACCTCCAGGTCCGGGGCAACGAGGCCACGACGTCCTCCGGCGGCGGCATCCTGGTCGGTATGCCGACCTCCGCCTCCACCAGCCAAATCAGCAACACCGACTTCATCGACAACACCGCCTTCATCGGCGGCGCCGCCGTCGGCTACACCAGCGCCGGCGATCACCTCCTCCGCAACGCCATCGTCCGCGACAACGAGAACACCGGCCTGTCCACCTCCGCCGGCACCATCAACATCGCCTTCACCAGCCCCAGCGCGCGCGCAACCATCGAGAACGTCCTCATCACCGGCAACGACTCCGACGGCAACGGCACCGCACTCAGGATCAGCGCCGGCAACGCCACCACGGTCAACATCACGATCGTCGGCAACGACGCCGCCGGCCTCGCCGGCGCCATCAGCGCCAACGGCGGCAGCCTCACCCTCGCCAACACCATCGTCTGGGATAACAACGCGGCCGGCGCCCCGGCCGGCAACTTCGTCAACACCCTGAGCGCCGGCAGCTTCGCAACCGTCACCATCCTCAACTCGATCCTCGAAGACTGGGACGCGCGCCCGCCGAGCATCACCGGCGCCAACACCACCGGCAGCGATCCGCTCTTCATCGACGCCAACGGCAACGACAACATCTTCGGCACCGCCGACGACAACCTCCGACTCCTCCCCGGCTCGCCCGCCATCGACGCCGGCAACAACCTCTTCCTCTCGCCCTTCGCCGCGTTCGACGTCTACGACCAGTTCCGTGTGCTCGACGACATCGGCACGCCCGACACGGGCGACGCCGCGGGCTTCGGCTCGGTCGTCGACATCGGTGCCGCCGAGTTCCAGGGCACCAGCGCCGCCTGCGCCGCCGACATCGCACCGCCCCTCGGCGTCTTCGACATCTTCGACGTCATCGAGTTCCTCGCCCTGTTCGATGCCGCCGACCCCGCCGCCGACCTCGCCGCGCCCGCCGGCGTGTTCGACATCTTCGACGTGCTCGACTACCTCGCTTCCACCGACGACTGCTGATCCGCGCCGCCGCACGCCCCCGCTACCATCGGCGTGCACTTCCGCTTCCTCGGCACCGGCACCAGCGCGGGCATCCCATCGCTCGCGTGCGACTGCGCCGTCTGCATCTCAGACGACCCGCGCGATCGCCGCCTCCGCACCAGCGGGCTCATCCGCTTCACCGACCCGACCGGCACGCCCCGCGCCATCCTCATCGACGCCGGGCCCGACCTCCGCCAGCAGGCCCTCGCCGCCCGCCTCGACCGCCTCGACGCGATCCTCTTCACCCACAACCACGTCGACCACACCTTCGGGCTCGACGAGGTCCGCCGCTTCAACCTTGTCATGGGCGGGCCGCTGGATATCTACGCCGAGCCGCGCACGCTCGAGCACCTCCGCCGCGTCTACCAGCACATCTTCGACAAGGCCCGCAACGTCCAGCCCAGCTTCATCGCCTCGCTGATCGCCCACACCATCGGGCCCGACCAAGAGCTCGACCTCTTCGGCGTCCGCGTCCGCACCCTGCGCTTGCTCCACGGCAAGCTCCCGGTCCTCGGCTTCCTCTTCGACGTCCCCGAGCCGAACGCGTTCCCGGACCACGCCCGCGCGCACATCGACGCCCTCTTCCCCCTCGCCTACTGCACCGACGTCAGCGCCATCCCGCCCGAGACCTGGCCCGGTCTCGCCGGCCTGCGCACGCTCGTGCTCGATGCGCTCCGCCTGCGCCGCCACGCCACCCACTTCACCCTCGGGCAAGCGCTTTCGGTGATCCACGAGGCCGACCCGCACCAAGCCTTCCTTGTGCACATGAGCCACGACATCGGACACGCAGAAATCTCTCGGACCCTCCCGGCGCGAGTCTGTCTGGCTTACGACGGCTTGGAACTGCCAACTCCCCCGCCCCAACACCAACCGGGGTGACACAACGGGTCAACACACCCGATCGTGCATCGATCGCCGATCGAGCCAGAACCAGCTCGCGCACCAAGGCGTAAACCGAGCACCACGGCGCGACTTGAGGGAGGACGCCATGCACAACACACGCAACACCAACCGCCACGCCCGGACCGAAGCCAGAACCGAAGCCAACCCCAACCCGCCCCGCGCAACCAGCCCGACACCCGCGACGCCGGGCGTGCCCGCCCCCCCGCCCGACGACACCTTCGCCCAGACCACCCTGGGATCGATGTACCCCCTCCGCCTCGCCGGCGACGACGCACCGCCCCCCGCCCGCCCCGGCCCCGCTGCGCCCGGGCGGTCCCCCCGCCCCGGCCCCAACTGAACGCCCCAACTGACCGGCCCAACTGACCGGCCCAACCGACTGCACCCCCCGGGGCCTACACTCCCGCCCCATGGGTAAAAGCCGCGAAATCAAGCAGCGCATGAAGGCGGTCGCGAACATCAGGCGCATCACGCGCACGATGCAGATGATCGCCACGAGCAAGTTCGCCAAGGCCCAGCAGGCCGCGACAGACTCCAAGCCCTACACCGGGGCCCTGTTCGATCTGGTCGCCCAGCTCTCCGCCGCCGCCGGCGAAGACGCCAGCCACCCCCTGCTCAAGGTCGCCAACCCCGACGCCCCCGAGCTCACCCTCGTCATCACCTCCGACCGGGGCCTCTGCGGCCCCTACAACGGCATCATCCTCCGCTCGGCGATCAGCCACATCCGAGCCAGCGACAAGGCCAGCACCGGGCCCATCGAGCTCGTCGGCAAGAAGGGCGCCAACGTCCTCAAGTTCAGCCGCATCCCGGTTGAAACCCAGCACATGCACTTCGGCGACAAGCCCGCCTACGACGACGTCGAGCGCCTCGCCCAGACCTACATCGACCGCTTCCTCGCCGGCGAGATCTCCGCCGTCCGCGTCATCAGCATGCAGTACATCAGCGCAGGCCGCCAGAAGCCCCGCGTCATGCAGCTCCTGCCCTTCAGCGCCCCCGACGCCGACACCCTCGAGCACGCCGCCGGCCCCAACCTCATCTACGACTTCGACCCAGACCCCGAGCGCCTGCTCGCCTCGCTCCTGCCCGCGGCCGTCAAGACCAGCCTCTTCCAGGCCTTCAACGACGCCATCGTCAGCGAGCACATCGCCCGCATGGTTGCGATGAAGGCCGCGACCGACAACGCCGCCAAAATGGGCAAGGGACTCCGCCGCGAGTTCAACCGCGTCCGACAGGCACAGATCACCACCGAGCTCACCGAGATCGTCTCGGGTGCCGCGGCCCTGGGCTAAACCCCGAGCTAAACCCCGAGCTAAACCCTCGGCTAAACGCCCGCCCGCAGCCGCTCCCCCGGGCAGCGTTCAGTCACCCGCCCCGGGCAGCAAAACCACCTCAAGCAGACCGCGCTGCGCGACCGCTTCGCGCAGAGCACTGTTCAAGCGCTCCGGGGTCATCCGCGCGTATGAGCTGTACATCGTCGCGAGCCCGTCCAGCCCGACGCCCCGCGCCTCGCTCCCGCTCAGCCAACGGGCCCAGAACTCGACGCTGCCCAGCGACGCCTCCGCGCTGGATGCGAGCGCCGCCGATGCCGACGCGACCTCCGCCTCGCTCGCGCCAGACGACGCCAGCGACTCCATCGCAGCCAGCATCTCGCCGAGTACCCGCTCGACGTCCTCCGGCTCGCACGCCGCGGAAACGCGCAGCGTCCCCGCGCCCGCCGTCGACGGGAACACCCGCCCCTCGACGTCGCTGGCGATGCCCAGCTCGCCCCGCAGCCGCCTGGTCAGCCGCTCGCGCAGGATCCGGGCCGATACAACCACCGCGCGAAGGTCCTCGATCCGGTCGTAGCCCCCGGTCGCCGAGACCACGCCGACCACCGCCCGCCCCTCGGGCAGCCCCCCGCTCGCCCCGCTCGCGAGCTCGCCCGTCACGCGCCGGGCGATCGAGCCCGCCTCCGCCGCCGAGCGCGCCGACCAGCCGGCCCCCCCGCCGCCGGACCCCGCACCCCGAACCGCGCCCCCCGCCGCGCCGCCCGCGCTGGAACGCTCGGCAAGCACACCCGCGACCCGCCGCGCCAGCGCGATCGCCTCCCCGCGCTCGATCGCGCCGACAACCGCGATCTCCGCCGGGGCGTGATCGCGCAGCCGCGCCCACCAGGCGTTCACAACGCCCGCGTCCAGCCGATCAATGTCCTGCGGACGCACGCGCCGCGTCCACGCGGGCTCCCCGGGCACCAGCGCGCCCAGCACCGCCTCGTTCATCGCGACCGCCCGATCCCCGCCCGAGCGGGCGGCCTCGACGCGCGCCCGATCACGCCACGCCGCGAACGCCCCGTCATCGATGCGTTGTGTCGCGAGCATCGCGCCGAGCAGACGGGAAGCGATGTCGACTTCCTCGACCCCGCACGCCACCTCGAACGTCAGCGCGTCCTCTTCACCGCGCACAAAGAACTCGACCCCCGCCCCAGCGATCGCCGCCCGCACGTCCCAGGGCTCCAGCCCGCCGACCCAGAGCCCGCCGAGCACCCCCGCTGCCGCGGAGGTCACCCCGCGATCGAGCACCGACTCCTCGCGCACGCCGCCGCTGAGTGACACCCGCAGCCGAACCTCGCCCTCGATCCCGCCGAGCTGTTTGTGATGCACGAGCACCCCGCCGGCGAGGCGGACCGATGCCACCCCGCTGCCCGCGTGCACCGTCACCGAACGAGCCGACGGGCCCCCGTCGGGAAGCTCCGCCAAGCCCCGCGCGCGCACGCCCGTGACCGAGCCCCCAGCCGGCCCCGCACCGGGGTCCTCGACCACGCGTTCAACAACACCCAGCAGATCATCGGCCGACGGGCGCACCCCGCCGGTCTTCACGACCACCACCCCGCGATCGATCCCGTACAGCGCCGCCGCACGCTCGCGCACCGCCTCGTCGCTGATCGTTCCGTTCAGCCGCACCGCCGCCGCGTGCTCCTGCGCGAGCGTCAGCACCGGCGCATCCGAGCCGAGCAGCGCCGCCGCGCGGCGCGCCAGACCGATCGCCGGCCCGTGCCGCTCGCGCTCGGCCTGCGCGCGCAGATCGTGCAGCACCCGCCGGCGCGCCGCCTCGATCTCCGCGCCGGTCAGCGGGGCCGCCGCCAGCGATCGGCGCACCCGCGTGATCGCCTCGACCAGCCCGGGCCACGCCGTCGGGTCGCCCTGTGCCGCCGTCTCGCGCAGCCGCACGAGCCCGGGCACCTCAACGTCATACACCTGCGTCTCCACCACCCCCGACGCGCCCGCGCGCGCATCCAGCCGCGCGCGCACGCCCTCGCCCGCGAGCAGATCGAGCAAGATCTCGCCGAAGCGCCGCTCGTCACGCGCCGGCCCGATCGCCTCGCCCACATCGATCCACGAAGCCTCTTCCCCAACAACCCGCGGGTCGTGCAGCACCACCGCCCGCAAGCCCTCGCCGCCGCGCACGCGCCACCTCGGCTCCATCGCCTCGCCCGGGCTGTCGAGAGCGCCCATCGCCCCCTCAATCGCCACGACCGCCCGCTCGACGTCAACCGCCCCCACAACCGCCACGCTCATCCGCTCCGGCCGCCAGACCCGCTCGACGAACGCATACAACCCCTCGGGCGTCGCGCCCGCCAGATCCTCGGCCCGCCCGAGCACCGGCCGCTCGCCCAGCCCGCTCCCCGGGCTCAATTCACCCAGCAACGCCTCGCGCAGCAGCCAGTCCCGGTCGCCTCGCGCCCGGCGTTCCGACTCGATCGCCCGCCGCTCCTGCGCGAGCACGTCAGCGCCGACCGCGCCCGGCCGCACGAGCCCGCCCATCAACGCGAGCGCATCGTCCAGCCCGTCGGGCCTATCAAAGTCCAGCGCAAACACCGTCTCCGTGCGCGATACCCGCGAGTGCCTCCCCCGCTCCAGGTCGATCCCCAGACGACGCTGCGCCGCGAGCGCGTGCGCATCACGCTCGCCCTGCGCAAACGCCACGTGCTCGCTCAGCAACGCCCAGCCCAGCTCCCCCGACCGCTCGTGCGCCGATCCTGCCGCGATGCGCAGCACCACACCGACCGCGCCGCCGTCGGCCTTCGCGGGCTTCGCCCGGGGCATCACCACATACCGCACGCCGTTGTCCAGCACCCCGCGCACCGCGAGCGCCTCGCCCGACAACGCGCGCCCGAGCCAAGGATCCGGCCGCGTCGCCACACCGCCAACCACCGCACCACCAGCCACCGCACCACCAGCCGCGATCCCGCTGCCAGAGGCAACCGCGCCGATCGCCACACACACACCAATCAGCCGCAGCACGCCCATCGTTCCCTTTGTACCGCGCCGCCCCGTTCCAGTGGCAACAGCACGCCAGAAACCGGGCCCGAACCGACCGCACACCGACCCACGCCCCTCACGCCCGCTCCAGCAGCGAGCACGGGCCTTCGCACCCCTTCGCCGGCTCAAAGTCGCCGCTCAGGATCCCGCGGATCACCCCGTCAACCGTCCCGCTCACCTTGCCCAGATCAAGCCGGTCAAACCCGATCCGCCCGCGTTCGCCCGTGCGCAGCAGGCGGTACTCGCACGCGCCGCCGAGCGATTCGTCCTCGCGCGCGTGGCGCAGGCCCAGCGCGTACAGCCCCATCTGCAGGTCGTCCTTGGCGGGCGAGAGCAACGCCTTCTTCGGGCCGCCGGTCTTGTAGTCGATCACGAGCGACCCGCCGTCGCTCTCGCGCTCGACCCGGTCGAGCCTCATCCGCACGCTGTGGACCTGCCCGTCGCACGCCCAGGGCAGCGTCACCTGCCATTCCAGTTCTTCGACGTGCGCGCGCGGGTCGTGGAACTGTTCGAAGTGCGTGCGCAGCATCGCGCTCGCCCGCTCGCGCACCTCGTCGTCCAGCACCTCGCCCTCGTCCCACGCGTCTTCGAGCGACCGGCGCCCGATGCGCAACAACGCTTCGAGCCCGGGCATCGTCTCGCCCTCGGCGTCCGCCTCGGCGCAGGCAACAGAGAACCGCTCGATCGCCCGGTGCACCGCGGAGCCGATCGCCGCGCGTTCGCTGAACCCCTCGCGCAGGTGCAGCATCTCGCCCACGTAGTAGCACCGCTTGCACCGCAGATACTGGCTGATCTTGGAGTAACTCAGCCGCAGCGGGCCGCTGGGCGGGGCCAGCTCCGCCGAGCCGACCGCGTGCGCCGACGCCGTGCGCACTTGCACCAGCTCCCGAGCGAGCGAGCCCAGCCCGATCTCATCCGCCCAGGCGGGCGGTTGCGCAGCGCCCGCGCGCACGGCCGAAGCGACCCGCACCACGCCCGCCGCGCGCACCAGCAGGGCGTGGGCCCCCGCCGCCGCGTCCGCATCATCGGGCGACATCTCGAGCGTCCCGAGCGCCCCCGCCGCGTCGAGCCGCGCCTCGCGCAACGCCCGCTCCAGCGCCGCCTCGCCCGCCTCGGTCGCGATCACGAGCTCCCCCGAGCCCGCAAGCTCGTCGCGCTGCGCTCCGAGCAGCTCGTCGCCGTCACGCTCGATCAGCCCCAGGTCACCCGACGCATCCGCGAGCAGCAGCTCGAGCAGAAAGTGCAACCGGCTCTTGCGCGACTTGGGCACCGTGCCCACCAGCACCAGCCGGCGCTCCGCCCGCGTGCACGCGACGTAAAACAACCGGCGTTCCTCGTCGTCCCGGCGCTGCTGCGCGTCGCGATCGTCACCCACCCGGTCGAGCAGCGCCTCGGGCAGCTCGGGCTCGGCGCTCTGGATCGCCGGGAAGCCGCGCGGCTGCACGCCCGCGACAAACACCGTGTCGAACTCCAGCCCCTTCGAGCGGTGCGCCGTCAGCAGCTGCACGCCGACGGGGCGGTCGCCCTCGCTCTCCTCGGGCTCGACGCTCGACGCGGCCTCGCTGTCGAACCCCTGCTCACGCTCATCGAGGTCCTCGCGGTACGCCAGGAACGCCCGCAGATCCCGCGGCTGCTCGAGCCGCCCGACCCGCGCGCGCACGAAACGGATCATCGCAACGATCGCGCGCACCCGGGCCGCGCGGTCTCGCCCGCTCAGCAGGTCCGCGTGGGCCGCCCCGCTCTCACGGACGATGCGCTCGATCGCCTCATCGGCGCGCACGCTCGTCGCGAGCTGCGCGAACCGTTCGCTCAGCTCGAGCGCGCGGCGTGCGCTCGACGCGTGCGCATCGCTCTCCGGCAGACGCGCCGCGCACCACGCCACAAACGCCGCGGGCGCGCCCCCGCTCTCATCGCCCGGGGCGTCATCTTCAACGCCGCCTTCCCGGCTGCGCTCCACGCGGTACAGCTGCTCCCACTCCAGCGCACGCAGCGGCGGCACACTCAGCGGCGGGCGCGTCAGCACCCGCACCGCCGCCCACGTCGCCAGCGGGTCGCACGCCAGCGTCGCCCACGCGAGCACGTCCTGCACGCCCTGGTCGTCGCTGGGCAGGCGACGCTCGGGCACCTCGATCGGCACGCCCGCCAGCTCGAGCGCGCCCCGCACGCGCTCGATCTCCGCCCACGTGCGCCCGATGACCGCGACGCGCGAGAGGTCCTCGCCCCGGTCCTGGATCGCCTTGACCATCGACGCGATCACCGGCCCGCCCTGGGGCACCTTCTCGATGCGCACCGCCTCGACCGAAGCGCCCGCCGGCTCGGGCCGATCGGGCGCGCGCTCGAGCGCCTTGCCCGGTGCGAAGCGCGCGTTGGCGCCCGTGATCACCGCCGACGCCGCGCGCACGATCGCGCTCGCCGACCGCCGGTTCTGCGTGAGCTGCACGGTCTGCGCATCGCCCCAGACCTCGATGAACCGAGCGAACGCGCGGTCGTCCGCGCCGCGGAAGCCGTAGATGCTCTGGTCGTCGTCGCCCACGACGCAGATGTCGCAGGGCGATTGCTCGGGCGGGCGCACGCGGCGCAGCAGGGCGATCTGGGCCGCGTCGACGTCCTGGAACTCATCGACGAGGACGTGGCGCGCGTCCGAGCGCACGATCTCGCGTACCAGCGCGTCGCCCGCGAGCAGGCGCGACGCGCGGGCGATCAGGTCGTCCAGCGCCAGCAGCCCGCGCTCGCCCATCAGGCGTTCGTGCATCGCGCCCGCTTCGCAAGAGGCCGCGAGCAGCTCGAGCTCGCCCGCGCTCCAGCCCGGCTCCGGCGCAAGCGTGCGCACGCGCCCGGCGGCCTCGCCCGGCTCGATCGCACGGTGCTTCAGCGCAGCGAGCGTCCGGGCGACCCGGTCGCAGGCGGCGTCGATCCCGCCGGCCCGGATGCGCCCGAGCAGCTCGGACGCGCGCACCGCCTCGCGCATCACACGCCTGACCTCGGCCGAGTCCGCCAGGCGGGGCGAGCCCGCCAGACCGGCTCGATCGGCGAAGCGGCGCAGCAGGTCCAGGCTCCACCAGTGGAACGTGCCCGCGCGCACCAACTCCGCCCGCGAAGGCCCGATCAGCACGCTCAACCGCTCGCGCAGCTCGCCCGCGGCCTTGTTCGTGAACGTCAGCGAGAGGATCTCGCTCGGGGGCACGCCCCCATCGATCAGGCGCGCGATGCGGGCCGTGATGACACGCGTCTTGCCCGTCCCCGGGCCGGCGAGCACGATCAGCGGGCCCGCGTCGTGCATCACCGCGCGCCGCTGCTCGTCGCTCAGCGCCGGAAGCTCGATCGCATCGCTCACGCGGACGGCCCCGGCGGGGGCGAGTCGCCCGCGTCGGCATGGGCCTCCGCGTCGCCCGTGTCCCGCATGTAGAGGTGCACAGCCGTTGTGCCGTAGGCGTGCGTCTCGGGCCCGATCGCGCCCTCAATCGACAGATCGAGATCGATCGGGCGCGGGCGGTTGGGGTTCGCGCCGCGGGACATCTCCTGCGCCAGCTCGCCCGCCGCCTCGACGGCGCTCGATGCGGTCGTTCGGTCAACCGCCGGGTCGTCGGGTCGGTAGATGTGGGGCCAGGGCGTGCGCAGCACGCAGTACCCCGTGTCATCGAGCATCGCGATCATCCGCGCGGCGTGCGCACGCACCCGGTCCCAGCTCTCCGGCTCGCGCACCAGCGCGTAGGGCGGGTCCATAAAGATGATGTGCACCGGCTTGGGGCAACGGCTGAGCGCGGGCGTGCCCAGCGCGTCCCCCGCCGCGATCTCGCCCGCGCGGGGCGAGCCGACCTCGGCGAGGTTCTCCTCGAGGATCTTGATCACCCGACGATCACGCTCGACAAAGACAACCTTCGACGCACCGCGGCTCAGGGCCTCGATGCCAAGCGCCCCGGTGCCCGCGAACAGATCGACGACGGCCTCGCCCTCGAAATGCCCGCGCAGCAGGTTGAAGATCGCTTCCTTGACGCTGTCTGGGATGGGTCTTGTGGTGGCGCCGGCGGGTGGGCCCTGGAGCCGACGCCGACGATACTGGCCCGCGATGATGCGCATGGCAAGAGCGAAGCCGGGCGATGGCCCCGCGTCAAGCGCAGGGCGGCGCGGGATTCGCGTCTGGGCCGACGGGATGCTTGTTCAGACGGGCGTTCGGTCAGGCCGAGCGGGCCGACGACGTGCCCAGCAGGCTGTCGACCGAGCGGGCCTCGATCTGCGGGCGTTCCAGCCCGGTGATCATCTGCCAGAAGGGCTCTTCGCCGGGCGACTCTTCGAACCAGGCGTTGAACGGGGCCCCGTCGTGCTGGGCGAGATCGAGCAGCGTCGGCCCGCCCAGAAAGAGCGTGCGGTGGGTCGTCCAGGCCTGGTCGGCGGTGGTCAGCTCGGCCTCGGCCGCGACGCCCGCCAGCGTGTCGACCACGCGGGCGAACGCCTCGGGATCAGAGCGGAGCAACACGTCGGCGTCGGACCAGAGGAAGACCCGCATCCGCGGCAAGGGCCGCGGGGCGAAGCGATCGGCGGAGCGGAGCAGCTCGGCCAGCCCGCCCGTGCCGTCGAGCTGACGCTCCAGCGGCGCACCGGGGATCAGGCGCTCGAGCTGGTCGCACAGGTCATCGATCCGACGGACCGATCGCCCGTGGATCATGCAGACGCTGATGTCCGGAAGGAGGTTGAGATAGGCGTACAGCTCTGAGGCGAGCAGATTGCGCTGTCGGCCCGAGGGCGACCAGGCCACGAGGTGGGCGAGGTCAAGCTCGGCGAGCGCATCCGCTGCCCAGTCGCACGACCTGAACGGTCCGTCGTATTGGTGTGCAACAACCCGCATGCAGTGGCAATCCTGTCTTCTGAGCCTGCAATCCGTGCAAGCCCGTGTTTTTCGCGCTGTCACCGCGCGGCAACCCCACATCGCCGAGCCCAACATCGCTCCCCTTCAGTGTGCGCCCTCCTGATCGGGGTGCCAGCTCGCCCGGCAGAATGTGACGATTTTGCGCGTCCGGGGTACTTTATCCGGACCTTCCACGCCGGTTGGGTGTTGAAATATGAAGGTGTGGAAAATGAGGGAATCTGCCACCGTTTTGGGGTACAGTCAGACGCATACAAACGACGAGGCCGTGTCGGCCCGAAAGCATGAACCAGTGATTTGTCGGTAAGCTGGGTCCAACGGGGCCCATCCGCCGGCAAAGGGAGCCCAGAGGCACCACGAGCCAGGACACGCCCGAGACAAGTGAAGACCTGATCCGATCCTGCCACATCCGGTGGGATCATGGGACGAATCAGGGCGAGTCGTGCTCCACCCCGCGGGGGGGCGTGGGGGCAGAGGCGTGGGGGCAAGGCTTTGGGACCTGCCGCGGGAATCGGCAGGACAGTCGAGCAATCGGTGGTCGGGCAAGGAAGGCCCGCCGCCCAAGCAGATCAGGAACGACCACCCCATGACCACCGGCATGACCATCGGCGTCAACGAGTTCCGTGACGTGGCCCGGATGACCGAGCAGATCGCCCAGCTCCCCGCTGTCGCCACCCTCGACTGGGCGGACCGGGCCGCGGCCTCGATCCTTCCCCTCCGCGATCGCCTCCGCGTCTCGCTGATGGTCGGCGGGGTCGAGCCCGGGGGCGGGCTGACCCAGATCGAGACCGTCGGTGTCGCGAGCTCGCCCGGCATCCCCGACGACTCGGCCGAGCTCACCGTCCGCAGCCGCGCCGAACGCGTCGACTCGATCGGCGTGCCCGCGCCCGCCGGCGGGTCGGTCATCGTCGGGCGTGCGGCCGACCTGCTCGGGTCGTCCTGGCGCGAGACCGGCACCGGGCGCATCTGGACCCAGCTCAACGTCGCCGATCTGCTGATCGGTGTCTTTGGCATCGGCAGCACCGACCAGTCCCGCGCCCTGGTTATCCACGCCGCCACGATCGAACGCCCCGACGCGCCCGCCCCGATGTTCAACGGCGCCCACGCCGACATGCTCCGCGCCATCGCAGAGACCATCGCCCGGCGCACGCGCCTCGCCTTGGGCGACGACCGCAACAGCTCGACGCGCTGGCTGACCGCCCGCGAGCAGGAAGTGCTCGAGAAGCTGACGCTCGGTATGAGCGTCCGCGAGATCGCCGAGACCATCGGGCGCAGCCCGCACACCGTGCACGACCACGTCAAGAGCCTGCACCGCAAGCTCAACGCGACGAGCCGGGGCGAGCTGGTCGCCCGCGCGCTGGGCTACATCGATGCTCAGGGTCGCACGGCCGAGGCGAAGGCGCCGCTGGGCGATCGGGCCAAGAGCGAGGTCGAGCGGGCCGTCCGCGAGGGCGAGCCGGCGGGGGCAACCCCGGTCGTGCCGGCGCGCCAGACCGCACGCCGCCTCAACGCGCCGTAAGGCCCCCCCGTAAAAACCGCACAAAACCCGCGGAAGACCTCACGGTGCGAGCGGTGCCTTACTCCGCAGCGTCATCGGACAGGCGTCGCTCCAGATCCCGCGCGATGCGTGCCGCAAGGCGCGTATCCGGCCCCAGCGGGGTCGCGTGCCTGGGACCCATGCCGCGGTCCGCGAGCGCCGGATCGACCGCCCGCGTGCTGCGCGTGGGCGACTCGGTCTCCAGCCGCCAGCCCGGACGACGCAGGCGGTAGACCATCACCTCGACCTCGGCCCGCGTCGGCGCACCGGCGCCGGCGCCCGGCGCCGTGCGGTCGGGCAAGGCATCGTCGAGCCCCCCGTCTGCGCTCGGCGCCGCTGGCACGAAGCGGATGCGCACGACGCGCTCGTGCTCGTTGGTCAGGTCTTCCCACTCTTGCAGCAGGCCCGACTGCTCGCTGTCGCCCGGCGTGGCAAAGCCGGCGGTGCTCTTGGGCTCGCTCTCCAGCACGCCGGCCCGCGCGTCGACATACGCCAGGCGGAAGCCGTACGAACGCAGCACCTCCCGGGCCCCGTCGAACGCATCGGGGTACGCCCGCGGCGCGATCGCCACAGACGTTGAACTCGGCGCGGGCGAGCAGCCCGCCAGCAGCACAGACACAAGCATCAATGGCGCGAGCGATCGGATCATGCCAGCAGGCTACGCCAGGGCCGCGTCGCTCGCCCGCGACAGCTCCTCCCACAGCTCGTCGACGTGGCGGGCCTCGGTCAGGGTCGCCCCGATCGCGATACGGATCACCAAGCGCGAGCCTTCGCCGCCAACGCCGGGCACCCGCGTGTGGCTGACAAACACCCGGCGCGCGGCGCCGAGCTCGTCGAGCGCGCGCTGGGTCGCGTTGTCCCCCGCCCGCAGCCCCAGGCAGACCAGGCTCGTCGTGCGCGACGCGAGCAGCTCGAACCGATCGTCGGCGAGCACGCGAGCTTCGAGCGCCTTCGCCAGCTCCACATGCCGACGCACGTGCGCACGCATGCCCTCGGCCCCGTACCGCCTCGCGACGAACCAGAGCTTGAGCGCCCGCATCCGCCGGCCCAGCGGCACCTGCCAGTCGCGATAATCGATCACCGCGCCCGCATCGCTCGCGTCGTTGCGCAGGTACTCCGGCGTCACGCTGAGCGCACGGACCAGGGCCGCCCGGTCGGCGACCCAGAACAGATCACAATCGAAGTTCACCAGCAGCCACTTGTGCGGGTTGATGCAGATCGAATCGGCCCGCTCGACGCCCCGGGCGAGCCCGCGGTGCTCGGGGCAGACCAGCGCCGCCCCGGTGTAGGCCGCGTCGACGTGCAGCCACGGGCGGACGGGCGCATCGCCTCCGAGCGCATCGAGCAGGCCCGCGATCTCGGGGATCGGGTCGACCGCCTCGGTGCCCGTGGTGCCAAGCGTCGCGCACACGAACGCGGGGGCTCGCCGGCCCTCGACGTCGACGCGCATCGCGTGCTCGAGTGCGCCCGCGTCCATCCGCAGATCCGCGTCGGTCTCGATCAGGCGCACCCGGGCGCGGTCTTCGGGCCCGCTCGCCAGCCCCGCGATCATCGCGGCCTTGAGCACGCTGCTGTGCGCTTGCTCGGAGGTGTACACGCAGAGCGAAGCCGGATCGACGCCCGCATCGACCGCCCGGGCGCGCGCGGCGCACAACGCGACCAGCGTCGCCTCGCTCGCGGTGCCCTGGATCACGCCCCCGCCCTCGCTCGTGCTGCGGAAGCGCTCGGGCAGGGCGAGCAGGTCGGCGAACCAGTCGAGCATGCGCGTCTCGAGCTCGGTCGCCGCGGGGCTGGTCGCCCAGTTCATCCCGTTGACGTTGAGCCCGGCCGACGCGAACTCGCCAAGGATCGCCGCGAACGACGCGTTGGCCGGGAAGAACCCGAAGAACCGCGGGCTCTGCCAGTGCAGCAGCGCGGGCGTGATGAGGCGATCGAGATCGCCCAGCATCGCGTCGTACGCCTCGCCGCCCTGCTCGGGGGGCGCCTCGGGGAGTGCGCGCAGCACGTCGCCCGGCGTGCCGCCCTCGCCCGGCGCGGGCGAGACGTCGCGCGTCTCAAGTGAAGCCCAATACGACGCGAGCTGATCGACCAGCGCATGACCCGCGGCGCGGAAGGCCTCGATCTCGGCCCCGATGTTCAGGTCTTCCGTCGTGGAATCGTGCATACGTAACGCTAGCCGAGCCGATCGCCCGGGCGGGCCGGCCCGTGCGGATCGGGCGCGATCAGCACGACCGGGCCCGCGTCGCTGCAGACCCCAAGCGTCAGCACCTCGCTCTTGAAACCCGCGACCCGGCGGGGCGGCAGATTCACCACGCACAAGACCAGACGCCCGGCGAGCGCATCAACGCTGTACGCCTCGGTGATCTGCGCGCTCGAGTTCCGCTCACCAAGCCCCGGGCCCAGGTCGATCCGCAGGCGGTAGGCCGGCTTGCGGGCGCGCTCCAGCACCGCCGCCTCGAGCACCCGACCGACGCGGATATCGAGGCGGGCAAAGTCCTCGATCGTGACGGCGTGCTGACCCGCGGGCGCGTCAGCCATCCGCGTCCTCCTGCGCGATCGGGCGGATGCGCTCGGTCGGGGGCTTGAAGCCGCGCTCGATGTCTTCGAGCAGACGGGTGTAGGTGTCGTAGCGCGCGGGGTGCAGCTCGCCCGCCTCGACCGCCTCGAGCACGGCGCACCCCGGCTCGTGCGTGTGCGTGCAGTCATTGAACCGGCACCCCCGGCGCAGGCGACGCAGCTCGGGGAAGGCGTCGCGCAGCTCGGCCGAGGTCAGCTCCTCGAGCCCGAAGAACCGGATGCCCGGCGTGTCGATGACCCAGAACGGGTCGTGAGCCGCGCCGCCCTCCACCGCCAGGATCTCGTGCAGCTGCGAGCTGGTCGTCGTATGCCGCCCGCGGTTGGCGGCGCTGCCGATGCTCCCGACCGCGGCCCCCAGCGCCGGGTCGAGCGCGTTCGCCAGGCTCGTCTTGCCCACGCCCGAGTGCCCGACCAGCGCCACGACGCGACCGGCCAGGTGCGCACGCAGGGCGTCGATGCCCGACTCGCCCTTCGCGACGTCCGTCGCCGAGCACTCGATGATCGGGATGCCAAGCTCGCGGTACGGGTCGAGCTTAGCGCGCTCGTCGGCACGCGCTTCGGGGCTCAGCCCGCGCAGCAGGTCGGTCTTGTTCAGCGCGATGACCGCGGCCGCCGGGTCCGGGTCGTCCGCATGACGCCCGCTTGTCCCCTGGACCCACGAATCCTCGATCGCGATGAGATACCGATCGATCAGACGCGGATGCAGCGGCGGGCTCACCACGCTCACGACCATCACGACCGCGTCGACGTTCGCCACAATCGCGCGCCGTTGCCCCGTGCGCGGGTCGCGGCGCGCGAGCACGGTGCGCCTCGCCAGCACGCCGACGATCTCGGGCGACTCGCGCCGGTCGTCTTCGGGCTCGCGAAAACTCACGCGATCGCCCACGCACAGCTCGCTCTGCTGGCGCCCGGCCAGATCGGCGGGCAGACGGCACTCGACCGAGTCGTCCTCGGCGACCAGCGCGGGGCGCTCGCCCGCCGCGTCGAGCGGGCGGACCAGGCACCGGCGCTTGCCGACAAAGACGGCGATGCCCGTGCGTACATCGCCCGCGGCCCCGCGCGACGCCGAGTCGGCGCCCCGCCCGCCGCTCGCCTGACCCTCGGCGAGCTCCTTGGCGAGCAGCTTGAGCACGTACATGCGGACGGGGTCGTTCTTGCGTCGCGCGCCGCCGGCGCGCGGCTCGTCGAGGTCGGCGAAGCTGCGGTGCTCGCGCTTCGCGCGGTCCTGGTCGTCGCGCCGCAGCTCGGCCGCGCGCTTGAACAGGCGGTCCTGCTCGCCCTTGGGCAGAGCGCGGAGGCGTTCTTCGAGCTGTTTACGCTGGTGGGGGTTCACGGGCCAGACAGCGTATGGACTCGGCTCGACGAAAGCTCCAATCCCCCGCGGCATCCGCAGAGATGCGGCGGGGGTTGCGGTCAGCGGAAGACGGCAGACTTCAGCAACAGGTCCGCCGAGTAGTAGTCCGGGTTGAACCCATGGACCTTCACCTTGTCACCAGGCTCGATGAGCAGCTTCTCGTTCGTGATCCACTTGCGCCCTCCGAAGCGTTGCTTCGAGGTGACCTCGACGATGACATAGATGTTTTTGGACTTGTGCGTATTGCTGACATATTTGGTAACCCATGGGCTCGCGATGCCGCCTCCGGTGCGTTTCTGAGAGAACTTCACGAACTTGCGCGGGTCCTCCTTCGCGGGGGCCCCCGACGCATCTGCCGAGTTCGAGACACCGACAGCGGCAGGACCTCCCTGTTTCAGTGGGTGGGCCTGTGCTGTTGCGTGGGCGGCGGATGCGACCACAAGCGACACGCCGAGAAGCATGGTCTTCGCACGAGACAGTTTCATGTGATGCTCCCAGTGTTTCGGCCGGCGCCTATTCGCCGGCGTTCCTTCATTGAGGAAAGCAAATGCCACCCCCTAGACTGAGCCCACGAGCGCTGGCGGAAGTTCAGCTTGCGTCATCTTGCGGGGACCCGGTCATGCCAGGACGGCGACGCACAGCTGACGGTGCGGCAATCCGCAAGGCGCGACTCGCACTCGGAATCGGCACCCAGAGGGCGTTTGCCGATCTCGCGGGTGTCAGCGAACGCACCATTTCGAATGCCGAACGCGGGCTCCGACTCGAAGAGAAGACGCTCATGAAGATCGCGGAGCCGCTACGGCTCCCTCTGGAGGAGATCTGCTGGTCGGGCGACCACAGACCGCTGGGGTGGGAGAACGCGGAGACCGCCGATGAGATCGTCGACTGGCTTCCCCGACGGTTGCGGGCCGTGTTCCGTCGCTTGCCGCTCGTGCCGCCGGTCCCGCTCGACGCCGCGGTCGCCGACTATGTCACTCTTTTCTTCGAGGCATCGAACCCAGAACCAAGGTGTATCAAGGTTCAATTGCTCCAAGTGGACACCGATCGAAGCATGAGGATCCGGCTCCAAGCGCACTGCGCCGCTGTCGTCGACGGACAGGCATTCAAACGGATCGTGCTGCGTCTTTGGGACGAGGAAGGCGACGTGCGGTCGGACGTCATCGAGGATTCCGACTCGGACACGGTGGCCTGCCTGCTGCGCCCCCGGGGGATCTGTGCTGTTGTTGCGTACTACGCGCACCCTGTCGTCTCAGGGCAGAGCGATACGGAAAAACGTGACTGGGCGGGCATCGAGGTCGAGGACATCGCCAACAGCGGCCCCGCACCCTACAAGTTCGCCATCGGCACGGCCGACCCATCCGCAGATGTTGAGATCTTTCGTGCCTACGACGTCCGTGCCTTTGCAGAAGGACCCGAGGCGCTGTTCCAACGGCGTGATCCCAACCCCGACGCCTGGCGGTTCTCGCAGCTCAGCCGCATGATGCGACACGCAATCCGCGCGGCGTGCCAGTCCGCGTGCGACGAGTTCAAGAGCAACCCCGACCTTTACACCGGATTTACTAAGGCTCACGAAGAAGCGTTCCAGTTGCTCATGAACAATACAGATAACCTGGACCACCTCTGCAACTGGGCCTATGACGGTGAAGCTTGCGCCGAACGAGATCGAGCCTACTTCACGATCGCCAAACAACGCAGCTAGGTCTCTACTCCGGCAGCTTCTCCAGCTCCTTCTCGACCCGCTCGACCAGTCGCCCCACCGTCGCGTCGCCGAAGTCAAAGGGCAGCCCCGCGGCGGCGAACAGCTCGGGCAGCGGGCGGCTGCCGCCCAGCTTCATCGCGTTGGCGTACGCCTCGAGCGCCGCCTGCTCGCCCTGCTCGAGGCTCATCAGCCACATGCCGAGCGCGCCGAGCTGCGCGATGCCGTACTCGATGTAATAGAACGGCACGCCGAACAGGTGCCCCTGACGCTGCCAGACCAGCGGGCGGTGCTGCTCGATGCCCGACCAATCGACCGCGTGCCCCTGGTGCCCGAAGCGACCCTCGATCTCGAGCCACTGCTGCGCACGCTCGTCGCGCGTGTGCGCGGGGTGCTTGTAGATCCAGTGCTGGAAGCTGTCGATCGTCATGATCCAGGGCAGCAGGCTGATGCTGCCCTCGAGCTGCTTGCGCTTGGCCCGGGCGCGGTCGCTGTCGTCGGGGTAGTACGACTCCCAGTAGGGCATGGTCAGCAGCTCCATGCTCATGCTCGCGACCTCGCAGAACTCGATCGGCGCGTGGCGGTAGTGCAGCAGCGGCTCGTCGATCGCGTACATGCTGTGGAACGCGTGCCCCGCCTCGTGCACCATCGTCTCGACGTCGCGGTGCACGCCCGCGGCGTTCATAAAGATAAACGGCACGCGCGAGCGGTCACGCATGTACTGGTACCCGCCGGGCGCCTTGCCCTTGCGGCTGTCGAGGTCGAGCGCGGCGCCGGTGCTGGCGCCCTGCGTGTTCGCGCCGTCGCCCATGCTCTCGAACATGCCCGCCAGCTCCGGGCTCAGCCCCTCGAACACACGCCGCGTGCGCGCAACCAGATCGGCCCCGCCCTCGAAAGGCTTGAGCGGCCCTCGCCCCTTGGGGTCGACCGCCAGATCCCACGGGCGCAGGCTCTGGACGTCCAGCTCGCTCTTGCGCTGCGCGTCGAGCCGCTCGACGAACGGCATCACGTGCTTCTCGACCGCGTCATGGAACGCGAAGCAGAGCTCGGGCGTGTAATCGAAGCGGTGCTTGGCATGGAACGCGTAGCCGACGTAGTCGTCGAACCCGGCGTTCTGCGCCATCGTGTGGCGCATCCCGACCATCTGATCGAAGATGCCGCTGATCTTCTCATGGTCGGCGTGACGCCGATCCGCGACGGTCTTCCAGGCGGCCTCGCGCTCCGTGCGCACGGGCGACTCCTGGTACTTGCCCATCTGCGGGAGGGTCTTCTCCTCGCCCTCAAACTCGACCGTCATCGCGCCGCAGACGCTGTCGTACTGCTGGTCGAGCTTGCTCAGCTCGGTCTGGATCGGCACGTTCTCTTCGCGGAACAGCTCGACGTCGGCGGCGGTATCGCGGAAGAGCACGGCGTACCGATCACCCAGCGGGAAGCGCTGCGCGAGCTCGTGCTGACGCTTGTCGAGCTTGAAGGCCGCGGGCTTGACGCTCGGCACGACGTTCTCGATAAACGCGAGGTAGGCCTTCTCTTTGCCCTTGTCCGCGGTGTCGCAGGTCATGTCGATGTAGCGCGTGGCCCCCGCCTCGCTGACCGCCGCCTCGAGCTCGCTGCGATCGAGCAGCCACCGCTCGAACTCGCCGGCGGACTCGACGCCCCGCGCCAGCAGCTTCTCGAAGTACGGCTCGACGCCCTCCCAGGTGCCGGCGTCCAGGTCTGCGGGCACGAAATCACTCGTTGTCATCGTCATATGGGGCTCCCTCAGCTAGGCCACGCTACACAGCCTGAAACTGATGTTACGCCCCCCCGCCCGGCGTCAAAGGAGACCGCGATTTCCCCCGCGCGCCACGCCCCGTCCGGCGGTGGTCTACGCCCCATCGCCCGCCCGCTCGACGCCGCAGCCGGGCGCGAGGTCGCCCGCCAGCCGCATCGCCCCGACCCGGTCCCGCACGCGCCCCTCGAGCTGCGCGTCGTACACGGCATCAAGCAGCGCACCAAAGCCCGGCCCGGGCACGTACCCCGCCCGCACGAGCGCATCGCCCGGCAGAAGCGGCGTGGGGCCGATGCCCACCCCGTCGCCGGCGAGCGCGTCTCGGGCACGCGCGACACGCCTGCCCGCCTCGCTGTCGATCGCTCGGGCGAGCAGCAGCGCATCGCCCGCGAGCGGATCGGCCAGCAGCCGCTTCTGTGCGCTCAGGGCCGCGCGCTCGAACGCGCCGTCGCCCTCGCCCACGAACCGCGTCGCGATCTCGTGCACGCGCGCGAGATGCTGGGCGTCCGCGTTGCTGAGGTTGAGCGCGCGGCGCCAGCCGGCGACATCCGCCGCCCCGCCCGGGGCTCCACCCCGCTTCGATCGCCCGCTCCGGTCGATCGCCCAGGCCGCGAGCGCCGTCATCGGCGCCGCGCCGGGGTCGAGGCGCTCGAGCACCCCGAGCGCGTGGGCGTGATCGGTCTCGCCCAGGATCGCGCGATCGAGGCCCAGCTTGTGCAACATCTTGACGGCGTGCGCCCGGCTCGCGTGCCCGAGCATGCGCCGCACCTCATCGCCGATGCGCTCCACACTCACACCGCGCAGGTCCGAGGCGTGCGCCCGGATCGCGTCGGCCGTGCCCTCCTCGATGCGCAGCCCGTACCGGGCGGCGAACCGGACGGCCCGCAGCGCGCGAAGGTGGTCCTCGCGCAGGCGGGCCGCCGCGTCGCCCACCGCGCGCAGCACGCGGTCGTCGAGGTCGCGCCTCCCGTTGACGTAGTCGATCACGCGCCGGGCCGGGTCGTCCTCCATCGGGTCGATGAAGAGCGCGTTGATCGTGAAGTCGCGGCGCTGCGCGTCGCGCTCGGCGTCGGCGTACTCGACGTGATCGGGGCGGCGCGCGTCGGCGTAGGGGCCGTCGGCGCGGAAGGTCGCGACCTCGGTCGTGCAGCGGCGCTCACGGACCAGCACCACGCCGAAGCTCGCGCCGACGGCGTTGGTCCGGCGGAACAGCTCCTGCACCTGCTCGGGGTGCGCGCTCGTCGCGACGTCGTAGTCCTTGGGCTCCAGGCCCAGCAGCTCGTCGCGCACGCACCCCCCGGCGAGGTACGCGACATGCCCCTTCTCACGCAGCGCGCGCACGACGTGCACCGCCGCCGATCGCATCGCCCGCGGGCTCGGGTCGTTCGTGTTGGCGCCGCCCGAAGACACGGGGCGAGTCTACTGCCCGCCCGCGGCGTGCTCGTGGGCCCGGCGCTCGTCGAGGAACTCCACCGCCCGGCGCAGGTGCGGGATCACGATCGAGCCGCCGACGATCAACGCGACGTCGAGCGATTCCATCAGCTCCTCGTCGCTCGCCCCAAGCTCGCAGCACCGGTCGATGTGGTAGGCGATGCAGTCGTCACACCGCAGCACGGCGCTCGCGACCAGCCCCAGCAGCTCCTTGGTCCGCCCGTCGAGGGCCCCGGGCTCGTAGGCCCTGGCATCGAGATTGAAGAACCGCTTGGTCACCAGCGTCGCCCCGGCCCGCGGGGCGCCGCCGGGGTGCTTGCCCCGGGCCGCGTCGTCGCCCAGGATCCGGGTGTTGAGGCGGTCTCGGAAGGCCTGAAATGTGTCGTATCGATTCATCAAGAACATTACGCTGGGCGACGACGGGCGATCGGCTCAGCGGGCCGAGCGCGCCGATGAGCGACCAAGCAGGAGACCTAGCCATGCCGAAGACCTCCACGCCCCGCCGCATCATCCTGGGGCTCGCCACGGCCTGCATCGCCGGGGGCGCCGCCTTCGCCCTGGGCGGCTGCCTGATCTCGGGCAGCAGCAACCGCAGCATCAGCGGGGCCGTGGTCGAACGCGAGCAGCTCTCGACCGTCCGCCTCGGGCAATCGACGCCCGACGACGTCACCCGCTCGCTCGGCGTGCCCAGCAACGTGGGCGTCGACGCGGACGGGCGCGAGGTCTGGACGTATCGCTGGAACGAGCACCGCTCGAGCAACGGCTCCATGCTCCTGCTCTTCAGCGGATCGAGCAGCAGCAACACGCAGCGCAGCGTCCATGTCACCTTCGAAGAAGGCGTCGTCAGCCGCGTGCGCCAGGAATCGGGACGCGACGAGTCGTTCTGAGACCGAACGCGACTCCGTCCGGGTGCCGAGGCTTGACCCGGAGGCGGGGCGATATTGATGCGGACGCGCGGGCCCTCGCGTCACTCGTCCAGCAGCGCCTCGACCCGCTCGATCCACTCGCTCCGGAGCTGCGCGTACGCCTCGCCCGTCGCCGGCCCGCTGAAGCCGGAGTAGATCGCCTCGATGCGTCCGTCGCGGTGGATGAAGATCGCCGTGGGATACGAGCGGACCTTGTCGAGGAAGGGCAGCGCTTCGCCCGCCTTCGCCTTGTCGCTCAGCCCGCCGATGAGGATGCCCCACTCGGTGCCGTGATGGTCTCGGTAGGCCGCGACGCGCTGGGGCGCTGTTTCCAGATCGCGCTCGAACGCGATGGCGCCGACGTGCAAGCCACGGGGTCCGTACGTCTCATGCAACTCTTTGATGAAGGCGGTTGCGTCGGTGCAGTTGGGGCACCAGGTGCCGAAGACGTAGAGCAGACGCGGCTCCCCCGCGGGCATGAAACCCGAGAGCATCGCGGGCCCATGGAGCCGGTCCGGCGTGGTGAAGCTCAGGTTGGCAACCTCGATCGCGTCGAAGTCGGCGACGGTCGATGTCGTTCGCGCGAACCCATCGCCGATGGTCACGCTCGCGTCGCGCTCGGCGGTCCAGGGCTGCTCCCACCACGAGCCGCTCCAGAACGTCCCGCTCAGTGTGCCGTCCACCCGCATCGTGGCGTGGAACAGGAAGGCGTGCGCCCCGTCAAAGGTACTCAACCGCAACAGGTTTCCATCGACGCGCCCGGCCAGGTGCCCGTAGTCGCCTGTCGGTGTCAGGAACGTGCCGCTCGCCAGCCCCGTCTGGCGGTCGACCTCGAACAGGCCCACGGCGTCCTCGGTATCGCCCCCGAACCGCACCCGCCAGCGCCCGGCGAAGTCGGCCGGCTCGCCGACGCCCTCGATCGGGTCGAACCGCTCGTGCGGGCCGGCGACAGGGCGAGCGCTGAGCGCCACCGACACCGGGCCCTCGGTGCGTTCGATGGTCCAGGTGCCCGAGGCTGACGCGCCATCGGGCATCACTCGACGTGTCCCGGTCCAGCCGCCGGGCAGAAGGACCTCGCTCGCGTAGGGCGGGATGGCAAACCGCTCGGCGCCCACGCCGTCGCGTGAGGCGCCCGGATCACTCAGCACCGCCTCGAGGCGCACGGGCAGCCGCTTACCGGCGTTGAGGATCACAACCTCGCCCGAGCCGTTCGCGCCGTCCGCAGCCGATTCGATCACGAAGGGCAGCCCGGGCCCGATGTCGAGGGTCATGCGGGTGTACCCGGTCTCGCCGGCGCCGTCTGCTTGGGCGGGCCGCGCAACGGCAGCGCTGGTCAGGGCGATCGAAGCCAACGCCGTCAGCACCTGTCGCATCGTGAATCCTCCGGCATGCTCGGCGCGCGTCGAGCCTGACCGGGACGGGTCGGGCCTGCTCGGGCGAGCGCCAACCCACCCTAGCATCGCCCCGTGAGCACCACCCCATTCAGCACGGTCCCCGAGATCCTCGACGAGCTTCGGCAAGGCCGCATGGTCGTCCTCACCGACGACGAAGACCGCGAAAACGAGGGCGACATCGTCCTGCCCGCCCAGTTCGTCACGCCCGAGGCGATCACCTTCATGCTCAGCGTCGCCCGGGGCTACCTCTGCCTCAGCCTCACCGAGCAAGACTGCGACCGCCTGCAACTGCACCCCCAGGCGAGCGTCAACACCTCCGTCCGAGGCACACCCTTCACCGTCAGCATCGACGGGCACCCGCGACACGGCTTCACCACCGGCGTCAGCGCCAAAGAACGCGCCGACACGATCAAGCTCGCGATCGACCCCGCCACCACGCCCGCCGACTTCGTCCGCCCCGGGCACATCAACCCGCTGCGCAGCCGCGACGGCGGCGTGCTCGTCCGCATCGGACAGACCGAGGGCTCGATCGACCTCTGCCGCCTCGCCGGGCTGCACCCAAGCGCCCTGATCATCGAGATCATGCGCGACGACGGCGAGATGGCCCGCCTGCCCGACCTCGAAGTCCTCTGCCGCGAGCACGCCCTCAAGATGTGCAGCGTGCGCCAGATCATCGAGCACCGCCTCAGCCGGTCGCCCATCGTCGAGCGCCTCGAGCCGCGCTCGGGCCAGACGATCGACACGCCCCAGGGCCCGTTCACGCTCACCGCGTTCCGCTCGCTGGTCGACCCGCTGCCGCACCTCGCGCTGACCGCGGGCGACGTCGGGCGCCTCGACGACAACGGCGTCGTGATCGAGACCGACGAACCCACGCTCGTGCGCGTCCACCGGCGCAACCTGCTGGGCGACATCTTCGACGACCTCAGCACGTCCGACGGGCCCGAGACATCCAGCGGGCACGTGCTGCGCGACTCGATGAAGCAGATCCAGGCCGCGGGGCGCGGCGCGATCGTCTACCTCCGCCCCAGCAGCGGGATGCCCGGGGGCGAAGACGCCGAGGGAGACAGCCTGGAGCAGCGCCTGCTCACCCACGCCGGGCTCGACCGCGCCGACCGCCCGCAGCAATCGGTCAGCCCCGCGACACTCGAGTACGGCACCGGCAGCCAGATCCTCCGCCAGCTCGGGCTTCAGCGTTTACGCCTGCTGACCAACTCGACCCAGGCCTACCCCCAGCTCGAGGCTTTCGGGCTCGAGATCGCCGAACGCGTGCCCGTCGCCCGCAACGCCTGAACCCCGCGACCAACGCCCGGCCGCGGCCCCAACAACCACCCCCGACATCTGCCCCCGACATCTGCCCCCGACATCCGCCCCCGACATCCGCCCCCGACACAGGTGTGGCCGATGGTGCTTGTGCCCAAATGTATTCCAAACTCTTGGTTTTGCACTGTCGGATCGGGCGATCGGTGTCAGACTCCATACCGCGCCGGTTCACGAGCCACCCGGCATACCCAACCCGCACCGGAGACCACGCCATGCCAACGCAGCCCACCACCACAGCATCCCGCGCCTCGCACCTGTTCGCCTTTGCCGGCGGCATCGCCGCGGCGGTCGCCGCCGCCGCGCTGCTGGGCCTGGGGCCGGGCGACGACACGCACGACGCCTCGTCGATGACCGAACCGGCGGGGACGGTGCCCGAGATGCCCGGCATGCCGCAGATGCCGAGCATGGAAGAGATGATGGCGATGATGGCCGAGGCCGCAGAGCCCGCCGCCGAGCACGAGATGTTCGACAAGTACGCCGGCTCGTGGACCGCCGAGCTGCACTTCGCCTGGCCCGGCTCCGACCCGATGAAGGGCAACGGCACGATGGAGTCCGAGGTCGTGATGGGCGGGCGCTACCTCATCAGCCACCTCGACGTGCCCGGCTTCATGGGCAGCGACTACAAGGGCATGGCCCTGCAAGGCTATAGCCGGATCAAGGAGCACTATCAGGGCGCGTGGGTCGACACCTGGTCGACCAACATGACGATGACCAAGGGCAAGGCGGGCGAGGCCGGCAACCTGGTGATGGAGGGCGTCAACGCGACACCGATGGGCGATCAGATGATGCGCATCGTCACCGCGTGGGTCGGCGAGGACACCTACGTCGACACCTTCTTCGACCAGATGCCCGACGGCAACTGGATGAAGTCCGGCACCATCACCTACACACGCCGCTAGGCGATGACGTACAGAAGACGACGTACAAAGCGTGCCACGTCTTGACCCGGAGGGCAAGCCGTGTCTTCTGCTCTCGAACACCCGTCGGTGCGCCGGCACGGCTTGTCGCTGCGCGATCAAGCCCGTGGCACCCGGCCTCATGCCCGGTGCCCCAGGCCCGATCCCCGATGCCTGATGCCTGATGCGCGCCCTTACAGCCGCTCGTAGAGCGGCAACCGCCCGACCAACGGGCGGCAGTAGTCGATGAACGCCTGGCTCACGTTGTTGTGCCCCTCGATGAAATGAGCGGGCATGTGACGCGTCTTCGCGGCCACGGCGCTCAGGTCCACCCGCTCGTACGCCGCGGCGTAGGGCTGACCCGTCCCCGGCTCGTGCACGCGCTTGATCGCGATCGAGCCGTCGAGGTCGCCGGTCATCGCGAGGCGGGCCGCGTACTTGCCCACGCCGCGCGCCTCGCGCTGGTCGATCCGGCTCGGATCCGGGAAGCACCGCTGCACATAGCCGAACGTGTCGGCCCGCACGCGAACGGGCTTGCCACCCTCGGGCGTCAGCGCCGTCTTGAGATGGTTTGCCAGCGCGTCGCCCAGCGCGCCTGAGCCCGAGAGCTGCACGTTGCCGTGCGCGTCCGTCTCGGCGTTCTCGATCAGCTTGGCGCCGATCGACTTGCCCTCGGCGTCCGACACGCCCTCGCTGATCGCGATGTGCGCGCGCCCCTTCTCCTCGTACAGCTTCGCGACGTCCTGGGTAAACTTCTCGATGTCGAACGCGACCTCGGGCACGTAGATGAGCTGCGGCCCATCGGTGCTCGCCTCCAGCCGATCGTCACGGCGCGCCAGCGCGCTCGCCGCGGTCAGGAAGCCCGCGTGGCGTCCCATGATCACGTTGATCTTGATGCCCGGCAGGCTGATGTTGTCGAGGAAGTCGGCCATGCACGCCTTGGCGACAAACCGCGCCGCAGACGGGAAGCCCGGCGTGTGGTCGTTCTCCATCAGATCGTTATCAACCGTCTTGGGGATGTGGAAGCAGCGCAGCTCGTACCCCGCCTCGTTGCTCAGCTCGTTGACGATCCGGCAGGTATCGCTGCTGTCGTTCCCGCCGATGTAAAAGAAGTAGCGGATGTTGTGCGACTCGCAGGCCTTGAGGATGCGCTCGCAGTACGCCGCGTCCGGCTTGTCGCGCGTGCTGCCCAGCCCCGCGCTCGGCGTGCCGGCGAGCAGCTCGAGGCGGTCGTGGTCCAGATCGGTCAGGTCGTGGAAGCTGCCCTGGGTCAGCCCGCTCACCCCGTGGCGCATGCCCAGGATCCGGCGGATCGGGTTGCTCGGCAGCCCCGCGCCGCCCGCCAGCAGCCCCTGCACGACGCCCACCAGCGACTCGTTGATCACCGCCGTCGGCCCGCCCGACTGCCCGATCACCGCGTTGCCCGAAATCAGATCCGCCATCGCTCGTCCTCCTGCCTGCCCGGGGGGTGCGCGATCCCGGGCAAAAGCGTAGGTCGGGGTCCAGAGAATCCGCGCCGGACCCCCGGAGAACCGCCCAGCCGGCTTCCAACACCCGATAACACGACGCAGCCAGTATGCGGCACCCGATTTTGGCGGAGCCCGCAACCGGGCGGTGAACACGGCCCTATCTTTCTGTCGAGAAACACCCGAGAGAGGTGGGTCGCGGCCGCTGTGGCCCCCGGGTCGGCATCCCCGACGGGCACCGCCGCGACGAGAGCGATTCAGAGGGAAAGGGAATCACCATGCGCATGTTCACCGCGACTGTCGTCGCAGCAACCGCGGGCTCGGCCTTCGCCGGGCTCAGCACGACCGACCCGGGCCTGTTCACCGACATCGACGACCGCTTCGAGGCCCGCATCCGCCTCGACGCGGGCAACAGCCAGACCTGGAAGTCGGCGATCTGGGACGACACCACGCTGCTGGGCACCAGCGGCAACGTGCAGAACCTGTTCACCAACGGCGCGGCCAACCCGTTCAGCTTCAGCTACGACGCCGTCACCGGCGACGCGAGCCTCACCGTCGCCGGGCGCACCGTGACCGAGACGATCAGCCTGACCCCGGGCAGCGGGATCGCGGGCTTCCGGTTCTTCGTCCGCGGCGAGGCCAACGCCGCGACCACGACCGTTGCGAACCTGATGGCGTCGGTCGACGGCGCCGCCGCCGAGAGCGTCCCGGGCCTGGCGACCACGCTGAGCACCGGCTTTGTCGAGAGCCCCAACTACTACGTCGACAGCCTGAGCGTCGCCTCGCTCGCGCTCACCGGCGACGTCACGTTCGACTGGCTGGGCACCGCCACGCAGAACAACCTCAAGAACGAGCGCCTGAAGTTCAGCTTCAAGGTGCTCGAGGGCACGCCGATCCCCTCGCCCGCGGGCGTTGCGATGCTGGCCTTCGGCGGCCTCGTCGCGCTGCGCCGCCGACGCTGATCGGGGCCGGTTCCCACGCGGGCCCGTTTCAACGCGGCGCCAACGAAGCAAACCTCTAAGGCCCCGGCGTTCCGCGACGCCGGGGCCTTTGTCATTGTGCCCGCGGCGTCGCTCGTCGCACGCGATGCGTCGCCCGAAACCCACCAAATGGAGGGCACGCCGGCTTTCCTGTTGATGCCCTGTTCGGAGTCCTCTACCTTACCCGAAGCGGGAGGTGAGAGCCCCGCGACGCCCGAGCGACGCCCCCGGCCGAGGCCGGATCAGGGGTCGGCCGCCCGGGCGAGAGAAAGAGAGAGGCTGCAACGGGCACGCCTCCACAACACCGCATCGCCACAGCGGGATTCTGCCCGCAGGGCGGCCCGGCACACCAACCTGTGCCCGGGGCACTGTCGCTGCGCCGCGATCACGGCGCCCAGACGCGGCAGGGCACACACGCGGCCCCGCGCACCCGCGGGCCGCGCAGCAGGGGGACATTCCATCATGCATCGCATCAGCATCTTCGCGGCAACAGGCGTGGCGCTCGCCGGCGCCACGACCGGCGCCCTCGCCAGCGACAGCGTCAGCTTCCTGGGGAGCAACCTCGACCCGATCATCGGCTCGGGCATCTCCAACGACAACTTCATCATCGACACCGACCCGACCAGCGGCATCGAGCTGGGCCTCAAAGCCCACAACCGCTTCGTCGGCGACCTCGCCCGCTCGGGCAACGTCTACACCGCCGACACCGGCACCACGCTGAGCCCGACCAACCTGCTCGGCTCGACCTGGAACGTGACCTGGGTCATCGACTTCGGCGGCGCCCCGGGCGCGCTGGTCTACGACATCGAGTGGCTGATGGACTTCGACCCCAGCGCCGGCTCCTCATACGCAACGCTGGATGTCGACAACACAGCCTTCTTCAGCGGTGACGCGGCGTCCACGCAGCTCGGCGCGAGCGAGAACGCCCTGTTCAACTTCTGGGGCGTGCCGTTCCCCGGCTTCGTCGACGCCTCGGGGCACATCCCCTTCGACCCCAATGCCATCGGCACCTACGACTCGATCCTGCGCATCAAGGAAAAGGGCACCGAGAACGTCGTCGCCGAGGCGCAGATCTTCGTCAACGTCGTGCCCGCGCCGGGCGCCGTTGCGATGCTCGGGCTCGGCGGGCTGCTCGCCGTGCGCCGCCGACGCGCCGCCTGAGCCACGCCCACAACCGGTTCGACGCGCGGGGTCAACCCGGCCCCGCGCGACGCTTCGCGACGCCGAGGGAACGTCGCACACCGATTGTGCTCCGGCACCCAACCACAACACCGGGCACGATCCGCACCCGAAGCGCCGGGACGAGAGACCCGACGCAGCAGAGAGAACGGAGAAACACACATGAACGCCACCACCATCACCGCCGCGGCCGCCCTGTTCGCACTCGCAGCCGGCGCCGCGCACGCCCAGACGCTCGTCTTCGACCGCGGGCTCCCCGACGCCAACCTCAACAACGCCGCCAACGCCAACCGCAGCAACGTCGCCTGGGGCTACGGGCAATCCGGCAGCCCGTTCACCACGGGCGACGACTTCACGCTCGGCGCGACCGGCGACGCGACCAACACCGTCTGGCGCGTCGACACCATCCGCATGTGGATCATCGCCGGCGCCGCGGGCGACAGCGGCTTCGACCTGTCGCAGCGTTACAACGACGCGCAGCTTTATGTCAAGAACGGCGCCGCCGCGACGACGCTCGCCCAGTCAGGCAACTTCATCGCCGGGAGCAACAACACCGACAACGCCGACATCTCCATCTCCGCGGTGCAGTACGCCGGGGGGCAGGACTACCAGACCACCACAGGCCCGCTCGCCCAGGTCTGGCAGATCGACTTCACCAACCTCAACCTCATCGTCAACCCGGGCGACGCCGTCGAGTTCTACGCCTTCGGCGAGGCGATCGACCCGGCGAGCGGCGTGTGGTTCAACCTCGCCTCCAACGCCGCACTCTCCGGCACCACGCAGGACGGCGCCGACGACCTCTACCGCTTCCTCCAGGTCGACAACTTCGCCAACACCGGCGCTGTCGACAGCAACGGCAACGGGTGGGACAAGTCCAGCGACCTGAACGTGCAGGTCTTCGCGACCGCCGTCCCCGCGCCGGGCGCTGCCGCGGTTCTGGGCCTCGCCGGCCTGCTCGCCGGGCGCCGCCGACGCTGAACACACCCCGCTCCTCGCGGATCGATCGAGCTCGATTCGGTCCCCACAGGTGGCTGCAACTGACCCGCAGCCGCATTCCCCCGCCCGGCCCGACCGGGCGGGGGATCTTTCAGCGACGACGGCGGTACGCTTAGGGCATGACGATCCCCCAACCCGCCGCGCCGCGCGCCGCCACGCCCAGAGCGGCGGCGGTCGCCTCGCTCTCGATCATCGCCTGCCTCGCCCTCGCCCAGCCCACCGCCGACAGCGGGCTCACGCCCCCGGCCAACGGCCCGGTCGACGTCGCCCCCACCCGCCACCTGCTCACCGGCGCGACGGTCCATGTTGCGCCCGGGCGCACGCTCGAAGACGCCGGCGTGCTGTTCGACAGCGGGCGGATCGTCGCCGCCGAGCCCGGCTTGGCCGCCGACGCGGGCGCGCAGGTGCACGACGCGAGCGGGCTGCACGTCTATGCCGCGTTCATCGAGCCCTGGGCCGAGGTCGAGATGCCCAAGGTCGACCCCGCCTCACCCGGCGCGCACTGGTCGGAGCGCATGACCCCGCAGCGCGACGTGCTCACCGGCCCGGGCATGGAAGAAGGCGATGCCGAGCGTTTGCGCAAGCTGGGCTTCGGCGCGGCGTTGATCGTGCCCGAGGGCGGCATCCTCGCCGGGCGCGGCGCCGTCGTCTCGATCGCCGAGCCCTTCGGGCACGCCAGCTCGGGGCGCCCGCCGGTCTACGCGGGTGACACCGTGCTCGCGACCGACTTCGAGCGCGCGGGCTGGGGCTCGCGCAGCCACCCGACGAGCCACATGGGCGTCGTCTCGATGATGCGCCAGGCCCTGCTCGACGCGCCCGAGCACGCCGAGGGCGCGCTCGCGTACCTCGACACCGACGCTCGCCCCATCTGGTGGCACGTCGCCGACGAGAGCGAGGCGCTGCTCGCCGACAACATCCTGAGCGAGTTCGGCATCGACAACGCCGTGCTCGTCGGCTCGGGCACCGAGTTCCGCCGCCTCGATTCGATCGTCGCCGCCGATCGCCCGATCGTCGTGCCCCTGCGCTTCCCCGCCAAGCCCGATGTGTCGACCGTGGGCCACGCCGACGCGGTCAGCCTCGAAGCCATGATGGCCTGGGAGCAGGCGCCGACCAACCCGCGCCGCCTGCTCGATGCGGGCCTGACGATCGCGCTGACCAGCAGCGACCTGCCCCGCGGCGCCAAGTTCCACGACAACCTCCGGCGCGCCGTCGCCGACGGCGGCCTCGAGCCGCACGCCGCGCTCGCCATGCTCACCACCACCCCCGCCGAGCTGCTGGGCGTCGCCGACGACCTGGGCACCATCGAGCCCGGCAAGGTCGCCAGCCTCGCGGTCTTTGACCGCCCCTTCACCGAAGACGGCGCCAAGCTGCTCGACGTCTGGATCGACGGACGCCGCCACACCATCAGCCGCCCGGACGAGAACGAAACCCTCGCCGGCTCGTGGTCGCTCGTCGTGGGCCCCGAGAACGCCCCCTTCTTCACCATGCCCTTCCGCGTCGAGGGCAAGAAGGTCATCATCGAGCACGAGGGCGAAGACCACGACGCCCGCAGCGTCTCGCTCAGCGCCCCGTCGATCTCCTTCCTCGTCGATGACCTCGACAACAGCGAGGGCGGCGGGTCGTACATCATGACCGGCACGCTGCAGACCGACGCCACGCGAACGGGCGACCGCATCCTCGGCACCGGCATCGCGCCCGACGGCGCGCCGTTCCAGTGGGCCGCCACCCGCGACTCCGCCGCCGACCCTTCGCGGTTCAACGGCACCTGGAACGCGCTGCTGAGCGGACAGTTCGAGCTCGACTTCAAGGTCGCCAAGGGGCCCGAGGTCACCGTCATCGAACGCGTCGCGAACGCCGACGACATCGAACAGACCGCCGAGTCGGCCTCCATGAACGCGGACGGCTCGCTCACGTTCACCTTCGATCACGCCCCCTTCGGCGACCCCGGCATCTTCACCGTCACCCTCGACGCGCCGACCAACACCGCGCTCGCCGGGCGGGGCAATACGTCTTCGGGCAGCGCCTTCACGCTCACCGCCAGCAAGGCCCCAAAGGCCCGCGACGACGCCGCCATCCCCGCCGACCTCGGCGGGTTCCCCTTCGGCCCCTACGCCGTCACGGAAACCCCCCCGGCCAGCCCCATGCTCATCACCGGCGCCACGCTCTGGACCAGCGGGCCCGACGGCGTCGTCGAAGACGGCTTCATCTTCGTCAACAACGGCAAAGTCGTCTTCGTCGGGCGCGCCGCGCCCGACGGCTCGGTCTCCTACGCCGTCCCCGAGGGCACACAACGCATCGACGCCACCGGCATGCACATCACGCCCGGCCTCATCGACGCCCACTCGCACACCGGCCTCTTCCGCCTGGGCGTCAACGAGGCGGGCCAGGCCGTCACCGCCGAGTGCCGCATCCTCGACTCGCTCGACCCGACCTTCATCAACTGGTACCGCCAGCTCGCCGGCGGCGTCACCACCGCCATGCTCCTGCACGGCAGCGCCAACCCCATCGGCGGGCAGAGTCAGACCGTCAAGGTCCGCTGGGGCGCGACCAACCCCGCCGACTTCGTCTTCGAAGGCGCCAAGCCCGGCATCAAGTTCGCCCTGGGCGAAAACGTCAAACAATCCAACTGGGGCAGCGAGTTCAACAGCCGCTACCCCCAGACACGCATGGGCGTCGAGACCATCATGCGCGACCGCTTCCACGCCGCGCAGCGCTACCTCGACAACGGACGCAAGACCGACGCCGGGCGCACCGACCTCGAGCTCGAAGCCCTCGCCGAGATCCTCGCCGGCGAACGCCTCATCCACTGCCACAGCTACCGCCAGGACGAGATCCTCATGCTCTGCCGCATCGCCGAAGACTTCGCCTTCAAGATCGGCACCTTCCAGCACGGGCTCGAAACCTACAAGGTCGCCGAGACCGTCAAGCAGCACGCCTACGGCGCCTCGATCTTCAGCGACTGGTGGGCCTTCAAGGTCGAGGTCCAGGACGCCATCCCCTACGCCGGCCCGATCAACCACGAGGCCGGCCTGCTCACCAGCTTCAACTCCGACTCCGACGAACTCGCCCGGCGCATGAACCTCGAGGCCGCCAAGGCACTCAAGTACGCCCGCGAATCCGGCATCGCCATGACGCCCCAGCAGGCGCTCAACTTCGTCACCATCAACCCCGCCATCCAGCTCGGTATCGACGAACGCGTCGGTTCCATCGAGCCCGGCAAAGACGCCGACCTCGTCCTCTGGAACGCGAGCCCCCTCAGCACCATGAGCAGGCCCGAGCACGTCTTCATCGAGGGCATCGAACGCTTCAGCACCGCGCAAGACGCCGCCCACCGCGAACGCATCCGCGCCGAGCGCGAACGCCTCATCCAGAAGATCCTCGGCGCACCCGACCGCGCCGAAGACACCGCCGACGAGGCAGACCCCTCCGCGGGTGACCCCGGCATCGACGGCGACGAACCCGAACGCGACCGATCTCGCGGCCTCATGGCCCGCCACTTCGCCAGCGAAATCCGCCGACACGCCGAGATCTCCGGCATGCCCGGGGCCATGCTCCCGGGCGACTGCGGCTGCATGATCCTTCACGCCTTCGACGCGGAGCTCGACCGATGAACACCCTCAGCACGCTTCTCTCCGCGATCGTCCTCCTCGCCGCCGCCGCGCTCGCGCCGGCACAGGACCTCACCCGCACCGCGCCCGAGCAATCGGCGCCCGTCTTCCTCGTCGGCGCCGAGGTCCACACCGTCAGCGGCGAAGTCATCCCCGACGGCGTCGTCGCGTTCAACGACGGCGTCATCACCCTCGTCGGGCGTCGCGCCGACGTCATGCCGCGCATCAACCTCTCGCCCGACTCGCGCGTCATCGACGCCACCGGGCACCGCGTCTACCCGGGCCTCATCGCCAGCAACACACGCCTGGGCCTCACCGAGATCGGCGCCGTCCGCGCCACACACGACTACAACGAGACCGGCCCGCTCACCCCGGAAGTCACGCCCGCCGTTTCGGTCAACCCCGACAGCACGCTCATCCCCGTCGCACGCTCCAACGGCATCCTCACCTTCGCCAGCGTGCCCAGCGGCGGCCGCGTCCCCGGCGCCCTCTCGGTCATGCGGGCCGAGGGCTGGACCTGGGAAGACATGACCATCGCCCGGCGCGCCGGCATCGTCCTGAGCTGGCCCAACATGCGCCCCGCCTACCGCGCCTTCCCGGGCGCCAACACCCCCGCCGACCCCGCCGAGGCCGTCGCCGCGATCGACGCCCTCTTCACCCGCGCCCAGGCCTACGACGCCCTCCGCCGCGCCGACGACAACGCCCCGATCGACATCCGCATGGAATCGATGCGCAACCTCTTCGCCGAGGCCGCCAGCCAACAGATCCCCCTCTTCATCAACGCCAACGACATCGACCAGATCCGCGCCGCCGTCACCTGGGCCGCCACGCGCAGCCTCAAAGCCGTCATCGTCGGCGGACGCGACGCACCCCTCGTCAGCGACCTGCTCGTCGCCCACGACGTCCCCGTCGTCCTCTCGGGCACCCACACCTGGCCCAAGCGCGCCGACAGCCCCCACGACGACCCCTTCACCCTGCCCAAACGCCTTGCCGATGCCGGCGTCACCTTCGCCATCGACACCTCAGACCGCGACGGCAACGTCCGCAACCTGCCCTACGAGGCCGCACGCTCGGCCGCCTTCGGCCTCGACCCCGCCCACGCGCTCCGCTCGATCACCCTCGACGCCGCCGCCATCCTGGGCGTCGCCGATCAGCTCGGCTCCATCGACCGAGGCAAACGCGCCACCCTCCTCGTTACCGAAGGCGACATCCTCGAAGTCACCACCAACATCAAGCACGCCTTCGTCGACGGACGCGAGATCGACCTCACCAACAAACAGACCGAACTCCGCGATAAGTACCGCGAAAAGTACCGCCAGCTCGGCACCATCCCCGCCCAGGACGAAGCCGCAAACCAGTAACACGCTCGCGCGCCCCTCGGGTTACCCCCCGAAGACCGACTGCGCCCGCAGCTCACGCACCGACCGATCGCTCCCGCCCGGCGCCGGCGTCCGCAGCACCACATCCAGCCGGGCATCGCGCGCATCCGCCTCGCCGAGCGCGAGCGCCCACCCCGGCAGATCCCCGAGCACAAACCGGTACGTCCGGCTCGACGGGTCGAAGTACGACGTGCTCTCCCGCGCACCGGTAAACCCGACGCTCCACCGCACCGCGTCCCGCGCCGCCCCCGCGCTCGCCGCCGGGGTCAGCACCACATCCACCGCCCCCAGCACCTTCACCGGATCGCCAAACTGATCCATCACCTCAAGGTGCAGCACCAGCACGACCTCGTCGTCCGCACGCCGATCCAGCCGCGTCAGCCCGCTCACGCGCACCTCGCCGGCCACGAACGGCCCCGGCGCCCGCCACACGCCCGGCGTCTCCACCGCCCGCGCATCGCCCGACACGCACCCGCCCGCGCACACGCCCCAGACGCCCAACACCACCGCCATCGCTCTGACCGCTACGCCCATGCCGCGAGTCTAACCGACCGGCCCACGCCCGCCGCCCGACCGCTCCAGCCCGCCGATCGCATGCACCAGCTCGCGCTGCCCGGCCTCCAGCGCCGTCAGCACCCGCGTGTTCTCGCGCAGCGCATCGACGAGCACCCCAAGCTCCAGCTCCCCCCGCATCAGCCGCGCGTGCGATTCGCTCAGCTCCCGCTCGCGCACCGCCGAGGAACGCCGCTCGCTCAGCCACATCCACGCCACCAGCCCCGCGACCCCGAACTGCGCCGCGCTCGCCAGGATCTGCGTCTCCGCAACCATCTCCGCCCCCAAACCGCCCAACACGCTCAACTCGTGATCTGCCGGAACAACGCCTCATACCCAACCGACCACCGCCGCCCGCGCCGCACCGCCCCGGTCTCCTGATACCGCACCAGGCTCATCCCCGCCCACTCCCGCCCGTGGTTGTCCTCCAGCGTCCCGCGCAACGGCCCGACCCCGTACACCGTCTCCGCCTCAACGTCCTCGCGCAGCGTCCGCAGCGCGCTCTCGCTCGAGGCCACCAGCACCCCCTGCACCGTCACCGTCACCTCGCGGTTCCCAAGTGCCACCGAGCCCTCGCCGTCGTCAAAACCCACGCCCGACGCAACCCACAGCGGGATCACCACCAGCGCCCGCTCGCCCGCAATGAACCGGTGCGGCCCAGAGCCAAACAAATCGTTCCCGCGAAACTCGCTCATCCACGCCCCCTTTCCAGCAACGCCCCACACCGCCTCGAAACCGCTCATCACACGCCCGTCACCCGCCCATCACCCGCCCGTCACCGCCACCGGGTCGTCCGAACCATCGTCCGACACACCGATCAGCCGCACACGCCTCGTCGCCCCGCGCGCCGACACCTCGTGCCGCACGCTCCGCACCACCGCATCGACCCGCACCGTCCGCGTCGCCCCCCCCGCCGAGCGCGCGAGCACCACAAGGTCCTCCCGCTCCCCAAGCTCGGGGTCCACCAGGTCCGTCCCCGCCACCTCCTGCACCACCTCGATATCCACCCGCCGACGCGGCACATCCACAAACGCCGCGTGCGGCCCCTCGTCCCCCCACTCGGCAACCACACCCTCCCCTTCCTGTGCCACCGACACCCAGGACACCCGCTCCCACACCCGCCCGCCAAACCGCACCTCGCCCGGCCCAACAATCAGCATCGCCGCCCTCCCTTCTCGCCGCGCTCACCCGCGCGACAGCCGCACCGCGTTCAGCTTCCGCCGCGCATCACCGATCCCGTCGCCGTCAAGATCGAGCACCAGCTCCGCCCGCCGGCGCGCCGCCCCAAACCGCTCGCGATAGCACGCCGCCTTCACCGCGTACGCCTCCCCCGCCGCACCGGCCGAAGCCAACGCCGCGTACGCCAGGTGCAACGCCCCCAGCACCTCGGCAAGCACGCACCCCGGCGCACCCACCACCGCCGCGTCCGTTACCGCGTCCTCCGCCAGCCACGCCTGCCCCGCAACCTCAACACCCGCCATCGACAACACCTGCCGGTGCGCGATCGCGAGCTGCGGCCCCAGCGTCGGCACCTCCACAGCCTTGCTCACAACACCCGCCGGCGCAATCGGCGCATCCCCCGCCTCCGCCCGCAGCCGGCTCACCGTCAGCACGCTCGCGCTCACCCGCGCCACCACCTCCAGCGCCACCCCATCCACCACAACCACCGCGCCCGCGTCAACACCAGCCACATCGAACCCAGGGCCCCCGCTCTCCAGCGTCAACGCCGTCCCGCTCACCGAGCCCACCCCGCTCACCAGCCGCTGCGCCGCCCAGCCCGCCTCCTCAAACACCCGCGGCTCCAACGCCAGCACATCCCGATCCGTCGCAAAGGCCATCGACGCCCCCCTTCATCAACAAGATCCCTTAGCCGCCCGCAGCAAAGACCCGGGACGCCCCCGCCGAAGCGCCCCGGGCACACACACAACGGCCCCCCGGCCGCCGACATCCATCAACACCCCATCAGACCGCCAGACCGCTCAGCAGCCCGTGCGCATTCTCATTGCGCATCTCCAGCGTGTACTCGCCGATCACCTGCCCGCGCACCGCGTCCCCGTCGCTCGCCAGCGCCTTGTAGTGGAAACTCCGCCCGCTCAGCGGCATCACCCCAAGCCGCGAGCTGTCCAGCATCAGCAACGACCCCGCCGGCATCCAACGGCTCAGCACCACCCGGCACACCCCGTAGTCGCTCTCGTACACACTCACCAGGTCGCTGTACGTCTCGTCCTCGGGCAGGTACGCGCGGCTCCCGGTCGCAAACCCGTTGATCCGACGCTTCTGCGCGCCGCCCACCACGATCGTGTCCACGCCCGCGTTGCTCTGGTCCCAGATCGTCCGCAGCGCCGCGTTGAGCACCCCTTCGGTCAGCCCGTCGCTCCCCGCGCCGTCGCCGTCGGGGATGCCCCCCGCCCCGGGCGCAAAGCGGTTCGTGCTGAGCTGGTGGATGATCCCGCTCATACTCCGCCGCACCGTCGACGAGCCCACCTCGTTCGCCTCGGGCGCCACGCCGTTGATCACGCAATTCTCGAGGTCGCGCAGCAGCTCGCGCATCCGCTCCTGCTTCTGGTAGTCCGCCTCGTCGTCGATCCCGTGCGCCCGCGCCGCCTGCATCGAGCCCGAGACCTCGACCGTCGCGGTCAGGATCTGCGTGTAGTTCCGCCGACGCACGCGTGTCGTGAACCGCGCCGCCGGCGCCGCCCCGCCCTCCAGCGCCGCGTTGCCGATGATCAGCAGCTCCTGGTCATCCATCAGCTGCTTCTTCGTCGTCGCCCCGTACCCGCGCACGACGTTGATCGCGTTCGAGCCCGTGTCCACGCCCGTCACCAGCGCGATCTCTTCAGAGTCAGACGGCCGCACCAGATCGCCCGCCTGGAACACCGACGCATCGTCCACCGTGATCACGGTCGCCGAGATCGGGTTGGGCGAAAACGTCGTCTGGTTGATCGTCCCCTTGTTCGCCAGCAGCGTGTCCTCGATCCACTCGTGCACCGTGCTCGCCGCCGCCCGCTTCGCATCGCCCAGGTGGTCGAGCAAGGGCGTCTCGTGCGGGCTCACAATCCCGATCACGTCCGACACGTCCTCAACCAGCTCCGGCAGATCCGCCCCGCCCCCGTACGTCGCCTTGCCTGTAAACGCCATCCGTTCGTCCCTTCCCGGCGCGCACCGATCGCGCCGCTGCTGTCCGCTTCCCGTTCCATCGCTTCGAAACAACCGCCGCCCGGCCCGCGCCGATCAGCATCCCCCATCAGGCCGCCAATGAGACCGCCGGTCAGCCCCCGCGCCGCTGCCGCAGATACCGCAGCAGCGCCCGCCGATCACCGCTCAGCCGCGCCTCATCGGCGAGCCCGCCCAGCGCCGCCGCCGACGCCCGCGCATCGCCTGCCTCACCGGTCGCCGCCGACGTCGTCGCCCCCGCCGAACGACCCACACCAGACCGCGCACCACCCCGCTCGCCCGGCGAAAACAGATAGGGCCTGCTCCGCCGCAGCTCATCAACCGCGACCGCCGAGTCCGGCTCGGCCATCCGCGACAGCTCCGCCTCAGCAAGCAACGCCGCCGCCTCCAGATCGATCGTCCCCGCCTCGACCAGCGACCGGTCGATCTCCCGGCGCCGCTCCGCCGCCTCGCACGACGCCACCGCCGACGCCAGCTCGCCCTCGAGCTCCGCCACCCGCGCCTCAAGCTCCGCCGCACGGCGCTCAGCCTCCTGCGCACGCGTCTCCAGCAAACGCTCCGCGCTCACCGCGCCCCCGCCGAGAGCAGAAGCCTCGCCGCCCCCGCCACCATCACCGCCAAAGCCCCCGCCCCCGCCCACCGGCTCCATCGGGTCCACGCCGCCAACCGGTACCTGTGTCATCGAGCCACCTCCTTCGTCCATCAGCACGCCAAGCCACACTCAAGAAATCCCAGGCTCCGCCGCCCCGCTCCCGCTCGCATACCCGAGCTCGGCAAGCACACGCTCACGCGGCACACCCAGATTGACCTTGTCACCCGCCACCGCAAGCTCGCTCCGCTCATCGCCCGGCACCGGGTCGGGCCACACCACCCGCACCCGCCGGTCCGCAGCGCCCGTCCGAAGCACACCCGCCTCATCCAGCGCCGCAAGCACCAACGCGCTCGCCCGCGCGATCCCGCCCCCGTACGTCACGCGCTTCCGCCGCGTCTTCGCCAGCAGACCCATCAGCGTCACCCGCAGCGCCGTCGCGCTGCTCAGGTTCCCCACCCTCGCACGGATCACCCCGCCCGCAAGCGGCGGCACGGCGCTCACCTTGTCCAGCGCCTCGCGCACCTCCTCGATGTGCCGCTCCTCGCTCGGGCTCGACGCATCCCCGCCGAACGACTCGATCGACGACTCCGGGTCATCGCTCTGCCACACCACGCCCGGGCCGACCAGCCTCGGGTCAAACCCGTCCAGCCGGCGAGCCAGATACATCTTGAAACTCTGCAGCGTCACTCGGCTCGCACGATCGCTCAGCCGCGTGTTCAGCTCGTCCTGCAACGCGACCAGCGGCTCCACCTCGCCCAGCCCGCCCCAGCGGAACGGCTGGCTCAGGTTCTGCACATGCACCACCGGCACCACGCCACGCAGCAACGACCGCTCGCCACGCTCGATCACCTCACCGTCACGCTCCACCCACCAGCCGCTCGGCGTGAGCACCTCGGTCACCGTCCCACGCCGGCGCCGCACGCCCCCAACGCGCCCCGTGCTCGCCTCACGCTCCTCGCGACCAAACAACCGGAACGCACGCCCCGAACGCGACCGCCCGCCCACGCCCCCGTGCCCGCCCGCGCCCTCCAGCTCGTTCAGCTCACGCTCGGCGTGCACCGCGTACGCGTCGAGCACGCGGTAGTCCGCCTCCGAAACCACCGGCACTCCGCGCACCGGCTCCACCGGCTCGATCCGGATCGCCCCCGCAGCGCCCGCGGCAATGTCGCCAGCCGCATCACCGCCCCCACCGCCGGGCCACGCCAGCAACGCCTCTTCATCCACCCGCACCACCAGATCCACATGCCCGTACACATGCCCCAGCAGCGCCGCGTCTTGCAGCATCGCGATCCCGCCGCTCGCCTCCCACACCGCCTCGAGCACCCGCTCGATCTCGGCCCCAAGCTCCGCGTCTCGGCTCTCGCTCACCAACCGCACCGGCTCGCCCATCAGAAAATCGACCATCGTCTGCACACGCCACGCGATGTCGTTCTCGATCACGACCTCGCGCCGCCCGCGCCACCGGTCATCGCTCTCGCCGCTCCGCCCCACGACCCGCGCCGGCAACCCCGCCTCCTGCGCCAGCCTCCCCGGACGGTCCTGCCGAACCACACCCGCGATACCCGGCGGGACCGGTCCGCGCTCGTTGCGGAAATACGCCCACAGCCGCTCTAGCTCAAGCCGCTCTCGCGACCCAAACGCCTCGATCGCATGCCGAACGAGGTCTCGATCCACCATGGCGTCCGCCTCCGCTCGCTCGCCGCCCCGCCGGGCCGCGGCCCACCACCACTCCACGCCGGGCAGTCACATCGCCGCCCCGGCACACATACACCCACCACGCCCCGCACCCCAAACGCGCGCACAACAACACCACACGCCACCACCAACACAGCGCGCAACCACAGCCCAAAGCAGCCGTTCAGATTTTCTCAGATTCCCCCGGCCTCACCCGCACCGCTCGAATCACCGCGCGCACAAACCCCGACACACAGTGCCCAGCTCGCGATGCCTCACGCACGCCTCACACCGCCTCAGACCGCCTCGACCCGCGAGTACTGATCCAGGTTCACATGCACAATCTCGCCGTCGGCCTTCTTCAGCTCCAGCCGATCCAGCCACAGCTTCTTGTCCTTGGCGTGCGCAAACCACGACCCGGTCTTCTGCTGGCCCATCCGCAGCACCTCCCCCTCCAGCGTCGCCACCTTCGTGCCGCGCCCGAAAGGAATCTGCTGCGTCACCCGCACCGTCATACCAGGCTCAATCGTGGTTTCGATCATGGGCCATCAGTCTAGGGGCCCCCGCCCCCCCAGTGGGACAGGCGTCCCGCCTGTCCGCTCACGCCGCCCGCTCACCCCCGCGCGATCACCTCCCCAACCCCAAAGCACAAAGTGGGACAGGCGTCCCGCCTGTCCGTCCACCCCCACCGGCCCACCCCCGCCCCGACCATCACCCCGCCGCGATCACACGCCCCACCTCATCCGCCAGCGCCCCCGCAGCCTCCGCCGTCGGCGCCTCGACAATCACCCGCATGATCGGCTCGGTGTTGCTCGCCCGCACGTGCACCCAGCTGCCAGCCCACTTCCCCGCCTTCTCACCACCCTCAAAGTCCACCCGCACCCCGTCCTGCCGGTCCACCCGCTCCGAGGCGTACGCCCTCGCCACCGCCTGCACCGCCGGCTTGGCGTCCGCCTTGCTCGCGATCTCCACCTTCCGCTTCACGATCGCGTACCCCGCACCGCCCGCCGCCAGCGCATCAATCTCCGCCACCAGCTCGCTCACCGTCTTGCCCGTCCGCGCCATCAAACTCAGCACCAGCGCCATCGACCCCAGCGAGTCGCGCACATACACGACCTCGGGCCAGATCACGCCCCCGTTCCCCTCGCCCCCCAGCACCACCTCGTGCCCCTCCGCCTTGAGCGCCTTCATCCGCTCAACAACATTCGCCTCGCCCACCGCCGTCCGGTGCACCACCGCCCCGTGCTTTGCCGCGACGTCGTCGATCATCCGCGAGGTGCTCAGGTTCGCCACCAGATGCGCCGTCGGCTCATCCGCACCCCGATCGCGCAGCAACGCCTGCGCGCACAGCACCAGCGTGTACTCCTCGCCGATGTACCGCCCGTGCTCGTCGACGATCGCCAGCCGATCCGCATCCGGATCCTGCGCAAAACCTACATCCGCCTTCAGCCCCGGGACCGCGTCACACAAACCCCCTTCGCCCGACAGGTTCTCCGCCGTCGGCTCCGGGGTGTGGGGGAAGATGCCCGAGTCACTCGCGTGCAGTTGCACAAGCTCAACCACACCACGAGCAAAGAAGTCGCGCGACACACTCCCACCCGATGAGTTCACGGAGTCCGAGACGCACCGCCGAACGGCCCCATCAGCCATCATCGCATGCCAGCTCCGCCCGATCGTCGACTCGATCGCGCGCTTCACCAACAGGCAGTGCTGCGCGTTGCTGTCGCACGTCCAATCCGACTTGCCGAGGGCATCCCAGGCGCGCCACACGAATCGTTCGCCCTGAAAGCCATTGATGATCTGATTCGCCTGCCGCGCGTTGGGGGCACACACATTTGCGTGAGACGAGGACACTTCACCCCGCCCGTCCTGCATGGACTCGCGGTCCCACGACCGCTCGCGAACGAGCAGCTTGATGCCGTTCCATTGCTGCGGGTTATGGCTCGCGGTGATCACCATGCCCGCGTCAAACCCCATTGTGTCGACGGCGACACCAACGCTCGGCGTCATCGCCACGCCCGTGCTCCAAACCGAGCAACCGGTACCCAACAGCGCAGACTCGACCGCGAGTTGCACGGCCTCGCCGCCCACGCGCCCATCACGCCCGATGACAACCTGGGGCCGACGCGCGCCGCCGATCCGATCGCGCAACCACTCCCCAAACGCCCCCGCGTACCGCACCGCAACCTCCGGCGTCAGGCTCTCGCCCACGATCCCCCGAAGCCCGCTCACGCCCAGAATCAACGGTGCATCCGCCATCGCTCACCCTCCAGACCGCCGCCCCCTCGGGCCGTCGCCACAACCCTACCACCCGCTACCCTTCGCCACCATGGACACCCTGCTCACGCTCGCAACCGCCGCCCCGCCGCCAGCCCTCGCCGCCGACCCGACCTTCCTCGCCGCCCTCCTGCCCGAGTGGACCCCCGGCTGGATCACCCGCCACAACGCGCTCGACATCGGCGCCGCGATCACCGGCATGGTCGGCATCTGGCGACTCGGATCCAAACACCAAGACGGCTTCCTCTGGGGCACCGCATCCTGCGTCTTCTGGATCCTCTTCAACCTCCGCGTCGACTCGCCCCCCGGCGTCGTCTTCAACGCCGTATGGATCGTCCTCAACGTCCGGGGCCTCTGGAACTGGACCAAAGACCACAACGCCGCGCCAGACCCGCCGGCCCCCGCCGCCACCGATCCCTCCCCACCCCGCGACGCGTGATCCCCGATCCCTGATCCCCGATCCCCAGTCCCCTACTCTCCTTCTATGTACGCCATCCGGGTCGAAGCCAACTTCTCCTCCGCCCATTCCATCACCGTCGCCGGCGTCCCAGAGCCCCTCCACGGGCACAACTGGCACGTCACCGTCGACATCGCCGCCCCAACCCTCGACGACGACGGCCTCCTCGTCGACTTCCACACCATCCACGACGCACTCAACGACACCATCTCCCCCTTCCACAACCGCACCCTCAACGACGTCGAGCCCTTCAACCACCTCAACCCCACCGCCGAGCTGATCGCCCGACACATCGCGATCCAGCTCGACGCCCGCGTCGGCAGCGCCCTCCGCGCCGTCGATGCGCGCATCACCGCGGTCGCCATCACCGAGGCCCCGGGCTGCACCGCCACCTACCACCCCGATCCCAACACCTAAGAACAGCACCCCAGCCAATCACCCCAAGCCCATGCCCAACGACGCCCAGCCCGCCCCCGACGACAACCTCCCCGGCGCCCCCGCCGCCGGCGCCCGCCCCGCCCAGGACAACGCCCCGCCCCCCTCGCCCATGGACGACCCCGCCCTGCTGGAGCAGGGCGTCTTCTTCAACCGCGATCTCTCCTGGCTCGAGTTCAACCGCCGCGTCATCGCCCAGGCGATCGACGACCGCACGCCCCTGCTCGAACGCGTCAAGTTCCTCGCGATCTTCGCCAGCAACCTCGACGAGTTCTTCATGAAACGCGTCGGCCTGCTCAAGCGCCGACTCGCCTCGGGCAAGCAGCCGCGCCAGGGCGACGTCGCGCTCCCGCGCCTCTTCGAAGAGATCCGCCGCACCGTCATCGAACACCAACGCCTCAAAACCGAGTGCTGGTTCAACGACCTCCTCCCCGCGCTCCGCGACGCCGGCATCCACATCCTCGCCTTCGAAGACCTCAGCGACGCCGACCGCGACGCCGTTCGAGACTGGTACCACGCCAACGTCTTCCCCATCCTCACCCCCCTCGCGGTCGACCCGGGCCACCGCTTCCCCTTCATCTCCAACCTCTCCGAGAACCTCGGCGTCCTCCTCGAGTCGCCCGGCGCGTCCGCCGACGACCGCCAGACCCGCTTCGCCCGCGTCAAAATCCCCGACGTCCTCCCGCAGTTCGTCGACGTCGACCGCCTCGACGGGCCCGACGGCGCCACCGCCGACACCATCCGCCTCGTCCCGCTCGACGCGATCATCGCCGCCAACCTCAGCGGCCTCTTCCCGGGCCTCACCGTCCGCGAGACGCTCCCCTTCCGCGTCACGCGCAACGCCGCGCTGGAGATCGAAGACGACGAGGTCGACGACCTGCTCGAGCAGGTCGAGGCCGAGCTGCGCCTCCGCCGCTTCGCAAGCGCCCTGCGCCTCCAGGTCAACCCCGACCCGCCGCGCGAGCTGCTCCGCTTCATCACCGAAGAGCTCGACCTCACCGACGCCGACGTCTACCACCGCCCAGGCCCGCTCGCCTTCGTCGACCTCTTCCAGATCGCCTCGGTCAACCGCCCCGACCTCAAGTTCCCGCCCTACACCCCCGCCGTGCCCCCCTCGCTGCGCAGCGAGGAGGACATCTTCAGCGTCATCCGCCGGCGCGACGTCCTCGTGCACCACCCCTACGAATCCTTCGAGCACTCCGTCGAACGCTTCATCGAAGAAGCCGCCCAGGACCCCGGCGTCCTCGCGATCAAGCAGACCATCTACCGCACCACCCGCGACTCCCCCTTCATCGACTCGCTCATCGCCGCCGCCGAAAACGGCAAACAGGTCGCCTGCCTCGTCGAACTCCGCGCACGCTTCGACGAAGAACGCAACGTCACCTTCGCCCGACAGCTCGAGAAAGCCGGCGTCCACGTCGCCTACGGCGTCGTCGGCCTCAAGACCCACTCCAAGTGCTCGCTCGTCGTCCGCCGCGAACGCGCCGAAGACGCCCCGGGCCACGTCATCCGCAGCTACTGCCACCTCGGCACGGGCAACTACCACCCCGCCACCGCGCAGCTCTACACCGACCTGGGCCTGCTCACCTGCGACCCCGCGCTCACCGCCGACGTCATCGCCCTCTTCAACGCCCTCACCGGACACGCCGCCGAGCACACCTACAACGAACTCCTCGTCGCGCCCACGCACATGCGCGCACGCTTCAACCAGCTCATCGACCGCGAGATCGACCACGCCGCCAACCGACGCCCCGCGCGCATCCTCGCCAAAATGAACAGCCTCGAAGACCGCAAGATCTGCCAACGCCTCTTGGAAGCCTCCCAAGCCGGCGTCCAGGTCACACTCATCGTCCGAGGCTTCTGCTCGCTCCGACCGGGCGTCCCGGGCGTCAGCGACAACATCGAGGTCATCTCCGTCGTCGGAAGACTCCTCGAACACTCACGCATCTTCGGCTTCGCAAACGGACACCACGACCCCGCCGAAGCCGACTACTACATCGGCTCCGCCGACTGGATGTACCGCAACCTCGACACACGCGTCGAAGCCATCACACCCGTCAAAGACCCCGCCGCACGCGCCAGCCTCTGGGAAATCCTCGACGTCACCCTCCGCGACCGACGCAACGCCTGGCGCATGCGACCCGACGGCGGGTATGACCGCCTCCACCCGCCACCCGACGCCGCGCCCGACGCGCCAGAGACCATCGGCACCTTCCGCACGCTCATGGCCCGCGCCGCCACGCCCACCCCAGACGACTGAGCCCAGCCCAGCCAACCGACCGCGTCCCGCGTCCCGCCCGCGCCACCAGATCGCCGCCAGATCGCCGCACCCCAAAACGTAAAAAGGACGCTCCCCGGCACCCTGGGGAACGCCCTGTTTTACGTTGCCCCGGCGAATCGCCGCAGGCGTGTCTTTCCTACCCAACCACCCCGAATAGAGCACAGGAATCCAGCCGTGCCAGCCAACTGGCAGAATTTCTTCTCGATCCCCGCCCACAGCCCGCCAAGCCCGCTTTGACCCCCATATCAACCCCTCAACACCCGCCCCAACCACCCCGCCAAGACCGCTCGCGAACACCACACCCAAACGTCCCCAAACGCCCGCACACCGCCCTAGACTCAAGACCCACAGACGCCCAAACCAACTGGGCAACACATTTCGCAAGCCCAATCAACAAGCCCAACCAGGCAGGAGCCAGAGATGCCCAACCTGACGATCGACGTCGCCGCCATCCTCAAAGACGACGCCCTGCTCGCCCACGAGTGCAAGTTCATCAACAAGTCCGCCCTCCACCTGCCCGGGCCCGATTTCGTCGACCGCGTCGTCAGCCAGACCGACCGCTCGCCCGCCGTGATGCGCAACCTCCAGCTCATCCTCAACTCGGGCCGCCTCGCCGGCACCGGGTACACCAGCATCCTCCCCGTCGACCAGGGCATCGAGCACTCCGCCGGCGCTTCCTTCGCCCCAAACCCCGCCTACTTCGATCCCGCCAACATCGTCGAGCTCGCCATCGAGGGCGGCTGCAACGCCGTCTGCTCGACCTTCGGCGTCCTCGGCTCGGTCGCACGCAAGTACGCCCACAAAATCCCCTTCCTCGTCAAGTTCAACCACAACGAGCTGCTCACCTACCCCAACATCCACGTCCAGTCACGCTTCGGCACCATCACCCAGGCCTACGAGATGGGCGCCGTCGCCGTCGGCGCAACCGTCTACTTCGGCTCCGAAGAATCACGCGAACAGATCGAATACGTCGCCGACATGTTCCACCACGCCCACGAGCTCGGCATGGTCTGCGTCCTCTGGTGCTACACCCGCAACAACGCCTTCAAAAACGACGGCACCGACTACCACGACTCCGCCGACCTCACCGGACAGGCCAACCACCTCGGCGCCACCATCCAGGCCGACATCCTCAAGCAAAAACTCCCCACCAAGAACGGCGGATACGCCGCCCTCAACACCGGCTCCTCCTCCTACGGCAAGTTCGACACACGCATCTACACCGAGCTCTCCGGATCCAACGCCGACGGCACCGGCGGACACCTCATCGACCTCTGCCGATACCAGCTCGCCAACGGCTACATGGGCCGCACACCCCTGATCAACTCCGGCGGCGCCTCCTCCGGCGCGGGCGACCTCGCCGAAGCCGTCACCACCGCCGTCGTCAACAAACGCGCCGGCGGCATGGGCCTCATCTCAGGACGCAAAGCCTTCCAACGCCCCATGAACGAAGGCGCCGCCCTCCTCCACGCCATCCAGGACGTCTACCTCGACGACAACGTCACCATCGCCTGACGTCCGCCCCACCGCCCCCAGCAAGCGCAAGCCGGACGCCCGTCCGCGACTCGACGAACCGGTCTGAAACCATCCGCGACCCGCCCAGGTCTCCACCAAGACCCGGCCGGTTCGCGGATGTTTTTATGTGCAATACAAGTCAGAACACCCGTTTCTAAGTGAAACGCTCGCTTGACTCCCCCTGCCTCTGAATACTGGTACAGAGCCGATTGAGCCCTCAGCCCCCGGCACGAGGGCAACGCCACACCGAGGCAAAAAAAGGGGGGGGCAAGATGACCAAACCGTCGTCGCACGAACACGCAAGCAATGCAGCCGTGCGCACCCCGACCACGCTCTCCGCCGATCGGCCCGCCGACGAGGCGACGGACCACGCCGCCGGTCGCCTGACCGACCACATCGCCGGCGACGACTACGCCATCGCCCTCTTCATGGATACCGCGGCCAGCGTCCTGCTCGTCGACGATGCCATGCGCATCATCGCCGCCAACCCCCGCGCCACCGTCGCCCTCAAGCGCGTCCACCCGAGCCCCATCGGGCGCCACGTCGCCGAGTTCTTCCCCGCCAACGTCGCCGCCGAGCGCACCGACCTGCTCCGCCGCGCCCTCGACAGCGCACGCCCCCTGCGCATCTTCGGGATGCTCACCGGCGTCTGGTCCAGCGTCACCTACCGCCCCATCACCCTCTCCCGTTCCAGCACACACGCAAGCCAGCGTGCCGTCCTCATCGTTTGCCCCAACGCGGTCCACGCCGCCGGCGCCCCCGAACACCAGGACACCACCCACGCCATCGACACCGTCCGCGTCCGCCAAGACGACCTGGGCAACCTCGAACGCCTCACCGAACGCGAGCTCGAGGTCCTCCGCCTCGTCGGCACCGGCCTGTCCACCAACGACATCGCCCACACGCTCTACCGCTCGCACAAAACCGTCGACGGGCACCTCCTCAGCATCCGCAAAAAGCTCGGCAACCTCTCCCGCGTCGACCTCGCCCGCGTCGCCATCGCCGCCGGGCTCACCGAGATGGACGACGCCGAGATCCCCGTCGTCGCCCGCAGGCTCCAGCCCAAAGCCCTCGACGCGCCGAGCCTCAAGCCGCCCGTCCACGAGATGGTGAGCAGCACGAGCCAATAACCCCGCCGATACCCTCTCCCCCATGCGACCCGCCGTCTTCCTCGATCGCGACGACACCATCAACCGCAACAACACGCTCCCGCCAGCGGCATGGGAAGGCGTGACCCGCGGCGACCTGCTCAAACCAGAACACACCCACCCCTTCGACGACGCGCCCGAATCCCTCGCGCGCCTCCGCGCCGCCGGCTTCGCCATCGTCGCCGTCACCAACCAGGGCGGCGTCGCCCGCGCGCACGGCTCGCTCCGCGATGTCGAAGCCGTCAACGACGCCCTCCGCGCCCAGCTCACCCCGCCCGGCGCCGGCGCACAAGCCCGCCACCCCATCCCCCGCTCACTCATCGACGCCGTCTACTGCTGCCCCTTCCACCCCAAGGGCACCGACCCGCGCTTCAAGACCGAGCACCCCTGGCGCAAGCCCGCCCCGGGCATGATCCTCGCCGCCGCGCGCGAACTCCACCTCGACCTCACCAAGAGCTGGCTCATCGGCGACATGCCCCGCGACCTCGAAGCCGCCGTCAACGCCGGCATCCCCGAAGCGCACACCATCCTCGTCACCACCGGCAAGCACACCGCTGACGACCTCGCCCAGGACCTCCGCCCCCGCGCCGCGCACACCCTCGCCGAAGCAACCGACCGCGTCCTCGCCTCCCTCGCCGACGCGCCCGCGCGCACCGTCAACGCCACCCGAGTCACACTCCGCGCCACCGACGTCCCCGACCCGATGACCAAGTCCCTGACCGACCCACTCGCCGACATGCGCACACGCGGCACCGTCCTCGCCGCCGCTCGCGCACTCGCCGAGCGCACCGGCCTCACACTCCTCGAACTCGAGGCCCGACCGCGCGAGCTCACCGCCACCCTCGCCGCCGGCCGCATCGCCGCCATGGGCTTCGCCGCCGAACTCCGCCGCACCACCAACACCTGGCACACCCAAGCCTTCGGCCTGCCCCTCTGGACCGAACCCCCGCCCCCCAACCCCGACGACCACACCGCCTGAAACAACCTTCCTCACCCCGTAGGACAGGCGTCCCGCCTGTCGATCCGCCAACATCCGCCCGCCCGACCCGCGCACGCCGACACCCGAGCAGGGCCTCGCCCCCGCCCGCGGATACCCTCTGCCCATGCGCACACTCACCCTCGCGGCGCTCATGCTGCTGGCCCTCCTCGCCCCGCGCGCGGTCGCCGGCGACACCGTCCGCCTCATCGCCGTCGACGCCTCGGGCACCTTCGACAACACGCCGCAGGCCGACCTCCCCGACCTCTACATCGGCTCCAGCATCAACGCCTGGAACCCCGGCGCCACACGCTCGACCGCCAAGCGCAAGCGGGGCGACCGCGCCGAGTGGACCTTCGTCCTCCCCCGCGCCTTCGCCGAGCGCGCCGTCGAGTTCAAGTTCACCCTCGGGTCGTGGGAAACCGTCGAGACAACCGCCGCCGGCAACAACATCCCAAACCGCACCGCCACCTTCCCCGCTTCCGGCGACCCGACGCTCGAGATCGCCGGCTTCGCCGGCACGCCCGCGTCCAGCGCCGGCGCCGGCGCATCGGTCCCAGTCGGCACGCTCGAGATCTTCACCGTCGAGAGCGAACACCTCGGCGCCGTGCGCACCATCCGCGTCTGGCTCCCCGAGCAGTACGCCGCTCACGACAACGCCGCCGCCCGCTACCCCGTGCTCTACATGCACGACGCCCAGAACCTCTTCGACGACACCACAAGCTTCGCCGGCGAGTGGGGCGTCGACGAAACCATCGACACGCTCAGCCGCCCCGCCGACACCCAAGCCGACACCCAAGCACCCATCCTCCCCACCATCGTCGTCGGCATCGACAACTCCGGCGCGTCGCGCAGCCACGACTACCTCCCCTTCCCCGCGGGCAAACGACGCCCCGGCATGCCCGGCGGCGGCGCCGACGCCTACGCCACCTTCCTCGTCGATGAGCTCATCCCCCTCATCAACACCCGCTACCGCACCAAGAAAGCACCGCAGCACACCGCCATCGGCGGCTCCAGCTTCGGCGCCGTCATCACACTCCACACGATCATGACCCGCCCCGGCGTGTTCGGCGCCGCGCTGGTCGAAAGCCCCAGCCTCTGGGTCGGCGAAGGCAAGCTCATCGACGCCATCCGCCAGCACCAAGGCCCCTGGCCCGAGCGCATGTTCATCGCGATGGGCACCCTCGAATACGCCAACCCCGAGCAAGACGCCGCGCTGCTCGGCCTCCTCGACCAGGCCGAGCGCGCCCTCCGCGCACAAGGCATGGGCGAAACCCGCCTCAAGGTCGTCGTCGAAGAAGGCGCCCGCCACAACGAACTCGCCTGGCGCAGCCGCCTCCCCGGCGCCCTGCGCTTCCTCCTCGCGCCGCACGCGCACACGGAACCCGCCCCATGACCACCGGCGCCCACACCGACGACACACAAGGCGCAGCCGCCTTCCGCCCCGGCATGACCGCCGACGACACCTACCTCTTCAACCAGGGCAACCACCGACGCCTCTACAGGCACATGGGCGCACACCCCCTGCGCGACCCCGACCACACCACACGCTTCAGCGTCTGGGCCCCAAGCGCCGAGCGTGTCTCCGTCGTCGGCGACTTCAACAACTGGCAACCCGGCGCGCACCCCCTCGAGCGAGGCGGCGTCAGCGGCGTCTGGTGGGGCGACATCAAAAACATCCGCGAAGGCGCCCTCTACAAATACCACATCGAGTCAGCAGCCCACCAAGGCTACCGCGTCGACAAAACCGACCCCTTCGGCTTCCGCCAAGAGCCCGCACCCCGCACCGCGAGCATCGTCCACACCCTCGACTACACCTGGAACGACCACGACTGGATGCGCGCCCGCGCGCAACGCCAGGCACGCACCGCACCCATCTCCATCTACGAGCTCCATCCCGGTTCATGGCGACGCAAACCCGACGGCACACACCTCACCTACGAAGAACTCGCCGAAGTTCTCCCCGCCTACCTCCGCGAACGCGGCTTCACACACGTCGAACTCATGCCCGTCACCGAGCACCCCCTCTACCGCTCCTGGGGCTACCAGACCGTCGGCTACTTCGCCCCCACCTCGCGCTACGGCACCGCCCAAGGCCTCATGCGTCTCATCGACGCGCTCCACGCACAAGACATCGCCGTCGTCCTCGACTGGGTTCCCGCCCACTTCCCCTCCGACGAGCACGGGCTCGGATACTTCGACGGCACCCACCTCTTCGAACACGCCGACCCGCGCCAGGGCTTCCACCCAGATTGGAAGTCACTCATCTTCAACTACGGGCGCAACGAGGTCCGATCCTTCCTCATCAGCTCCGCCGCGTTCTGGCTCGACCTCTTCCACATCGACGCCCTCCGCCTCGACGCCGTCGCCTCCATGCTCCACCTCGACTACTCACGCAAAGAAGGCGAGTGGGTCGCCAACAAACACGGCGGACGCGAAAACCTCGAAGCCATCGACTTCCTCAAAACACTCAACAGCGAAATCGAAACAAACTTCCCCGGCGTCGTCACCTTCGCCGAAGACTCGACCTCCTGGCCGCGCGTCACCGGATCGCTCCAAGACGACGGCCTCGGCTTCACCTACAAGTGGGACATGGGCTGGATGAACGACAGCCTCAAGTACCTCGCCCGCGACCCCCTCCACCGCAAGCACCACCACCACGACCTCACCTTCCGCTCCATGTACGCCTGGTCGGAGTGCTACACGCTCCCTCTCAGCCACGACGAAGTCGTCCACATGAAGGGATCGCTCTACGGGCGCATGCCGGGCGACCACTGGCGCAAGCTCGCGCAGGTCCGACTCCTCCTCGCCTGGCAATGGTGCCAGCCCGGCAAGAAACTCCTCTTCATGGGCTGCGAACTCGCCCAGCCCAGCGAGTGGGACCACGCCTCGCAGATCGAATGGCACCTCGCCGGCGACCCCGCCCACGCCGGCGTCCGCGACGCCCTCGACCAGCTCAACGCCCTCTACAGAGACGAACCCGCGCTCCACGAAGGCGACTGCCACAGCGACGGCTTCCAGTGGATCCGCGCCGACGACGAAGACCGCTCCACCTACGCCTTCGCGCGCATCGCCCTCGGCTCAGGCCGCGCCGTCGTCTGCGTCTTCAACATGACCCCCGAGCCGCGCATGGGCGACTGGGTCGGCGTCCCCAACCCGGGCCCCTGGCGCGAAGCCCTCAACACCGACGACCAACGCTTCGGCGGATCCGGCATCACCAACGCCAACCACAACCTCACCGCCGAGCAGCGCGACTGGGAAGGCCAACCCGCGCGCGTCCAGATCAACCTGCCCCCCCTCGGCGCGCTCATCCTGGTGCCAAGCGAATAGCGCCGCGTAGGACAGGCGTCCCGCCTGTCTCCTCTCCCCGGCGCCCCCCATCACTCCGCGCGCAGCTCCACCGTCCCGCCAACAACCCCAGACCCACCGACCGCCGTCACAAACACCCGCCCCCAAGGCGCCGGCATCGTGATCTCGCGCGCCGACCCGGGGTACACCTCCGCGCCCTGCGCCGTCCGCACCAGCCAGCGCCGCACCGCCTCGCCCGAGCCCGGGCCCGGGCCCGGGCGCACGCGCAGCATCAGCACACCCCCGCGCTCCACCGCCCGCACCCGCGGCGCGCCCGGCCCCTCCACATCCAGCCACGCCGAGCCCGGCACCACCGCGCCCTCCCGGTACACCGTGCTCGCCAGCTCATCGCTCGCCCCGCGCCGGTTCTCCAGCAGCCCGATCGTGCTGAACAGGATCTCGCCGCTCGCGACCGGGTGCCGCTCGATGCGCTCGATCTGCCGACGGATCTGCTCGGGCTCCCAGCTCCGCCGCTCGCTCCCCTCGGGTATGATCTTGGTCAGGTACAGCCCGGGCCACACATGCCGCGCCTCGACCGACGGATCAACGACATCCAGCGCCTGCTCGCTCCACCAGCCCAGCAGCTTGTCGAAGGACTGCCCCTCGCTCTCGATCTTCCAGTAAAGCTGCGGCGAGGCGTAATCCAGCCATCCCTCGCGCACCCACCGGCGCGCGTCCGCGTGCAGCCCCTCATACGCGTCGAACCCCACGATCCCCTCGGGGTTCCCCGGGCGCCAGATGCCGAACGGGCTGATCCCCACCAGCGCCGCCGGGCGCTCGCGCTTCACCAGCTCGTACATCTCGCGCACGAACGTGTCGATGTTCGACCGCCGCCAGTCGCTCAGCGACTGCCCCGCCTCCGCGTGCGCCGCGAACGTGCGTGCATCATCAAACGGATGATCCTCGTCCGGGTACGGGTAAAAGTAATCGTCCATGTGCACCCCGTCGACGCCGTACCGCCTCACGAGATCCTCGACCACCGCCAGCGAGTGCGCCCGCGCTTCGGGCTCGCCCGGGTCCATCCACCGGTACGCCCCGACCGTGCGCACGAGCTCAGGCCGCGCGATCGCGACGTGGCTCTCGTGCGTCTCCCCCCCGTGCGCCGGGTGCCCGGCCCGGAACGGGTTGATCCACGCGTGCAGCTCCAGCCCCGCCGCGTGCGCCGCGTCGAGCCACTCCCCCAGCGGGTCGCGCCCGCCGAACACGCCCCCGAACGACGCCCCCTCCTCGCCCGTCACGTACCAACTGCTCGGCTCCAGCTCGCTCGGATAGATCGCATCCGCCATCGGACGCACCTGCAGCACGATCGCGTTGCAGTTCAGCCGCGTCGCGAGATCAACGATCGCCCGCATCTCCTCGCGCTGCGCGCGCGGCGACAGCCCCGGCTCGCTCGGCCAGTCGATGTTCGCCACCGTCGCCACCCACAGACCGCGGAACGACTCCGGCGCCGCCGGCAGCTCGCCCGATGCATCCAGGTGCGCCGCCCGCTCGGCGCTCAGCGCCGTCGCCGACCACCCCCGACCCTGCGCACACCCGAGCAAACCGGGCAGCACAAAGGCCAGCACCAAAGAACAAACCCCAAGCCCCGCCGCGCGCCGCGTCATCCTGTTTGCATGCATGCCCGGATTGTTGCCCCCAAAACCGACAACGCCGCGGCTTCCGAAAAAGCCGCGGCGTCTCGCTGGGAAGTGGAGGCTAGGGGGCTCGAACCCCTGACCTCATCCATGCCATGGATGCGCTCTACCAAAACTGAGCTAAGCCCCCAGGTCGGACTCTCATCTCATTGTCGCGGGCCCGCCGAAACCGACCCGCAGGAGACCATCGTAGGAACGCCCGCCCAAGCGTCAAGCCTCGCCGCCCGCCGCTCCGCCCGCGAACCCGCCGCCAGGGTCCGAAAGCACCCCGTCCACCGCCTCCAGCACCCGATCGACGCTGATCCGCCCCACCGCGCACCGCTCCGGGTGGTCGTTGGCCGACAGCCCCGCCGGCAGATCCGGGTCCGCCAGCACCAGCCGCTCCCCCGGCGCCGGAATCGTCGTCCACCTCGGATCGGTCGCCCCAAACAGCGCCACGCACCGCGTCCCCAGCGCCGCCGCGATGTGCCTGGGCCCCGTGTCGTTGGTCACCAAGACCCGCGCCCGCGCCAGGATCGCCTTCAGCCCCGTCAGCGTCCCCCCGTGCGCCGCCAGCGACACCCCGCCGCACGCATCCGCGATCTGTGCGCACAAATCTCCCTCGCCCGGCGACCCGTTCACCAGCACGCGGCAACCATGCCGATCACGCAAGTGCTCGCCCACAGCCGCAAACCGATCCGCCGCCCAACGCTTCGCCTCGTTGTTGCCCCCGGGGTTGAGCACCGCGATCGGCGCTCCCGCGCCCACCCCCGCGCCCGCCAGCGTCCGCTCCGCGTCCACCCGATCCCGCTCGGTCACCGCCAGCTCCAGCCGCGCGCCCGCCGGCAGCGCCATCGGCATCACGTCCGCCCGCGTCGCCTCGCCCGCCGGGATCGGGTCGGGCTCGACCCCCGTCCACGCGCGCACGAACGACTGCACCGCGAAACGGTAGTAATCCACCGCCGGCACCATCGCCCACTTCCCATCCCCACGCCTCGGCGGCGCAAGCCGACGCGTCAGCAACATCCCGCGCCCGTCACGGTCGTACCCCACACGCTCCGGCACAAACGCCAGGCGCATCGCCAGCGCCGTCGAGAACGAGTTGGTCAGCAACACCGCCGCCTCGTACCGTCCGGCCCGCACCCGCTGCGCCGCGCGCTTGGGCCCCATCACCCCAGACCCCGGGTTCGTGTGCCAATGATCGATCAGCCCCGTCCCGTCCAGCAACCCACCGATCCCCGGGCGCGCCAGCCCGCCGATCAGCCCGCCCGGCAACGCGTCACGCAACACCCGCAGCGCCGGCGTCGCCATCACCGCATCGCCAACCCAGCTCGGCAACACCACCAACACCCGCCCGGGACGATCGCTCATCGCACCAGCCTAAGCCAATCGCTCAACACGCACGGACTCAAGGCAGAACCAGCATCGCATCGCCGTAGCTGAAGAACCGATACCCCTCGCCGATCGCCTCCTCGTACAGCCCGATGAGCCGCGGCACGCCCCCGACAAACAACGCCCCCACCATCGCCAGCAGCGTCGAACGCGGCAGATGGAAGTTCGTCATCAGCCCGTCGAGCCCGCGCCACGCGTGCCCGGGCAGAATCATCAGGTCCGTCTCGCGCCACGCGCCCGCTGCGGGCTCGCCATCAGCGGCGAACGTCTCGAGCGTGCGCGCGCTCGTCGTCCCCACCGCGATCATGCGCGCCGCGGGCCCGCTCGCACGCGCCCGCAGCAGCGCCGCCGCTCGCTCACCAAGCCGGCACCACTCGCTGTGGATCGCGTGATCCTCCACCCGCTCGGCCTCGACCGGCTTGAACGTCCCCGCCCCCACGTGCAGCGTCACCTCCGCGCGACCAACGCCCGCCGACGCGAGCCGCTCGAGCAGCGCACCGGTGAAGTGCAGCCCGGCCGTCGGCGCCGCGACCGAACCGCCCGCCAAACTGCCCGGCACATCATCGTCCGACGCGTACACCGTCTGGTACACCCCCCGGTCGTGCGCATCCTCGTGCGCCTCACCCCGGTCCCGCCTCGCGCCGCGGATGTAAGGCGGCAGCGGTGTGCGCCCGAGCCGCTCCAGCACCGCCGGCGCCGGCTCGCCCCCCGCCCCGCTCACATCAACCAGCCACACCCCGTCGTCGCTCACCCGCTCGAGGAGCGTCAGCACCACCGCGCTCGGTGCGCCCGCGTGATCCAGCAGCGCAAACCGCCGCCCCGCGCGATGCCGACGCGCCTTGATCAGCACCAGCCACCGCGGGCTCCCCGCCCCGCCCTCGGCATCCGACAGATACAGCCCCTCGCCCGCGCCGCCTGTGTCAAGGTTCACCGCCTCGAACCGCGCCCGCAGCACCCGCGTCGTGTTCACCACCAGCTCGTCGCCGGGGCCCAAAATCTCGGGCAGCTCGCGCACCCGCCGATGCTCGACGCGCGACGTGTCGCTGCGCGAACAGACCAGCAGCCGCGCGCTGTCGCGCGGCTCCGCCGGCGCCGTCGCGATCAGCTCCCGCGGCAACTCGTAGTCCAGCTCCTCGATCCGCACGCGCCCGCCCTCCGCCCGCTTCCAGAACAGTCAATCCCGCAACGGTAGCTGTCGCCCGCCGGCAGCAACCCCTACAACCCCACCCCGCACGCACGCCGCGGTGTCGCCCAGGCGCTCGCGAGTCCTGTTCTTTTCGGACGCGCCCGCCGGGAACGCCATGTGCCCGTGTGTGGCATCGTGCAGATCGGTCCCAGCCATCCCGTGCCCCACGCCGCGTGGACCTCCGCCGCCGACCGAGCGGCAAACGCCCACGCCGCGCCCTTCGACCCGCTGCCCGGCAGCGTCCCCTTCTGGCGTGCGCTCGAGGCGACCAACCGCGTCGCCGGGCAGGTCACCCCGCCCGCGGGCGCCGGGGCGTCGCCGGACGCGCTCCACCACAAGACCTACCGCGAGCCCGACCGCGTCGACCTGCACGCCCCCGGGGCGCCCGCATCCACCGGCGCCGCCAAGCTGGGCGAGGTCTCGCCCGCGCCCGATCCGCAGCACCAGCCCGCCGCCAAGCCGGCGTGCGCACAAGACCAGCGCCAGCAGATCGCCCGCACCACCGGGCGCGGCAACATCATCGACGTCACCATCTAAACACCGCCCGCAACGCCGCGACACCGCCCGGGTGCCACGGCTTGACCCGAAGGGCAAGCCGTGTCTTTGTGCTCGCCGAGCATGACCCGAGCGCGCCCGCTACGGGTACGCGTCCAGCAGCGTCGCGCCGGGATAGAAGTTGTGCAGGATGTCCGCGTGCGTCCAGCCGTCGCGCGCCAGCCCCGCGGCCGAGTACTGGCACATCCCAACCCCGTGCCCGAAGCCGCGCCCCTCGATCAGCGCGCGCGACCCGCTGAAACGCACCGAAAGATCGCCCGAGCGCACCCGCGTCGCCCGCGTCACCCCGGGCACGCCCGGCACGGGCCAGTTGCACGCCAGGCGCAGCTCCTCGGCGCTCAGCTCGGCCGACTCGCCGTTCACATCCACCAGGCGATACCGCACCGGGCGCCCCGTCGCGTTGCGCTCGGTCGTCTCGACGGTCGCGAGCGTGCGCAGGTTCTTGGTCGCCCGCCCCTGCTCCTCGCCGAACCGTCTGATCCGCAGGCTCAGTCGCTCGCGTCCGCGGTCGCG
>JBCCDD010000021.1:0-76507 GCA_039033175.1 Planctomycetota bacterium
AGAACTGCCGCGTGTAGAAGGTCCCGAAGGCTAGCAGCATAGAAAGCATGAACAAGGAAACACTCTTTTTGGAAATGGCTTGCTCGTTTACGAGCAAAGCAAGGATCAAAAAGAAGTACGGCAGATTGTCTGTAATCAGGGAGAAGCCGGAGCCTCGATAATAGGGACTACTTAAGAATGCCGCTATGAGTAAAACAATGGTTGAGAGCTGGTATTTTCTGTATTTGCTTAGATACTGGAAGAGGAAATAAACGGTTGTTACAATGAATAGGAAACTAATGAACCGCAATATGACTGGACTTTCAGAAATAGTCTGATAGAAAAAAGCTCGAGGACGCGAACACGTACGTGCGTGACCGCTGGGCCGAGTGCGAGGCGAACGGCACGCACCCGCACTGGCGCGAGCTGCTGGCGGAGATGCCGGCGGGCGGGAAGATCCAGCTGCACGACGGGCGGACGGGCGAGGCGTTCCACCAGAAGACGACGGTGGGCTTCATGTACCTGTTGAAGCTGCACCACCTGGTGGACGACAAGATCCACGCGCGTGCGACGGGCCCGTACAGCCTGATCACCCAGCAGCCGCTGGGCGGGAAGGCGCGGACGGGCGGGCAGCGGTTTGGTGAGATGGAGGTCTGGGCGCTTGAGGCGTACGGCGCGGCCTACATCCTGCAGGAGCTGCTGACGGTCAAGAGCGACGATGTCGAGGGGCGGACCAAGATCTACGAGAGCATGGTGAAGGGCACGAACAAGCTCGAGGCGGGCATGCCCGTCGCGTTCGACGTACTCTGCAACGAGCTCAAGGGCCTTGGGATGAACATCACGCTCGAGAAGAAGCAGCTGGAGGGTGGGAGCCTGTTGTAGGCGATGTTTGACTTCTCTGGCCGAGCCCGTGACAGGTATGTGCGGCGGGTGATTCGGTGGACAGAGAGATCGTTGGTCGAGCTCTCCAAGGAGCTTGGAATCGAAGTTCGCATTGTTCGGGTCACGGGTGTTCAGCGAGATTGGAGGCTGTGCATCACCGTAGATGAGACCGAGCATGATGCGAGCTGGCGAGACTTTGAGCGGGCGTTCCACGGACTTTCAGAGGACGTGAACAAGAAGTTTGAGGGCGAACGCTGGTACTACGGGATCGAGATCGAAGTGCCATTCCGATTGCTTGGCAAGCTCGGGGCGAGAGCTCGACTCGAGCAGATTGAACGAGACTATGACACAGTCCATTACCGTCGAGTTCGACTCGCGGACGGAGACTGATGATGATTGAAAGCGTGTACGAGCGGGTGAACGACTTCAGCGCTGTCAAGGTGACGCTCGCGTCGCCCAATGACGTGCGGGCGTGGTCGTACGGCGAGGTGAAGAAGCCCGAGACGATCAACTACAGGACGTACCGCCCCGAGAAGGACGGGCTGTTCTGTGAGCGGATCTTCGGCCCCGAGCGTGACTACGAGTGCGCGTGCGGCAAGTACCGAGGCACGAAGTACAAGGGCATCATCTGTGATCGCTGCGGCGTGAAGGTGACGCACAGCCGGGTGCGTCGCAAGCGGATGGGGCACATCAACCTTGCGGCGCCGATCGTGCACATCTGGTTCTTCAAGAGCCTGCCGAGCCGTCTGGGCACGCTGCTGGACATGAAGACCGCGGATCTCGAGAAGATCATCTATTACCAGGACTACGTGGTCATCCGCCCGGGCGACACGGAGCTGAAGTTCAAGCAGGTGCTGACCGAGGACGAGTATCGCTCGGCCGTGGAGCAGTACGGCAACGAGTTCACGGCGCTGATGGGGGCGGACGCGATCCGTTCGCTGATCGAGCTGCTGGACCTTGACGCGGAGGCGGAGGGCATCCGCCAGGGGCTGCGCGAGACGCGGAGCAAGCAGAAGATCAAGGACTATGCCAAGCGGCTGAAGCTTGTGGAGAGCGTGCGTCACAGCGAGAACGACGCGACGTGGCTGGTGATGGACGTGGTGCCGGTGATCCCGCCGGACCTGCGTCCGTTGGTGCTGCTTGAGAGCGGGAACTTTGCGACCAGCGACCTGAACGATTTGTATCGGCGGATCATCAACCGCAACAACCGGCTGAAGAAGCTGATGGACCTGAACGCGCCGGAGGTGATCATCCGCAACGAGAAGCGGATGCTGCAGCAGGCGGTCGACGCGCTGTTTGACAACGGGCGTTGCCGTCGCCCGGTGCTGGGCAGCTCGAACCGTCCGCTGAAGAGCCTGACCGACATGATCAAGGGCAAGCAGGGTCGGTTCCGCGAGAACCTGCTGGGCAAGCGCGTGGATTACTCCGCGCGTTCGGTGATCGTGGTGGGCCCGGAGCTGAAGATCCACCAGTGCGGGCTGCCCAAGAAGATCGCGCTGGAGCTGTATCAGCCGTTCATCATCCGCAAGCTCAAGGAGCACGGGCTGGCGGACACGATCAAGAGCGCGAAGCGGATGCTCGAGCGTCGCGACGCCGAGGTGTGGGACATCTTGGAAGAGGTGATCGATCAGCATCCGGTGCTGCTGAACCGCGCGCCGACGCTTCACCGCGTGGGTATCCAGGCGTTCGAGCCGGTGCTGGTTGAGGGCAACGCGATCAAGATCCACCCGCTGGTGTGCGGGGGGTTCAACGCGGACTTTGACGGCGACCAGATGGCGGTGCACCTGCCGCTGAGTGTTGAGGCGCAGGCTGAGGCGCACGTGCTGATGCTGAGCCCGCACAACGTGTTCAGCCCGGCGAACGGCAGCCCGATCATCAGCGCGAGCCAGGACATCGTGATGGGTGTCTACTTCATCACGGTGGGCAAGCGCGAGGTCGAGAGCCTGACCGAGAAGGATGTGCCGCGGTTCAAGGACCGCCATGAGGCGATCCTCGCGCTCGAGCAGAACAAGATCGACCTGCACGACCCGATCAGCGTGCGGCTTGACGCGTTCGAGCAGATCGTGACGAGCCAGCGCGGCCCGGTCGAGGCGATGCCCGAGCACCGGCGTGTGATGACGACGGTTGGGCGTGTGCTGTTTGCCGACATTCTGCCGGCGGGCATGCCGTTCTACAACTGCGCACTGGGCAAGAAGGGTTGCGCGCGGGTCATCGACGACGTGTACCTGTACTGCGGTCGCCCGGCGACGATCGACCTGCTCGACGACCTCAAGAACATGGGGTTCAAGCGTTCGACGGTCGCGGGGCTGAGCTTCGGCGTGACGGACCTTCGGATCCCGGTCGAGAAGGGCGAGATCCTCGCCGGCGCGCAGAAGAAGGTCGACCGGGTCGAGAAGAACTACGACCGCGGCATCATCACGGCCCGCGAGCGGTACAACCAGCTGCTCGACATCTGGAGCCACTGCTCTGAGGAGCTGACCAAGAAGCTCGTGGAGACGCTGCGCGAGGATCGGCGTCACCCCGACGGGTCGTACGCGGACATCGAGAAGAAGGAGGGCGCGCCCTTCCTCAACCCGGTGTATCTCATGAGCGACTCGGGCGCACGAGGCAACATCAGCCAGATGAAGCAGCTCGCGGGGATGCGGGGCCTGATGGCCAAGCCGAGCGGCGAGATCATCGAGACGCCGATCCGGGCGAACTTCCGCGAGGGGCTGAGCATCCTCGAGTACTTCAGCTCGACGCACGGCGCCCGCAAGGGTCTGGCGGACACGGCTTTGAAGACGGCCGACTCGGGCTACCTGACGCGCAAGCTGTGCGACATCGCGCAGAGCGTGATCATCGGCGAGCACGACTGCGGGAGCCGTCGCGGCATCATCAAGCGGGCCACGTACAAGGGCGAGCAGGTCGATATCACGCTCAGCGAGCAGATCATCGGGCGGGTGAGCGTCAACAGCATCGTCAACCCGGTGACCGACGAGGTGATCCTGTCGTCCAACGACGTGATCAGCCCGGAGGCGGCGGCGCAGATCGAGGAGCTGGGGATCGACTCGGTGACGGTGCGCAGCCCGCTGACCAGCGAGTCGCGCTCGGGCTGCAGCGTGCTGGACTACGGCATGGATATGGCGACCGGGCAGGTCGTCGAAGAGGGCCTTGCGGTCGGCATCATCGCGGCGCAGTCGATCGGTGAGCCGGGCACGCAGCTGACGATGCGGACCTTCCACACGGGCGGCATCGGCACGCGGGCGGTCTCGGAGACCGAGCTGCGTGCGACCGCTGCGGGCACGGTGGAGATCCGTGACTGCAACGCGGTGCCCGTGACCGACGACGAGGGGCGCGAGTGCGTCGTTGTGCTCAAGCGCAACGGCGAGGTCGCGATCCTGGACGAGAAGGGGCGCGAGCTGGACAAGCAGAAGGTCCAGTACGGTGCGCACATCTACGCGAAGGAAGGCGAGACGATCAAGCGGGGCGAGGTGCTCGTCCGCTGGGACCCGCACCGTGCGCCGATCCTCGCTGAGAAGTCGGGCAAGGTGCAGTTTGTCGACATCGAGGTCGGCGAGACCGTGCGCGAGGAGGATGCGGGCTCGGGCGGCAAGGCGAAGGTCATCATCGAGCACAAGGGCGAGCTGCACCCGCAGATCAACGTGGTGGATGAGCAGGGCAACATCCTGGACTTCCACTACCTGCCGGCGAAGGCGCGCATCGAGGTCAACGATGGCGACGAGATCAAGGCCGGGCACATGCTCGCGCGTCAGCCGCGTCAGGCGGCGGGCTCGGCGGACATCGTCGGCGGTCTGCCGCGTGTGACGGAGATCTTCGAGGCCCGCAAGCCCAAGGACCCGGCCGTGATGGCCGAGATCTCCGGGCGGGTCGAGATCCACTCCGACAAGCGCAAGGGCAAGATGACGATCCGGGTGATCTCCGACTCGGGCATCGAGAAGGATCATCACGTGCCCAACGACAAGGTGCTGACGGTGCACACGGGCGACTACGTGCAGGCGGGCGACCGGTTGACCGAGGGTCCGCTGGTGCCGCACGACATCCTGCGGATCAAGGGCGAGGAGTCGCTGTGGAGCTACATGCTCGAAGAGGTGCAGAACGTGTACCGCGCTCAGGGCGTGGGCATCAATGACAAGCACATCGAGCTGATCCTGAGCCAGATGCTTCGCAAGGTTCGGGTGGAGAACCCGGGCGACACGGATCTGCTGCCGCACGAGGTTGTTGACAAGTTCAACTTCCGCCAGAAGAACTACCAGATGGCGGAGATGGTGCGTGTGGCCGAGGCTGGCGGCACGGCGTTGCGTGTGGGCGACCTGATCACCAAGGACGCGATCAAGGAGGCCAACGCCAAGGCCGAGGCCGAGGGCAAGGAGATTGCCAAGGCCAAGCGTGCGCGTCCGGCGACGGGTCGCACGCTGCTGCTGGGCATCACCAAGGCGAGTCTTCAGAGCGAGAGCTTCCTCAGCGGGGCGTCGTTCCAGGAGACGACCAAGGTGCTGACCGAGGCGAGCCTGCGCGGGGCGGAGGACGAGCTGATCGGCCTGAAGGAGAACGTGCTGCTGGGTCACCTGATCCCGGCGGGCACGGGCTTCCGTCGCTATCAGGATCTGCGTGCGGTGAGCCTCGTCGAGCAGGACGACTACGAGGACGAGACCGAGGATCGCATGCTGGCCGACGCGACGCGTGCCGCCGAGGCGCTCGGGGCCGACGGCTTCAACACGTCGCCTCAGGTCGAGGTGCGTGACGTGATCCTGGGCGAGGCGCAGCAGCCGACGGCGAGCGATAACTGAGGGCGGGCTTTCGGCGCTGCGTGCCTTTGGGTTGAGCAGCTCTTGGTAAGAGATGACACTCGCCGCCGCCTCGGAAGGGGCGGCGGTGTTTGTTTTTGAGCGGTTGGCTTTGCGGGTGCTTCGTCGCTGGTGTGCGACGGAGCGTGCGTGCGGAGTGATCAGCCTGCGCGTGATTCGTTTTCGTCGTTGGCGAGCCGGTCCCACTCGGCGGGAGTGAGCAGGGGGATCTCGGTTTCGCCGGTGCGGAGCATGAGTTTGATGTAGGGGTCGCAGAGGCCGCACGATCCGCCGCAGTTGGTTTCCATGGTGAGCTGGTGGCGCAGCATGACCTCGCTGGTGGCGCACTGCGGGTCGGTGCGCTTGAAGCGGTCGGCGAGTCCTTTGAGCTCGGTGAGCGTGACGCCGTGGCAGATGCAGCGGTCGACTGTCATGCGTGATCCCATGCGCTGCGTCGGTTGATGCCGGCGTAGCTTCGAACCATTCTACCGCCAGCGGCGCCAGTCTTGAACATACCCGCGCTCGAAAGCGCGATGAATCGAACCGACCAAGATGTCCGATTCTGTGAGATCGTTTGGCTCGGCGTTCTCGGTGCGCACGCTGGCGTCTGCGCGTGCGATAACGGTGGTCGGCGATCCGGCGGCGTGCCTGAAGCTGGTGGTGGGTGAGAGGTTGTCGCGCCAGGTGCGCCGGCGAGGGTCGAAGCGCTTCGGTGGGTCGAGCAGGGCGGCGTTGACGGTGCGTCCGCCAAGCCGCATGAGCGTGTCCGCAAAGACGAAGGCTTCTGAGGCAAAGGCGACGTCGGAGACTCGTTTGTGTCTTTGGCTGCGCGCCTCGGCGTAGCCGGTGGTGGGCGGGGCGAGGAAGTAGGCGTTGTAGCCGTAGGTGCTGGTGAAGACGTCGAGGCCGGTGGGCTGGGGGTCGTAGGTGCCCCAGCGCTGCTCCGGGCACTCGAGAACGCTGCCTTCGGCGGGCGCGGCGTCGAGGTACCGGGCGAGCGGGCCTGTGTCGTGCTCGACGCGGGCGGTATCGAAGTCGACGGCGCCCCACCAGTAGGTGAGCGTGCGCGGGGTGCGCGTGTCGCCCGGCGTGGTGTAGGGCATCGCGAGGTCGTCGTTGTCGGCGGCGTAGGCGGTCCACGCGGTGGCGAGCTGGCGTTGGTTGCTGGCGCAGACGGCGGCGCGTGCGGCGCTTCGTGCGCCGGCAAGGGCGGGCAGCATGACCGCGAGCAGGAGCGCGACGATCGCAATGACGACGAGCAGCTCGACAAGGGTGAAGGCGCGTGGCGCTGGTGGTTTCATGGCGCTGGTCGGCGGGTTGTTTGGCGGGTTGTTTGCGCGGGCGCGAGACGGATGGCGCGGAGGCCTTGCGGGGCGATGGTGTAGACGGTGCTGGCGATGACGGCGGGAGCACCGCCGGCGTCCTCGATCGTCGCGATGACGAAGCCCGGGTCGGCGGGATCGAGCGCGGGGTCGATCAGGCTGAGGCGGACGGGCGCGTCGAAGAAGGAGCCGGCGAAGCTCTCGGCGATGGTGCCGACGAGGACAAGGTCGCGCCCGAGTGTGCGCACGCGTGCGGGCTGGACGGTCCATCCGCCCAGGGGCGTGAAGGATTCGCCGGGGTCGACGGCGCCGTTGGCGTTGGTGTCGGCGAGCGTGGCTTGGGCCGAGTCCCAGGCGACGCGTGCGCCGGTGGGCTCGGCGGCGTCGGGCTCGATGCGTTGGATGCTGGGTACGGTGCCGAAGGGTGGGAAGAAGGGGTCGTCGGGCAGGCCGGCGGAGACGAGGACCGAGCCGTCGGCGAGGGGGAGGGGGACGGCGTTGGTGCGGTTTGTGGCGGCGGACCAGAGGGTGTCGCCCGTGAAGCGGTCGAGGGCGATGGTGGTGGCGGCGAACTGGCCCGGGGCGAAGGCGTAGGTGGACGCGAGCAGGGCGCCCGGGGTGGCGACAACGCCGCCGAAGAAGCCGGTGTCGGTCGGGTTGGTGGCGGTCCAGAGCGGGGCGGGCTGGGTGGTGGCGCGCGCGTCGAAGGCGACGAGGCGCCCGGCGTCGGGGCGGTCGGTGGTGGGGCCGCCGGCGGTTGCGGCGTAGACGATGGCGCCGCGGACGGCGGGCGAGTTGCCGCTGGTCGGTCCGGGGAGTGGGGCGGACCAGAGGATGTCGCCGGGCTGGTGGGGGTTGAGGGCGGGGTGGAAGGGATCGACGTTGATGCAGATGAGGCGGCCGTTGGCGGAGGTTGCGAAGTCGGTGATGAAGGCGCGGTCGGCGGGGTGCTGGTCGGTGGTGACGACGGGGGATGCGTTGACGATGTTGGCGGCGAGGTCGGCCTGCCAGCGGGTGGCGCCGGTGCGGGCGTCGAGGGCGGTCAGGTTGCTGCCCGCGGCGTAGAGCACGGCGTTGTTGCCCGTGTCGAGCGCGGGGGTGGACCAGGAGTCGAGCAGCGCGATGGGGATGGGCGTTGTCCAGCGGACGTCGCCGGTGCGGGCGTCGACGGCGACGGCGTGGTCGTTGAAGTCGATGAGGGCGACGCCGAAGACCAGCGAGCCGTCGGTCACGACGCCGGAGGGGCCGATCCACTCGATGGGACGGCCCAGGGTGTCGGTGCTCGCGGTCCAGAGCGGCGCGAAGGCGGCGGCGTCGAAGGGGCCGGGCGCGATGGGGCGTGCGTCGCGGTCGGCGTCGCCGGCGAGGTGTGTCCATGTGCCTCGGGGGGAGGCGGGGGCGGCGGTTCGTTCGGGTTGGGCGGCAATGGGGATCGCGGCGTCGGCGCGCGGGAAGACCTGCTGCGCGCTCGCGGGCGCGCAGCAGGCGATGAGGCTGGTGAGCAGGAAGCGCATATCGGATTACGCCCGGCGCCGGCGGAGGGCGAAGAGGGCCGCGGGCAGGAGGGCGAGCGGGCCGGGGGAGGGGATGGCGTCGACGACGGCGTCGATCTCGATGTTGCGTGTGGCGTCGGCGGCGTTGCTGATGCGGATGTAGGAGACGCTGGAGAGGCCGAAGGCGCCGATGTCGATCCCGACGCCGCCGGCGGCGCCGTCGTAGGCGGCGACGAGTTGTGTGAAGCTGAGGCCGACGGGGTCGAAGGCGGGGTCGGTGGCGCGGCGGAAGTCGGTTGGGACCGAGCCGGCGGGGCCGCCGAAGGGGTTGGTCTCGTCGGCGAAGCCGAGGGTTGGCAGGCCGACGTCGGCGACGATGCCGGTGGCGTCGACCCAGGTGATGCCGTCGGCGGAGAGTTCGACGGAGCCGCCGTCGGCTTCGACACCGGTGATGACGGGGTCTGGGCTGAAGAAGTCGTCGACGTTGAAGAACGAGTTGTTGTAGATGATGAGGTCGGTGCCGAAGGGGTTGGCGGCGTCGTCGGTGATGGCGTTGTCGAAGCGGAGGGTGAGGTGTCCGCCGGCGCCGATGGAGACGATTTCGTCGGTGCCGAAGGCGGGGGCGAAGGGTGTGACCGAGCCGGGGAAGCCGAAGCCTTCGCCGGTGAATCGTTCGGGGCGGCCGAGGGCGGTGTTGGGGTTGGTGTAGCCGGTCTGGGCGGCGATGCCGGGGTCGTAGCTGACGACGGCGTCGGCCCAGGGGTCGTTGTCAGCGAGCGCGATCGCGGAGAGGGACAGAACAGAGGCGGCGCCTATGCGCACGGCGGGAAGAGAGATGGTCATGTCAGAAGCCCCGGACGTGTTTCGGCGCGGGCGTTGTGCGCGGGCCGAGGGTGGTGTCTGCCCCGGGATCGCGCGGGGCATCCTCCCGAGTTGCAGAACGCGGCCCGGCGCGGGGTGATCCGGGACGGAGGCGGCGCGGGAGGTGCGCAGCGACCGCCGCCGGGCCCTGGTTCGCGAGGGCCGACCGACGATGCTGCGGGCAGGTCTTCCGGCTTCGGGCTCTGCGGGGCCGGCCTTCCCGCTGGAGCTGATCCCCGGGGCGGGGTTCAGTTCAGCAGTGGCATGGTCTGGCCCGCGTTGTCACCCTTCACGGCGGCGCGTCCGCGGCGGCTTTTCACCGCACTTCCCTTTTCACCCCAGAAGCAACACGCCCCGGGGAACCTTGCAGCAGCCCGAGCCTATCGCCCGCGGCACGCCTGTCAACGCGGGAGAAACACCCGCGCGGCGATCGGGCGGCTGGCGGGGCGGGCGGGGCGCGCTACTGTGGCGGCCCATGCCTAGTGCTCACAACGACATGCGCAGAATCGTAGAAAATCTGCTGGCAAGCCCCTTCGGGCACGGTTCGCTGCGGCCCATGCAGCGGGCGGTCGTCGATCGGCTGCTTGGGCTGGGGGGGACCGGGGCGGGGGCCGGTCTGGGCGAGGGCGAGGGCGGCGATGCGCTGCTGGTGCTGCCGACCGGGGGCGGGAAGAGCCTGTGCTATCAGTTGCCGGCGCTCGCGCTGCGCGAGCACCACGGCGACGGGGTGACGCTGGTCTTCAGCCCGTTGATCGCGCTGATGGAAGACCAGGTGCGTGCGCTGCAGCGCATCGGCGTGCGCGCGCAGTACATCAACAGCACCGTGTCGCGCAAGGCGCGCGTGCATCGGACGCGCGAGCTGAGCGAGGGCAAGTACGACATTTTCTACGCGACGCCGGAGCGGATGGATAAGCCGGCGTTTGCGGAGGCGATCGCGCGTGTGCCGGGGGGTGTGCGGCTGCTTGCGGTCGATGAGTGTCACTGCGTGACCAAGTGGGGGCACGACCTGCGCCCGGCGTACCAGCGCGTGGGAGCGTTCAAGAAACAGCTCGGGGACCCGCGGACGGTCGCGTTGACGGCGACTGCGACGCGCGAGGTGCGCGAGGACGTGCGTCGTGTGCTGGGCGCTGATGAAGATTCGATGCCGCTGTTTGCCACGGGCATCGAGCGGCCCAATCTCGACCTGCGTGTGCGCGAGGTCTGGGACGATGAGGACAAGGTGGAGGCGGTCAAGCGGCTCGGTGACCGGCTCGGCGGGACGGGGATCGTTTACTTTGCGCTGATCAAGGATCTGGAGCGTGTCGCGCCGATGCTGCGGCGGGCGTGCCCGGGGCGGCGGGTTGAGATCTATCACGGGCGGCTGGACGGGCGCGAGAAGAAGCGTATCCACTCGGTGTTTGTCGATGCGGAGCCGGGCGACGGGCTGCTGCTGTGCGCGACAAACGCGTTCGGGATGGGGGTTGATAAGCCGGACATCCGGTTTATTGCGCACGCGCAGGTGCCGGGGAGCGTCGAGGCGTATTACCAAGAGGTTGGGCGCGCGGGGCGCGACGGCGAGCCGAGCGCGTGCGAGTTGTTGTATGCGCAGAGCGATCTTGCGATCCAGCAGGAGTTCTGCATGTGGCAGAACCCCAGCGCGGACTTGCTGATGCGTGTGCAGGCGACGATCGCGCAGCGGTACGCCGATGATGACTTTGACGCCGACGATCTGCGTGTGGATGTTGTGGGCAAGGGGCACGCGCACGGGATGGGCGGGGGCGTGATGGAGTACGCGCTGATCGACCTCGCGGAGCGGGGCGGGATCGAGCCGATCTCGATCCAGGCGGGGGGGCAGCGCGGCGGGGGGACGCGGTATCGCCTGGTGCGGGAGCTCGGGGATGAGGAGATCGACGCCGGGGCGATCGCGGCGAAGCGTGAGCGTGATCTGCGCCGGCTGCTGTCGGTTGTGGAGCTGACGCGGGCGCCGGATATCGCGGGGCATGTGGAGCGGTACTTTGAGCTGTAGGCGCGTAGACTTGCGTTCATTTTCTTGAACTTCTGCGAAGGAGGCCCCGCATGGGCGAGCCCATTGACGAACTGATGATCGAGGACCTTGTCGAGGGCTCGGGCAGCGAGTGCCCCGCCGGCGCGACGGTGAGCGTGCATTACAAGGGCACGCTGATGGACGGGACGGAGTTTGACAGCTCGTACGCGCGCGGGGAGCCGATCGCGTTCCCGCTTGGGAACCTGATCCAGGGCTGGCAGGAGGGCATTCCGGGGATGAAGGTGGGCGGCAAGCGCAAGCTGACGGTGCCCTACGCGAAGGCGTACGGTGAGTACGGCAGCCCGCCGGCGATCCCCGCGCGGGCGGATCTGATCTTTGAGATCGAGCTGCTGGGCATCGTCTGAGCGAGCGACGAGCGAACGGATGCGCTCGGCGGCGGGCTAGGGCTTGCCGGCGAGCTTTTTGATGACAACCTCGCCCTGCTCGATCGGGTTTTCGACCCCGTGTTGCGCGACGGTTGCGCAGGGCTGGAGCAGGCGTTTGGCGTTGGGTGATTGTTGCCAATCGCCGGGCGCTCGGGTGATGTGGAACTGGTGGAGGACGAGGCAGTCGCGGATGGCGACGCGGGGGCGTCCGCCGGCGCGGTAGATGCGGCGTGCGAGGTCGTCGTCTTCCTGGCCCCAGCCCTGGAAGGTTTCGTCGTGCCCGTTGACGGCGCGGTAGATCGCGGCGGTGCAGGCGAAGTTGGCGGTGATCAGCTTGGGCTTGTGCTGCTTGCCGCGGATGCGCCCGGCGCCGAGGCGGCGGAGCAGGGCCTGGCGTTTCCAGCGTCGTTCGCGGCGGGCGAGTGCTCGGTCTTGCTCGGGCGTTGGGTTGAATGGCATCCTGCCGGCGCGGAGCGCGGCCTCGTCGAGCGTTTCGTCTTGTTGTTCGGTGAGGTCGTAGCGCCAGCCCAGGACGAGGTCTCGGGAAGCCAGCGCCTTGTCGTGGAAGGCGAGTGTGTGGGCGAGGGGGATGCAGTCGGCGTCGAGGAAGACGAGGCGGTCTTCGGGCGCGATGCCGCGGTTGATGAGGTGGCGGACGGCGTTGTTGCGGGCCTGGGCGGCGCGCCCGGCGCCGGTGTGCGCGCGGGTGATGAGGGTGAGGGGGATCGCCGCTTCGGCGCACGCGTCGCGGGCGGCGCGTTCGATTTCGGGGTCGTCGCCGTCGCAGGTGAGGGTGAGCGTGTCGGGGGTGCGCGTCGACGCGGCGATGCCGAGGATGGTGCGTCGGAGGCGCTGCGGGGTGTGGGTGACGAGGATGGCGTGGAGCGCGGGCACGGGCGGTGTCAGGGGGTGTTTGCTGCGGGCGGGGTGGGGTGCATGCCGAGTGCGCGGGCGCGGGCGAGGACGTCTTCGCGGTCGCGGCGGACCATGACGCGGTTCCAGGCGAGCCAGCCGACCTGGACGTAGCCGCGTGGCTCGAGGGCGTGGTTGATCGGTCCTCGCCCGGCGCGGGTGTGGTCTTCGACGAGGATGACGGCGGGCTGGAAGCGGTCGAGGTCGAAGCCGTCGAGGACGTCGAGCTCGTGGCCTTCGACGTCGATCGACGCGGCGTCGACGCGCTGGGTGTAGGCCTGGAGGGGGCCCGCGAGCAGGTCGTCGAGCGTGGTGAGGGGGACGTCGATGGTGCGCGCGGGGGTGCTTGCTGGGGGGCGGCGGGTGCCGGGGGCGTTGGTGGTTGATTCGAGGTGGCTGGATTCGTCGTAGCGTTCGTCGCTTTGCGCGTCGCCCTCGAAGTGGCGGAGTTTGGCGGTGCCTTTGGAGCCGCGTTTGCCGACGGCGGCGTGGACGACGCGGGCGCGTGGGCGGCTGGCTTTGGCTTTGGCGAACAGCTCGGGGACGGGCTCGACGAGGAGGCCTTGCCAGCCGAGTTGTTCGAGTGCGGAAGAGACGGAGTTGGTGAGCCCGTCGTAGCCGCCGACCTCGACGAAGGAGCCTTGGCGTGGCCAGCCGAGGAGTTCGAGGATGAGGATGTCTTCGCCGAATTGCGAGCGGAAGGCGACGGGGGCGGCGGTGTCGATTTGGGTTGGTTCGAGTGCGCGTGCGGCGGTTGCCTTGAGCAGCGTGAGCAGCTCGGCGTCGCGGTGCTCGAGGCGATCGAGGCGTTTGCGCGCGCGTTTATGGCGGCGATCGGCGACGGCGGCGGAGGCGATCGCGACGGCGAGCGCGGCGGCGCCGAGGATGGTGGCGATGGTGCTCACGCGGTCATTGTGTCAGAAAGCGGCGGGGGGCGCCGGGCGGGTGTGCGGTCAGGGGTTTGGTCAGGGGCGTGCGGCTTCGAGCATCCAGATGGTCTTTTCGATGCGGTCGTTCATGTCGTCGAGCATGTTGGCGGTGCCGCGGTCGCCGGCGTCGTCGGCCTTGGCGGCGAGCGCGAGGGAGCGTTCGTGGCGTTTGCGGAGGTCGTCGATGACGAGGTTGATCATCGCGGGGGCGTCGGGCGAGCCGGTTTCTTCGTCGAGCGCGGCGTGTTCGAGGACGGCCTTGAGGGTGCCCAAAGGTCGCCCGCCGATGGTGAGGACGCGCTCGGCGAGGTCGTCGAGGTCGTTGTGGGCGTTGGTGTAGAGCTCTTCGAAGGTTTCGTGGAGTTCTTTGAAGCGTGGGCCGGTGACGAACCAGTGGTAGTTGTGGAGCTTGTAGTAGTAGACGACGGCGTCGGCGAGGACGCCGTTGAGGGCGTCGATGATGGCGGGTGTGCTTTTGGCGCCTGGCATGGCGGGGTCCTTTCGATCTGGGGTTGAGGGCGGATCGAGGGGCTTGGGCGTGTTATCGCTGGCGTTGGCTTTGGATGAGCGCGCGCCACTGGGCATCGGCGCGGCGGACGGTGTCTTCGGGGCCGATGAGGGTGAGGACGATGGGCGGCTGGCCCGGGCGCTCGACGATCGCCGCGCGCAGGGCCCAGAAGGGTTGCTCGTTGCCGCGCCCGGCGGTGTAGGTGCCCTCGGCGCTGGCGAGGGTGACTGGCGTGTTGTTGATGGTGGTGCGTTCGGTGCGGATGTTGGCGGCGTCGCCGGTCATGTCGACCCAGTCGCGTCGCCAGTTGCGGACGATGGTCTGGGCGGGGGCGTTGGAAGCGGCGACGCGGATGTTGGCGTCGCCGGTCGGGCTGGTGATGCGGGCGCTGCTGAGGATGCTGGCGTCGGAAGGGATGGTGATGGCCCAGTCGAGGGGGACATCCCAGACGAGGTTGGCGGCTTCGAGGTAGTGCTCGTCTGCGGTGGTGGCGGCGACGGCGTCGTCGCGGTCGGCGCCGCCGACGATCTCGTTGCGGAGGTCGCGCGCGGTGTCGCGCGATCGGCCCAGGGTGCTCTGGCTGCGGCGCTGCTCGACGAGCTCGCGCTCGGCGACGGGGTTGCCGACGGCTTCGGGCTCGCGTGTGTCGGCGGGATGGGGTTGGGCCTGGGGTGGTGCGGGCTGAGCGGGCGATGCGGGTGCGTCGTCGAGGAGCTCTGGGGAGGGCGGCGGCGGGGGCGGGAGGGGCTCCTCTTCGGCGCACGATGCGGCGAAGAGCACGGCCGAGGAGCTGAGCAGGACGAGCACGCGTGGCGCGGTGTTGTGCATGGCGGATGGTAGGGGAGGGCGGCGGGCGCGGGGGCGTCAGGCGCCGGGGGGCTCGCCGGGGCCTGAGCCCGGGGCGTCGCCCGTGCGTTCGACGCGTGCGCGTTTGCGGAGGTGTCGTGCCTGGCTGACGAACATGAGTGCGCCGATGAGAGTCATGAGGATGCAGACGGTGAAGATCCAGGTGCCGGCGCCGGTCTGGAGGCGTTCGAGTCCTTCGTAGAGGGTGACGCCGAAGGCCCATGCGATGATGCCTCGGAGGCCGGTGAGCGTGACGTGGACGCCCATGTACTGGGTGACCTGGTCCTTTGGTGCGAAGTCGAGGTGCCCGAGTGTCCAGCCGAGCATGCCGCCGCCGAATGCGACGCCTTTGAGGATCGCGAAGACGACCATGAGCCAGAAGAGTTCGAGGCGTGTGGCGACGAGCAGGATGCTGAGCGCGACGACGAAGATCCAGGAGTGGATCGCGCGGAACTCGAGGATGTGGGTGCGGTCGAAGAGTCGTGCCCAGAAGGGGATGCTCAGGGGCATGACGAGCAGGGTGATGGCGGTGCTGACGAGCAGGCCTGCGAAGTAGGTGACGCTGAAGACTTCGCGCAGGACGATCGCGAGCAGCGACATGCTCATGATGTTGCCCAGGCCCAGGAGGAGCTGGGCGGTCATGAAGCGGTCGTAGGCCCTGTCTTTGCGCAGGACGGCGATGAGGCGGACGGGGTTGAATGAGGGGGCGCTGGCCCGGTCGCTGGCGGCCTCGGCGCGGCTGAGCGCGCGGCGTTCGCGGACGCGGATGCGACGCCAGCTGACCAGCGCGACCGTCGCGATGACCGCGCCGACGGGGACGAAGACGCGGAAGACGAGCGTTGAGAGATCGGGCAGTGGGCTGGTGAAGCTGGCGAAGGCGAGGGCGATGTTGGCGAGGTGCTGGTCCAGGCGTTCGGCGGCGTTCATGGCGGCGCCGAGGCTGAGGCTGAGGACGGCGAGGAGGGTGGGGCCGACCTGCCCGAAGCGTCCGGTGATGCGGGCGCGGGCGTTGTCTGGGTAGTTCTGTTTCCAGACGGTGCTGCGGAGGGTGGTGAAGCCGGCCCAGCAGGTGCGGGCGACGATGGCGATGGCGGCGATGGCGATGAGGCCGGCGGTGTTGCGCGGCATGAAGGCGAGGAGCACGACGAGGGCGAGCATGGTTGAGTTGAGGATGGTGATGGCGCGGATTTTGTCGCGGGCGTGGCTGAGGCGGACCCAGGCGAAGCTGGAGACGTTGGCGAGCGCGGGGACGACGGCGATGAAGGCGGAGGCGTAGTTGAGCAGGCGGTCGTCGACGCGGCCCTCGTAGATCAGGCGGACGAGGACGCTGAGGACGCTGCCCTCGAAGACGACCAGGGCGAAGGGGAAGCAGATCGCGGCGAGGAGCTCTTTGGCGTAGTTGGCGCGGGCCATGGGCGGGACCGAGCCGGGGTGGAAGCGCCGGAGGGCGCCGGGCAGGCGATCGGCGGCGGCGGTTGCGGCGGCGTGCGGGCCCGGGTGTGGGCCTTGGGGCGGGCCTGGGTGCGGGCTGCTGGATGGAGGCTGAGCGGTGGCATCGGGCACGGGGCATCATGGGCGGGCCGATGGGAGGAAGCCAGTGTGCGAAAGCGGTGGCGGTGCGCGGGGGCACCTACCATGAGGCTGATCGCCGCCGGTGCAGGGGCCTCATCGGGCCGCTCGTTTGGAGCGAATCCGACGGGGAGAGCCCCCGGCGGTGGGTGCCGATGGAAGCGATGGTGGTGGGCAGAGCGCCCCGGAGTGAGCGTGGCTATGGGTGATTCTCAGGTCGAGATCAGGAACTTCTCGATCATCGCGCACATCGATCACGGGAAGAGCACGCTGGCCGACCGGCTTTTGCAGGCGACCAGCGCGGTGAGTGCGCGCGAGGCGCGGGAGCAGATTCTTGATTCGATGGATCTGGAGCGCGAGCGGGGGATCACGATCAAGGCGTCTGCGGTGACGGTGGAGCATGTGCACAACGGGAAGAAGTTCATGCTGAACTTCATCGATACGCCGGGGCATGTTGACTTTGGGTACGAGGTGAGCCGGGCGTTGAAGGCGTGTGAGGGTGCGCTGCTGATCGTGGACGCGAGCCAGGGGGTCGAGGCGCAGACGGTGGTGAACACGTACCTGGCGGTCGATCAGGACGTCGAGATGATTCCGGTGCTCAACAAGATCGATCTGCCGGCGGCGAGGCCCGACGAGATCGCGATGGAGGTCGAGCAGGTGCTGGGGCTGCCGGCTGAGGATTGCCTGAAGGTGAGCGCGAAGACGGGCGAGGGCATCCCTGAGCTGCTGAGCGCAATCTGCGATCGTTTTCCGGCGCCGAGTCAGCCGACGTGCGACGAGCTGCGGGCGCTGATCTTTGACGCGGTGTACGACGATTACCGGGGCGTGCTGGTGTATGCCCGGGTGTTCGACGGGCGGCTGAACGTCGGCGACAAGATCCGGATGATGGGCCTTGGGCGCACGTTCACGGTGACCGAGCTGCTCAAGTACACGCCCAAGCCGGTGAAGGTGAAGAGCGTCGGTCCGGGCGAGACGGTGACGGTGGTCGCGGCGATCAAGACGCTGGGCGACGTGCGCGTGGGCGACACGATCACGATGGATTCTCGACCCGCGAAGGAGGCGCTGCCGGGGTACGAGGCGCCGCGGCAGATGGTGTTCTGCGACTTTTACCCCAGCAGCGGCGAGGGCTCGAAGGGGACGGACTTTGAGGAGATGCGCGACGCGATGGAGCGCCTGAGCCTCAACGATTCGAGCGTGACGTACCAGGCGGTGCACTCGGATGCGCTGGGCTTCGGCTTCCGGTGCGGGTTCCTGGGGCTGCTGCACATGGACATCGTGCAGGAGCGGCTGGAGCGTGAGCACGGGCTGGAGCTGGTGCAGACGGCGCCGACGGTGAGCTACCAGGTGAGCATTCGCGGCAAGGAGGGCCAGCTCGAAGAGCACGAGGTGCACAACCCGGGCGATCTGCCGGACCCCTCGGTGATCGAGGAGATCCGCGAGCCGATCTGCCAGCTCGAGATCATGCTGCCGACCAGGAACATCGGCGACATCATGAAGCTGTGCCTGGACCGGCGCGCGGTGTATAAGAGCCAGGTGTTTGTGAGCGAGGGGCGCGACCTGCTGACGTTCGAGATGCCTCTGAGCGAGCTGATCTACGACTTCTACGACAAGCTCAAGGGCATGACCAGCGGGTACGGGACGATGGACTACGAGGTGACCGGGTATCGGGCGGACGATCTGAAGAAGGTCGACATCCTGATCACGGGGGAGCCGGTGCCGGCGTTGGCGATGATCTGCCACCGCGACCGTGCGGAGATGCGCGGGCGTGCGCTGCTGAAGCGGCTGGTCAAGGAGATCGATCGGCACCAGTTTGAGATCCCGCTGCAAGCGGCGATCGGCGGGAAGATCATCGCGCGCGAGACGATCCGCGCGTTCCGCAAGGACGTGACGGCGAAGTGCTACGGCGGCGACGTGAGCCGCAAGCGGAAGCTGCTGGAGGCCCAGAAGAAGGGCAAGCAGCGGATGAAGAACATCGGGAGCGTGAACATCCCGCAGAAGGCGTTCATGGCGGTGCTGGACTCGGGGGAGTGAGGCGCTGGCGGGGCGTCTGCTAGGCTGCTTCTCGCATGGGCGGCAAGGTGCTCCAGATTGGTGGCAGGCGGATCGGGCTCGGGAGGGCCGTTGATCTAGAGATCCCGGCGGGGCACAGCTCGACGGGGCGGGACGTGACGATCCCGGTGCGTGTGGTGCGCGGGGCGGAGCCCGGGCCGGTTGTTGCGGTGACGGCGGCGGTGCACGGGGACGAGATCAACGGGACCGCGATCGTGCGCGGGCTGATCAGCGACGATGCGCCCGAGCTGCTGCGTGGGTCGTTGATTCTCGCTCCGGTGATCAATGTGCTGGGGTTCGAGCGTACGACGCGGTACATGCCGGACCGGCGTGATCTGAACCGGTCGTTCCCGGGGTCGGCTGAGGGGTCGCTGACGGCGCGGTTTGCGCACGCGGTGTTTGAGCAGATCGTGCGGAAGGCGGATTGGCTGATCGATCTGCACGCCGCGGCTGCGCGGCGGACGAATTTTCCCAACGCGCGGGCGGATCTGGACGACCCGCGGACGGCGGAGCTGGCGCGGCACTTCGACCTGGAGATGACGGTGCACGGGGCGGGGCCCGAGGGCTCGCTGCGTCGGGCGGCGGTCAGCGCGGGGATCCCGACGCTGATCCTCGAGGCGGGCGAGGTGTGGAAGTTTGAGCCCTCGGTGACCGAGGCGGGGCTCCGAGGCGTGCGCAACGCGCTGATCGGGCTGGGCATGGTCGCGGGCGAGCCGGCGGCGCCGCTGTTCCGGGCGGTGTCGCGGAAGACCTCCTGGGTGCGCGCGCCGGTGGGGGGGATCTTGCGGTTCCACGCGTCGGCGGGTTTGTCGGTGGAGCGGGGCGATGCGTTGGCGACGGTGACGACGGTCTTGGGCAAGGAACTGGCGACGGTGCTGGCGCCGATGGACGGGGTGGTGCTGGGGATGACGACGATGCCGGCGGTGGTGCCGGGCGACCCGGTGTATCACATCGCGTCGGTCGAGGGCGGGATCCAGGCGGTGCGGAGCGCGCGGCGCGGCGGGCGGGGCGAGGGCACGCTCGATGGGCGGATGCGTGACGAGCTGAGCACGAACGTCTCTATCGAGGAGCACGGGTCTTGAACACCGAAACGCCCGGGGTGATCGGGTGGCGCGAGCGGGTTGATCTGCCTGAGTGGGGCGTGCGCCGGCTGCTGGCGAAGGCGGACACGGGCGCGCGCTCGAGCGCGGTGCACGCCGAGGCGATCGAAGAACTGGGCGGGGGTCGCGTCGCGTTCGATGTTGTGTATAGCCGGCGGCACCCCGAGCACCGGGTGCGGGTCGAGGCGGAGGTGGTGCGCCGGGCGTTGGTGCGGAGCAGCACGGGGCACGCGGATGAGCGCCCGGTGGTGCGGACCGAGCTGGTGATGGGGGGCGTTCGGCGAGAGGTCGAGATGACGCTGGTGTCGCGCGAGCTGATGAGCTGCCGGCTGCTGATCGGTCGGACGGCGTTGGGCGGGCTGGTGGTGGACCCGTCGCGTGGGTATTTGTTGACGAAGACGCCGGCGAGGCGGACGGAAGGGAGCGGCTCGTGAGCGATAGCCTTCGGATTGCGGTGCTGTCGCGTGGGCCGCGGCTGTATTCGACGCGTCGGTTGCGTGAGGCGGGGAAGGCGCGTGGGCATTCGGTGCGGGTGCTCGACACGCTGCGGTGCTCGATGACGCTGGAGCGTGGCCGCCCGTCGATGAAGTACATGGGGCGTGCGGTGCCCGAGTACGACGCGGTGATCCCGCGGATCGGGGCTTCGATCACGCACTTCGGGTGCGCGGTGGTGCGGCAGTTTCAGCAGATGGGGGTGTTCACGGCGAACGGGTCGCTTGGGATCAGCGCGAGCCGGGACAAGCTGCGGTGCTTGCAGGTGCTGAGCCGGCACCGGGACCTTGGGATGCCGGCGACGGCGTTTGCGCGTGACCGGACGGATGTGCTGGGGGCGATCCGGGCGGTGGGCGGCGCGCCGGTGATCATCAAGCTGCTGGAGGGGACGCAGGGCGTTGGGGTGATTTTGGCGGAGACCGAGAAGGTGGCCGAGGCGATCGTGGAGACGCTGCAGAGCGCGCGGCAGAACGTGCTGATCCAGAAGTTTGTTGCCGAGAGCAAGGGGACGGACGTGCGCGCGTTCGTGGTGGGTGATCGGGTGGTGGCGGCGAGGCGCCGGCGCGCGGGGGCGGGGGAGTTCCGTTCCAACGTGCACCGGGGCGGGTCGGCTGAGGCGTTCGAGCTGCCGGAGGCTTACGAGCGCACGGCGGTGCGGTCGGCGCAGATCATGGGGCTGCGGGTCGCGGGTGTGGACATGCTCGAGGGCGACGACGGGCCGAAGATTATGGAGGTGAACAGCTCGCCCGGGCTGGAGGGGATCGAGCGTGCGAGCGGGATCGATGTCGCGGGGGCGATCATCGATTTCGTGTCCGATCACGTCTCGTTCCCCGAGCTTGATGTGCGCCAGCGGCTGACGGTGACGACCGGGCACGTGGTGTCGGAGCTGAGCGTGGTGAAGAAGTCGACGCTGGCGGGCAAGATGTTGGCGGAGAGCGAGCTGCGCGAGGCGGGTGTGCTGGTGCTGAGCGTGGAGCGGCCGGACGGGACGACGCTGGCGGCGCCGGTGGGGGATACGAGGCTGGGCGTGGGCGATCGGCTGGTGTGCTATGGGCCGCAGGAGGTGCTGCGTGAGCTGGTGCCCAAGCGGAAGCGGCGTCGGGTGCGGAAGCTGCCGGAGGCGGAGGGTTGAGTCCTGCGCGGCGGTGTTGCAATGCCGGTGGGTCGACGGCGTTCTGGCGGGCATGAGCACGAGCCAGAGCTGCCGGTCTGCGACTGAATCGTCATGCATGGGTTGCGGTGTGAGTCGTCGGCGTGCGGTGCTGGCGTTCGGGGGTGTGGCGGCGGGGTTCTTGCTGCCCGGTTGCAACCGCGGGGTGCGTCGTCGGCGGGCGAGGGCCCAGGCGGATCTTGCGCGTGCGGAGGCCGATCTGGCTCGGGCGCAGGCGGATGCTGTTCGTGGCGGGTCACCGGCTGTGGCAGTGTCCGAAGGCGAGCCGGAGCCGATCGAGTATGTGGATGCTGTGAGTCCACCGGAGGCACCCTTGCCCCCAGCGACGGTGGTGGTGATTCCGCCGCCGAGCCCAGGCGCTGGGTACGTTTGGATTCCGGGTGCCTACACCCGCGTCGGGCGGGCGTGGGTGTGGCGTCCTGGGCGGTATGTTGCGCGGCCCCGAGCTGGTGCGGTGTGGCGTCCGGGACGGTGGGTGCGTCGCGGGCGGCGTTGGGTCTGGGTCGAGGGGCACTGGGGCGGGTGATGATCCCGAGCGCCTGAACGGGTCAGTCGAGCGAGGCGCCCTGACGGATGTAGGTCTCGGCGAGGTCGGTGCGCGAGGGGGTGGCGTGTTTGGTCGCCATGGCGGCGGACCAGGCGCCGTCGATCTGCTCGGGCTTGGCGCCTCGGTCTGTGAGGTAGTCGCGGTAGGTGGCGTCGTAGGTGTCGATGCGCTCGAGCATGTCGGCGTCGGCGGGGTAGGCGCCCTCGAAGAGGACGGCGTCTATCGGGAGGCGCGGGCGGTGGCTGGGTTGTTCGGCGGGCTTGCCGACGCAGAGGCCGAAGAGGGGGTAGACGCCTTCTGGGATGTTGAGGAGGGTGATGACCTCGGCGAGGTGGTTGCGGAGGCCGCCGATGTAGCAGGTGCCGTAGCCCATCGCTTCGAGGGCGACGGTCATGTTCTGGGCGAAGAGGGCGGCGTCGATGGCGGCGACGAGGAAGCCCTCGAGGCGCTGGTCGTAGGGTTTGTTGTCGCGCTGGCAGAGGAGGCGGTGTCGGCGGGAGTCGGCGCAGATGACGAGGAACTCTGGGGCGAGGCGGACCTTGGCCTGGGGGCCGGTGAGCTCGGCGAGGCGGGCGCGTCGGGCGGGGTCGGTGATGCGGATGGCGCAGTAGGCCTGGACGGCGGAGCTGGTGGCGGCGGCCTGGCCGGCTTGGACGGCGGCGGCGAGGTCGGCCTCTGGCACGGGGTCGTCGGTATAGCTGCGGATGGAGCGGTGGGCGCCCAGGAGGCGGAGGATGGCGTCTGTGTCGGCCTGATTTGGGGGACGCTGCCGCGGGTTCTCACTCGACATGGGCGGATTGCTCCGAGGTTTTGTGAGAGGCTAGGCGGGCGGCCCGTATCATTTGGGGAGATTCCCCCAGCGAAGGGCACGCGCGATGGGTGGTGAGACGGCGGGATACAAGACGAGCCGCGCGACGCGGCCGGTGACACGGGCGGACCTTGGGCTGCTGGATGTGGTTCCGGGGATCTTTGCGGTCGCGCGGGACGAGTCGTTTCGGCAGTTCTGGTGCAATCAGGCGTACGCGAAGGCGCACGACACCGAGCCGGAGCAGATGACCGGCATGACGTTACGCGACGTGCTGCCGGAGGAGCTGGCGGAGGAGCGTGAGTCGCACATGCTTCGGGCGCTCGAGGGCGGTGAGGCGCTGACGTACGACCAGATGTGGCGCGGGGGGCGGTACACGACGCAGTGTTTTCCGCTGGATCGGGACGATCTGGGCGCCCGGGGCTGGCTGGTGGTGCTCAAGCTGGCGCGGCCTGAGACCGAGGGGCCGGACGGGGTGGTGCACTCTGGTGATTTGGGCGACCTGTCGCCTTTGAGCCGTCGCGAGCTGGAAGTGTTTCGTTTGCTTGGGTTTGGGTTGACGACGCCGGGGATTGCCGAGCGGCTGCACCGCTCGCCTCGGACGGTTGAGAAGCACCTGGACTCGATCAAGCGGAAGCTGGAGATCCGGACGACGTCGGGGCTTGTGCGGCTGTCGGTGGAGCGCGGGTTGCCGGGCTTTACGGATGAGGACTTCGCCCTGATCGCGCAGATCAGCACGCGGGGCTGAGGGGACCTGGCAGCTCCGTGGGCCGTCTTTGGGCCGACTTTTTGTTCGCGGGTGCGCGGCAGAGCAGGAAACCCGGGCTGAAGTTGTTGGTACGATTGCTGTTGGCTCGCCTATCTGGCAATCTACCAGATATGGTGGCTCTCTGTTTACGCGATTCCGCGTATAGACGGTTGGCTTGAGGGGTTCAAAGGTACAACCGCTTTCCCAGTGTGGAGGGCGGCTCCGGGTTTTTCTCTCCCCGGGGTCGGCACCCTCGCCCGCTCTGGGAATGGACAACGGATGTCGGGATCCCGCGGGTGCCCACCTGCGGCCTGCCTTCGGGCAGGGGGCGGCCGGGGGACACCCCCCAATCCTCGGCCGCCCGCCTGACATTCGCTTGCCGTCGGCGTCTTGAATTCGGCCTGCGTGGTGACGGTTGGTTGTCGTTGTGACGGCGGCTGGCGGTGTGTTGGTATCGGTGTTGGGTTTCGGTGTTGGGGTCAGGTGTTGGGCGTGAGCAGGTCGGGCAGGGTGTTGAGGTTTTCGACGCCGGTGTCGCGGACGATGACGAGGTCTTCGATGCGGACGCCTCCGAGGCCGGGTGCGTAGAGGCCGGGTTCGATGGTGACGGCGTCGCCTTCGAGGAGCTGGGGTCCGGTGGGGTCGAGGAGGGGGGGTTCTTTGAGTTCGAGGCCGATGCCGTGCCCGGTGCCGTGGGGCATGGAGCAGAAGCCGGTGGGTGTGCGTGCTTTGGTTGCGCGTTCGAGTTGGCTTTGGTCTGGGAAGTCGAGGGTGTAGCCGGCGGCGGTGATGACCTGGGCGACGGCGTTGTGGACGTGGGCGCCGGTGACGCCGGCGCGGCATGCGTCGAAGGCGGCTTGCTTGGCGCGTGCGACGGTGTCGAGCATGCGTTGGAGCTGGGGGGGGGGCGAGCCATGGAAAATGGTGCGGGTGCAGTCGCCGTGGTATCCGGTTTCGCGGTGCTTTGGGAAGACGTCGATGATGACGGGTTCGGCGGTGCGGATGGGGCCGGTGCCGTGTGCGTGGCAGTCGGCGCCGATGGGGCCTGGTGCGACGACGTGTCCGTCGGATGCGCAGTTGGTTTGGGCGAGGTAGGTGTCGATGGCGGCGTGGACGCGTTCGGCGGTGAGGACGCCTTGTGTGTCGTGCAAGATTCCCTGGGCGTCGGGCTTGGCGTCCCAGATCATCTCGGCGGCGAGGCGGACGGCGCGCTCGGTGGCGTGCTGGGCGGCGCGGAGGGACTCGACCTCGGCGGGTGACTTGCGGCGGCGGTCGAGGACACCCAGGTCGCGGTCGCAGACGACTTCGATACCGGCATTGCGCAGCTCGTCGACGGCGAGGAGGTTGAGCGAGCGGTCGGCGGTGACGGCGCGGACGGCGGCTGCGGTGCAGATGGTGCGCAGGGCCTGTGCGGCGCGGACGGGGCGGTCTGGGTGTCGCTCGGCGGGGTCGAGGACGTCTTCGTAGCAGACGACGCGGTCGGCGCGGAGGCGTCCTGAGCTGACGAGCGCGCGGACGCCGGCGAGTTCGACGTCGCGGACCATGACGGTGACCGAGCCGTCGGGCAGGCGGACCCAGGCGGCGGGGTCGTGGGCTGGATGGGGGAGGCGGTGGAAGAGGGGCATGTTGTCGGCGGGGACGCCGAAGATGAGGGTGGCGCTGGTCACTTGGTGTTGTCCTGGTCGGGCTGCTTTGGCTTGGCGTTGACCATCCATGCGCTGAAGTCGGTCATGAACGTGTCGATGGCGGGGACGTGCTCGGCGGGCATGCTGAAGAGGCGCGGCGCTTCGGCCAGGGTTTCGCGCAGGCAGCGGAGCCACTCTTGGCGGGCGTTTTCGTCGATGACGAAGGGGAGGTGTCGCATGCGGAGGCGCGGGGGGCCGAAGCGTCTTTGATATTCGTGCGGGCCGCCGAAGAGGAAGATGAACATGGCGCCGGATTTTTGGCTGGCGAGTTTGAGTCCGCCGGGCGTGGTGGGGAAGAGGTGGGCGATGGTGGATGCGCCCAAGCGTTTGTAGAAGGCTTCGCTGAAGGCGTAGATGTTGTCGGCGCCCATGGCCTCGTAGACGGCGGGGGGGATGCGGTCGGTCTGGGGCGGTCCGGCCGGGGGTGTGTAGATGTCGCGGTCTGGGATGGGGGGCATGTTGTCGTCGCCGGCGGGCTGGAGGGGGAGGTTGCTGGGGTGCATGGGCTCAGGATAGGTGTAAGCGAGCGTGTTTCGTGCATCGCGTGCGCACGACAGCCCCCCCGCGGTTGGGCGAGGGGGCTGGTTGATCTCTCTCTCTACCTGTGGTGGTGGTCGGTGTTGGTTGACCGATCAGGCTGATCAGGCCTAGCAGGCTGATCAGGCGCGGCGGCGGCGGGCGGCGAGGAGGCCGGTGCCGGCGAGGATGGCGAGCGCGCCGGGCGCCGGGACGAGAACATCCTCGGCGTATTCGAACGCGGCGTCGAAGTCGGCGTCGCTGGCGTTGTAGGCGAAGACGAAGAAGAGGGTGTCGGTGCTGAGCGAGCCGGAGCTGTCGGTGACGGTGAAGAAGGCCTCGTAGAGGAAGACGCCGGACTCGGGGCTCCCGGCGACGCCGTCACCGATGAGGAAGTACTCGGGGTGCTCATCGAAGGCGCCGCCGTTGTAGACAGCGCTGAAGATGTCGACGTTGCTGTCGGCGGCGGGGGTCGAGGTGGTGTTGCCGAGGTAGTCGAACTCCATGGTGTTGGTGGTGGAGCCGCTGAAGTCGGCGCCGGTCCATGCGCGGAGGCTGGTGGTGACGGTCTTGTCGACGACGGAGAGGTTGGCGATGTTGCTGTTGGTGGAGCTGTTGGCCTGGGTGCCGTCGAGGATGAGGTAGCCGGGGTCGTCGATGCCGACGAGGCCGGTGCCTTCCCAGTTGTCCTGGAGCTCGGCGCCGAAGACGCGGAAGCCGAAGTCCTCGAAGGTGTTGGCTTCGTCGTCACCGATGGCGGTGATGAGCTGGCCGTTGTCGATGATGAGGCCGACGTCGCCGAGTTCGCCGCCGGCGAGGGCGAGCGAGGGGGCGGCGATGAGTGCGGTGATGGTTGCGATGCGCTTCATGAGATGAACTCCTCTTCTCCGTGTCAGACAGTGCGGCGTCACACAGCCGCGTGGTGGTGTGAATCGCGCGAGCGTCCGCGTTTCCACGGACGGCGCGGGGTTGTGTGCGTTCGTGGTCAGCAGCCCTGGTCGAACTGGCCCAGGTACTCGAGGACATCGAAGAAGTCGAAAGCACCGGCTGGGGCCGCGAGATCGGCGGCGGGGTCCTGGGCGTCGAAGAGGCTGAGGTACTCGAGAACATCGAAGAAGTCGAGCGTGCCGACGGGTGCGGCGAGGTCTGCGGCGCAGACGGCGGGGGTGTCGAGGAGGTTGGCCTCGACCCAGGCGATGGCGTCGGCCTGATCGCTGATCTGCGGCTCGCCCTGGCGGAAGACGATGAAGAGCGGGCCGGAGGGCTCGAGCAACTCGTCGACGTCGGTGAGTTCGACGGTGAGCAGCCAGACGCCCTGGAGCATGGACGGGGCGTTGAGGGCGAAGGTGGGGTGGTGGTGGAAGCGGCCCGAGGCGTCGGCGGTGCCGAGGCGGATGGCGGCGGTGGGCGTGTCGTCGTCGGGCGAGGTGATGACCTGGCGGCTCTTTTCGACGCTGATGGTCTCGGGGGCGACCTGGGTGAAGTCCATCGCGATGGGGTCCCAGAGGCGGACGGCGCGGTCGATGTTGATGTTGATGCGGGTGCCGGGGACGACCGAGCCGGAGCCGGTGTCGGCGCCGGGGTCGTTGGTGAGGTTGGGGACGCCCTCGCGCCCGAACTCGCTGGCGAGGAGGTTGCGTCCCCAGACGACGGCGCCGTCGACGGTGGCCCCGATCTCGATGACGCCCGAGTCCATGCGGAGCGCGAAGTCAACGTCATGGAAACCCTGCGCGTGGGCGGGGGTCGTGCTGGCGATTGAGGTGGTGAGGATCGCGGCGGCGGTGGCGAGCAGTCGTTGCATCACTTGGCTCCAGGTCGCGTCGTGGTGGGGCGTCTTGGTCGATCGTGTGGCGGTGGTGGTTAGTTGGAGGGCGGGTTCGCTTCTGGGTGGAAGCTGTTGGTTTCGAAGTCGGTGTAGATCTCGGCGAAGGTTCGCGTGTGGGCGGAGGCGTCGAGCATGGCGTAGTTGGATCGTGCGTTTTCGGTTTTGGGCTTGCCGCCGTGGGCGCTGGTCCACATTTCGTCGGCGGCGAGTGTGGCGGAGGAGGCGAAGGCGAAGACGGGGTCCCAGTCGGCGGAGTGGACGTGGTCGGAGGTGTCGAAGCCGCCTGTCGATTCGGGCGCCATGAGGAGGAAGGCGACGGTCTCGCTGGGGCGGGGGATGGTCTGGTTTTTGTCGTAAGGGGCGCGGGCGACCTCGCGGTTGGTGACCGGGTCGATGCCGAGGGGGTAGACGCTGCGGGTGATGTGTTCGTTGAGGCCGTAGCTGGTCCAGCGGGCACGGTTGTATTCGGGCTCGTCGCCCTGGATGTTGTTGGTGAAGGCTTCGCGGTTGTTGTTGAAGAGGGTGGTGAACTCGGCGAGGGTGGGCGCATCGCGAGTGCCTCGGTCGCGGATGGACCAGGCGGGGCTGCGGTCGACGGGGGAGCGGAGGACGCCGAAGGCGTTATCGAGGTAGTTGGCGGGGAGGTTGGTGAGCCAGCTGAGTTCGGGGTCGCCGGGGCCTGAGCCGTGGGGGAGGGCGGCGTCGATGAAGGCGCCGTCGTTGTCGTCCTGGTAGAGGGCGTGGGCGAGGCCGAGCTGGCGGAAGTTGGAGAGGTCGGCGGTCGCGAGGGCGGCGTCACGGGCCTTGCCCAGGGCGGGCAGGAGGATGCCGATCAGCAGGGCAATGATCGCGATGACCACCAGCAGCTCGATGAGCGTGAAGGCCAGGGGGGTTGAGCGGTTTGTGCGGGGCTTTGGCATATGAGGTGGGGATGCTGTCGGCGTGCTGAGGCGGGAGTGATCGCTGGGGAGGCGGAATCGCGTCCGAGCGGCTACTGCAAATGCATTCGCATTATTGTCGCACCCTGTTGCATCGGTTGCAAGTCGCGGGGACGGAAATCGGGGCGGGGATGCAAAAAAGGTCCTGCGGTGCCCGCCGAGACCGGGGCCGGGCTCGCGGCTCTGGAGGCTCGGGCGGGCGGCTTGGGGGCGGCTTGATGTGATCTGGGGGGCTGTAGCGGCGGAGAGGTCGGGGGATCGGGCGGGGGGGTGGTCTTGCTCATCTGGCGGGAGCGGCGGGCCGATGAGGCGGGCATGTCATGCTTTCGAGCCATTCAGCACCTGCACGAGGAGTCGCTCCGGCCCAAGGGCCCGGAGGGGCGAGAGACGCCCCGGATGGCGTGCAAGCAGCTGCGGGCGAGCGGGGGCGAGGTGCTTGATCTCTCGGCGGGGGGCTGCCGGGTGCGGCTGCGTGGGGCGTTGCCGCCTCCGGGTTCGGTGGTGGATCTGCAACTGGTCTCGCCTTTGGGGCGGAGCCTGGTGCGGGGTGAGGTCGTTTGGCAGCGCAAGGTGGGTTGGCGTCGCCACGAGGCGGGCGTGCGGTTCTTGAAGCCCTCGGTGCAGGAGGCGCGTCGGCTGTTCCGCCTGATGTGGAACGCGGACGGGACGGCGCAGAGCTTGCTGCCGCAGTCGGCCTGAGCGGGCGGGCCCGCGAGGGCCGGGCGGATTGACGCAATAAAAGGTGGCCTGGGCGGGTTGGTGCTGCGGGTGCCGGCCTGCACGGTCGACACGGCGCGAGCGCAACCAGACTGTGTTCTGTGCCGGCCCGGGCGACGAACCTCCCCTGTCGCCCGGGCTGTTTTTTTGCGCGCTGTTCGTGTGCGCTGGCGGCTCGGCGGATCGTGCTGGTCGTCAGACGAGGTCGCAGGCGTCGGCGGGCATCCAGTGGGCGTCCTCGCCCTCCCACTTGACGTTGCAGCCGATGGGGTTTGTGACCGGAGTGGTGACGGGTCGCCCGGCGGTGATTTCTTCGAGGACCTGGTTGAGGTCGTTGGTGGTGATGGCGGAGGCGTCGCGGGGCGAGTCGACGGCGCGGCCGGTGTACATCAGTTCGCGGGCCTTGTTGAAGACGAAGAAGTGGGGCGTGCGGAGGGCGCCGTAGGCACGGGCGATGTCCTGGGACTCGTCGTGGAGGTAGGTCCAGGGGAAGTCGTGCTCGTTCATGCGGGCGACCATGTGGTCGAACGAGTCGTCGGGGTGGGTGTTTGCGCTGTTGCTGTTGATGGCGACGAAGCGGACGCCGCGGTTGGCGAAGGCGCGCGCGGAGATGGCGGTGACCTCGTCGGAGCCGGTGACGTAGGGGCAGTGGTTGCAGGTGAAGAAGACGACGAGGGTGTCGACTTCGGCGAAGTCGGCGAGGGCGTAGGTCTTGGCGTCGGTGGCGGGGAGGGCGAAGTCGGGGGCCTTTGCGCCGATGGGGAGGGTGAAGGGCATGGGGGGCTCCTTTGGGTTGGCCTGGGCGTTGGCTCGAGTGTTGTTGGTGCTCGAGGGTTGATGTTAGAGGCCGACGGGCGGGCGGTCGCAGGGCTGCTCGAGGAGGTTGAAGAAGGCGAGGACGTCGAAGAAGTCGAGCGCGGGCTGGCCCGGCGCGTTTGCGGCGAGGTCGGCGCTGGGGAGGTTGTTGTCGAAGTCGTTGAGGTAGGCGAGGAGGTCGAAGAACTCGATCTGGCCGTTGAAGTCGAGGTCGCCCGGGCAGCGGGCGGCGGAGGAGAGCAGGTCGTAGACGAGGTCGCCGAAGGTGTTTCCGCCTTCGAGGGTGAAGTGGATGTTGTCGGCCATGAGGCCGGCGTCGCGCATGGCGGCGAGGTCGTCGTAGGTGTCGGCGAGGTTGATATAGCCGAGGTCGCGTTGGCGGGCGAGCGTGAGCAGCGTGGATGATTCGTCGTCGTGGCGCGACTGGGCGGGGTGGTGTGATTGGAGGATCAGGGGCACGCCGGGGAGTGCGGCTTGGACGATGTCGAGGTAGGCGTTCATGTCGTCTTCGTAGAGCGGGCCGACGCGCCCGACGTTGGAATCGAGCATGACGATGACGAGGTCGGGGTCGAGCGTTGCGAGCTGGTCGTTGGCGGCGGGGTTGTCTGAGAGGATGAAGTCTTCGGGCCCTGCGCCGCCTCGCGCGACGCGGAGCATGGTGAAGCCCGGTGAGCCGGCGTCGAGCATGTCGGCGCCGTTGATCTGGATCCATCGCTCGTCGGCGGAGGTGAAGACGACGCGGGTTGGCGTGGGTGTGGTCTGGGGGATTGCGATGGTGGTGGCGGCGTGTCGTGGCTCGTTGTCGGGTGTGTCGGCGTGGGTGGGGATGGTGAAGTAGAGCTCGTCGTTTATGTAGAGTTGGATGTCGCCGCCGCCGGGGAAGACGAGGTGGTGGAGGATGATGCCCGTTGCGTAGACGTCGAGTCGGAACTCGCCGGCGTCTTTGAGGCGGGTGTAGATCCCGTCGGGGCTGTAGAGGCCGTAGGGCTGTGGGTTGCCTTCGACGTCGTTGAGGCGTGTACCGCTGACGCGTGCGCGGATGATGTTGTCGGCGCCGCCGCCCCAGGTGCCGTTGAGGAGTGGTCGGTCGTCACCGATAAATTGCGGGGATCCGAAGCCGTTGGAGAAGGCTCGGTACCCGTCGCCGGCGATGCCGAAGTCGTCCCAGAAGCGGTCTTGCAGGCGCCGGTGCCAGGACTCGGTGCGGAAGGAGATGGAGTCGCCGATGATGAGGAGGCGGCCCGGGAAGCCGGCGTCGAGGGTGTTGAAGATCGGGGCGACCTGATCGGCGAGGTTCCAGGCGAGGGGGCGGTCGGTTTCCTGGGCGGAGGCTGTCGGTGCGAGGGCTGCGGCGAAGATGGATGCGGCGGCGCACGCGGCGAGGCACCGACGGCGGTTGGCGGTGCGCGCAGCATCGGCGCCTCGCGTGTTGCGAGTGGTTGATTCGGCGTGCATGTGGTGTGCCCTCTCGGTCTCTCGTGGTGTGGGAGGCGTGCGCGCAGCGAAAACTCACGGCGGCGATCGCGCCCCGGCTCGACGGTGATTTGAAGTACGAATACGCCCTGACGTGTTTGCACTGAGACGAACGCTTGGCGTCCGTGTTGCGAACACGAATTGAGTAAACGTTACGGGCTTGTCAGGCCGGGCTCAAGGGTCTTCGCACCCGAACAGGGCAAATCGCCGGCGACCCTCCGTCTGGAGGGTGCGGCGGGCTCGTTTGTGTGTTGTGGCGGCGTGCCGCGAAACGTATGTGTGTGGGCCGGTGTCACGAGACCGTTCTGAATTGGCCCGAACGGGTGGTGCGGTCAGCGGAGGACGAGCCAGAGGGCGTGGATGATGCCGCCGATGCCGAAGAGGAGGAAGGTGAGCAGGAGGTTGATGACGAAGTGGAGGCCGATGCCTTCCTTGAGCCCGGCGGCGAGCGGGGGGAGGAGGATGGCGAGGATGATCATGAGGATCTTGTTTTCGGCTGCGCCTGGCATATGGACTCCTTCACAGTTGTGCTACACGAATCGGATGTGATCAGGTATCAGTGGTCCTTACTACTTAAACACTCGCCGCCACCAAGGTTTGCGTCGTGACGAGTCGCCAGGCTTCCAGCCGAGTTCTGACAGGAAGGCTCCAGTTCGAACGATCTGGGCCTCCTCCTCGTCATTGATTCGCGCGTCCATGATGATTTCATCGAGCGTCAGTGAGTAGAGACGGGCATGAATTGCTTTGATCTGCTCGGGGTCTAGATTGTTCTGTAGTTGGCGGAGTTGCACGAACTCATTGTCATCGAGTTGGGCGTCAAGCAAAGCTGAATCAAGAGCGCGAGTATACAACTCCTCTGGCGATGCAGGCGTCGGTTTTGGTGCCTCTTCAGCCGTGGCGCCGAAGACAAACCGTTTGAGATCACCCTTGTGAAGTGTCAGGGATGTACGTGGCTCGAAGGTAGTCTTCCCATTCTGTACGGAGGTCATTCTGTCGATACGAAAGTGGCGCCAGCTCGGCGATGGGACAAGCGGGTCTTGCTGCCATGTCAGCACGATTAAGTTTCCTGCCGCGTTGTAGGTCAGCGAGTACGGTTCGATGCGGCGTTCAGTGCGCCAGTTTTCCCCTGGCTTTCGATACACAATGATCGCAGTTAGCCGCTCCGCGGCAAGTTTCTGAAGCCGTTGCAAATGACCAAATTCTTGCTCGTCCACACTCAGCTCGTTGCTTCGACGACTTTCTTTGCGGCGTCGGTGAGGTCGGTGGCGGGCTGGAGGGTTGGGAGGTCGGCGGCGGCGTTGGCGAGGATGGCTCGGCCGGCGTCGACGTTGGTGCCTTCGAGGCGGACGACGAGGGGGACCTTGAAGCCGGTGGAGCCGTCGGGGTTTTTGAAGCCGTGTGCGGCGTTGACGATGCCTCGTGCGATGACGGCGCAGTCCATGATGCCGCCGAAGATGTTGACCATGACGCCTTTCACGGCGTCGTCGGAGAGGATGATGCTGAAGGCTTCGGTGACTTGTTCTTCGGTGGCGCCGCCGCCGACGTCGAGGAAGTTGGCGGGTTCGCCGCCGTGGAGTTTGATGGTGTCCATGGTCGCCATGGCGAGTCCTGCGCCGTTGACGAGGCATCCGATGGTGCCGTCGAGCGCGATGTAGCTGAGGCCGGCTTCGGTGGCGCGGGTTTCGGCGGGGTTGTCTTCTTTGGTGTCGTGGAGGGCGGCGAGGTCTTTGTGGCGGAAGACGGCGTTGTCGTCGAACTGGAACTTGGCGTCGATGGCGAGGACCTGTCCCTCAGGGTGGGCATCGGTCTTGGGTGTGATGATCAGGGGGTTGATCTCGGCGAGGGCGCAGTCCTTGGTGATGTAGAGCTTGGCGAGTTGGAGCATGATCTTGGCGGCCTGGCCCGCGGCTTTGCCCTTGAAGCCCAGCTTGTAGGCGACTTCGCGGGCCTGGTGGGGCTGGAGGCCCATGAGGGGGTGGAGCGGGGTTTTGAAGATGGCATCGGGGTTGTCTTCGGCGACCTGTTCGATCTCGACGCCGCCCTCGGCGCTGGCGATGAGCATGTGTCGGCGGGTGTTGCGGTCGAGGGTGATGGCGAGGTAGTACTCGTGTTCGATGTCGACGCCGGCGGCGATGAGGAGCTTGGAGACGTCGAGGCCTTCGGGCCCGGTCTGGGGGCTGACCATTTTGTTGGTGAGCATGAACTCTGCGGCGGCGGTGGCCTCGGCGGGTGAGCGGACGAGCTTGACGAAGCCGGCCTTGCCTCGCCCGCCTGCGAAGACCTGGGCCTTGACGACGACGAGGTCGGTGGCGGCGTCGGCGGCGACGCGGTCGTAGGCGGGGGCGGCGTCGGCGGCGGAGGTGATGACCTCGCCGGCGGGAACGGGGATGCCGGCGGAGGCGAGGAGGTCGCGGGCCTGGTGCTCGTGGATCTTCATGCGGGGGGCTTCCGAAAGGGTGGGTGTGGGCTTGGTTCGAGGCCGCCTTTGGATGGGCGGCGCGTTCGCGAGTTCGGGTGTCGAGTCCGGGTCTTGCGGTCTTGCGGGGGGGGTACCCCGGGCCCGGATGGTACCTTCAAGAGCCGGGCGGCCTTGGATCGCGGCCCGGGGGCGCGGCGGAATCGGATGCGGCGGGGGGCGATTGGGGCGTTGATGCGAGGTGCTTGTTGATGCGATTACCTGAAGAGCACAGATGTGGTGGGCCCGGGCGGGGCGGGTTCACGCTTGTCGAGCTGCTGGTGGTGATTGCGGTGATCGCGCTGCTGATCGGGCTGTTGCTGCCGGCTGTTGGCAAGGTGCGGGAGACGGCGCGCGGTGCGGCTTGCCTGAGCAATCAGCGGCAATTGCTGATCGCGTGGGCCGCGTATGCCGGGGACACGGAGGTGTGGCCCTGGGGGCGTGATCGCCCGGAGGACCGCGGGAAGGCGGACGGGGAGAAGAACTACGCGAGCGTGATCGCGAACGCGTGGGGCGGGGTGCACTGGTTTGGGCGGGAGAGCGACGGGGAGCCGATCGAGCTGGTGAGCCCGTCGGGGGCGGTGATGCCGGCCGAGCGCCCGATCAACAGTTATGTGAGCGATGGGTTTTCGATGCTGGAGGGTGACAACGAGGTGTTCCGTTGTCCGAGCGATGCGCCGCTGACGTACAAGTTCTGGGATCAGTTCCCGGCTGAGGTGCAGCCGCAGGACGAGTGGTGGGATCAGGAAGCGTTGCGGCTGAGCAGTTCGCGCGTTGCGGACCGGACGCAGTACGGGCGTATCGGGTCGAGCTACACAACGTACCGGTCGCTGTATTGGCAGCGGGAGTTTGACGAGGACTCGAGCGCGTTTGACAAGCGGTTCAGCACGATCCGTTCGACGTGGGGGCCTGCGGATGTTCGGATCGACCCGAGCCGTGTGCTGCTGCTGATGGACTTTGGGGATCAGGACCCTGCGCGGCTGCTGGGTGGGCGGTCTGGGCTTGAGGACTGGGCGGGGGCGATGCGGTACGGGTTCTGGCACGGGGAGGGGCGTGCGTCGATGGGGTTCCTGGACGGCTCGGCGCGGCTGGAGGGGATCTATGCGCCCGAGGGGGACGGGTACGTGTTCTGGGAGAACTGACGCTGCTGCCTCGGCGGCGGCTGCGGGCGGGCTGCTGCGGGCGGCGGCTGGTGGCTTGCGGGGGCGGGCGGCGTGGCTTTGGGGGGCGGCGCGGGCTAGGGTTGGGGCCCCGCGTGGAGGCCGATTTGGGCACCTGCGTGGCGGTTGTTTCGGCCGACGTGGCCGGTTGATTTGAGCGGTTCGGCAGCACTGCCCGGGCTCCGCGGATGCGGGCGGAACGGGCGGGCCCGGTTTGAGAGGACACGCGTCATGGGTCAAGGCACGCAAGGCGTGATTACGCAGGTCATCGGGTCGACCTTTGACGCGCACTTTCCCGAGGACCAGCTCCCGGAGATCTACAACGCGGCGGTCGTTGAATGGGACCAGGACGGCGTGCGGCACGCGCTGACCGGCGAGGTGCAGCAGCACCTGGGCGGCGGTCAGGTGCGGCTGGTGTCGCTCGGTTCGACCGACGGTCTGCAGCGTGGCATGGCGTGTGTGGACCAGGGCGGGCCGGTCAGTGTGCCGGTGGGCGAGCGGGTGCTGGGGCGGGTGTTCAACCTGCTTGGCGATCCGATCGACAACAAGCCGGCGCTGGAGGGCGGGACGCGTCGCCCGAGTCACCGCGAGCCGCCGGAGTTCAGCGAGCTGAACCCCAAGACGGAGATCCTGCCGACGGGCATCAAGGTTGTCGACCTGTTGTGCCCGTTTGTGCGAGGCGGCAAGATCGGGCTGTTCGGCGGGGCGGGCGTGGGCAAGACGGTCATCATTCAGGAGATGATCGCTCGTGTTGCGCGCGAGTTCGGCGGGTACTCCGTGTTCTGCGGGGTGGGCGAGCGGACGCGCGAGGGCAACGACCTGTGGCGCGAGATGGCCGAGGCGGAGTACACCGACGCTGAGGGGCAGACGGCCCACGTGCTCGACAAGGTGGCGATGGTCTTTGGTCAGATGAACGAGCCGCCCGGGTCGCGTCTGCGTGTGGCGCTGAGCGGGCTGACGATGGCCGAGGAGTTCCGCGACGAGTCGGGCAAAGAGACGATGATGTTCGTGGACAACATCTTCCGGTTCACGCAGGCGGGATCTGAGGTCTCGGCGTTGCTCGGGCGTATGCCGAGTGCGGTGGGCTATCAGCCGACGCTCTCGACGGAGATGGGCGAGCTTCAGGAGCGGATCACCTCGACGGCGAAGGGCGCGATCACGAGTGTGCAGGCGATTTATGTGCCGGCCGACGACCTGACCGACCCGGCGCCGGCGACGGCGTTTGCGCACCTTGATGCGTTCGTCGTGCTCGAGCGTTCGATCGCGGAGAAGGGCATCTTCCCGGCGGTCGATCCGCTGGCGTCGACGAGCCGCATTCTTGATCCGGGGATCATCGGCGAGCGTCACTACGCGGTGGCGCAGCGGGTGCAGGGGATCTTGCAGCGGTACAAGGACCTGCAGGACATCATCGCGATTCTGGGTGTTGATGAGCTGAGCGAAGAGGACAAGCAGGTCGTGGCGCGGGCGCGCCGCATCGAGCGGTTCCTGAGCCAGCCGTTCTACGTGGCCGAGGTGTTCACGGGCTTCCCGGGTGTGTACACGGGGCTCGAGGCGACGATCGACAGCTTCGAGCGTCTGTGCAACGGCGAGGGCGACGACCTGCCCGAGTCGGCGTTTATGTACGTGGGCACGCTGGACGACGCGCGTGCGAAGGCGGAGAAGGCCGCGGCTGCGGTCTGATCGCGGGGCTCGGCACGCACTCTTGAGCAATGACAACGCCCCGGGCTGCGGCCCGGGGCGTTGTTGTTTGTACGCTTGTTGCCAGGGGCGCGCGGACCGAGGCGCGCGCGGCGATGTGAGGTCTCGAAGGCGGAGGTGCATCCGTGAACGGTTCGATCGACACGAAGAAGGCGGAGCGGCGTGAGCTGTTGTTTGGCGGGCGCGAGGATCTGGCGATGGAGCTGGATCGGCTTGAGGCGGCGCACGCGGCGGGGACGCTGCGGACGAGCGGGAACTGGACCGCGGCGCAGGGGCTGGAGCACTGCGCGCGGGTGTGGGCGGCGGCGATGGATGGGTTTCCCGAGGGGGCCCGCCCGCCGGGGTGGCTGAAGCTCGCGGCGAAGCTGTTCTTCCGTCGCGCGGCGGTCGCGGGCAAGACGGCGCCCGCGGGGATGAAGCCGCCGGCGGTGATCACCGATCACTTTGAGCCCGGGCCCGAGGTCGCGTTCGATGACGCGATGGCGCACCTGCGCGGGCAGCTTGAGCGGACGCGCCGGGGGGAGCGGTTCAGCAAGCCCTCGCCCCTGTTCGGTGAACTGACGCACGACGAGTGGCTGAGGTTGCAGCTTGGGCACTGCCAGTTGCACCTTGGTTTCATGCACCCGGGGTGAGCCGCTGGGTCGCAGGCGGGTTGCCGGTTAGACTGCGCGGATGAACACGCAACGGGCGATGGCGGATCTGCCGGCTCCTGAGCGGGCACTCGCGGTTGCGCGGGTGCTCATCGTGAGCTTTGTGATGGGGCTGGTGACGATCTCGGTGGCGGCGTTCGCGCTCGCGGGGAGCGGGGGCGTCGGCGGAGGTGGTGCGCCGAGCGGCGGTTCGGGTGGAGCTGGTTCGGGCGGGGTAGCGCTCGACGTGCTGCTGGTCGCGATCGGGGGAGTGCTGCTGGCGGGCTCGTTTGTGGTGGGGCGGGTGTCGCGGGCGTTGTTTGTGCGGCGGGCGCGTGCGCGTGCGATCGAGGCGGAGGATGTTGACGGGGGCGAGGCGAACCTGACCGGCGTGTTCGTCGGGTGGACGCTGATGCGGGGCGCGTCGGCCGAGGGCGCGGGGCTGCTCGGCGCGGTCGCGGCGATCATCACCGGGAGCCTGTGGGCGCTCGCGCTGCCGGCGGCGGCGATCGCGGTGCTGGTGGTCGGGGTGTTTCCGAAACGCTCGGATTACGGGCGGTTTGTGGATGACGCGTTGGCGGGCGGCTGAGCGTCGGAGCACGGGTTGCCCGTCGGGTCAACCCGTGGTACCCGGTGTGCTCGATCAGCACATGGACATGCCGCCGTCGACGGCGATGGTCTGGCCCGTGAGGTAGCCGGCCTCGTCGCTGGTGACATAGGCGACGGCTGCGGCGATGTCTTCGGGCGTGCCGAGGGTGCGGACGGCCATGGCGGCCTTGACGTGCTCGATGACCTGGTCGGGCAGGTCTTTGGTCATGTCGGTCTGGATGAAGCCGGGTGCGACGGCGTTGGCGGTGACGCCCTTGCCTCCGAGTTCGCGTGCGACGGTTTTGGTGAGCCCGAGGAGGCCGGCTTTGGCGGCGGCGTAGTTGGTTTGCCCGCTGTTGCCGATGAGTCCGCTGGTGCTGGAGATGTTGCAGATGCGCCCGAACTTGCCGCGCATCATGGGGCGAGCGGCGGCGCGGCAGGCGGTGAAGACGCTCTTGAGGTTGGTGTCGAGGACGGCGTCCCAGTCGTCGTCGGTCATGCGGAGCAGGAGCGTGTCGCGGGTGATGCCGGCGTTGTTGACGAGGATGTCGAGGCGGCCGAGTTCTTTGGCGACGCTTTCGATCGCGGCGGTGATGGCGGCGTGATCGGTGATGTCGAGGGTGCGGACGGTCGCGGCGCCGCCGTTGGCTTCGATCTCGGCCTTGAGTTCGTTGAGGGGGCCCTCGGAGCGTGCGCAGAGGACGACGTGGCGTCCGTCTTTGGCGAGGCGTGTGGCGATGGCGCGGCCGATGCCGCGTGATGCTCCGGTGACGATGGCGACGCGTTGGTCGGTCATGGGAAACTCCGGTGTGTGCGGCGCGTCAGGCCGGGGCGTCGTGGGTGATGACCTTGGTGTCGCGGCTGATGCGGCGCATCATGCCTGCGAGGCTGCGGCCCGGGGCGAGCTCGTGGAAGCTGGCGCCGCCCTGCATCTCGGTGACGAGCCACTCGCAGGACTGGGCCCAGCGGACGGGGCTGGTGAGCTGGTCGAAGAGGCCGCGGCGGATCTCGTCGGGCGAGCGGTGGGGCTCGGCGGTGACGTTGCTGATCACGCTGGCGCGGGGCATGGCGATCTCGGTCTGGGCGAGGGCCTCGGCGAGGCGGTCGGCGGCGGGGCGCATGAGCGGGCTGTGGAACGCGCCGGCGACCTGGAGGCGGGTGGCGCGGAGGCCGACTTCGCCGGCGACGGCCTCGGCGCGGTCGCAGGCGGCGGCGCTGCCTGAGACGACGACCTGGCCCGGGGCGTTGAAGTTGGCGGGGACGAGGACCTCGCCTTCGGCGCGGGCGCGGTCGCAGAGTTCGTTGGCTTTGGCCTCGTCGGCGCCGATGAGGGCGACCATGGATGAGGGCTCGGCGTCGGCGGCATCCTGCATCGCGCGCCCGCGGAGGGCGACCAGGCGGAGGGCCGGCTCGAAGGCGATGGCGCCGGCGATGTGCAGGGCGGTGTACTCGCCCAGGGAGAGCCCGGCGGCGGCTTCGAGCGAAGCGGCGCGGGGGTCGACGCCCTCGGCCTCGCAGAGCCCGTGCCAGGAGGCGACCGAGGCGACGAAGATCGCGGGCTGGCAGGCGTCGGTGCGGTTGAGCGTGTCGGCGGGGCCCTCGAAGCAGAGGGCGCTCAGCGGCGTGTCCGCGAGGTCGCTGGCGAGGTCGGCCCAGATGTTGGCGAGGGCCGTGTCGGCCTGTTCGAAGACGGCGCGGGAGGCGTCGGCGTGGTCGTGCCAGGCCTTGCCCATGGCGACGGTTTGAGCGCCCTGGCCCGGGCAGAGGACGACGCGGCGATCGGGCATGGTGGGGTTCCTTTGCCGACGCAGGGCTTTGAACGCGCGGTGCGCTGCGGCGTGCGTGGGGATCAGATCTGCCAGAGGCTCGAGGCCCAGGTGAGCCCGGCGCCGAAGGCGATGAACATGATGCGTTGCCCCGGCTCAACGCGGCCGGCGTCTTTGAGCTCGCGGAGGACGAGGGGGATCGACGCCGAGACGGTGTTGCCGACGCGGTCGATGTTGGTGTGCATGCGCTGCGGGTCGAGGCCGAAGCGGTCGCGTGCGGCGTCGAGGATGCGTTTGTTGGACTGGTGGCAGACGTAGTGGTCGATGTCGGTGGCCTGCATGCCGGCGAGTTCGAGCGTCTCTTCGATGACCATGGGAAAGTGACTGACGGCGAAGCGGAAGACCTGCTGCCCGTTCATCTGGACTCGGCTGACCTTGCGTTCGTCGTAGTCGTCGGGGGTTGGGAAGTCGGCCTTGTGAGAGGGGACGTAGAGCATCGCGGCGCCGGAGCCGTCGGAGTGCATGGCCTGGGCGATGACGCCCTTGGAGGCGTCGTCGGTGGCGCGGAGGATGACGGCGCCGGCGGCGTCGCCGAAGAGGATGGATGCACCGCGCCCGTAGGTGGAGTAGTCGCAGTGGCGGGTCAGCGCGTCGACGCCGATGACGGCGACGGTGCGGGCGACGCCGGTGCGGATCATCGCGTAGGCGGTGTTGAGGGTGTAGACGAAGCCGGAGCAGGCGGCGTTGAGGTCGAAGCCGGCGATCTGTCCGGCGCCGAGCGCGTGGGTCGCGAAGTTGGCGACCGCGGGTGTCGCGGTGTCTGGCGACATGGTGGCGCAGATGACCATGTCGAGGTCGGTGGCGGGGATGCCGGCGTCTTCGAGGGCGGCGCGTGCGGCGTGGGTTGCCATGAAGGCGCTGTTCTCGCCCTTGTCGCGGTCGGCCTGGCGGCGTTCGCTGATGCCGGTGCGTTGACGGATCCACTCGTCGGAGGTGTCCATCATGCGCTCGAGGTCGGCGTTGGTGATGCGCTTGTCGGGCAGGAAGGTGCCGACGCCCAGGAGTTCGACGCCGGCGGCGGGCTTGAGCACGGTGCCGTTGATGCTGTTGTTGCTGTTCATGCGGGTTCGCGTGTGACGGTTGCTTCGAGTTCTGCGACGCCGGCGAGTCGTTCGACGATGGCCTCGTTGACGCCGTGGGCGAGCATGTTTTTGGTGTTGCGGATGGCGGCGCGGATGGTGCGTGCCTCGCTGGATCCGTGGGCGATGATGACGTTGCCGTTGACGCCCAGGAGGGGGGCGCCGCCGTGCTCGTGGTAGTCGTTTTTGGCGTAGATGCCCTTGACGATGGGCTCGAACTTCATGGCGAGCTCGGGGTCGGACTCGAAGATCTCGGCGGCGATGGCCTGGAAGAGGCTCTTGGCGAGACCCTCGGCCATTTTGAGGACGGTGTTGCCCACGAATCCGTCGGTGATGATGACGTCGGCGGCGCCGGCGAAGAAATCGCGGCCCTCGACGAAGCCCGTGTAGTTGAGGCCCGGGGTGGCCTTGAGCAGGTCGTGGGCCTGGCGGACGAGGTCGGAGCCCTTGCCCTCTTCGGCGCCGATGTTCATCAGCGCGACGCGGGGGCTGTCGATGCCGAGCGCTGCCTTGGCGTAGACCTCGGCCATGAGGCCGTACTGCCAGAGGTGGGTGCCCTTGGGCTCTGGGTTGGCGCCGGCGTCGCAGAGGACGACGGGCCCATGGAAGGCGGGGATGGTGACGGCGATGCCGGGGCGGTGCACGCCGGGCAGGCGGCGCATGTGCATCTGGCCCGCGGCGACGCAGGCGCCGGTGTTGCCCGCGCTGAGGACGGCGTCGCAGCGTTCCCCTTCGGCGGCCTTGCGGCTGCCGAGGAGGCTCATGCGGACGATGGAGCTGTCTCGTTTGGAGCGGACGGCCGTGGTGGGCGGCTCGTTCATCTCGATGACGTCGGGGGCGTGGTGGATGGTCAAGCGCGGATCGGAGACGCCGCGCTCGGCGAGGGTCTCTTCGATCGCGGCGCGGTCGCCGACGAGGACGAGGGTGTCGGTCGCGTCGAGGGCGGCAAGGCCCTCGATGCAGCCTTTGAGGATGGCGTCTGGGGCGTGGTCACCGCCCATCACGTCGACCGCAAGGCGCATGGGCGTGCCTCCGCGAGGCGGCCGACCAGGGGGCCGGCCGGTGGGTCAGTCGGTCCGTCGGGCGGTCGGGTCGGCCTTAGCCGTTGGTCCCGATGCCGAGCTTCTTGACCGTGATCTTGAGGCCCGGGCGGACGTAGCCGGAGTCCTTGGAGACGCGGTGGTGGAGCTTGGGCATGCCGGAGATCGGGCAGATGGTCGTATCGATCGCCTTGAGGGCATCGTGGGCCCGGCGACGACGGCTGCGGCCCGGGGACTGTCTCTGTGCAGGAAGCATCGTAAAATCTCCACCAGAATGGGCTGTGCAGACCCACGCGGCTCTGCCCGGGCGCCCTCCAGCGCGAACGGCAACAGTAGCCCCGGCCTCGGATTGAATCAACGAACGGCGGACCCCCGCGCGGCTTCGGGGCGGGGGCGTATCGGCCGCGGGCCTGCCGCGGGCGGAGGCGTGGGCGGGATGGTGCGTCGGACCAGAGATGGTGCGGGTGCTCCTCGGTCGCCCTCGACCTCGCCGCGAGGGGCGCTGGACGGCCCCGGCGGAGCGCGTATCATCTCATCAGGCAGGGCGTTCGATGCCCGCATGCCTCCCTAGCTCAATCGGTAGAGCAGCTGACTCTTAATCAGCGGGTTGTAGGTTCGAGTCCTACGGGGGGTATTCGCACTGCGGTGCGAAGTCTTGCATTCAGCAGCACTTACGGCGTCTGGCTCGTTTGGGTCCCGTTCCCTCTGCGAGTTCGAGCGGGCTGATTCCGGCAAGTACTGCACCGGATTCTGCACCGCTTTCCGTCCGGCGTCGCCCATGCTCGCGGCCCGGCCCATGAGGTCGGGCGGCACTTTCAGGTAGTGTCGCCGGGCAACGACGGTGCTGTTTCCGATCCACTTGGCGACCGCGTACTCGGGGAAGTGCTGGGCCCATTCCGTCTGGCAGGACCGACGCAGGCAGTGAAACGGGTCCCGCCAAGGTTCGATCCCGGCACGCTTGACGATGATCGCGAGACGCCGGTGGAGGTTGTGGCGGCTCATTGTCAACACCAGTGCATCGTTGTGCCTTCGGATCGGCAGCCCTGCGATCGCTTGGGCGACCACCGGCTGCATCGGGACCTCCCGCGACTCGTGCCCCGCGTGATGCTCGGTCTTCGGGCTCCGCACCGTCAGAGCCCGGGCGTCCAAGTCAATGTCTCGCCATCTCAGGCCGTGGGTCTCGCTCGGGCAACGGAGTCCGGCAAACCGGCACAACGCGATCAGAACGCGCCATTCCGGTTCAGTGCAGGCATCGAGGAGCTTCATCCCTTCGTCGCGGGTGACGTATCGGTCATTGGTGTTGGCAACCGAACCGGTCGGCAGCTTCTGGAATGGACTGCTCTCGATCAGGCCTCGCTCACGGGCATCCGCGAAGACTTGTTTGACGCCGCGGGCGTAGGTGCGGGCCGTTGCCTCGCTCAGACCTTGGTCTAGGAGCCACCGCCGCCAGTCCTTGGCATCCGCGACGGTGATGGATCGGACAAGACGATCGTCGCCGAAGTGCTCGATCAAGCGATCGGTTGATTGCCGGAGAAAGCTGCGGGTCTTCGGTTTGAGATCGGTGCGCCGTTCCAGGTAGGCCGAGACGAGATCTGCAAGTCGCAGCGTACTCGCCGTCTTGATCAGGCCGACTCGCCCGAGTGCCTCCAGCAGCTTCGGCTCAAGGTCTGCAAGCCAACGGCGCGTATTGGGCTCGAGCGATTGATTGGTGTCCTTGGCTGCGAGCAGGTTTTCCACATGGGCTCGAGTCGCCTCGGCCGTTCTCTTCGAGACCTTTCCGAGGCGCAGGGATCGACGCTTGCCGTCCGCACCGACGAACTGAATCGTCCGTCGTCCGTTGGGTTCATTGGTGATTGATGCCATCGCCTCGCTCCTTCGCTGAGGCCAAGGTCAGCACGAATCGGGAGCGTTGTGAACAGGTTGTTGCCGGGCGAGGTCATGTGTCGTTGTGAAGCGTCGTTCCCCTCGCACCCACGTTTCGAGGTCGGTCCGCGCGTATCGCACGGATCGCCCGATGTACACGCACGGGATCCTGCCATCGTGACGAAGCTGCCAAAGCGTCCTCGGGCAAACAGCGAGCATCTGTGCAGCCTCACGTTCGGTGAGCAGTAAGGGGCCCGAGGACTCACCGGGTTGGTGTGCGTGTTCATCGGGCACTAGGCGGATCGATGGCGAGGGTGCCGGGGCACGCGTGCGTGCAACAGGAGGCTTGGGCTCCGCTCGCCTGGCACGTGACCGAGAGTGCGCAGGGTTCTTGAGCGGCACGGACGCAAACAGCGACGGCTGGGCGGACATGGCGACCTCCCGTTCAGTGGGTTGGTGTTGTTCGAGGGGACGCCAAAGTTTAGTTGCGTGACATAATGAGTCAACAAAAACTAATAAAAAATCAGCCCAGGGCATGCGACATAAACGCTTATTGAAAAAAGACTTGCTGTCGCCTGGGAAGTGGACAGAGGGACGTAGAGAAGTATTTGAAAGGTAGGGATTTTTGCCATTGAACGTCTGTTGGCAACGACAGGATGAGATCGTGGAACGTTCAAGGAATCGAGGAGATGGGCAGGTCGGTTGTACGTAGTGGGCCGGTCCCCGCCCCCGAACGGTGGCCCGGCTGGCTTCCCGCCGTCGGGGTCGCCGCGATCGGTGATCGCATGCGCGTCCGGCGTTCGATGGTCCCAAACTTGGGGCACCCATGAAACAAGCCGCGACATCGTGTCGCGGCTTGGTCTTGCTGGACTGTCCAGCAGCAACGGCTTGGAGGCCTTGTGCCTACTCCTTCGCGGAGGTTGCCTTGGTCTGCTGCGGGTCCTTGGTGTCCTTCGTAGAGCTGGTTTTGCTCTCGGTCGCGAGAGGCTTCGGCTTCGGATGTCCACCACCGTTCGTCATGGCTCTGTCCTTTCAGTCGTCGGTCAACAGGTCACTCGCCCGGCGGTAGTACCGGGACAACGCACTCCGCGAACCAGCGAACAGCACCACGGCTGTGACGCTGAGGCCCGCTTCAATCCAGCCGATCCCGGTTGTGGGATCCGGCAGGCTCGATCTCCAGAACGTGTACGCCAGCACGAGTGCGACGAGTGTGTTGCTGTAGAACTGGTAGTAGCGGTAGTAGTTCTCAATGAGCCACGTGTAGGCCTCGATGCGGGTGTGAAGGTCGCGGTCTGACCAAGCGGGGCGTGCGAGCCCGGTTGCCGCATGGACTTGATCAATGCAGGCCCACCGCAGAGCACTCGTGGTCATGCCCAGCCCGATGCTCGCAATGGTCACGTACAGCACGCCGGCAACGCTCGGGCCGAGGTCGGCTGTTCCTGCGAGCCACGTCGTCACCCGTGGGTCCACGTAGCCGATCCCCCAAAGCACCACGAAGCCTGGGATCAGATAGGCCACGAACAGCCCAAAGTTCCGGTTGGTCAGATCTCTCACTTCGTGTCGTGAAGCCTCCTCTCTCAGTTTTCGGGGCCGCATCCCGACGACTGATCGTCTTCCAAGTGTGACGAGTAGTCTGTAGACGCATTGTCTGTGAAGACTGAGCCTGCGTCAAGTGAAACGCGGGCGGTTCATCCAGGCGTTCGGCGATCGTGTACGGGAACTCCGTCTCGCCGATGGGATCTCCCAGGAGGAGCTCGCCGCACGGGCGGATCTCCATCGCACGGCGGTCTCGCACATCGAACAAGCCACGCGTTCGTCAACGCTTGAGACGGTGGAGAAGCTCGCGCGGGCCCTCCGGGTTCAGCCCGCCGATCTGATGCCGCGTCTCCCCGCCCGTCGTTAGCTCGCTGAGTACTGCGAGCCAGCTTGGCAACGAGCCCTTGTGGTCTTTCTGCTGTTGTTGAACCCTCATGGAGCCTGCCGCGGTGCTCGCGGCTGTCAAGGGGAGTCGGCCTTCCGCGGCTCGCGTGCTCGCCTTGTGCAGGCCGCAGACCCGGTGCCCAGGCTCCCGTTCCTTGACAGACCGCTGCGCCCGCGGCGCGACGGCTCCGGTTTCAACAATAACAGAAAGGACCATCTATGTCTCCCAAACCCCAAGCCAACCAGCCCGAGCAGGGCTCAGCCGAGAAGGACCGCCCGATCCGAGCGGTGAAGATCGGCAACGCCCAGGTGGCGATCTGGCGGAACCTCACCCAGGACGGCAACGTCGTGTTCAACGCCACGATCGAGCGGCTGTACTACGACGAGAAGCTGCAGAAGTGGGCGAGCACGAAATCGTTCGGTCGCAACGACATGCTCTCGCTCGCCAAGGCCGTTGATCTCGCCCATTCACAGATGTGCGAGTTGCACGAGCAGGCCAACCGCCACCAGCGGGTGCAGGCTCAGGCCGCCAACGAGGGCCCGTCGCGATGAGGGCCCGGTGTCATACACAGGACCCTCCCGCTTGCACGGGCTCTGGCTCGGGCGAGGACACGCGGTGCACTGCCCTGGCCCAGCGGACGTCGGGCGGCTTCCGTACGACGATCTGTCAGGGCACGGGCGGGACCGATGACCTCGTGGTCTGGGTCGAACTGCTCGATCCTCGCACGCTCCGGTTCGAGGCCCTCCTCTCGCTCCCGTACGACGAGTGGCTTCGGGTTTACGAAGAGATGATGGAGTCGGAAGACGATTTGCCCGAAGAGGGCCGCTAGCACGGGTCTGCCACATCACCATCACCGCATCATCCGGCGAGCGTCGTCACCACGGCGTTCGCCGGTTTGCGTGTGGGAGGGGCGTACCCCGTGTTCGGAGCGTCAACCCGATGGTTCGTTCTCCGGCTCGATGCGGATCAACTCTACGAACGGTTCGGTCCCGTCCTCGTCAAACCCGGTCGGTGACTCGACCACCGCGAGTGCGGTGTGGCTGAGCAGTGCCCGGTAGACGGGCGTGAGGTTTCGGCCATCGATCGCGATGGGGCCGTCGGCGGTCTTGATCTCGATCGACCCCGAAGACCTGTGTTTCGGGCTCGTCGATGGGCACGAGGTCGAACTCGGGTACTTCTCGTTTGACGAAATTGAGTCGATCCGCGGCCCCGGAGGTTTGAAGATCTAGCGGGACGAGCACTTCACGCCGCGGCGGTTGAGCCAGGTCCGCATAGAGATCGAGTCGATGCGGTCCGGTCCGCCGGGCGTGCCACGAGATTCTCGAGGAGCGGGCCGCTAACGCGGGTCGGCCACATCACCATCAACGCATCATCTCGCCGGGCGTCGGCTGCCGGCACGGATGGTGCTTGACTAAGCGCAATGCGGGCTTGGTCACCAACGTGCAAGTCCGGCAGAAGCCGTATAGGATCCTGTCGTAGGCTGTCGCGTTGGGCTTTCGTCGGCATTGCCATGAACAGCTCTAAGGAGATACTTGAATGGAAATTGTCAAGGTGTACCGGATCTACTTTGGTCCCGGAGACGATTCTGCGACTGGGAAGCAGTTTGATGCGAACGCAGAACGTATTGGTCTGCTTCGCGGTTTGTCCGATCAGTGGCTCAAGATCACGAACCAACTTGCGGAGACGAGTCGTCTCGGTTGGCTTGACGCTGTCAGAGAGAATGTTGGCAACCGCGTCTGGATTGACGAGAACTACAGTTTTCGAACTCCCGACTACGACTACTTCACACTTGTGTTTGCTCGTCCGTAATCACGCAAGTAGTTTGCTCACGCTCACAAACCTGCAGGTGTTTTGGGACGCCTGCGACTTGGTGTTCGTGGGAAGCACAGCTTCGTGTGATTACCTCAAGACTTAGCATGTCGGTCGAAGAAAACGCGGGATTTGTCGCACTCGATCGGATATCTGCACAGACTCGGGCGTGTTTATCGAGGAGAGGTCGGTCGGAACTCTCTCAGATTCTGTCCGATCTCATTCACGGTTCTCCTGAACCGGTTCAATGCGGTTCCACGGGTTGTCAGTGTTTACGTTTCAGTATGCTCGGCTTGTTCAGTTCATCCTCCGATGAGTCGGGATCGGGCTCGATGCGGATCGACTCCACGAACGGCTCGGTCCCGTCCTCGTCAAACCCGGTCGGTGACTCGACCACCGCGAGTGCGGTGTGGTTGAGCAGTGCCCGGTAGACGGGCGTGAGGTTCCGGCCATCGATCGCGATGGGGCCGTCGGCGGTGTTGACCTCGATCGATCCCGATGGATCTAGCATCACACGGATGATGTAGCCGTAGGGCACCGCGATGCGATGCCCGGTCTTGAGCCGCAGGTCCAGCATCAACGCGACCGAGTGCGGCAGGGTGATCAGACTCCCCGAGGTCTCGCGGGCGTCGGCCGCCGGTGTGTTTGCCGGTGCGTTCGACGGTGACGTTGGCGTGGCGTGAACCTCGGTCCGGTCTCTGGCTTGTGCGGGCCCTTCGGGCTCACCGCGGACGAGGCCTTGCTGCTTGAGGTAGCTCTTGAGGGGGTCATCCGCCATGCGATCGCCCTCCACCCAGGTCGGTCATGCCGCTCATCGCTCGCGGCCCGGGGCCCCTCGATCGGGCCCCCGCCGGCGTGTGGCCCGGCTCGGACGCGGTTGCCGCTCGGGTCCGCCGCGTGCAATCCGTCTTTCCCCAGTCTCCATCGCTCGTGTTGCCATACGGGCGAAGGCCTGCTGCCGATCCCGCTGGACCTGTTGGCGTGTGGCTTCAAAGCCCCGCAGGCGTTGGACCTCTCGGGCGTGCGACATGAGCTGCTGTTGCCGCGTGGGCTCGGGCTGTTCGGACAACAGCTCGGTGGCCGATCGGGCCCGGTCGATCCGGGCGATCGCGTCGATGAGCCCCTCGCGTCGGTCCGTGAGCAGCTCCACGCCCTTCTTGCCCCGCGAGAGGATGACGTAGATCTGTTCGAGCGTGGAGGAGGACAGCGAGGCCGAGGACACGGCGGCGAAGCACTTGTCCACCGACTTGCCCTGGGCCGCCTGGGGCGTGGTGCAGTAACCGTGGTTCAGGTGCCCGACCTTCTTGTGCACGACCCACTTGCCCTTGTTTGCAAGGACGATGTGCCCCTCGGGCGTGAAGCCCTCGACCTTGTAGTGCGTGCCGTTGGTGAGGCGGTGCTTCCCGTCGAGCGTGTGGCTGTGCCGCGTCACCCGCACGGTGTCGCCGGCGGCGAGACCGATCTGCTGCTCGCGGTACACCTGGAACCGCTCGGGCATCGAGAGCGGGAGGGGGCGGCGGTGCCCCGCCGCGTCCTCGGTCGTGATGAACCCCTTCTCCGCATCGATCGCGATGACCTTCGCTTTGGTCCCCGCCGCCGCGGGGGCGATGTTCTTGCGGGTGACGCCCGGACAGTGCTGGGTGAACTGGACGACCATGCCCGGCTCGTAGCGGTGGGCGTCCGCCTTGGTCGCGTCGGTCCACTGTGTGTCCTGGAGCCGCGTGATCGTCTGGTCCTCGGCTTCGATCGCTCCAGCTTCTTTCAGCCGGTCGCGAATGATCTGTGTGACGGCCTGGCCCTCGGCATGGGTGGGGGAGACCACCAACGCGGACTGTTTGCGGGAGACCGTCTCGATGTAGCGGTTGGCGAGTTCGGCGTGGCGGCGTTCGGGCGACTCTGGGTCACGGATCTCCGTGATCGCCTCCATGCGATCGAGGTGCTGCACGGCCTCGCTCAACCGTCCCCGGTCCATCGCGTCTACAGCGTCCTTGTACACGCCCTGTTGACGGATGATCTCGGTGACCTCGGCGGGCTCGAGCCCGGCCTGGCGTTCAAGAAGGGCCATCGCGTCGCCCCGCTCTACCGGGGCGTGCTGCTTGGTGTCGCCGGAGAGCACGACCCGGGCCTCGATCCGCTCGGCAACATCGAAGAGCCGCCGCATGGTCGGTGTGCCGACCATGCCCGCTTCATCCACCCACAACACTTGGCCTTTGAGCTGATCCTGGAGCTTGCGATCGGTCAGGAGCTTCTGCAGCGTCTCAGCTTTCGCGAAGCCGGCTTCTCTCAGCGTGCCTCGGGACGCATCCGCCGTCACCGCACAGGCAAAGACCCGTTTGCCTCCGTGCTGGATTGCCGCCGCGGCCTCCATCAGCAGAGTGGTCTTGCCCGTGCCCGCCCCGCCGCGGAGCATCATCACGCGATCGCGTGAGGAGAGCAGGTGCTCGATCGCGCCGCGTTGCGAGGGATTGAGGTCGAAGCCTTGGTCGCTTGAGAGCCGACCCAGCTCGTACCGCTCGCCGGTGCGTTCGCGGTACCCGGCCCCAAGCGGGGCGTGGCATCCCTTGCCTTCGACCGCAAACGACAAGACCCGGCATTCCTCGCGGACCACATCGCGGGTGGTCACCCACCGTTGACCCTCGACGCGGCGGGTGAGTAACTCGGGGTGCGTGTCGAGCGCCTGCCAGAGGTCGGCGACCGAGACATCGTGCAGCCCGAACTTCAACGCCTCGGCCATAAGGCGGCGATCGGACTCGACGGCCTTCCGCTCGTAGACGTGCCGAATCGCGTGATCGAGGGCCTGCTCGGGCGTGATGCGGGATCTATTGGCAACGAGGGTGTGTTGCCGGGCAACGCGAGACTGTTCGTTGTCGGTGTTGTCGCGATCGCTCGCGAGCCCCGGTCGGCCCGCCATCCAGTCGATCCACTGTTGCTCGGCGGGATCGAGCCGCTGTTGCCAGCGGGCCTGCAGCTCGTCGGGCGAGAGCGACTTGTCCTTGGTAGCACGGGTCCGGGCGCCGAGTGCGGCCTTGTCGGTCGGGTCGGTGATCCCGAGCCGCCGCGCCGCCTGCTCGATCTCCGCCGTCCGGCGGCTGAACTTATCCACAAGGCCGCGGTCGATCGCAAAAAAATCCCAGCTTTCTTGCGTGCGAGCGACCGGGTACCCCAAAGAACTCAAGTATGTGGCGAGCCGTGTGTGGAATACGGCCTGGAAGTAAGGATGGTCGCGGACCACATCGCGAAACTGTGCGGCCTTCCACCGATCTTCCACAGGATCGTGGGTGGCGTTGAACACGTAGCAGTGCATGTGGAGCTGGGGGTCCGGTTCACCCTCGACGGGCCGCCCCGTGCAGTGCGTGAACTCGGCCCAGGCCAGGTTGGCGGTGGGGCGGTCCTCGGACTTGCCGCCGAGCCGGACCCGGGTCTGGGTGTTGGTCTCGAGCTCGGCCATCGTCTCGCGGACGGCCCGCTGCATGGCTCCCAGGATGTCTGGATCCTCGGTCAGGGCATAGAGGAGCGAGACGCCCTTGGGGGCGTGGAAGGTGAGGTCGTACCCGACGGTGCGGTCCTCCCGGGTCCGCGGGGTGAGCCGCTCGCCGGTCCCCGGGTGGGTGTTGCGGCACAGGCGGGCGAAGGCACGCTGCTCGACATCGCCCTCGAGGCCGAGTTGCTGGGCCGCGCGGCCACCCCATGATCCGGGTATCTCGAACCGGTCGAGGTAGTAGTCAGCCGTTGCCAGGCACTGGGTGTAGTAGCGAATCGCCTCGGTGGTGTTTGTACTCTGGTAGATTCTCAGCACGGACCCAGAGTACGCTCTGGCCCGCTGATCTCGAAGAGGTTGTTGCCACAGAGTCAGTCAGTCAGATATGCACAGTCGTTTTCCCGAAGCAGGGCTTTGGTACTGAGTACCCTTAAGCGGGAGAGCTTCGAGACGCTGCGATGGCGCGGGTGCTGATCGAGCCGTGGCGGGAGCACCACAACACAATCAGGCCGCACTCGGCACTGGGATAACGGACCCCGATCCCGGAAACGATCTCTGCAGGTCCGCCCTCCGTTCCGGGCGCCCCTGTAGCGGGGGCAAAAGGCACCCGAACGCTCATACCTTGTGGACTGAACAAGGAGGGAGGTCAGATCTAGCACAAATTTCTCGCTAGGAGAAACTGTGACTAGTAGATCGGGTGCGGCGAACTGTTCGAGCGGAATCTGGAATTTAGGATTGGCGGCCACAAACTTGAAGCACTCTATGATGCTTAGTCTTGCTAATGGGGCGGCATTCCTGGAACATAATAACATCGCCAAGTCGGCAGTCGTTAAACTCATCGTGAACATGCACGCCGGTTCTGGTATTTAAGAATTTTTTATATTTAGGATATCGCCGCTTTGATACGATCTCGACTTTAGCGGTCTTAGATCTTCCTGTCGAGATTACTCGGCCGACAAGAATTGGGCCCTGGTTATCCAGCGATTCTTTTGGCTCTTTATCTTTTCGCGGGATTGTTATCGAAGGCCTGCCAGGCATGGTCGCGACAGTTGACAAATCATCGGAAGCAATCTTTAGCGGAGAAGCCCGATCTTCGCTTGCGGAGGCATCAGATGAATATGATTCGCTAAGTCTGTCCATAACCATCTGTAAAGCAGTGGCCACTTCTTCCTGAGTTGTATGAGGCCATTCTACCTCTAGCAATTTCCATCGAGACTTCATAATTGTTAAAACAGTTGATCGGGCAGAGTCAGTCGTCGAAAACTCGACTCCTAGAACAGCTTTAGGTGATACTTCAAAGTGAGACCATCGATCTTGGTGCAGGTTACGGATATCCTGTAGCGTTTCAATTCGGAAGTATGTACCTGACGCAAATCGACAGCCAAATCGCTTGCTTCCGATGGTTGACCCAGGTATCATGTTGTCGTGGGCAACAAGAAACCCCAACTCGACCAGTCCGAGACCATCCGCGAGCTGCCATTGGCGTGTGCGGACGAGTCGGCGGCGGTTGAGTTCCTAGAGCGCAAGCGCTGGGGCGACAGCCCATGCTGCCCGAAGTGCGGATCGGTGGACGTGTATCAGATGAATCAGCGCGGCACGGGCGAGCGGAACCACCGCTACCTGTGGCGATGCCGCGACTGCAAGAAGCAGTACACGGTCCGCACCGGCACGATCTTCGAGGAGTCGCTTGTGCCTCTTCACAACTTGTGCCTCTTCACAAGTGGTGCCGGGCGTACTGGGAAGCGTGCGCGTGCAAGAACGGCGTCTCGGCGCTGGAACTGTCCCGCAAGATCCAGGTCAGCAACAAGACCGCCCTGTTCATGATGCACCGCATCCGCTGGGCGATGGCTGAGGACCACACCACGCCACCCAAGATGACCGGCACCGTCGAGGCAGACGAGACCTATGTCGGTGGCAAACCCCGCTATCGAGGCACGAGCAAGCGAGGTCGGGGCACGAGCAAGCAGCCCGTGGCTGCGGTCGTTCAGCGCGGCGGCTCAGTTCGGACCCGGATCATTCCCACGGTCAACTCGGCCAACGTGAAGGGGATCGTGCGCGACAACGTCGATCGCTCCGCTCGTGTCGTCACCGACCAGGAGCGAGGCTATCGAGGGCTCGGGCCAGAGTTTGCGGCACACGACTCGGTGAACCACGGGGCTCGCGAGTACGTCCGGGGCGATGTCCACACAAACACGATTGAGGGCTTCTTTTCCAGGGTGAAACGCGGCCTCAACGGGACGTATCACGCCGTCAGCCGGGAGCACTTGCACCGCTACCTGTCACAGTTCGAGTTCGCGTACAACACACGCGACCTGAACGACGGGGATCGGGTCATCGAGTTGCTGACGCGCTCGGTGGGCAAACGACTGGCGTATCGGACCACCGGCCACGATTGACGGCGCGGCGGTGTGCAGATAGTGTGCAGAATGGCGCAACCGAGCCGATGCTGGTGCGTACAAGAACTGGACCGGACGGGAATCGAACCCGCCAACCAAGCATGCCAAGTGCTGGATGGACACCAGTCCACCGGCCCTACAAATCCGTCGCCCGCCTTCCGGCGGGTTTCGGATGTTCTGAGAGTGGGCCGTCAGGCCCCAGGGGCTCCCGCTAGGGAGTTACGACTTGGGCGAGTGTGGGTGGTGGCCCGCACTCGCCTCTTTGCTGACACGGGGAGGGCCTCGCCGGGAGCCCGGCAGTCGCCTTCGGTGGGTCACCACTTCGACCGGCCAATCCTGCGGATCTGGCGGCGTCGGCGGTGTATACCACGCGAAGAACGTCTGTCCCTTCGCGTCGGAGAGCGGCCGTTTTATGGCTTTCCTCCTTGCTAAAGGCGTGGCGGCGTCACGATGCCTCGCCGCGGTAGGCAGTGCGCACAGCGATCGCGCTAGCGACGCAGGGTGCGGCACTTTTCCACAATGCTGGCCGGGGCTGGCGGCGTGGTGGCGGGCGAGCTAGAGTGTGACGCAGCAACAGCCGCCGGTTGACAAAGCCGGAGCCATCACCCAGTGCGTGGGAACAAGGGCTGACGAAGCCGGGCGACTGGTACTCGCCCGGCTTCACTTTTGTGGTATCAGAACGGGTCGTCCATTCTGACGGTGATCGGGGTGTTCGCAGTGTGTTGCTGCGAACTATCGGTGGGTGCATTTGCTGTCGGTCCATCTGTCGCGGCAGCCGCGCCGTCCGTGGGCTGCTGTTGGGTGACGGTCGAATACATCGACGGGTTGGGGCCTGTCCCGTGCCTAACGACTTCGATCAAGGCCTCGTCTCTGGCGAGTCTTGCAACAGCCTTGCGCACTGCGTCCTCGCTCACATCGCTGTGATTGGCGGGGAACTCAGCCTTGATTGCGTTGGCAAGATCCTCGGCTGTCCATACTCCCCGCATCTTGGGGGCCACCGATCGCACGGCGGCGCTCACGCTCGACGAGGGGGACGCACGGCTCGCGCCGCGGCGACGGTGCGCCTTCAAGTAAACCGCCTTAGATGGCGACTCGACGGCCCGATCGCTGCCAGTCGACTCCACGCCCAGCACGTCGCGAAGCACGATCTCAACGGCGTCACGCTTGCGGCGGGCTTCCATAAGCGACGCGGTGACCGTGTCCATCCGCTTTTGCAGCCGAGCGATCTCGGCATCGAGCCGTCCGCGCTCTTCCAAGATCAGGTCGGTTGTGTCGGACATTTGCTCGCCTCCGCGGGGTGTATTGGCGCAAGACTACCAGCAATGCGCCGCGGCCGCTTGGCCGGTAGCTGGACAAGGTAGCTCTGTGGATAAGTCTCGCGCGACTGGCCCAAAGCCTGACCGCCTCCGCCTTGACGGCGACTGGGCCGAGCAGATGGGCGACGCCCTGAATCGCGAGGTCCCGCCCGAGGGTGTGCCCGACCCGCCCGGCAAGGGCACTCGTCCCAAACGAGACAAGGGCTCACGCGATGATCGCAAGCCCGAGTCCAACGACGACGATTGAGCGGCGACGGTCCCGCGGGGGATCACTCAGCCCGGGTTTGCGTCAGGTACATACTTCCGTAAAGTTTTGTTGCGACTGCCCTGGTGGCGGGGGTTGTCCGAATGGATTTACAGTTATTGTTGATGTCCAATTTGATAATTCTGCCGCAAATCCCCACCATACCATTGATCATCGGCCGCCTGGCGACCCCCAGGATACGTCCGGATGGGACACTTCGAATGCGGATACCGGCAATCACGAGTTCGGCCACTTCGTCGGGAACCCGGACGAGTACTTTACAATCGACGGCAATGACTGGGGAAATCCATGGCAGACTGGAGGAGGGTTGATGAACAATCCTGGTGAGGGGCCGCTGCCAAGACACTATCAGCCAATTGCCGACCGCGTTCCGGGTGGCCAGAACTGTGCGGTCGTTGGTGTCAGCGAAGACTGCTGTCCATGAAACTTCACGCTTCGAAAATCGTCTTGGGGAGTTTGGCCATGTTGATCGTTGGGGATCGGTTTCGGAGTTGCTGCCAACATTGGGTTGTTCTTCGTGCTGCGATTCTGTTGCTATTCACTGTTGGTGCTGGCGCGAATTTCAGTGCTGGGCAGCGGGATGAAGGCCACATGTCTTTGGAGATAGAAATTGCCGTGAGGGCTAGCTCGATCGGGGCGGACAGATCTGTCCGCCCCGATCTAGAGTTCGCAGCAGTTTACACTAATCACGGTGAGGATAATCTGCTATTATGTCCTAATCGTATCGGAGTACGTAGTGTTTTTCGGGTGGACGCTGACTCTGACGAGATGATTCGGCGAAGCCTGCCAGAATCACCTGTTGAACCGTTGCCGGTGGTGCTGATACCTGGCGAGAGGGTTGTCACTGAATTCCGTTCATTGCAGTCAATGTTCGCAGGAGAATCGCAGCGCATGCTAAATCAGCTAGGTGGATACTATGTATGGGTCCAGTATGAAGTGTCGGATGACAATACGTTTTCGACAGTGAAAGCTAACTCGTCGAGAGTTTGGGTTTCGGTGGCTCGGGCCAGTGACTAAATCTCCTCGGAAGCCGGAGTGATTCGCGACATCATCTTTCAGGGTCGATTGGCGGTACTGCGTATAGCGGCGGACCGGACGCGGACACGTCGTTGCGAACCCTGTACTCATAGATGCAGTCCGCCACACCGCGCGTCTCGTCTCGACTAAGACTCGCCGCGGAGCATTCGGTCTCTTTTGTGCTCGTGTTTGCGACCAAGTCGGCTTGTAGAGACCTGAATCGCTAGTTCGGCTTTTTTTGTGATAGTTCCGTTGGTGTATCTTCGGACTAAGAGGTCTTGCCATCTGTTCAAGATGCTCTCTGAAAAGTTATAGATATCACAAGATTGAGCCGCCATTTCGATCCTAAGAACAACTTTTTGCCAGCCATAAGCCGCGAACATGGCGTCGGCTAGAATTAGTTACGTACCGTACGATTTAATATAACTCCGAAGCTAAAGGGTCCGCACAGGATTGATCAGATGATCGCAGAGATAACGTCTTGAACAAAATTGCGAACCGTCGATCCGAAGTAGGGTGTCATCATCGTCTTTGGCCATCTGTCGTACTTAAAACTATTTATACCATTTAGAATCTGTAGACGCGTCCAGTTTGGCTCAGGGTTGTATCCGTTCAGGATTACTGTCTTGGGAAGTGTGCCGCTTGGATTAAGAAGCATCGGGCCGCCACTTGAGCCCCCTGTTAGGTCGTTTCTGGACTGTGCCTCATAAGTGTGGTTCCAAAAGTGGCCTGATCCCCATCTGAACGGGGCGTAGTCTGCAGGGCCTCCGTCTGAGATTTGATGCTGCCCGTTGAAAGGGCTCTCCGCAGGGTAGGACAAGCCCCACCAGCCGTGGTGCTTGTAGGGAGCTTGGGGCTTTGCGCCCCAAGGAACATCGACAGCAACGGCGAAGTAGCCGGTGGATGGCAATTCTTCACGAAGTCTCAGGATCGCGACGTCATACTGGAAGGCGCCCTGGGCAATCCAACCGTCCATGATGAATGCTCTATCAACTTCGATAGCCTGAGTGTGCTTAGGATAGTTTGGTAGAAAGCGAATGTTTTCGTGAACCTCGGTGCTCGCGCCCGGTGAGACGCAATGGCCCGCGGTCATCAGAAGCTTCTTCCCGATCAAAGAAGCGCTGCATGAGTAGTTGCGGCCGTTGAACGTGCTGAATAAACGACCGCATGCGTTGTACGGATAGTGCTGATGAGAAATGTCGCTCGTTCGACCCCATCGTCCGTCATCTATTATGTTGATCGTGGGTTCGCCTTTTACTTGATTCCATTGAGTATCGGGGTCAGTTGATTCTGGCCCGGGTAGTTCGAAATCGACGACATCGTTTATCGATTCCATGACGTATGAATCGTCGAGTTTGCGCACAATCGGGAGCGGGCACGGCCGCGCGTTCGGCACACTGTTTCCTCGCTGCTGAATTTTGTACTCTACATAGCTCACTTTATCTGCTCCGAAGGTGAGTATGTGCTCAATATTTGGAATCGGTTAGTGTTATGGACTGCTCAAAAGACCAAGTAGATTATGTGATCAGATATCTACCAAAGAGATAGCCGCGAGTTTCTCAGTGATCGCAAATTTTTGGTTTCTTGATGTGTGAAACACACATCTCGCATATCGCCGCACCAATCTACACATATTTGTGGCCGCACGGCGATGTTCCCCCAATCGCACAACGCGACCCGTTCTCGGGGTGATGCTGCCTAGATGCGAGCAGTGCACTCAAGCCGCATATGCAGAACGAGCGTCTCAGTTGAGGTCGCGGTGTTGTCTGTTGCACTACCGAGTAGTCTCGGCGAGTCGCTGTCACGGCCGCGCAGTAGGATACGCAGTGCTTGTCTCTGGATGTTTCTGGGGTGCGAATCGGGAGGCCTTTGGTAGTGAGCTGCTCAAGTGACCGTCGGCCGTCGGTTGGGGGCTCGTTCGAGGAGACGCCGGAAGTGTCACCTGGGCACGTCGCAGATTCGCTGCGCGGGATCTCAATGCGGTTTGATGCGGCTAGGCACGCCGTCGTGCTGGCGATTGCGGTGCTCGCGGTTCGGGGAGTTTGGGGCCCGGAACCGAACCTCTTTGCCAAACTCTCGATGATCGCGTTGCTTGTGTCAGCTCTCTTGGGCGTGTTCCACTTCTGGTGGGTTGCTCGGCTCGCAACAGGAGTTGCTGCAACGGGCTGGGGACGGCCCGATCCAGGGCTGCCCCGTGCTCAAGATCTCGTTGGGCGATTTGGCAACGCGCAGATGGTCCTACTCGTCATGGGGCTACTTGGGCTCGGTCTCGCTTTCATCTTCAGATGATTCGTTGCCAATCAGATGGCTTGATCGGTGTGCCCGAGCCCGGGATACCGATTCAACCGGTCGCTAGGCGTTTGCTGTGTCCTGGGGTTGGTGCTGTCCATGCGTACCGGTGCGAGACGTTGCTGCACCGGATTTTGCACCGGCTACCCGTCTCCGGCGGCCCAAGCGGCTGATCCATCATGACTTACGGCGACCAGGGGGCTGCCTCTTAATCAGCGGGTTGTAGGTTCGAGTCCTACGGGGGGTATTCGTACTGCGGTGCGAAGTCTCGCATTCAGCAGCACTTACGGCGTCTGCCTCGTTTGGGTCCCGTTCCCTTTGCGAGTCCGAGCGGCCCGGTTCGTGCAGGTACTGCGCCGCTTTTTGCACCACCTCCAGCCCGGCGGTCCCGAGTTCCGTGGCTCTTGCGGCGAGCTCTGGTGGCACCTTCAGATAGTGCCGGCGGGCGACGACGGTGCTACTCCCGATCCACTTGGCGACCGCGTACTCGGGGAAGTGCTGGGCCCACTCCGTCTGGCATGACCGGCGCAGGCAATGAAACGGGTCCCGCCAAGGCTCGATCCCGGCACGCTTGACGATGGTCGCGAGGCGTCGGTGGAGGTTGTGGCGGCTGATTGTCAGCATGAGAGCGTCGCCGTGATCCCGGACCGGCAGCCATGATATCGCTTCAGCAACCACGGGCTGCATCGGGACCTCACGGGACTCGTGCCCGACGTGATGCTCGGTCTTCGGGCTCCGAACCGTCAGTCTCTTGTTCTCAAGATCAACGTCCCGCCACCGCAATCCGTGGGTCTCGCTCGGGCAGCGGAGTCCGGCGAACCTGCACAACGCGATCAGAACACGCCACTCTGGTTCATTGCAGGCATCGAGGAGCTTCATCCCTTCGTCGCGGGTGAGGTATCGGTTGTTGGTGTTGGCGACCGACCCAGTCGGTAGCTTCTGAAACGGGTTGTTCTCGATCAGGCCACGCTCACGGGCATCCGCGAAGACTTGTTTCACGCCGCGGGCGTACGTCCTGGCGGTTGCTTCGCTAAGCCCTTTGGAGGCATCCAGCGACGCCAGTCCTTCGCGTCCGCAACTGTGATCGATCGTGTCTGTCGGTCCGGTCCGAAGTGCTCAATGAGGCAATCTGTCGAGTGCCGGAGGAAGCCTCGTGTCTTTGGTTTCAGGTCGCGTCGGCGTTCGAGGTACGCGGTCACCAACTCGTCAAGCTGCAGTGCGTCGCCCTTCTGGACCAAGCCGATCCGACTGAGCGCGCGGAGCAATTGTGGGTCCAGCTCCGACAACCATTGGCGTGTTGCTTGCGCGGGTTCGTTCCCCGTCCGCTGTGAACCCACGAGTTCCTCAACGTGTGCTCGGACCGTTTCGGCGTGCCGCTTCGCCACGCGGCCAAGCCGGATCGAGTGCCGCTTGCCGTCTCGATCAACAACCTGAAGTCGTCGCCGACCGTTCGCGTCTGTAGAGAGTGATGCCATCGCTTTGCCTTCCGTTGGCGTCGAGCTCAGCACAGTTCAGCGACGGGCGGAAGATCTTGTTGTCTGCCCGGCTCGTGGACGATCGTGAAGCGTCGTTCTCCCCGCACCCATGCTTCATCCAAGCGTTCGGCGATCGTGTGCGGGAACTCCGTCTCGCCGATGGGATCTCCCAGGAGGAGCTCGCCGCACGGGCGGATCTCCATCGCACGGCGGTCTCGCACATCGAACAGGCCACGCGTTCGTCAATGCTTGAGACGGTGGAGAAGCTCGCGCGGGCCCTCCGGGTTCAGCCCGCCGATCTGATGCCGCGTCTGCCCGCCCGCCGCTAGCTCGCTGAGCACCGCGAGGCAGTTCGACGGCGTCTTACGCCTGATGGGTTCACGGGTGGGCGGCGTCGCTCTCTTGGGCCTTGACCTGCCCGTGTCTGTCGTGGCAGTGTCGGAGCATGGCAGATGATCCCAAGCAGCAGAAGAAGCCAATTGGTGACCAAGTCCGCGCTGCAAGAAAGTCTCTCGGACTGACTCAGGTCGAACTCGCTAGGCGAGCTTCGTTGACCCGTGTGGCCAAGCGTGCTGACGATGCGCGGCAGGCCTTTGACGAGATCGACACCAACGGCAACGGCTCAGTCACGCAGGCCGAGTTGCGGGCAGCGATCTCGGGCGGGTTGGGCCGATAGGGCGTGCACGCCTTGGGTCTTCTCCTGGCCGAAGTGGCTGCCGGGCAGGTTTGCGCTCTGGCTCGGCGGGCTTGGCCTACGGGTGCTCGTAAGCCAAATTACGATAGGGTCTTGATTGGTCGGCCCAAACCAATACCCTATCACGATGCGTACAGAAATCTACGATATCGGGGGGCCTTCTCCGGGCAAACTGGACGAGCTTCGGGCGTCGATTGCCGGCCTGGGGAGGCCCGAACTCCGCAGTGGGGCCCCTGCACGACGCCTTGGAACTCACGCTTCACTCGACCCCTGGGCGATTTTGGCACAGGGCGGGCTGCACGAGTGGTTCGGTGGAGACCCCGAGCAGTCTCGGTCATCGAAACTGGGTCGTGAGGTATTCTGGCTGCCGCCTCTCACGATCTTGAGCGCCTGCGCGGCACGCATCATCGGCACGAATCCGGGTCGGCACGCGGTTTGGATCGGCTCCCGATGTTGGCCCTACCCGCCAACGCTGGCGAGGCAGTGCCACGCGGTGCCCGGGACACAAGCGTTGCTCGATCGGTCCGTGTTCATCGACACGGGCACATCGCGCTCGGCCCGGGCCAAGCGTGTCTGGGCGATCGAGTTGGCAGTCCGCTGCGCCGGGGTCGGGGTGGTGATCGCCGACGGGAGCGGGCTGTCGATGGCCGAATCACGCCGGATTCAGCTCGCGGCAACCGGGAGTTCGTCGTCCAGCGGTCGATCTCAACCGGGTACCCCTGTGCTGATCGCCCGGCCTGACTCAGAGCGGAGAGAACTCTCCGCAGCACGCACGCGGTGGCGAGTCTGCCCGCTGGCGAGATCTGGTACGCACACCCAGAACCAGTCACGAGACCAGGGATGGTCCGTGGAGTTGCTGCGCTGCAAAGGACTGCGGCTTACTTCTGCACCCGCTTCGGTACGGGAGGGCACGCGGCGTTGGACCGCGCGGCGAGATCATGCCACAGGCCACATCACACTGGAATCGAGCGCACGAGCGGAGAGCGATGGTGGTCTGGCTGCCCGCTTGGTCGGTGGATCTGTCACGCCGGGACGATCGGTCGATACATCGCACAGGCGATCGGCAGCGAGGCCGGCGTAGTCCGGACCACAGATCGCTGCTGCTCGTCACGCGGGACGCTCAACGGCAGGTCGTTGCACGCTGCTGCGACCGTGCCGCTGCAGCGGGGATCACGCCGGGCATGGAGTTGGCGCGGGCTCGGGCGTTGTTTGATCCCGATCGGGTCCGGCTGGAACAGCACGATCCGGCGCGAGATCGCACCGCGTTGAGGCGGCTTGCGGTCTGGGCACAGCGATTCTCGCCGGTGGTGGCGGTCGATGACACCTGGCCAGAGGGAGACATGTCACCCGATGGACTCCTGCTCGATCTGAGCGGTTGCGCACCGACCTGGGGCGGCGAGGGTCGGCTTGTGGAGGCCGCGATGAAGCACTTGCAGCGGCTGGGGTTCAACGCAAGGATCGCGACGGGACCGACCTTCGGCTGCGCGTGGGCGATCGCGAGGTTCGGGGATCGGAACGCATCGATTATCGAGGCCGACGAGGCCCGTACCGCGCTGGCACCCATGCCGATCGCGGCCCTGCGTGTTGATTCCGAGACGATTGAGCAGCTCGCGCACGTCGGTATCGAGCGTGTGAGTCAGTTGCTCGACATGCCCCGGGCCACGCTGCCCTCACGATTCGGCGAGACGCTCCTGCTCCGCCTGGATCAGGCCCTCGGTCACGCGATCGAGACGATCGAGCCGATTCGTCCTGTTCCGCCGCCGAGCGTAGAGCGCGTCTTCGACGGCCCGACAGACCGCATCGAGGCGATCGAACACACGGTGCGGGAGCTGCTCGAACAGATCACAGACGAGTTCACGCGGCGTGGGTGCGGCGCCCGTTGCCTGGACATCGAACTGCTGCGCTCGGACCTCGGGCCCGAACATTTGTCGGTTACTCTGGGACTGCCCAGCCGCAGTCCCAAGCACCTCTGGCAACTCATCCGGCCGAAGCTCGAGCGGGCCCACCTCGGCTTCGGTGTCGAGGCGATCCGGATGGAAGCCCGTGCGGTCGCGCCGATCCGCCACGAGCAAGCCGAGCACGCCCATGCGAGTCAGGAGGCCTCTCCATCCGAGGCCGATCGAGCATGGGCCGAACTGCTCGACACGCTGGGCAACCAACTGGGAGCCGATCGTGTGCTGCACGCAGAACTCCGGGCATCACATCTGCCCGAGCGTGCATTCCGCATGGGCCGTGCTGGTGAAGCCCCGGAGCGTGTGCAGGCGGGCGTCACCCAGGGTGACCGGCCGACGGTGCTCTTTGAACACCCGGATCCGGTCGACGTGATCGCGTTGACCCCGGACGGCCCGGTACACCGCGTGCGGTGGCGGGGCGAGGATCTCGCCGTATCAGCGTGCACAGGACCTGAGCGTATCGGGAGCGAGTGGTGGCGTAGCCAAGAGGACGGGAGCGATCGATCGCGAGACTACTTCATGGTCGATGTTGAAGACGGGCGTCGGATCTGGATCGCGCGGAGCATCCAACGCGAACGGTGGTACGTCCACGGCATCTGGGCGTAAGCACCGTGCCAGAGAACGACTTCCAGAAGCTCAGACCGCACCCGGCGAAGACCAGCAGCGAGCGGGTTCCGTCTTCGGGTCCGATTCGAGGTACAGACGAAGGCTCAGAGACGCCGTACGTCGAGCTCTCGGTCACGAGCAATTTCACGTTCCTGACCGGGGCGAGCCACCCCGAAGAACTCGTCGATCGAGCCGCGGCGCTCGGTCACAGGTTCGCGGCCATCACCGACACCAACACGCTCGCGGGTGCGGTTCGTGCTCACGTGGCCGCGAAGACCGCCGGGATTCCACTCGCCGTCGGGTGCAGGCTGCAGCTCGAATGCGGGCTCGGCGTGCTGGTCTACCCGACGGACCGGCGCGCGTACGCCGTGCTGTGCCAACTGCTCACGTTCGGCAAACGCCGGGCACTGAAGGGCCAGTGCCACCTCACCCTGCACGACCTGATCGAGCACCAGGGGTCCACGGCATCCGGCTCGGGTCTGCTCGCCGTGGTCGAGCCGCCGGATGTTCTGGACGAAGCCTTTGTTGAGACGGTGCGCGGGGTGGCCCGGGTCTTCAGCGACGACCGGCTATCGATCGCGGCGTCCTTCCGATACGACGGCCGGGACGCGGACCGCCTTGGTCAGATCGCCGCGTTCTGCGATCACGTCCGCGCCCCGATGGTCGCGATCAACCGCGTGCTCTACCACGAGCCCGGCCGCCGGCCGCTCCAAGACGTGCTGACCTGCATCCGTTCCGGCTGCACGATCGAGCAGGCGGGCCACCGGCTCGAAGCCAACAGCGAGCGTCACCTCAAACCGGGCGAGGAGATGCGTCGCCTGTTCGCACGGCACCCCGCCTCGGTCGCGCGGAGTGTTGGGATCGCCGAGCGGGCTTCGGCGTTCCGTCTCGACGAGCTGCGTTACGAGTACCCCCTGGCCGCCTGCCCCGAGGGCTTGTCACCCTCTGCGTTTCTAGCTAGAGAAGCCTGGAAGGGTGCCCAGCGGAGGTACCCGGGCGGCGTGCCGGACAAAGCACGCAAGGCACTTGAGCATGAGCTGGCGTTCATCAAGGAACTCGGGTACGAGGCCTACTTTCTGACCTGTGCGGACATCGTCAACTTCGCCCGGTCCCGCGGCATCCTCTGCCAGGGGCGCGGCGGGGCGGCGAACTCGGCGGTGTGCTACTGCCTGGGCATCACCGAGGTCGATCCCGCGAGGTTCAGTCTGCTGTTCGAGCGGTTCATCAGCCGCGAGCGTGGCGACCCGCCCGATATCGACATCGACTTCGAGCACGAACGCCGCGAGGAAGTGCTCCAGTACATCTACGAGACCTACGGCCGTGAGCGGGCCGCGATGACCGCCGAGGTCATCAGTTATCGCGGGCGGAGTGCTGTGCGCGATGTGGGCAAGGCGATGGGCCTCCCCGAAGACTGCACCGACGCGATCGCCAAGAACCTCGACCGCTGGGGCGAGACCATCAGCGATGAGCGGGTCCGGGAGGTCGGACTCAGCCCAAGCGACCCGACCATTCGTCGTGTGATCGAGATCGCCACCGAGCTCAAAGGCTTTCCCCGCCACCTCTCGCAGCACGTCGGCGGCATGGTCATCACTCGGAGTCCGCTCTGCGATCTGGTGCCCATCGAGAACGCCGCGATGGAGGACCGCACTGTCATCGAGTGGGACAAAGACGACATCGACGCGATGGGGATGCTCAAGGTCGATTGCCTGGGCCTCGGCATGCTCACGTGCATCCGCAAAGCCTTCGAGCTTCTCGACGGGGTTAGCGTCCGCGGACCCGGCGGGGCCCCGCTGACCATCGCCGATGTCATGGCGGACGAGGCCTCGGACGACGCTGTGTACGAGATGATCGGGCACGCTGACACCATCGGTGTGTTCCAGATCGAGAGCCGGGCCCAGATGTCGATGCTCCCGCGTCTCAAGCCCCGGTGCTTCTATGACCTCGTGATCGAGGTCGCGATTGTTCGGCCGGGCCCGATCCAGGGCGGCATGGTGCACCCCTATCTGCGGCGCCGAGAGGGCAAGGAGCCTGTCGAGTATCCCAAGCCCGAGGTCCGCAACGTCCTCGAGCGTACCCTCGGCGTGCCGCTGTTCCAGGAACAAGCGATGCAACTCGCCATCGTCGCCGCGGGCTTCACGCCTGATGAGGCCGATGGCCTACGCCGATCGATGGCCGCCTGGAAACGTAAGGGCAACGCGATCGCGAAGTACGGCGAGCATCTCATCGAGGGCATGCTCGCCAATGGCTACGAGCGAGACTTCGCCGAGCGGTGCTTTGAGCAGATCAAGGGGTTCAGCGAGTACGGGTTCCCGGAGAGCCACGCCGCGAGCTTCGCGATCCTGGTGTACGTCTCGGCGTGGCTCAAACGCCACCACCCCGCGGCCTTTGCCGCCGCGCTGCTCAATAGCCAGCCGATGGGGTTTTATCAGCCCGCGCAGATTGTTCGGGACGCGCGTGAGCACGGCGTCGAGGTGCGTCCGGTCGATGTGAACCGGAGCGGGTGGGGTTGTTCGCTTGAGGATGCCGGACAGGCACTGCGGCTTGGGATGCGATTGGCGAAGGGTCTGCCCGCGAACGATGCGGAGCGAATCGAAAGTGCGGTCAGCGACCGTGGGCCGTTTTCTACGATCGAATCGCTTTGGCGTGCCTCCGGCGTGCAGACCAGATCGCTCCGTCGGCTGGCCGAGGCTGATGCTTTCGCCTCAATGCGTCTCGACCGCCAGCGAGCCTTGTGGCAGGTCAAACCGCTCCGAGACGTGCCGATGCCGCTGTTCGAGAACACATCTGTAGAACAGGCCGGAGAGAAGCTCGAGCCTGTGACCGCCGAAGAACCACGGGACGCCGACGGCCTCGATCGGCTCCCCGCCCTCTCGCCGGTCACCCGCGTGCTGCACGACTACGGATCGGTCGGGCTCTCGCTCAAGGCCCACCCGGTCTCATTCATCCGGGTTCATCTGAACTCGATGGGTGTCACACCGGCTGGTGATCTTCGGAACGAGCGGCTGTATCCCAACGAGAGCAGGGCCACCGTTGCCGGGCTGGTCTTGTGCCGTCAGCGACCGGGCACCGCCTCGGGCGTGACATTCATCACCCTCGAGGACGAGACCTGGATCGCGAACCTGATCGTCTGGCGGGATGTCTTCGAGCGATACCGGCGTGTGACCCGACTCAGCAGGCTGCTGCTCGTTTGCGGCAAGGTGCAGCGGGAGGGCGAGGTTGTGAACGTGCACGCCGATCGGCTCGAATCGCTCGATGAGATGTTGCCGGCGATGGCTCAGGTCTCGCGGGACTTCCACTAGCGTCAGTCGGTCGGCTGTGACTCTCTGGCGCCGTGACCCGCACCCCACGCGAGATGGCCCGATGCACGGCGATCATGCGGCGTACCTCAGCGATCGCACTGGTGGCTCGATCTCAAGCGATGGCTCGGCTCCCAACAGCCTTTCGAGTCCGACTTTGGGTCCTCGCGGGCGAGCACCCGGACACGTCGCGGCGTCAGATCTGGCAGACTGAGGCGGGCACGATCGCTGTGGTCGGCCTATCCGCCCCGAGAGGAGGCCCAGATGAAGTGCACCGCGTTTGCTGCCTCGACAAGTTCGACCTCGATCAACAAGCAGCTTGTCAACGCGGCCGCGTCGCTGCTGCGCGGTCAACGCCCCGAAGCGTCGGTTGATGTCCTGGATCTCCGCGACTATCCCATGCCGATGTTCTCCGAAGATCAACAGCGCGAGCACGGGATCCCGGACGCCGCGGTTCGATTCCTCGGCGGGGTCTCGGCCTGCGACGCCCTCATCATCTCCTTCGCTGAGCACAACGGTGGGTATACCGCGGCGTACAAGAACGCCTTTGACTGGATGTCGCGGATATCGCAGCGTGTCTTCGAGGGCAAGCGCGTTGTCGCGCTGTCCACATCGCCCGGCAAGCGCGGGGGGGCGTCTGTGCTCGAATCGTTCATCCGGTCGGCTCCGCATTTCGGCGCAGAGGTTGTTGCAAGCCTGCCGGTCCCGGTCTTCCATGAGGCCTACGACCGGGCTGCCGGCGCGCTCGCGCCCGAGTGGGAGGCCAAACTCGCCGAGGCGGTGCGCGCGCTTTAGTCGCTCTGCGCCGTGGGGGTGGGTGTCAGTGCTCTTCCCGCTGAGGCGCGAAGTCCATGATCCCCCTCACCGCGACGTCGGAGATGCAGCGCGCGATGAACGCGGCGTCGTCCTCGGAGACCGACCGCTTGCCCAGCCGCTTCAGCAGAATCCCCCGCTTCGCGCGGAGCATCACACACTGCGCGATCACGTTGAACGCGAGCACCTCGAGGTTGTGTCGTCTGTGATGTCGGGCCGCATCGCCGAGATCATGCGCTTGACCGCTTCGTGCCCGGGTTGATCACCCGGCGGTAGAACTCGGCGTTGGGCGGCGAGCCCGGCTTCCCGCCGTCCTCAAGGTACGACAACGCGGCGTGCTCGCGCTCGCCCAGCCTGGCCTTGACCGTCGCGATCGCCAGCACCCACCGGTGCAGCAGCTCGGCGGCATCCTCGGCTGTCATCTCGCCCGCCGGCGGGATGCGCGGGCACTCGGCGCCCAGGCCCTCGGCGTTGATCCGCTTGAGCGTTTCCCTGTACAGCGCGTCCTTGGTCCCAAAGTGATACTGGATGCTGCTGTGGCTCGCGCCGGCCCGGTCGGCGATGTCGCGGAGCGAGGTCTCCTTGTACCCGTGCTTGGCGAACAGATGCAGCGCGACATCCACCAGCCGGTTGCGCATGGGTGTGTCGGTCGTCGGCATCGGGCGAAGGCTCCATCAAGACACGCCGGGCGAGCGTGCACGCCTGGTGCAGCGCCCCGGTGATGGTACGAGGACGCCGAGTCGCAGGGAGCACCGGCCCGCCAACGCCGCGTGCCTCAGCCGTCGGGCGTCGTGAGCACCAGCACAGCCCCGTCGACGGTCTTCGCGAGAACGGTCGAGCCGTCGCCCGCGAGCGAGATCGCCGCGATGCGCGCGTCGAACCGCAGCGTGCAGACGTCCACCCCATCGCCCAGGCGTTGCACGACGAGCGCGCCGTCTCGCACCTCGATGCGCCGGTCGGCCTCAGCGAACTCGATCGCCGAACCAAAGGCGTCGCTCGGCACAGCGAGCGCGCCGCCCGGATCACCGTTGGAGCCCGCCTCCGCCGGCGCGAGCGATGCGAGGGGCGAACGCAGCGGCCTGGGCAGCGCATCGACCGCGGCGTAGATCCACTCGATCCCGTAGTCATCGACCGTGCGCACCACAACCCGGTCGTCGCGCACTGTTACGAACTCACGGGTGTCGACGCCGCTGAGTGTCATCCGCTCGATCGTTCGCCCTCGCAGGTCGCGAATCGAAACCACGCCGGCGCGATGGGTTGCCAGCGCCGAGCCATCCTCGGTGAAGGCGACAGTCGGCGTCGCGTACATCGCCTCGGCGGAGCGCATCGCGTCGCCGGTCGTTAGATCAACGATGAGTGTTTCTTCGTTGGCAACGGCCGCGAAGTGTGTCCCGGCGGGCGAGACCGCCGCGTCCCACCAGCCTCGGTGCGGCGCGGTCACACGCACGATCTCATTGCCATCGAGGTCCCACGCGACGAGGTCGTACCCGAATTTGCCCGCGACGAGCCTGTCCTCGCCCGCGAACTGGAGCCAGGTCGTGGTCACCCGATCGTCCGGATCGGGGAGCACAAGCTCGAGATCGCCGGCGCGGGTGTAGACGTGGATCGCCTCGCCCGTGCTCAGCGCAAACCGTTCGCCCGAAGGACTCCACGCGAGGGCCGATGCCTCGACCGGCAGCGTGCGCACGGATGTCGTGGCGGTGTCGATGATCGAGAGGCTTTCGTCGGTCGTGGCGATCAGTGTCGAACCGTCGTGGTTGAAGGCCGCAGCGTGGTTGCCGCGGAGAAGCAGATCGTTGTTGAAGTCCATCACGAGCCGTCCGGAGCGGTCAAAGACGCCGCTCTTCGCGCCGACCTGCGACGACCAGATCACGACAGAAGACCCGTCCGGGGCGATGGCGACGGGGCGCCCCGGGATGTCCACCGCGGGTTCGGGCGCGTCAGCATGTTCAGCGCTTGTTGACACGAGGCGCGTCAGCTCGATACCGAGGTCCGGATCGCCCGGGTCGTGCCGGATAGCGCACAGCGATCCATCACGACTGAAAATGCCCGACCAGACTGTCGCGCCGGGCGGGAGCACGAGTTCTTTGATGAAGCTCCCGTCGATATCCAGGATGCGCATCGTCGATCCGTCTCCCGTGAGCAGGCGGTCGCCGCCGGGGCTCACGCTGGTCCGGCTGCCGAAGTACCGGGCGAGCACGCTCTGCGCCCGCGCGTGCAAGAACCGCCACTCCCACCCGCGCAGGTCTTCAGCGCACTCGGCGAGCCATCGCCTGGCGGCCGGGAAGTCGTTGGCGTCGATCGCCTGCGACGCGAGCGCGACGTTCGCGGTGTAGGCCGACCATTGCGCCGCGGCGGTCTGTTCTTGGAGCGCGTCACGCTCATCGCGCAGTTGCTCGGCGAGCTGGATGCCGAAGCCGACGGCAAACTCGAGCGGATCGGTGGTCGCCGGCTCGCCGGTGTCTGCGCTGATGCCCGGCGCGATCGGCCCGACCGAGCGCCCCATGAGGATGCCCATCATCTCGCCGACGCCTTCTTCGGCGCGGTCCTGCTGGCGGAGCAGCTCGGTGTTCACGCGGCTCGTCGCGTGCCATCCCCAGCCCGTACCGGCGAGCCCGACGAGCAGCGCCGCCGCGATCGCGCTGCCCGCGACGACGGGCCCTTTGTTTCGCTTCATGAGCTTCACCGCGCGGTACATCCGGCGCGGCGGCGCCGCCGTCACCGGTTCGCCACGCCGGTGATTCTCCAGATCGCCCGCGAACTGCGCGGGCGTCGCGTACCGGCGCGCTCGGTCCTTGTCGAGTGCCTTCATCACGATCCAGTCCAGCTCGCCACGGATCGATGCACTGAGCTTGATCGGCTCGGCCTTCCTCGCCTCCGCGGTCGAGGCCAGCGAGCCCACGGCCCGGCTCAGGCGCATGCTCGGTGCGGGCGGCTCTTCTTCCCGGATGATGCGTTGCATCTCCGCGTACGCCGCCGATCGCAGCCTCTTGCCGTCGAAGGGCGTCTCCGAGGTCAGCAGCTCGTACAGCAGCACGCCGAGCGCATAAACGTCCGTCCGCGTGTCGATGTCCGGCGAGCCTTCGGCCTGCTCGGGGCTCATGTATTCCGGCGTGCCGATGAGCTGGCGGTGCTCGGTGAACAGGGTCTTCGCCGTCAACGGGCTCGAGGTCGCCTTCGCGATGCCGAAGTCGATGACCTTGGCAAAGGGCCTCCCATCAACCATGCTCACCAGCACGTTCCCGGGCTTGAGGTCGCGGTGGATGATCCCTTTGGTGTGCGCATGCTGCACCGCAGCGCACACCTGCGCAAACAGCTCGAGACGCTCGGCGATGCTCAGCTTGTACGCGTCGGCGAACGCGGTGATCGCGTCGCCGACGACATACTCCATGACGAAGTACGGTCGCCCGGCGTCCGTCGTGCCCGCGTCGAACACGCTCGCGATGTGCGGGTGGTCCATGAGCGCGAGCGCCTGGCGCTCGGCCTCAAAGCGGGCGATCACCTGCTTGGTGTCCATGCCCAGTTTGATGATCTTCAACGCCACCCGGCGGCGGACGGGCTCGGTCTGCTCGGCGAGAAACACCGAGCCGAAGCCGCCCTCCCCGATCGACTGCAAAACCTTGTAAGGCCCGATCCGTGTGCCGACGATCCGGTCGACCGCGTGGGCGTGGGCGGGGGCGGGGGCGGGCCGCTGCGTTGGGGCTGTCATCATGGCGGCGTCGTCTGCGCGCTGCTGCGCGTCGATCATCCGAAGCACCGCCGCGCGGAGCTCGAGATCACCACCGGCGAGGCGATCGACCTGGTCTCTTGCGGCTTCGTCATCGACCGTCGCGACCTCGAGAAAGACCGCCCGGGCCCGCCGGTGGAGTTCGTCGTTCATGGCGTTTCTCCGGGGGCTTGTTCGGTGAGGAACGTCTGCATCCGCGAGCGGGCCAGCGACCAGAGGCGTGCGGCCGTCCGAGGCGACACGCCCGCCGCTTGAGCTGTTTCGTCGACCGTCAGGCCGGCAAAGAAACGAAGCTTCAGCACCGCCGCTGCTTCGGGGTCTTCGCGCTCCAAGCGAGACAAGGCGGCGTCGACGGCCAGAATCTGCTCCGGCTCGCCCTCGGCAAGCGACGCCGCGTCGGGCATCCGAGCGACGGCCTGCTCGCGCATCAACCGCGCGCCCTTCGATCTTGCATGATCGATGAGGATCCGTCGCATCGCCTGCGCAGCCGCGGCGTAGTAGTGCCCCCGGTTGGCCCAAGGGATCTCGCGCGGCCCGGCGATCCGCGCGTACGCCTCGTGCACGAGCGCGGTCGGCTGCAGCGTGTGCCCAGCCTTCTCGCCTCGCAGCTGCGCCTCCGCCGCACCGCGGAGCTGGTCGTAGACCAAGGGCATCAGTGATTGCGGTGTCTGCTCTGCGGAGCCGTTGAGCATGTTGGTGATCTGATCATCTGCGTGCGGCACGTTGAAATCCTATTCGGTGTGTCAACATCCCAAGCGAGGCCGATCGCCGGACACTGCCAACCGGTCGTGGCAGCCGCGGCGACTCCGCACCGCTTGGTCCAAAGCGGGCGCCACAGCCGGCGCCCCCCGAGGAGTTCAGCGATGAGGCAAGCGAAACTGTGTGTAGCGGGCGTGGTGTTGTTCGCCGGCCTTGGGGCCCAGGTCGCCGGAGGCGTGCTGACGCCCATCTTCCGGCCCCAGACCGCTTCGATGACCAACGCTCGCCTCGCCGCCGAGTCGTACCTGCTGGTCGACGCCGCCCGCACGCTGCCCTGGTGGCTCGGATGGGCACCTGCCTTGCGGCACGAGGCCCTGTCGGAGGCGTGGGCTCGGCGTCACCCGCTGCCCCCGCCGCGCCCGCTTCCAACCGACCGGCCCTACAACTTCTGAAGCGACCCCGCGCCGGGATCGATTTTGACGGAGGGCGCAGCACATGGCAGACAGCTCGCAGCAGCATCAGCACCCGCCGCACCCCGAAGCCCTCGACGACGTGCTCGACGACGCCTGGCGAGCGCTCGTGCGCGGCGCTGCCGACCGCAAGCACGCCTTCCACCAGCCCGTCCTCGCGACGGTCGATGAGCTCGGGCTGCCGACTGCACGCACGGTGGTCCTGCGACGCGTCGAGCCCGAGGCCCGGCTGATCATCTGCCACACCGACCGGCGGTCGCCCAAGGTCACCCAGCTCGAGCGCACGCCGACGGCGGCCTGGGCCTTCTACGACCCCAAGTCGCGCGTCCAGGTACGGGCATCGGGAGCGACGCGGGTCGAGATGCCGGGCTCGTCGGCGTTGGCCGATCAGGCGTGGGAGCGCACTCGCCTGATGTCGCGCCGCTGCTACCTCGCCCCGCACGAGCCCTCGCGCAGAGCGGAGCAGCCCTCGCCCAACCTGCCCGAAACGCTGCTCGAAGGCACCCCCAGCGAAGCAGAGTCCGAGGTCGGGCGGGCCAACTTTGCTGTGGTCGTGACGCGTGTCGATCGCCTCGATTGGCTCCGCCTCAAGCACGACGGGCACCGCCGGGCCTTGTTCACATGGGGCGGGTCGGCAGCGGGCGAACAGGGCGGAAAGGGCGGACGCAGCGAGCCCGCCGCGACGTGGCTCCAGCCCTGAGGCCGGCCCTGCGCAGCACGCCCGGCCCGAACACGCCCGCCAGGGATCGAACCTGGGACCTGCGCTTTAGGAAAGCGCTGCTCTATCCAACTGAGCTACGGGCGCTGCGCCCGCAGTCTATCGCCCGTTCGGGCGTCGTTGCGACCAAGCCGGCGGGCGGGTGGTGGCCCGAGCGCGGCTGCGGTTTGCCTGTGGCGATCCGATCAGCGCCCGCGGCGGGCCCGAGACACCCATGGAGGCAGATGCGGCATTCTCTCTTGAGCAACACTGGCGTGAGTGGGCGCGTGCCGGCGCGCGCGGCGTCGCGGGCCTTCTACAGTTGGCGTCCCAGACCGAGACCCAAACCCCGCCCCCATCCCCGCCCCGGGCCCTGCTGCCGCCCGGGCGGGCTGACAAGCAACACTTTTCGGAGCGATCGATCATGGATGCCGGCATTGTCGGGCTGCCCAATGTGGGCAAGAGCACGCTGTTCAACGCCCTGACCCAGGCGGGCGCCCTGGCCGCGAACTACCCGTTCGCGACCATCGAGCCCAACGTCGGCGTCGTGCCGATCCCCGACCCGCGCCTTGGCGAGATCAACGCCTGCATGGAGACCGAGAAGATCGTCCCGGCGATGTTCCGTCTGGTCGACATCGCGGGGCTCGTCCGCGGCGCGTCCAAGGGCGAGGGCAAGGGCAACGCCTTCCTCAGCCACATCCGCGATGTCGACGCGATCGTCCAGGTCGTCCGCTGCTTCGAGGGCGCACCCGGCGGCGAAGAGATCACCCACGTCGACGGCTCGGTCGACCCCATCCGCGATATCAACACGATCGAGGCCGAGCTCGTCCTCGCCGATCTGCAAACCACCGAGAACGCGCGATCCAAGGCCCAGCGCGCCGCCCGCGGGAAGGACCGCGACGCGCTCGCGCGTCTGGCCGCGATCGAGGCCGTCGCCCCCGTGCTCGAAGAGGGCCTGCCCGCTCGCTCGGCTCAGATCACCGACCCCGAAGCCCTCCGCGGGCTTCAGATGCTCGGGCTGATCACCACCAAGCCCGTGCTGTACCTGGCGAACGTCGAGGACAGCGACGTCAACGGCCGGGGCGAGCTGGCCCAGCGTGTGCGAGAGCACGCCGAGCGCGTCGGCAGCGAGATGGTCCCGGTGTGTGCGCGCATCGAGGCCGAGCTGGCCGAGCTCGATGCCGAGGACCGGGCGGAGATGCTCGCCGACATGGGCATGGAGGAGCCCGCGCTCAACAAGCTGGCCCACTCGGCCTACCGCCTGCTGGGGCTCCAGAGCTTCTACACCGCCGGGCCCAAAGAGATCCGCGCTTGGACCATCCGCCAGGGCACCAAGGCTCCCCAGGCGGCCGGCGTGATCCACACCGACTTCGAGAAGGGCTTCATCCGCGTCGAGACCTACAGCGTCGATGACCTGGCCGAGCTCAAAACCGAAAAAGCGATCAAGGAAGCCGGGCGGATGCGCGTCGAGGGCAAGGAGTACACCATGCGCGACGCCGACGTCTGCCACTTCCTGTTCAACAGGTAGGCTGTTCGACAGGTCGGGCCCCGGACCCGTCGTGCTGTTGCCTAGTCGTTGCTCCGCAGCTTCGCGAGCAGGCGGAGCACCTCGATGTAGAGCCAGACGAGCGTGACGAGCAGCCCGAACGCGCCGTACCACTCCATGTACCGCGGCGCGCCGGTCTTGACGCCCTGCTTGATCATCTCAAAGTCGAGCACCAGGTTCATGCTCGCCAGCACCACGCAGACCACCGTGAACCCGATGCCGATCGGGCTCGCGCTGGCGTAGAGGTTGGGGATGCCCAGGCCGAAGATCCCGTTGCCGATCCAGATCGCGAGCACGTAGAGCATCAGCCCCATCGTGCCGGCGATGATGATCTTCTGGAAGACCGGCCCGGCCTTGAGGATCCCCGTCGCGTATCCCGCGAGCACGCCGGCGAAGATGCCGAACGTCACCACCACCGCCTGGAAGATCAGCCCCGTCGCGGCCGGTCCGCTCCCGTCGCCCAGCCAGCGGCTGGTGATGAAGATCGTCAGCGCCGCGAGCATCACGCCCTCGCCCGCGGCGAACACCGGGCTCAGCCACGGCGCCGTCTTGGGCTTGAAGCCGATGACGAGCCCGAGCGCCAGCGTGCCGATCAGCGAGCCGATCAGCCAGATGAACATGTTGCCGCCCAGCCCCTCGGTGCCGGCCTGGCTGTTGAAGTAGCTCCACATCCCCACGCCCACGACCGAGCAGATGCCCAGCAGCACCGCGCTCGCCGAGATCGTGCCGGCCACGGTCATGGTCTTCGCCGGCGCCGTGCTGTCGGCCGCCATCGCGCCGCCGTCGCTCAGCTCTTCATATCGAGCGACACCCAGGTTGTCGGTGTCGAAGGCCTTGAGGGCGGGGTTGCTGGTCCTGAACATGGTCGCGCTCCTGAGTGGTGGGGCGGTGCTGCGGTTGGCGAGCCCGGTCGTCGAGCCCGCGGCCCCGGGGCGTGCATGACAGGTGGATCTTAGGGATGGCTCCGCCCGCTCTGCCCGTCCGCGGCGCAGGAATCGGAACCGCTCCTCCGGGCCGCGAGTACCCTTGCACATCCGAATATCGCCTTGAGCAGGGAGCCAGAGCCATGCCAATCCAGCGTTTGATCCAGCGTTCGACCAGCCCGAGCCCTCGGCCCGCGGCCGTCGCGCTGACCTGCATGCTCGCCGCCCTCACGCCCGCCGCCGCGGCCCAAAGCCACACGCAGCCCCAGCCCACGGCTCGGCCCGTCGTCCAGCCCGCCGTCCAGACCGGCACCCGAGTCATCCGCACCGACGACGATGTCGCCCTGCACGTCCGTGTCATGGGCGAAGCCGCCGCCGACACCGCGCCGGTCCTGCTGCTCACCGGCGGCCCCGGCTTCTCAGGCGGCTACCTCGAACCCGTCGCCCGACACATCGCCAAAGCCCATGCCGCGATCCTGCCCGACCAGCGCGGCACCGGCGCCTCGGGCCCCGATCCCTTCGACCCCGCCGCCTTCAGCATCGAACGCTCCGTCGCCGACATCGAGCAGATCCGCGTCGCGCTCGGGCACGAGCGCCTCACGCTCGTCGGGCACTCCTGGGGCGGCATCCTCTCGATGCACTACGCCGCGGCCCACCCCGAGCGCGTCGCCAACCTCGTCCTGCTCAACTCGGGCGGCATCGACCCCACGTTCATGCGCGGCTACCAGACCAACATCACCGCGCGCATGAACGCCGACGACATCGAAGCACTGGGCGAGATCATGCCCACCGAGCAGACGCTCGAGGCCTACGCCGAGTCCGTCCGCGCCGCCAACCGCGCCATGGCGGGCGGCATGACCGCGACGCCGCAGGCCGCCGCCGAGCTGCGCGAGAAGTGGATGCGCGAAGACCAGTTCAACGCCCGCGTCACGCTCATCATGCAGCGGGCGCTCCAGTCGTACGACCTCAAGCCCACGATCGGGCGGTACACCGGGCCGGCAACCGTCGTCCACGGCGAGCTCGACCCCATCGGTCTCGCGACCGCCGAGGTCATCGCCGCCGCGATCGAGGGCGCAAGGCTCGTCACGATCGACGGCGCCGCGCACTGGCCCTTTCTGGAAACGCCCGAGGCGTTCTACGCAGCGCTTGATTCTGTGCTCGACGCCCCGCTCGAAGCCCCGCTCGACACCGAGCTCGATCCTGCGCCGGCAACCGACTGATCCACACGCCCATCAACCCCGGGTGCCACGGCTTGACCCAGAGGGCAAGCCGTGCTGTCGGGCGCCCGAAGACACGGCTTGCCCTCTGGGGTGATGGCTTCTACCTCTGGCATTTGAGTCTCGATATTACCATGAGTGATAACGGGGGTTCCATAACTTAGATTGTGTATTGCCGTTAACCCAA
>JBCCDD010000022.1:0-68327 GCA_039033175.1 Planctomycetota bacterium
CGCCGCTACTTACGGAGTCGCGGTTGCTTTCCTTTCCTATGGGTACTGAGATGTTTCAGTTCCCCACGTTCGCCTCACGCACCTATGCATTCAGTACGTGATGACCCTTACGGGCCGGGTTTCCCCATTCGGAAATCCCAGGATCACAGCTTGGTTACCAGCTCCCCTGGGCATATCGCAGGTTCCAACGTCCTTCATCGCCTCTCGACGCCAAGTCATCCACCATGCGCTCTTAGTGGCCTGATCACTTCTACCTGACGCCGTCGGTAACACGCCCAGATGGACACGCACCCACGATGCTCGGCAGAAGGCAGCGGACGCCCCCGGGAACGATTAACCCGTTGGACGCCCGATCCGATTCGAAACAACAACGCCCGCCCGCCTCACCAAGAACCCCAGGGGACAAACCCTGACGTAATCAGCAAAGCACGCGAGCGAACCCGAACCGGACACCAGCCTTAGTGGCTCAAGAGATGTCTCAGTGAGCCGCGCAACGCCCTGTTGCACGGCTTCTTCCACTCGTCATCATCCAGTTGCCAAGGAGGGCAAAGCGAGCGGACATCCGTCGTTTCGCTTTGCTTTCCGGCCCCGTTTAGAGGCGAGGGGATGCTAGGCACGCCCCCGCTTCGGTCAAGACCGCATGATCAAATCTTCTTCATCCCGCCCGGGAATCTCACCCGAAGCCTTACGGCAACGGGCGCCCAACGTGAGCCAAGGGCGGGGTTTGCGGGCGAATCAGAGGCCACCGGCGATGCCGCAGACGCGGCCTGGTCCATCGGCGGTTATCACTCACGCCGCGTCCGCAAACGGCTCCGCAGCGGGCGTCATCGGCCGACGAAACGACGTCTTACGGGCCGTCGTCCGGATCGACCGGGCGGCGCGAATCATCGAATCGGGGGTCGTCTCGCGGGTCTCGAGGCCCGCCCGCCGGGTTGTTCCGCCCGCGACCCTCGCCTTCGGCGGACCGCGGAGCGGCGGTCTCTCCCGCTCTCGCAGAGGCGGCAAGCTGGGCGTAGAGCCCCCCGCTGTCGGCCGCGGGGTCTCGCACGACCACGGTGCCGTCGCCCGCCCTGAAGACCACTTCAAGCGGGTTTTCCTCTCGTCCGAAGGGGCCCTCGACCGTGAGCACGGAGCGGGCGACGTCGAGCAGGGCCGCGTCGAGCTCGATCGCCAGGCTCGCCGGGGCCCGGCTCACGCCCGCGGGCAGCGGCTCGGCGGAACTGTCGCCCCGGTTCGCGGCCTGAGCGAGCTCCTCGTTGTATCGCTCGATCGCGTCGCGAGAGGCGGCCGCGGGGTCGACCAGCAGCAGCGTTGCCGGCAGATCGGTGCGCCCGACGGCCCGATCGCCCGGCCCGAGCGAGACGGTCGCCTTGCGGTAGTACCCGTAGTACATCTCATACAGCTCGACGCCCGCGCGGGGCTCGCCGCCGGCAAACTCCGACGCATCGCTCGCTGAGGTTACGAAGTACGCTCGGCGGGGCGGCACCGTGGTCGGCGCTGTCCAGGACGACCAGTCGCTGTGCACCAGGGGCTCGCCGGCGAGTGCCTGCTGGTCGGCGTCATCGGGGTCGAGCAGCTGCTCGCGCCCGAACAGCGGGTTGTTGAGCACGACGCGGAGGCGGTAGCGGTACGTCTCACCCGGCACCACGCCGACGTCGTGCGTCCAGACGGGGATCGAGTTGCCAACCAGCTCGTCGGCGCCCGGCACGTCCCGCCCTGCATCACGGTCGCTGCGCGAGCCGCGCCTGTTCGAGACGGCTTCTTCCTCTTCCTCGAACCCGAGCTCCTCGAGCTCGGTCCGCAGGCCCTCGATCTGCTCGTTGATGCGTTCGATGCGGCGCTCGCGCGTGCGCTCGTTGCGGTCGGAGTCGTCGCGCGTCGAGGGGCGTGTGTTGCGGGCGGGGTCGTTGCGGTTTGCCGGGCGGTTGCCCGTGGGCCCGGTGTTGGCCGGGCGGCTGGTCGCGGGGCGGCCCGTGCGGACCTCTTCGAGCTCTTCCTCAAGCTGCGCGATGCGCCCGCGGATGCGCTCCGCTTCGCCGGCGTTGGCCTCGCGGGCCGCCCTGGCCTGCGATTCGACGGGGGGGAGCCACGCGGGGCCGGCGGCCGCGGGCAGATAGCCCGGCTGGATGATCGCGCCGAACTGTTCACGCGTGTCGCGCACGACGCGCAGGAGCTCGGTCAGGTCGGGAGCGTCGCTCATGCCCGCGATCGGCAGCGCCTCGCCGGAGGGCAAACCCGTCACGCCGGTTGATTCGGTCTCCCAGCCGCCACCGGGCAGGCGACGCTGACGCTCGGCCTCGACCGACAGGATCGTGAGGCCCGGGCTGCGCCAGAACTTGCGTGGGATGGGGCGTTTGCCGTCGACGCCGTCGGTGAGCACGCCGAGCAGCGAGCCGCCGTCGAACGTCGCCTGCACACTGACGCCGGCGACGTCATAGGGCTGCTGCGCGCCCGCGAGGTCGCCGAGCGCGGGGCTCTGCGCGACCGCGAACGGATCGAGGCTCGCCCACTGGCTCACCGCAACGGGATCGATCGGCTCGGGCACCACGAGGCCCGCGATCGGGCCGCCGGGCGCGAGCCCTTCCGCGGCGCCGGAATCACCGACCGGGTCCCAGGACCCGCCCAGCGCGACCGCCAGCGACGCGTCACCCGCGGCCTGCGGATCGGGCAACGCCGCCTGATAGCGGTTCAGCAGGTCGACCTCGCCCACATCGGGCAGCGCGGGCTCGGAGTCGTTGACCTGGCTCTGGAGCCCGGCCGCCTCGCTCTCGAGCTCGACGTAGATGTTCTGCGGCGGCACGGTGCGCCCGGGCCCAACCTCAACGTTGTTGGGGCTCAGCACAAACTGCATCGCGATCACACCCAGCAGAACGACCGCGACCACACCCAGCACCAGCTTCTCAACGTGCTGCTCGATCGGATTGATGCCCTTGAGCTTCATGGCTTCTCCGGCGGGTCTTGAACGGGCCGCTCGGGCCCGGCGAGTGAATCTCGGTCAGAAGTGTCATACGCGGGCCCGCGCCGTGCGGGCCCGCTGCGGACGTCAGGGGCCGTCCGTGTTGTTCATGCCCTCGGCGTTCTCGCCCTCGGGCAACGCCGGCTCGGGCAGCACCACGCCGAGCGCGCTGCGGACCGCCTCGGGCATCAGCGGCGCGGTCCAGTCACGCAGCCATACGGTCTCGATGTCGATGGTCGCGCGCACCACGTGCCCGGGCCCGAAGCTGTACCCCTGCTCAAGCTCGGCCCACACGTCGATCTCGCTGAGCTGCACCGATGTCACGGTCATCAGGTCCGACGCGTTGATCGTTCGGAGCAAGGCCGGCAGGCGCTGCGAATCAACGACCGCGATCAGCCGCACCATGCGCACGTCCGCGCCCTCGGGGGGCATCGCCGATCGCCCGGTGAACGTGGGCGCCCAGCTCCCGGCGCTCGCGCCGCCCGCGCGCTGCCCGAAGGCGCCCTGACTGCCACGCTGGTCGCGGAAGCGTGCGGCACGCGGGTCGTCGAAGTCGCTGCCCCCGAAGTCGTTGCCGGCGGATCCGCCGGCGATCTCCATCCGCTGCACGCGGACTTCATCGACGCGCTTCACGACCGCGTCGGGCACCGACGCCGGGCCCGTGATCGGGTCGCTGTTGGCGGTGCGGATCGCGTTGATCACGTCCTGCATCACCCAGATATCCCACTGCCAGACGAACGCGTCGGTCACCGGCACGATCTCGCCTTGGGCCGGCATTACGCTCGGCAGCGTGCCGAACTCGGGCCCCCCCGCGGCGCCGATGAAGGCGTCGGGCTCGGCGTAGAAGCTCAGCTCGTTCGCGCGCCGGCTGATCTCGCCCAGGCGCGCGTTCCGCAGACGCTCGCCCAATGCTTCGAGCTGCTCGACGCTTGGCTGCTCGCTCCCGCTCAGGCTCATCTGCTCGCGCTCGCGGCTGTCGATGTCACCCAGCACCAGCGAGAGCTGCTCGGCGTCGACCGGCCCGCCCGCGTCGGCGTCGTCGAGCATGCGCTCGATCGCGCCCGTGCGCCCGTCAAGGCCGGCGATCTCGGCGATCAACTCGCGGATAAGCCGCTGCTGCTCGCGCTGCGTCGGCGCGCTCGGGAAAACACCCTCGACGAGCACCTCGTGCCCCGCGGCGTTGCGCGCGACCGCGTCGTCGAGCACGGCGCCGACCTGACGCTCACGCTGCGCACGCTGCTCGCTGAAGAACTGCGTGATCGCGCGGTTGGGCGCCCGCGTCTCCTCGATGGGCGTTTCGCCCTCGAGCACCGCCGGCAGCGTGTACGTGACGCGCCGCTGGCGGTCGAGCTGGCCCTTGGTCTCGTTGAACGCCGACTGCGCGCTCTCTTTGATCGACGTGTTCCACATCGACGCGCCGACGAACCCCGCCGGCAGCACGATCAGAATCAGCACCGCGCAGATGACGATGACGAGATGGCTCTTGATCCAGGTGAGTACCGACTTCACGCGTCGCCCTCCGGCTGCGGTGCTTCAAGGAGCGCAAACCAGACGATCCGGAACTCGCCGGTCGCCTCGGGCGCCGGGCGCCCCGGCTCGCCCAGCGGTGCGAGCTGGTTGATGTCTCGCGAACCCGCCGACGGGCGGGCGGACGGGCGGGCCGCGCTCGAAGCCGCGATGCGCGGGTCATCGACTCGCCCGGCCAGCCTCGGGTCCGGCGGGCGGGTGCCCAGGCGCGGGTCGCTCGCCCCGGGGCGATCGTCCGTGCCCAGCCTCGTCCATGGGTTGACCTTGTCGCGTGCGATCACGAGGCGGTACGGCACGCCGTCACGCGTTGCGTTCTCGCGGACCCAGGCTTCCAGGCCCTCTTCGATCGCGCGCTGCGCGTCGCTCGCCGTCGTCCGCACGACCATCTCGATGCGCACGCGGTCGCTCGCGAGCGCCGCCTGTGAATCGGCGTCGTTGAGGTTGCCCTCGTCCGCGCCGGCGCGCGCGGACGCGCCGGGCGCCGGTGCGCCGCGCGAGCCAAAGCGGTCGTCATTAGCGAAGCCGTCGTCCATGCCCGCCCCGCCCGATCCGGGGCGGTACTCGGTGTTGAGGCGCACGACCTCAACCGCCGGCCAGGCGCCGTCGCCCGCGACCCGGTCGGCCCGCTCGAGCATGCCGCTGACATCCGCGAGGATCGAGCCGTACAGGTCCGGGCTGTCCATCATCGACACGACGCGGGCCGCGGCGAGGTTGCTCGCGACCTCCCCGGTCACGCCGGCCTCCTCAGCGTCACGCTTGAGCTGCCCGGCTTCGCGCACAACGCGGTCGATGACGCCGGGCTTGTCGGCCCCGCTGAACTGCGTCGAGTCGATGAGCGGGCGGATGAACATCGCCCCCGCCGCCGCCGCCGCGAGCCCCGCCGCCGCCGCGAAGTAAGGCACTTTTCGGCGCCACATGCTGTCTCGCAGCACCTTCACCGGCATCAGGTTCGCCTTGAGCGTCGCCTGGTCGAGCCCCTGCAGCGCCAGCCCGTACGCGGTCGCCAGGTTCAGGCTCGCCTGCTGAAACGCCCCGGCCCGCGGGCCGTCAACGCTCAGCTTCTTGAACTGCTCCATTCGGTACACATCGAGCTGCAACTGCTGCTTGATGTACTTGCGCAGCCCGGGCAGGCGGAACGTGTTGCCCAGCCCGATGAGTCGCTTCAGATCAGCGTCGGGGTGCACGCTCGTGTAGAACCCGATCGACCGCTGCACCTCCTGCACCAGGTCGCCGAAGACCGGGCGCATCGCCTGGAAGACGTGGCGGGCGTGCTTGCTCTGCTCGGCCTCACGCTTGAGCTTCTCGGCCTTGCCGTATGTCGTCTTGAAGGTGTTGACCAGCGCCTCGGTGAACTGGTGCCCGCCGATCGGGAACGTCCGCACCCAGACGCGCCCGCTCTCGGCGATGATCAGATCGGTCGCGACGGTGCCGATGTCGAGGATGATCGTGCCCGGCGTGTCCTCGGTGAACTCGAGGTCGACCGCCAGCGCGTTGTACGCCGCGACCGGGCTGATCGTCGCGTAATCCGGCGACAGGCCGACTTCGCTCAGCAGGCCCAGCCGCTCGTTGATGCGTTGGCGGGTGATCGCGAAGATGCCGACCTCGACGTCGGGCGACGCCGGGCTGACGAAGGTCTGGTAGTCCCACTCGACGTCCTCGAGCGGGAACGGGATCTGCTGCACCGCCTCAAACTTGACGATGTCGGGGACCTTCTTCGGGTCGACCGGCGGCAGCTTGGCAAACCGCGCGAAGCTCTGGTGCCCGGGCATGCTGAGCGCCAGGCGAGCGTCGGTCAGGTCGTGCTGGCTCGCGAGCTGACCCAACGCCACGCGGATCGCGTCGCTCTGATCCAGCTCGGGCGTGCTCAGCACCTTGGGATGCTCGACAACCGCGAAGTCGAGCACACGCAGCTCACCGCCGTCGGCCTCGAGCTTGATCGCCTTGAGGGCGCCGCCCCCGATTTCCAGGCCCCAGCACACGTTCGAACCGGCCATACAACCCTCCGCAAGCAATGCCCCGCCGACTGGCGGCCGACGCATCAACGCATCCCCGCCGGCCGCACGCCCAAAGGCCCAAGAGCGGGCCCGACAAGCGGTGCGGCAGGGGGTGCGATGGTAGCTCGCGCTGCCCGCAGCCGAAACCCGGGGCCGAAACCTCGGACACTCGGCCCGAGCGATCGAACCGACCCATCACGCCGACCCACCAGACTGACCCACCAGACGGACATCCGTCATACGAGCCCACACGATCCGAGTTCCACACCCCCAGCGCCCCCGTGACACAGGGGTGACACGGGGTTGACACAGGGGTAACCCGGGATTGGTACGGGCGTGAAACGCCGACGCATGAAGCGGCCTCGCCTCACACACGGTCGTCGTCCGTTGGCTCATGCTCGGCGCCCGTGTCCGCAGCGGCATCTTCGGCCGAGTGCGCCCGATCGAGCCCCAGCGAGACCAGCACCCCGACCAGCACCAACGCCCCGAGCAGCCCGAGGCGATCCAAGGGCACCCGCATGTGCGCCACACGCAGCCCCCAGCTCGCCGGCACGCAGTGCACCGCGATCTGAAAACCCGCCAGGAGCAGGATGATCCCGAACAGCAGGCGCGTGGGCACGCTCAGCCCGCGCGCCGCCGCGACGGGCGTGTGCCCGCGCCGCCCCATCGTCGCCATGCCACCGGCGACCATCAGCAGCCCCGCAACAAAGCCGATCGTCAGCACCCAGTCCGGGGGTGTCACTGGCCATCCTTACAGATGCCACCCGACACGGCCGTGCCCATCGCGCCCATACGCCCGATCAGGCCGGCACAACGCCGGCGACCGAGGTCACCAGCGCCATCCCCTGCTCGTCGGTCGCGGCGTGGTAGTTCAGCAGCCGAACTTCCTGTGCATCAACAGTTTGCATCATCGCCACCAGGTTGCCGACCGAGCACCAGCGGGTCGGGTTCTGCTGCCAGGCCATCGCCCCCACGAGGTCTTGGGCCGCGCCCTTCTCGATGTGGGCGAGCATCTCCTTGTCGTGCGATTCGGTCTTCTCGCGCAGCTCGGTCGCGGCCTCGGACTGTTCGTTCAGCTTCGCCTGATCGCCGAACGCCTGGCCCACGTGGCTCAGATCCGCGCTGCTGACCACCAGCGTCTTGCCGGGCAGGTCGGCGATCGCCCCCTTGAGCGCGTCGACGAACGCCTCGAGGCCCAGCCCGTTGTCGTCGTACGACGCCCCGTTGTTGACCGCCGGGTCGTGGACCAGGACGCCCAGGACGGGCGGGAAGGTCTCGCCCTCGCCGAAGACGTGCTGGATCCAGGGCAGGTGCAGCTCGATCGAGTGCTCGTTCTCGTGGTCGTAGCGGTGCTCGAGCAGCTTCGCGGCCCCGTCCTCGCCCAGCTTGCCCTTGATCGCTTCGAGGAGATCGCCGGCGACCGGGCTGGTGCCCAGCGGGCTCTCGTACCCCTTATCGCATGCGCACACGCCGGTGGCCTGCCCGAAGTGGTTGGTGCCGAGGATCACGATCCGGTCGGGGCGGTCGACGACGCGGAGGCGTCCGTAGGTGTGGGCGTAGTTCCGCCAGCCGCGGGCGTAATCGAGGTGCGGGGCGATGATCGCCTTGGGCAGGGCATCCAGGCTGGGGTCGGCCGCGTCGCGCAGGGCCTCGTCGATCCAGAAGTCCAGGCGCTCCTTGAGCATGCGCGGCCCGTGCTCGGCCTTCTGCTCGTCGGTCGCGTCGCTGCCGTACTGCTGGGCGACCAGCATGTCGGCAAACTGGGCCGTGCTCCCGGGGGGCAGCGTCTCGGCGTTGTCGAAGTTCTCGCGGTGCTTGACCAGCATCGCCTCGAACGACGGGCCCTGGATCAGGCCCGCGTCATCGAGCTGGGCGACGAACTGCTCGAGCATCTCGCGCTGGAGGCCCCGACCGACCTCGCCGACGATCTGATCGAGGTCCCGCGAGCCATCCATCAGGGGCAGCACGACCTGGAACGCCGGCTGGGTCGCGACGACCCGCTCGGAGATCTGCTGGGCGTCGGCCAGCCCGAGGAGCTGGACCTGCTGGCCCTGGGGGCCCTGAGCCTGGAGCGGGAAGCCGCGGAGCTTGCGGAGGCGGGGCCTGGCCTGGTGCTCGGCCGCGGGATCGAAGGGGGGCGGCTGATTCGGTTTCTGATCGGACATGCGGGGCGTCTTCCGGAAATGGGCCAAGGCTCTGGGTCGTTGGCGCGCAGCGCCTGCGGGCGGGCGCGGGCAAGACTGTAGACAGGGCCCGGGTGGAACCGGGCCTGCTGGGGTCTACACTTGCGGTCCTGTTTTTCTAGAGGATGACCGCGATGATCGACACGCTCCAGGCCGGCCAAGAGATCCGTTGCACCGTGGACAACGTCCCGCAGAACAAGGGCGGGCAGGACACGATCTGCCGGCTGATGCGGCGCAACCCGGACTTCGCCCGGGGCCTGCGCCGCGCGCAGCACCTCCGCTCGCGTCGCATGAACCGCTACATCCGAGGCAACCGTCTCTGGAGCAGCCGCGAGAAGGCCGCACGTGTTGTGAAGTGCGCCGCCGGTGCGAGCTGGACGATGACGTACACGCACGACATCGCCTCGGACCTCGGCAGCGTCTCGAGCTACTTGAAGATCGAACAGGCCTGAACGCCCGGCGCACGCACGCGCCGGCAGCAGATCCGCGGAGCGACCCCATGCATCGCCGACACCGACCGACGCGCTCGCGGCTCGCGGGCGTGATCCTTTGTGCTGCGCTCTCGGGCGTGCTGCTCGGCGCCCTGCCCGCCTGCGGCAACGCCGAGCCGGAAGCCCCGTCGCCCTTCGCCGCCGAGCCCGAGTACACCTACACCGTGCGAGGCACCGTGGTCACCCTGCCCGGGCCGACCAGCGACCTGAGCGTGCACCACGAGCCGATCCCCGACTTCGTCGACCCGCGGACCGGCGAGGTCTTCGTCAACCCCGACGACACGCTCGGCATGAAGGCGATGGTCATGCCCATGCCGCCCAGACCGGGCCTTGACATCAGCACGCTCAACGTCGGCGACGAGGTGATGATCACCTTCGGCGTCTGGACCGGGCTCGACACGCCCGCGGGCTTCGCCCACCGGATGACCGGGTACGAACGGATCGAGGGCGGGGCGCAGGGCGAACGTGCACCCGAGCCGGATGCCGAGCCCGCCGACGGGCCTTGACGCCGGCGCAACGACAGGGCATTGCCTCTGGGTCGAACCACGCCGCGCGACGAACTCGAACCGGGCGCGAAAAAAACCCGGCGCGCAGCAACAGCGCCGCACACCGGGTCTCGTGGGGGTCATGTTTGATCGAACAGCGGGGATGCCGCTTCAAGAAATATGGGGGCCAGAGAACCCGGCCCCGTTGCGACAAGCGATACGCGTTGCCCGCGTGCGCGGTTGCGAGGCCGTTCTCAACGACACGCGAAATTCTGCACGCTCGAACAATCCGAGCGAACGCCCGCTACGCAAGCCCGTGCGCTACGCAGCGCCCAGACCCAAGCGATCCATGACCTGCTTGAGGTCCGACCAGACCTTCTTGCGGTTCTCCGGCGTGTACGAGCGCAGCAGGTAGGCCGGGTGGTACGTCGGCATGACGACGATCTCCGGCAGGTCGCCCGCGGCACCGAAGACCGGGGCCAACCCGAGCGAGCTGGCCTCCGGCGGGAACGGATGAAACCGCCCGCGCAGGTCGCGCATCGAGCCGCTCGTGCCCAGCAGCAGGCGCGACGCCGGCAGGCCCAGCGTCACGATCACCGAGGGCGCGACGACCCGGATCTGGTCGAGCAGGTACGGCGCGCACAGCTCGGCCTCTTCGCTCGTCGGCGTCGCGTTGCCGGGCGGGCGCGTCTTGAGCACGTTGGCGATGTAGACGCGATCGCGGGCCAGGCCCATCGCCACGATCATCTTGTCGAGCAGCTGCCCGGCCCGACCGACGAACGGCCGCCCGGTCTGGTCCTCGTTCTCGCCCGGCGCTTCGCCCACGAACACGAGGCGGGCGCACGGGTCGCCCTCGCCGAAGACGATGTTGTTGAAGCTCGTGTGAAAATGCTGGTGCGGCGCATCACGCTCGTAGCGAGCGCGGACCTCGTCGAGCAGCGCTTGGGCCCGCTCGGGCGCAAGGTCGCCAGCGGGGCGTTCGATGGGCGTGTACGCGCTGCGAACAGCTGAGGGACGGCGACCCGGTGCTGACTGGGGTGCAGACTCGGGCGTCGGCCTTGGCTTGGGCTCGATCGTCCCCTCGGCGAGTTTCGGTCGCTCTCGCGGACGAGGTGCGGGCGCGTTGCTCGATCGGTCGGACGCGCCCGCGTCTTCGCGCACGATCCCCAGCTCGACGCGCGGCACAAAGCCGACGCCCAGCAGGCCCGCGGTCTCGGCGTGTTGGTGGATCGCTCGCGCGCTCGGGCCCGACCCGCGCTCTCGTTCGGAACCCGGACCGGAACCCGGGGCGGTCACGGCTGGCTGCTGGTCGCCTCTTCGACGGCGTCGCCAGCGGCTTCCAGAGCATCGTCGACCATCTCGCCCGCGGCGTCGGAGCCGTCTTCGACGGCGCCCGCGGCTTCGTCCTGGAGCTGCTGGGCGTACTCCTCGACCGTCATCCCGGCCTCGGCCGCGGCCTGCTCGATGCGCTGCAACTCGGTCAGCTCGACCTCACGCGGGTCGGCTGCGGAACCGGCGTGAGACCCCGCGGTCCCCTCGTAGTTGGGCGCGTTGCCGCCGGTGAGGAAGTCGGGCAGGAACGCGCCCGCGAGGGCCCCCACCACGAGCCCGAGGATCAGCCCCGGAAGGAAGGCACGCCCGAAAGCGCTGGACTGGTTGTGGCCGGCGGCGTCACTCATGTCTGCTCTCGCACGTATCGGGGGGTCTGCTTGGATCAACGGGCGCCGCAACGGGCCGCCGGGGGTTAGTCTAGCCCCGGACCCTCAGCGCATGCGACGCATTTTCGACGCCCACGCCGCGTATCCGATCGCATCGGCGAGGGCTTCATCACGCCCGGGCGAGCTGCGCCCGAACGCGGTCTGCCACCGCCATCGGACATACGCCCCCCGCCGCGTGAGCCGCCCTCGCCGGAAGAGCGCCCAAGCGAAGCGCAACGCGGTCGCGGCGGCCCCGAGCAGGTCGAGCGGGCGGGCCGCGCGGGCCAGGAGGGTGCCGGGTGCCGACGTGTTGTTGTCGCGGGTCATCGCCTCGCGCCCCCGCCGCTCACGCCCGCGGTGTCGGCGTACCAATCGACGGTCTCGGCCAGCCCGTCGCGCAGGGCGATCGTGGGCTTGAAGCCGAGCAGCTCGCTGGCGCGCGACACGTCGGCCTGCGAATCGCGCACGTCGCCCGATCGCGCCTCGGTGTGCACCGGCTCCAGCCCGGGGCGCTCGAGCAGCTCGCTCAGGCGTTTGACCAGGTCGTTGATGCTGGTCCGCTGCCCGCAGCCGATGTTCACCGCTTCGCCTCGCGCGGGCGTCTCGCTGATCGCGGCGAGCAGGTTCGCGGCAACCGCGTCGGCGACGTAGGTGAAGTCGCGCGTCTGCTCGCCGTCGCCGTGCACCACCGGCGGCTCGTTGGCGAGCAACCGGGCGATGGTCTGCGGGATGACCGCGGCGTAGTCGCTGTCGGCGCGTTGGCGTGGGCCGTAGACGTTGAAGTACCGCAGGCAGATCGTCTCGACGCCGAGCGACCTCGACCACGCGGCGCACGCGTGCTCGGCCGCCGCCTTGCTCGCCGCATAGGGCGAGGCGGGCGCGGGGAGTTGGTCTTCGTGGCGGGGCAGGCCCGGGGCGTCGCCGTACACGCTGCTCGACGACGACAGGATCACCCGGCGTGCGCCGCTGCGCCGGGCCTCTTCGAGCACGCGGGCCGTCCCGGTCGCGTTGACGACCCACGAGCGCTCGGGGTCCTGAATCGATCGCGGCACCGAACCCACCGCGGCGAGGTGAAACACCATGTGCGCATCGCGCATCGCCTCGTGCAGGCCGCGATCGTCGAGCACGCTGGCGCGCACGAACCGCACGCGGGCCGGGTCGGCTTCGAGCAGGGTCGCGGCGTGCTCGGCGGTGCTCGCCGAGAGATCGTCGATGATCGAGACCGACGCGCCGCACGCGAGCAGTGCGTCGACGAGGTGCCCGCCGATGAACCCGCACCCTCCGGTCACGCACACACGCCGACCATCGAGGTGGTGCGCGGCTCGGTCGATCAGATCATTGGGCAATCGCGGCAAGGGCTGGGCTCCGGCGTGTCCGGGGGCCTCAGGGTAGCCGAAACGGGCTCAGGGACACGGGCCGACCTGGCCCAGGAACTCGAGAACATCGAAGAAATCGAGCGATCCGAACGGCGCGACGAGATCGGCGGAGGGATCCTCGGCGTCGAAGCGGGCGAGGAACTCGAGCACGTCGAAGAAGTCCACCTGACCGAAGGGCGTGACGAGGTCCGCCGGCGAGCAGCCGACGATGGTGCCCGTGAAGGTCACCTGGGCGCTCGGGGCGTCGGCCGCGTCCGAATCGATCGTCAGCGTCTCGCTCACCGGGCCGCCCATCGGGCGTGCGCTGTCGATGAAGGTAACCGAGACATCGACGCCCGGGCCGCCGGCGTTATCGCTCAACGACCCGCCGGGCGCGACGAGCCCGGCGGTGGTCGCGAGCGTGAAGTCCAGATCATCGATGCCCGCAGGGCCCCAGAGCACGGTGTCGCCCGCGTTGCTGACGGTGACCGTGGCGCCCGGCGCCGCGCCGAACGGGATCTCGCCCAGGTCGATGGTCGCCTGCTCGACGCTCAGCACCGCCGGCACGCGGAGATCGCAGAACACCGGCAGGTGCCCGCCGCTGCCCGCGAGGGTGCGCAGTGCGATCGCGATATCCGGCCCGACCATCGCGTTGGTGGTCGTGGCGATCTGCCCGTTGAAGTTGCTGCCGTCGTTGCCCCACGAGCGGTACGAGTGGTTCGGGTCGTCCCAGGTGACGGTGCTGTAGGCGACCGCGGGGTTGCCGATGTAGTCGAAGCCCTCGCCGTCGACCAGCGACGCTTCGAGCAGGACCTGATCGTGTCGGTCGTCCATGCCGCCGGCGCCGGAGGGGTCCTGCGTGTGGACGAAGCGGAACGACCCGTTGTTGTTCCAGTTGCCCGGCGTGCGGATCGGGTCGCGGAAGACGCCCGTGTTGTAGCTGCTGCCGACGAGGGCCCGGTGGGCTGACTGGCTGGACGACTGGATGTTGGTGTCGCCGCCGAAGATCGCGTGCCGCTCGGCGGGCAGCGTGGCGACGTCGGCGAGGATGTCGTTCGCCTCGTTGAGGCGGCGGGCCTGGTCGGTGCTGCCGCTGCCGGCCTTCATGTGCACCGGGTAGGCGGCGATGGTCGCCGACTCGCTCGCGTACCCGTCGAGGCGGAGGTCGTAGCGCACGATGTTGCGCGGCTGGTTGGGGTTGCCGCTGCCCGGGTCGACCAGCGTCGCATCGAGCAGATCGACCTTGCTCGTGCGGTAGATCAGGCCCGTGTTGATCGAGCTGTTGACGAAGGTCTGCCCCGCGGCCCAATCGCCGGGCGAGCCGGGCGCGCTGTTGAGCGCGCTGACCAGGGCGTTGACGGCCGACGCGTTGCGCATCTCTTGCAGCAGCAGCACGTCGGGCGCGAGGCTGCGCCCCTCGAAGCTGGCATAGACCGCGGTCTGGACCTGCGCCGTGTTGCCGCCGGTGTAGTTGGAGATGTTCCACGCGGCGACGCGCAGCCCGTCGGAAGCCGACGCGAGAGACGACGCACACACCACGGCGCCCGCGAGGGCGATCAGCGAAGAAACACAACGCATCTGAAAACCTCCGGCCCCGGAACAACCGCCGCGCCCAACCGCGCCGCGCAACCCGGAACGGGCGAGTTTAGCCCACGCCCCGCACGAACGAAGCCGAACGGGACCGGCGGATCCATAAACCCAAAGCGTCCGATCATCAACGGTTGCGCAGCGCACGCGGGCCTCGGCTTCGCCTGCGCGACCGCGGGCTCGCGCGTTCGGATCCTGTTCTTAGCAGCCGGCGTCGAAGGCCCCGAGGAACGCGATCACGTCGAAGACGTCGAGCACGCCCGACGCGTCGAGATCGGCCCCGGGCGAGCCGCGATCGAACAGGCCCAGGTACGCGATGACATCGAACACGTCGGGCGTGCCCGAAGCATCGAGGTCCGCGACACAAGGCTGAGCGACCACGACCACGTTCTCGGGCGTGCGCAGTTCGCCGGCGATCTCCGCCGACCGCGCGTAGACGACAACACCGGGATGCTCAAGCACCGCGCCGGCCTCGACGACCAGGCGATCGACATAGATCGCGCCGGTCTCACCGGGCTCGAGCGGCGCGATCGCGATCAACTCGTCTTCGGCGCCCGGGGCGTACACCAGTTCGGCCAGCGCCAGCGTGCCGGGGATGGAGCCGTCGAACGCGCCCGGCAGCGCGAGGGCATCGTCGCCCCCGAGCTGCACAACCGACGGCGCACCACCGGGGCTCGACGCGAGCACGCGCACGCCGACGCCGTCGAGCACAACGGCCTCGGGCTCATCGTTGAGCACCCGCACGCCGCCCGAAACCTCAACCACCGCACCCTGCGGAAGCGCGAGGGCACCACGCCGACCGACCGTCAGCGGCCCGCCGAGGACCGAGATGCGCGGCGAGAACGCGCCGATCTCAAACGCTCCGACCGTGCCGACCTCGCCAATCAGCGTGCCGTCGTTCGCGAACGCGCCGAAGACCGTGACATCGCCCCTCACGACGAGGGTGCCCGCGTTGTCGAAGCGTCCGAACACACTCGTCGTGTCGTCGATGATCAGCGCAGCGTGATTGCGCACCTCCGCAAACCACTCGCCCGAGCCCACGGCGTCGCTGTCAAAGTCCAGGTCGAAAGCAATCACACTCGTGCGACGGAACGCGACGGGGCCGGGCTCCTGCAGCGCGCCCGCTCGGACGTCGTCGGCAACCAGCTCGGCGTCCTCGATCGTTGCCCCGCGCAGATCGAGCGTGTTGCCATCGAGCACCTCGAAACGTGAACGCTCGATTCGCGTGCCGGAGCTGCCGAAGACCGGGCCGCTCAGCGTGACATCGGCGTCGAGGAACGTCGCGTCACCGAAGCCGTCGTTGGTGTGTGCGAAGAACGTCCCGCCGATGACCTCAAGGCGCACGTTTGCACTCAGATCGCTCTCGATCCGCGTGTCGCTCCGTACGAATCGCGGCGTGGCCTCGCCGAACAAACTGAGACGATCGAGCCGAACGGTGCTGTCGATGAACTCGACCTGGCCGTCCGTCCCGAGCTCGGACGCCTCGAGCTCGGACGCGACGAGCGTCGCGCCCCGGGCGCGCAGGTTGCCTGAGACGTGCAGCGCCGCCTTGGGGTCGAGCGTGAAGCGCGACCCGGGGCGAAGGTCGAGGACGCCGTCGACCTGGAACACCGAGCCGTTCTCGGCGACCACAACGTCGAGCGTCGCGTCCGCGTCGAGGCGCAGCAGGTCCTGCACGTCGGCGTTGGTCCCAAGGAACGCGTCGAGCCGCCCGCCCGTGCCGACGATGAGATCGCCGATCTGATCGAGGCGTTGCGCAAACAGCGTGACGCTCGCGTTACCTTCGATCCGCGTCGTGCCGGGCGCCTCGAACCCGCCCGAGGGCGCGGCGACGATCGCGCTGCCGTCGGGCAGCGAGAGCAGCGTGTTGTCGCTGATGCGGAGCTGCCCCGAGACGCGCTCGATCGTCAACGCCTTGCCGCCGAGGTCGATGAACGCGTCACCGAGCAGCAGGCCCGGCGCGAGCAGGCGGATCGTGTCGCCGTCGCTCGCGGCAGCGACCGCTTCGTCAAAGGTTGCAAAGTCGCCGGGAACATCGAAGCCATCGGCCCAGGCCGAAGATGCGCAGACCGCAGCGACAACCGCCGTTGCGTGCGCAACACCATCCATCAAGCGTCGTGGCATCATCATGAGAAAACCTCCCTCGGCTTGGCGCCGAGCGTACCCGGGGAGGTCGTCGCGACCAAGGGATTCGCACGCGACGCACCGGCGGTTCGAGAGAGCCCGGCGCGTGAACGCAACTTTGACAATCCGTGACCGCGGGCGGGCGACGCCGACGCTCAGCAGCCGGCGTCGAACTGCCCGAGGAACGTCACGACATCGAAGAAGTCAAAGGTGCCAAAGGGAGCCGCCAGATCGGCCGAGGGCTCCCCCGCGTCGAAGCTCGCCAGATAGCTCACCACATCGAAGAAGTCGATCAGCCCGTCGCCGTCGACGTCGGCCCGGCAGCTCACCACGTAGAACACGCCCGAGTCCACGTACCGCACGCGCGAGACAAGCGGCTCGGTCAGCACGGGCAGGTCGAGCGCGCTGAACTCGCCCGTGCCGCGGGACAGGAAGATCTCGGCGATGTCGCCGAACTCGGGCGTGTATCCGCTCGCGAGCTCGACACGCAGCGTGCCGTCGAGCTGCGGGTTGTCGGACTCGATCCGCGTCGTCCGCCTGTCGCCGGCGTCGCCGTCCACACCGGGCTCAACGATCGCGACGAGCGTTGCGCCGGCGTCCTGCACGTAGTCGCCAAACCTGCTCGAGACGACCAGAGGCGAAGCGCCGTTGCTCTCAACGTCGCGCAGCGTGCCGTTGTTGATCAGCGTGCGCCCGAAGCCGGTCGCGTTGACCAGCCCGCTGCCGCGGATCTCGGCGCCGGCGGGGATCGTGAGGGATGCGAGCGACGTGAGCACCTGCGCGTTCGCGGAGTTCTCATCGGATCGGCTGAACAGCTCGACAAGATCCGGCAGAGGCGTCGAATCACTGACCTCGAGCGCTGTGGTCGAAGCACCCTGCTCGGGGTTGACAAGCACCGTCTCAAGCGGTGCCCGCGTGCCGCCGATGAGCTCGTAGGTCGTGCTGTTCGGCACCACGAGCGGGCCGATCAGGTCGAGCGTGACACCGTCGAAGACCATGCTCCCGACGAACGTCACCGTGCCCCCGTTGGTCTCGCGGATCGTGCCACCGCGGATCGTCCCACCCTGGTGCGTCAAGCCCCAAGCATCGGCGACCAGCTCGCCCCCGCCGGTCAGGTCGACCGTCGTGTAGCGGCTGCTGATGACCATGTCCGCCGCGCCGAACCCCGGCGCTGCGCGCAGCACGCCGGCGAGCTCGAGCGTGCGCCCGAAGCCCGACGCGTTGATCAGCCCGCTGCCACGGATCTCGACGCCGGGCGGCACCGCGAGCGTGCTCAGCGTTGTGAACAGCTGCGCGTTCGGCGTTGGCTCGTCGGGCCGGCTGAACAGCTCGACCACGGGCGGCACGGGCGTGATGGTGTCCTCGAAGCGGAGCTGTGTTGTCGAGTTGCCCTGCTGCGGGTTCACCCGCACCGTGCCGGTCGGCGCAAGCGTCCCGCCGATGAGCCTGAACGTCGCGCCGTTCGGCACACCCAGCGGGCCGGCGAGATCGAGCAGCACACCGTCGAACACGGCGCTGCCCACGAACGTGACCGCCCCGCCGTTGATTTCACGCAATGCGCCGCCGCGCAGCGTCCCACCTTCAAACGTCAGGCCCCAGGCATCGGCGATGAGCTCGCCCCCGCCGGTCATGTCAACGGTCGAATACCGATCGCTGACGACCAGATCCGCAGCGCCGAACCCAGGCGACGCGCGCACCACGCCGTCGAGCACAAGCGTGCGGCTGAAACCGGTCGCGTTGATCAGCCCGCTGCCCCGGATCTCCGACCCGCCCGGCACCGCGAGTGTCGAGACACCTGCCAAGACCTGCCCGTTCGGCGTCGCCTGATCGCCCCGGCTGAACAGCTCGACCAGGCCCGGCAGCGGCGTGACCGCGTCATCGAACTGCAGCCGCGTCGTCGAGGTCCCCTGCTGCGGGTTCACCCGCACCGCGCCGGTCGGTGCCTCGGTCCCGTTGATCAGCCGAAACGTCGCGCCGCTCGGCACATCGAGCGCACGCGGCAGATCAAACGCCACGTCGTCAAAGGTCACGCTGCCATCGAAGCCGATCGCGCCGCCGTTGACCTCGCGCAGTGTGCCGCCGCGGATGGTCCCGCCCTCGTACGTCAGCCCCCAGGCGTCGGCGATCAGCTCGCCCCCACCGGTCAGCTCGAGCGTCGAGTAGCGGCTGCTGATCTCCAGGTCCGCCGCCCCGAAGCCCGGCAACGCCCGCACCACGCCGTCGAGCGTGAGCGTCCGACTGAAGCTGCCCGAAGTGATGCTGCCGCTGCCGCGCACCTCGATGCCCGCCGCGACCGTGAGCCCGGCCGAGCCGGCGAGGATCCGCCCGTTGGGTGACGCCTGATCCGCCCGGCTGAAGAGCTCGACCGCGCCGATACCCGTGATCGCGCCCGTGCCGAGCGCCTCGAGCGTCGTCGTCGAGTTGCCCTGGAGCGGGTTGACGCGGAACGTGCCGTCAACGGTCAGGCTGTCGGCCTCCAGCGTGACGCCGTTGAGCACGTCGACCGTCGCGAACTGGTTGAGCAACTCGAATGCGTCGAGGTCCACGCTCGTGTTGAGCGAGACCAGGTACGACCCGCCCAGCGCGATCGAGGCCGATTCGCCGAACGTGTTCGGCACACCGACCGGGCTCCAGTTCGTCTGATCGAACCAGTCGCCGCCCGCGGCGTCGTTCCAATCGAAGGTCTGCCCGAACGCCGCCGACGAAACCGCCAACCCAATCACAAACGCAGCACGCATGGCAAACCCTCTCGTTGAAATGGTCCAGCTCCAGAACCGCAGAGCCTACCCCCGGTTCTGGGACCAAGTCCAGATGCCATGCAGCCACCTTGCGCAGGCTTAACACGTGCGGGCGACGCCGATGTCCGATAATCAAACCGCTTGGCGTCAGACTCGACGCGCTTTGAGGATGAGCAGCCCGCGTCGAAGCTGCCGAGGAAGCTGATGACATCAAAGATATCGAGCACGCCGTTGCCGTCGAGATCGACCTCGCAGCTGACGATGTACGCGATGCCACAGTCGCGGTATCGCACGCGCGAGACCAGCGGCGCCGGGAGCACCGGCAGGTCGAGCGTGCTGAACTCGCCCGTGCCGCGCGCCGCGAAGATGTCGGCCGTGTCACCGGACACAGGCGTGCAGCCCGACACCATCTCGACACGCAGCGTGCCGTCGACCTGCGGGTTGGGCGCGTCGATACCCGTTGTGCGCCCGCCGATGTTCCAGTTCGCCGGGTCGAGCCAATCACCCCCCGCCGGATTGTCCCACCGGAAGTTCTGCCCGAACGCCGACGAAGATGCCGCGGACGAAACCGCCAAGGCAAGTGCGAGCGCTGCACGCGTGACCCAACTCCCCGTTTCCAAGAACTCCCGGAACGGGCACATCGCACACCGATTGTTCATCCCGGCGGAGTGAAATCCGCGTGCACAGCGGCCTCAAACGCCCTTTCTCAAGGCCGAGCAACATCTCTCACAAGGCTTCGGGGACCGGGAACCACGGGGGCGGGGGCCCGATGCGTCATTCGCACCCCGCATCAAACTGTGCCAGGTACTCGAGCACATCAAAGAAGTCGAACGTGCCGGACGGCGCCGCGAGATCGCTCGCCGGGTCGCCCGCGTCGAACAGCGCGAGGTACGCCAGCACGTCGAAGAAATCGAGCGTTCCGAACGGGGCCGCCAGATCTGGCGTGCAGCCGCCTGCCGTGCAGGTTGCGTCGAACAGACGGACGTCGTCCACGCCGCCTTCGATCACCGCGCCGACGTTGTCGGTCACGGTGAAGCGGAGCCGCATGTCGGCGCTGGGCGCGACGAAGTCGGCTACGCCGAACGCCCGGTAGATCCAGCCGCCCGAGGCCTCGAGCGAGTCCGGATCGACGGTCTCAAGCGTCGTCCACGACGCGCCGCCGTTGTTCGAGATCTCAACGAGCATCGACTCGACGTTGGGGTTCGAGCCGATGTCGTTGACCAGCCAGCGCTGGTAGCTGACGGTCGTGTTTGCAAGACCGCTCGCGTCGAGCGAGGGGCTCGTCAGGACGGTCGAGCCGTTGTCGACGTCGCTGTTGCCGGCGACGTTGTCGGTCACAAACGCCGCGCCCGAGCCGTCGGCGTCGGCGATCGGGTCGCCGCGCCCGCCGTTGGCTGGCACGCCACGGGACCACTGACCGTCGGTCGCGCTGCCCGAGACCGTCCACCCCGCGGAGGACTCGAAGTCGAAGGTCGCGACGGGCGTGACCTCGGCCACGGTGAAGCTCGGCAGGGTGCCGGCGGTGTCGGTCGGGAAGCTGACGGTGCCGATGTTGGCACTGTCGGCGGTGACGAAGAACTCGACCTCGCCCGGGCACCCGGCCGTCGGCACCTGCGCGGTGTACCCGTCGCCGCCGGCGGGCGCCATCGCGACCTGCGTGAAGGAACTCTCGCCGACCGTGCGGTAATGCAGGGTCACCGAGCCGGGCACCAGCGCATCGTCATCGACCTCGACCTGGGCCGAGATGGTCGCCGGCGCGCCGGGCGAGACGTACACGCCCGGGCCCGCCACGGGGGCGATCCAGACGTCGGCGAGCATCGCCGCCGCGTCGACCACGCCGCCCGTCACCGTGAAGGCGGCCATCGCGTTGGTCGGGCGGGAACGCCGGTAGGTCCGGTCGATGACCTCTTCCCAGTCGAGCTCGGGGAGGTAGGACCACATCAGCCCCATCGCGCCGGCCACGTGCGGGGCGGCCATCGAGGTGCCGCTGGCGTAGGAATAACCTCCGGTCCCGTTGGTGCTGACGACGTTGGTGCCCGGCGCGCCAAGGTCGACCCACGGGAAGCCGCGGCTCGAGCCCGTCGAGATCTGGTCCGTGTTGCGGATGTTGGCGACCGAAACAATGTTCGGCAGGTCGTAGCTCGCGGGCAGGTTCGGGATGCTGTCGCCGTTGTTCCCGGCCGAGGAGACGAAGATGTGCCCCGCCTCACGGGCCGCGTCGAGCGCGTCGAACAGGGTCTGGGAGAACCCGCCCCCGCCCCACGAGTTGTTCGAGATGCCCGCGCCCATCTCGACCGCATAGTCGATGGCGAGCGCCGCCGCCGCGCTGTCGCCGCCCTGCGGGCCGATGAAGCGCAGCGGGATGACCTTGGCCTGCCACATCACCCCGGTCACGCCGATGCCGTTGTTGCCGGCCGCGGCGACCGTGCCCGAGGTGTGGCTGCCGTGGAACGCGTCCTGGGCCGGGTCGTTGTCGTTGTCCCAAAAGTCCCAGCCCTGCACGTCGTCGATGTAGCCGTTGCCGTCGTCGTCCACGCCCGGCTGTCCGTTCAGCTCGGCCTGATTGACGAACATGTTCGAGGCCAGGTCCGGGTGCCCGGGGTCGATGCCGCCGTCGATCACGGCGATCACGTAGTCGGGATCACCGGTCCAGATGTCCCAAGCCTCCTGAGCCCGGATGTCGGCGCCGGAGCGCCCGAAGACGCCCTGGATGGACTGCCCGTCGTTGGCCATGCCCCACAGCAGGTCGAGCAGGTCGTCGTTCGGCGTGCTGGTGGTGCGGTAGATGTAGTTGGGCTCGGCGTACTCGATGAGGCCCGACGCCTCGAGCGCCGTCATCGTGGCGACAAGGTCGCCGTTCGCCTCCATGCGAAGGGTCAGGCCGTCGCGCGAGATGCGCTGAACGGGGCGAGCCTGCAACGCCTCGGCGAACGCCAGAGCCTCCGCCGGCACCGCAGCGCCCGCCGGGATGACCCCGCCCGCCTGGATCGCCGCGGGGGCGACGGGCTTGGCACCCGCCGCGCCGGGCTTGAAGCGAACAAGCAACTCGCCCGCGCGGTGCTCGTGCATCAGCCGCTCACCCATCGGGACCAACTCGCGGGCCTCGGCCTGCGCCACCGGCTGCGCCGCCGAGGCAACGCCGACACCCATCACAGTCCCGGCCAAGGCGATCAGCCCGGCCCCGCTCACGACTCGATCCAGCATCAAAAGCACCTCCGGCGCCGAGCGAACCAGACCCGATCGTGCACGCGGGACACAAAGCCCCTGAGCGTCGCCACCGGATCCTATCAAAGACCCAGCAAACAGCGGCCCGAACCGGTTCTTCGGCGGATTGTCTCCATCGTGCGGCGTTTCGGCGGACCAGAACAGCCCGCCGCCGCAGGCCCATGCCGGAGCCTGTACGGGCCCGCCTGCGGGTGGTTCGCCTGGGCCGCCCGTTTTTCGGTGCTCACGGTATGGAACTGCCGCCCCGGAACCTGCGCCCTCGGGTGGCGCCGACGTGCGCACACCGCCGCGGCGTGACCCGACGACGCCCTCAGCAGCCCTCGTCGAACTCGCCGAGATACTCGACGACATCAAAGAAATCGAACACACCAGCGGGCGCCGCGAGATCCGCCGCCGGGTCCTGCGCGTCGAACAGGGCCAGGTACTCGATGACATCAAAGATGTCGAGCACGCCCGCCGGTGTCGCCAGGTCCGCCGGGCACTCGCACACATCGGGGATGCCGTTGGTGTCTGCATCGAGCAGCCCGTCGACGATGTCGATGACGTCGGGGATGCCGTTGGCGTTGCAGTCGGCGAAGGACGCCTCGGTCGTCGCCTCGTTGCCGAAGAACGCCTGGGCGAGCCCATCGACCGCGTTGTCGGCGCCGGCGCCCGGACTGCCCGGCGTGAAACGCACACCATCGAGCGCGATCGGAGTGCTTGTGACGTTGTGGATCCCGATGCTCGAGCCGCCGGCACCTCCGCCGCCGGGCCCACCATCGCCGCCATCGCCGCCGCGACCTCCCGCGTGCCCGTTGGTCGCGTCGTCCTGGTCGTCAGAGCCGCTGTAGAACGAGCACCCGCCGCCCGCGCCGCCGGTGGCGCCCGGTTGTCCGGCGCCGCCCGCGCCGCCGGCGCCGCCTGACCCGGTCAGGATCGACGAGTTCGCGATGGTGATGCTGTCGGGGGTGCGCAGGAGGACGAGGCCGATCGAGCTGGCGCCGCTTCTGCCGCCCCGCCGCCAAAGCCACCCGGTCCGCCCTCGCCGCCGCCGCCGCCGCCCCAGGAGTCGCAGTTGCGCGACCCGCCGCCGCCACCACCACCGCCGCCGCCACCGCCGCCGTTGCCACCGCCGCCGCCGATCGAGCCCTGCGTCACGGAAAACGGGTAGACGAAGCGCGGCGCGGGCGCGCCGCGGGGACCGTCCAGCCCGTTGCCGCCGTCGCCACCGGTGCTGAGGGGCCAGATGCAGAAGTTGCCGAGCCCGCCCGGCGCGCCGAACCCCGCCGCCCCCCCGGCACCGGCGCGGACACCGGCGCTCGTGGTTCCGGGGATCCCGTTCTGGCCGACGGTGCCCCCCCCGCGACGCGGGTCTCCGCCGCGGCCGCCTCTGGCTTGGTTGCCGAAGCTCCCCCCCCCGCCGCCGGAACCTCCAAAGGGCGGATTGCACCCGGACGGGCAGCCAAACCCGCCGTCTTCGCACCCGCTCCGTCCACGAGACCCGTCCTCGGCCTCGAACGGCTCAGCCGACGCCGCATCGCCCACACGCCCTCGCCCGGCGTCACCGGCGACCAGCGCACAGTCCCAGATCAGCACGTCGCCGTTGAACATCTCCACCTCGATCGCGACGGACTCGTTCAACGAGTCGAGCGTGCCGGTGTCAAGCCCATCTGCGGCCTCGACACGAAGACGATCGAGCACGACCCTGTTGCTCGCCTCGATACGCAGTCCTCGATTGGCCCCGGTGTTGGCGTTGATCGGCGTGATCGAGATGACCGTCTCCCCGCTCGCGGGCGACCGCGTCCACGTCTGCGGATCGAAGCCCCCGTGCAGTTGCAGCCCCGCCACGTTGAAGTAGACGCCGTTGGCCGGCGCCGAGTAGACCCCCGAGGCGAAGTAGATCGCGTCCGGCGTGCCGTCGGACCAGCGCTGCGCGAGCAACGACCTCGCACGAGAGGCCGTCTGCACCGGCGCGTCGCGCGTGCCGGCATTGGCGTTGTCCCCGGTCGATGCGCTCACATAAATGATGTCGAGCGGCTGGCCCGCGCTCGCGAGGCCCGCGGCCGCCGCAAGCAGCCCACAGACCGCAGCCCCCGCCCGCAAGCGGCCCGTCTGCCGGAGCTTGCCGCCCGGCCCGGAGCGATGCGTGTCAGACCGATGCGAGCCAGACGATTGCCACCTTTGCATGCCGTGCCCCTTGTGCGTTCAGACCCGCGAAACCAGCAGAGGCCGCGGCCTCCCATCGATCCATCCTGCCCATCACCCGCGCCGCTCGCGCGCCGTGCGAGGGCGCTTCGCCGCCCCTCCCGCCGGAAGCGGCTGCGACAACGACGCATCGCGCGAACCATCGAACCGAAGGCATCCGCCAAAAAAAGGTCGTGCAGCCCTACTCGCATGGGCGCGAATCGGCGGAGGGGCGTTCCAGCCGCTCGCGAACCGCCCGATGCGGTTCCTCAATGCGCACGGATCGCAGCGACCGCGCCCTCGCGCTCAGCAGCCCGCGTCAAACGCCGCGAGGTATTCGACCACATCAAAGAAGTCGAACACGCCCGCCGGCGCTGCGAGGTCCGCCGCGGGGTCCTGCGCGTCGAACAGGCCCAGGTACTCGATGACATCGAAGACGTCGAGCGTCCCGAACGGCGCGACGAGGTCCGCAGCGCACACCGAGCCTCCCTCCGACACGTAGCCGTTGTTTACGATTCTGCCGCCGCTCGAGTTGGCGGTCACACCCGCCGGCACCTCGAACACGCCCTCGGCCGCTCCGCCGGAGTTCGGAGGACGGAACGAGTTCCCGACGTTTATAAACGACTCCAAGCTCAGCAGATGCGAGACCGAGTCCGAGGTGCCGAACGAGTCGGTCTGCAGCGTCGTCTCCGCGATCAGATCGAGATGCAAGACATCGCGCCCCGGTTCCACCGTAAACCGCAGCGGCACTGTCACGGTCTGGTTCATCGTCGACGAGCCACCCTCAAAGATCCCGCTCGGGATGATCGTCACAGTCTCCGACGACGGGAACGGCGGGCAGAAGAACTGCGTGCGTGTGTAACGAAGCGAACCGCTCAAGATGACGTTCGTCGCCCCGGTGGCTCGCAGCGAGACCTGCACGCTTCGCGAAGAACACACGGGTATCCCGACCTCTGCGAGTTCCGATTTGAACACGCACCACAGCGTGACATCCGCCGATGTCGCGAGGGGTGTACCGTCCGCATTCGTGAATCGGATCGCCGAGCTTTCCCATCGCGCGAGCACGCGCCCCTCATGGTAAAACGTGCTCGGCGCACTCGCATTCGATGCGCTTGCCGAGTGCACCGTCGATACCTGCAGGCTCGATCGCCCTATGACGGCGGTCGAGCCGAACCCGGTCGTGGACGTCCAAGGCGTCAGTGCGCCAAGGCTCGCGGAGAGCAGCCCCGAAGACGGAACCCCCAGGCTGTCTTCATCCTCGGTCGTGATGGAATCAACCATCTGATCGTCCGGCGGCCCGGTCACAACCACACGGAACGTCCGTGCGAGCACATCGATCTCAACGGTGCTCGTATCCGCGTTGGCCGCACGCGCAAACACGACACAGGCAACCGCAGGCAGCAACCCACAGAGAACGCCACTTCGGTTCATAGCCAATCCCCAACGAACAGTCTTGGCAGCAGCCCCTCGCCCGGCCCGCGAGCCGCTACCGATCAGCCCGAGGCGAGCACACCCCACGCCGCGGCACACGCACAAAGAAAAACGGCCCCACCACGCCGGGCAGAGCCGTTGTCACCGATCCGGTCACCATCGCCGTTCAGGCCTTCCAGCCGCTCGCGAAGTCCTTGATGTGCTTCTCCAGCCCGCTGGCGATCTCGTCGGTCATCGCCTTCTCGGCCTCGAGCTTGTCGCGGATCGCCTTGCCGGCGCCGCGGAAGTACTCGAGCATGCCCTTCTCAAAGTCGTCGACCTTGTCCAGCGGCACGCTGTCCAGGAAGCCCTTGGTCCCCGCGTAGATCGAGATGATCTGGTCGGTCACTTCCTGCGGCACGTACTGCTTCTGCTTGAGCAGCTCCACCATGCGGGCGCCGCGGTCGAGCTGCTTCTGCGTCGCCGCTTCGAGCTCGGTGCCGAGCTGGGCGAAGGCCTCCAGCTCGCGGAAGGCCGCGAGGTCGAGGCGCAGCGAGCCGGCGATCTTCTTCATCGCCTTGACCTGCGCCGCGCCGCCCACCCGGCTGACCGAGATGCCCACGTTGATCGCCGGTCGCACGCCCTTGTAGAACAGGTCCGGCTCGAGGTAGATCTGCCCGTCGGTGATCGAGATCACGTTGGTCGGGATGTACGCCGAGACGTCGCCCTCCTGGGTCTCGATGATCGGCAGCGCTGTCAGCGAACCCGCGCCGTTCTCGTCGCTCAGCTTGGTCGCCCGCTCGAGCAGGCGGCTGTGCAGGTAGAACACGTCGCCCGGGTACGCCTCACGCCCCGGAGGCCGCTTGAGCAGCAGCGAGAGCTGGCGGTACGCGACCGCCTGCTTGGAGAGGTCGTCGTAGATGCACAGCGCGTGCTTGGGGTAGGGCTTGCCGTCGCCGAGCGTCTTGCCCGCGTGCTTGCCCGAGTGCATGAAGTGCTCGCCCATCGCGCAGCCGGTATAGGGCGCGATGTACTGCATGGGCGCCGGGTCGGACGCCGCGGCGTTCACCACGATCGTGTAATCCATCGCCCCGTTCTCGCGCAGCGTGTCCACCACGCCGGCGACGGTCGATTCCTTCTGCCCCACCGCGACGTAGATGCAGACCACCGCGTCCTCGGTGCCCCAGAACTGCTTCTGGTTGATGATCGCGTCGATCGCGACGGCCGTCTTGCCCGTCTTCCGGTCGCCGATGATCAGCTCGCGCTGCCCGCGCCCGATCGGGATCATCGCGTCGATCGCCTTGATGCCCGTCTGCAAAGGCTCGTGCACCGGCTGCCGCTCGGCGATCCCCGGCGCGATGATGTCGACCAGGCTCCGCTCGGTGTCCTCAAGCGCCGGGCCGTCGTCCAGCGGCACGCCCAGCGGGTTCACCACGCGCCCCAGCAGCGACTCGCCCACCGGCACCTCGAGCAGACGCCCGGTGCTCTTGACCAGGTCGCCTTCCTTCACCGCGAGATACTCGCCGTAGATCACCGCACCAACGGTGTCGGTCTCTAGGTTCATCACCTGGCCCATCACGCTGCCACGATCGGTCTGAAACTCCAGCAGCTCGCCGGCCATCGCCTTGCTCAGCCCGTAGATGCGAGCGATGCCGTCCCCGATTTCGACCACCCGGCCGACCTCAGAAACCTCCAGCTCGCTGGCGAACTGATCGATCTCCTGCTTGATAACGCTGGCGATCTCGTCGGTGTTGATCTTCACGGCAGGCTCTCCAAAGGCCCGGCATCCACTCGCAGACCGGGGCCGCAAGCCTAGCCCGCCGCCGCCCGCGAGTCCGCCCGCCGCCCATCCAAACCGATGCCCAAACCCTCAACCGAACCGCGCGCCCAGCCCCCGGCTCTCAGCCCCCCTCGACCGCCGTAATCCGCAGCCTCACCTCGGCCCCCGCGGGCTCGGCCCGGACCCCCCCCGGCAGCCCGGAGATCACCGCCTCGGCCGCATCAACCCCAAGCTCCAGCTGCTCAAACCCCAGCGCCACCACCGCCACCGGACGCACCTCGCCCGACCGCACCCGCTCGATCGCCGCCGGCGGCCCAACCAGCGTCACGCCCACCAGGTCCCGGTCGGCCGGGGGAATCTCCACCCGCCACCGCCCGAGCTCCGCCGGCGCCACCCGCACCTCCACCGGCACCCGCTAGACGACCAGCCTCGACAGCCGCCCGCGCACCCGCAGACGCACATCCACCGTGCTCGGCTCAAACGACACGGCCCACGCCCCATCCGCCAGCGCCGGGGGCAGCCTCACCGCCACGCCCGGCAGCACCCCCTCGCGCCCGGCCGCCAACGCCAGCACGTCATCGCTCTCGAGCGTCGCGACCACCTGCACCGCCAGATCGCGCGCCGCCGCCCGCTCCAGCACCGCCCGCCGCGGCACCGTCAGCATGACCACCGGCGGGACCGCCGCTGCCGGACCGTCAAGCTCGACATCGCCCCCAGCGCCCGGGCCCCCCCCGGGCATCACCACCCGCACCGGCACCTCGATCGCCTCGAGCACATCCACCTCGACATCGAGCACCGCCGGCGAGACCGCGTCGATCGTCACGCCCGCGTCGCCGAAGACCTCCGCCCGGCGCAGCGCCTCGCGCAGGTCGATGCGCTGGCGCCCCGCCTCCAGCTCGCCCAGCTCGCGCCCCAGCAGCAGCGTCACCGGCGCCCGCAGGCGATCGATGACCTGCGCCGAACGCGCCGACGAGCCCAGCAGCTCCACCTCGACCGATCCGTTCCACCCCTGCCCCGCCGCCACACGCACCACCGGCGCACCCGCGACGGCCTCCGGCCCCAGCACCGCGACCTGCACCCGCACGCTCTGCGCACGCAGCGTCTGCGACTCCGCCAGCACCCACACCAGCCCCGCGAGCACCAACGCCACCAGCGCCGTCCGCGCGCGCTGCGCCGGGCTCGACGCGGCCTTCGCAGCCGCCTTCGAGCCGACCGTCGACCGCCCCCTCGTGCCGCCCGTTGCCCGAGCCTTCGCGCTGCTCATCAGGCACGCTCCTTCGACCGCGCTGCGCCGCGCACATCCCCGGGGTCATCGCTCGAATCGCTCAGCGCGTCCGCCTCCGCGTCCGCGTCGTCGCCCTCGTCACCGATCGCCACCTCGGCGGCGCCCAAACGCTTGACCAGCTCCGCCTCCAGCCCGTCGCGGTCAAGCGGCGTGCTCAGCTCGCCCCGATCGGCCAGGCGGATCAGCCCGGTCTCCTCGCTCACCACGATCACCAGCGCGTCGCACTCCTTGGTCAGCCCCACCGCCGCGCGGTGCCGGCTGCCCAGCTCGGGGTCGGGCATGTCGCTCGCATCGGCCATCGGCAGCTGCACGCCAGCCGCGTGCACGTTCATCCCCCGCACCACCACCGCCAGGTCATGCAGCGCCGAGCCCGGGTAGAACAGCGTCTGCAGCAGACGGCTGGTCAACTGCGCGTTCAGCACCGTGCCGCCCTCGGTCAGGCCCCGCAGCCCGAGCTGTCGCTCGATGACGATCAACGCCCCGAACCGCGCCTTAGACAGATACACGCACGCCGGGGCGATCTCGCTCGCCACGTCGCTGACGACCTTGGGCGTCTGGCGGAACCAGGGCGTCTCGCCCAGCCTCACCAGCGCCCGGCGCAGCTCGGGCTGAAAAATCACCACCAGCGCGATCGCGAACAGCGCCAGCAGGCGGTCATACAGGAACGTCAGGCGCTGAAACAGCTCGCCCCCGCCCGCGACCCGCACCAGCAGCGTCGCGACGACCAGCACCAGCAGCATGCCCTTGAGCGCCCCGGCCGCGCGCGTGCCCTGCACAAAACGCACCACCGCGTACAGCACCAGCCAGATCACGCCGACCTCGAACGCCACCTCCCACGCGGGGTAACTCCCCACGCGGCTCAGCAGCTCTCCGAGTCGATCCAGAACCGGCACGCGTGCCTCCCATCGCCCAAACGCCGCCGCCCAAACCGCGACGCACCAACATCGTACGGGCCGCCCGCCCCCGCCCCGCCGATCCCCACTAGCATCGGCCCGCCATGCCCTACCGCATCACCCGCGTCGAGCGCACGCCCAACCCCAACGCGATCAAGTGCCTCGTCGAGCCCGGGCCCGGCTCGATCCGCAGCTACTTCAACGCCGACCAGGCCCGGGGCGACCCCCTCGCCAGCGCGCTCTTCGCCCTCGAGGGCGTGACCAACGTGCTCATCCACGAGCACTTCATCAGCATCAACAAGGCACCGGACGCCGACTGGCCCCCGCTCAAGCGCGCGATCGAACAAGCCCTCGCGGTCGCCCCATGAGGCCCGAACTGAAGCCCGAGAAGAAGCCCGAGTCGAAGCCCGCCGCCTCGCCCGAGCCGCGCGTCAGCGATCCCGCCGCGATCGCCCCCGCCCTCGAACGCTGGTTCGAGACCAACCGCCGCCCGTTCCCCTGGCGCCCCGCCCGCCTCGCCACCGAGCGGGACCCCTGGCGTGCGCTCGTCAGCGAGATCATGCTCCAGCAGACCCAGGCCGCCCGCGTCGCCGAGCGGTTCGACGCCTTTATCGCCCGCTTCCCCTCGGCGCGTGCGATGGTCGGCGCCGGCGTCGATGCGGTGCTCGCCGAGTGGTCGGGCCTTGGGTACTACCGCCGGGCCCGCTCGCTCTTCGCGTGCGCGCAAGCGATCACCGAGCACCACGCCGGGCACGTCCCGCGCACGCTCGAGGGCCTGCTCAGCCTGCCCGGCGTGGGCCCATACACCGCCGGCGCCGTCGCCTCGATCGCGCTGGGCCAGCGCGTCCCCATCGCCGACGGCAACGTCGCCCGCGTGACCCTGCGCCTCGCCGCACACAATGCGCCGCAAGACGATCCCGCCGTGCGTCGCTGGGTCTGGCAGCAGGCCCAGCGCCTCGTCGACGCGGCAGGCACGCCCGCCTTGCTCAACGAAGCGCTGATGGAACTCGGCGCCACGGTCTGCACACCAAGGACCCCGGCGTGCGCCTCGTGCCCGATCGCAAACGCCTGCCGATCGCACGCCGACGGGCGCACGGGCGAGATCCCCCGCCCCAAGCGCCCGCCCCGCAAACGCCCGCTCCACTGCACCACGCTGCTGCTGATCGACGCCCGCGGGCGCCGTCTGGTCGAGCAGCGCTCCGGCGCGGGTCTCTGGAGCGGGCTGTGGCAGGCCCCGACGCTGGAATCGCCCGACGCGCCGCCCGAGCCGGGCGGATTGCTCGACGCCATGGGCCGCGACGCCGACCTTGCGCACCTCGCCAGCTTCGCCCACGCGACGACGCACCGCGACGTGCGGTTCGAGGTGTTCGCCGCCGAGCTGCGCGGGCGTGCGCCCCGGGGGCGTTGCTGGCGATCGCCCGCGGAGATCGGGCGCCTCGCCCTGGCGACGCCGCAGCGCCGCATCCTGCTCGAGCTTGATCCGAGCGCCGCGGGCCTGTTCGCCCCGCCCCCGCGGTAGGCTTGCCCCGTGCGGTACGCCGTCCTCATCCCGGTCTACAACGAGCGTGAGTGGCTCCCGCGGATGATCGAGCGCCTCGACGCCGCGTGCCCGCCCCGCCTGCCCGACGGCACGCCCTGCGCGCGCACGCTCGTCCTCGTCGACGACGGCTCGACCGACGGCTCGGACGAGCTCGTCCGCTCGATCGCGCAGCGCGACGACGCGATCTGCGACGTGCTGCCCGCCAACGCCGGCAAGGGCGCCGCCCTCCGCCGCGCGATCGAGCTCGCGCTGGAATCGGGCGTCGACGCGGCGATCGTGCAGGACGCCGACCTCGAGTACGACCCGGGCGAACACCCCGCGGTGCTCGCGCCGATCCTCTCGGGGCAGGCCGACGCGGTCATCGGCACCCGCTTCCTGGGCGAGACCCACCGCGTGCTTTATTACTGGCACTCGATCGCCAACCGCCTCATCACGACCGCGAGCAACATGCTCAGCAACCTCAACCTCACCGACATCGAGTGCGGCTTCAAAGCCTTCACCAGCCCCGTGATGCGACGCCTGCGTCTGACCGAAAACCGCTTCGGCGTCGAGCCCGAGATCGTCGCGCGCCTCGCCAAGATGCGCCTGCGCGACGGGGACGGCGCCCACGAGCGCGCGCTGCGGATCTACGAGGTGCCCATCGGCTACGCCGGACGCACCTACGCCGAGGGCAAGAAGATCGGCTGGCGCGACGGCGTCAGCGCCATCCGCGCCATCGCCCGACACAACCTCTTCGGTTGAGCAGCCCCACCGCTCATGCCCACAGTGGGACAGGCGTCCCGCCTGTCCGTCCGGACAACCCGCTCGGGCCACGCTCCCGCTTGACGCCGACCACCGCCCGCCGAGCCCCACGAAGCTCACCCCACGACGCGCGTGTACCGCTCGAGCAACGCGTCCAGCTCGTCCGCCTCGCTCGCGGTGATGGTGACGTGCCCGACCTTGCGCCCCGGGCGCGGGTCCTTGCCGTACACGTGCATCGCGGCCCCGGGCACCGCCAGCACGCCGGCCCGCCTCGGCAGATCGCCGATCGCGTTGACCATCGCGCTGTGCCCCCGCGCCGCGCACGAGCCCAGCGGCAGACCCAGGATCGCCCGCAGGTGGTTCTCGAACTGGCTCGTCACGGCCCCCTCGATCGTCCAGTGCCCGCTGTTGTGCACACGCGGCGCGATCTCGTTGGCGATCAGCCGGCTGCTCGAACCTGCCCCAGCTCCGGCACCGGTGTCAAAGAACTCGACCGCGAGCACGCCGGCGTAGTCCAGCTCGTCCATGATCGCCGCCGCCGCGTCGCAGGCCGTGCGCACGTCCGCGTCGCGCACGCCCCGCGCGGGCGCACGGCTCAGCCGCAGGATGCCCCCGCGGTGCGTGTTCTGCACCAGCGGATAGAACCCCGTCTCGCCCGCGGTCGACCGCACGCCCAGCACGCTCAGCTCGCGCTCGAACGCCACAAACGCATCGAGCACCGCGCCGCCCGGCACATCCCCCTCGTCGTTGGCAAGCGCCGCCCACGCCCGCTCGGCGTCGCCCGGCGACTCGATCGGCACCTGCCCCTTGCCGTCGTACCCGCCCCGGCGGGCCTTCAGCAGCGCCGGCGTGCCGACGGCCTCGATCGCGCTGGGCAGATCCGCCGGGCGATCCACCGCGCGCCACTCGGGCGTCGCGATGCCGAGCCGCTCGAACAGCTCACGCTCGTGCAGGCGGTCCTGAGCCGTCTCGAGCGCGGCGCACGACGGGTGCACCGGCAGACGCCCCTCGAGCGCGCGGGCCGAGTCCACCGGCACGTTCTCCCACTCGTACGTCACCACATCCGCGCCGTCGGCCAGGCGCGCGAGCGCCTGCGGATCGGTGTACCCACCCACAACGTGCTCGGTGACCTGCCCCGCCGAGCACGCACGAAGCGGATCGAGCACGCGGCAGCGCACACCAAGGGGCGCCCCGGCCAGCGCCAGCATCCGCCCGAGCTGCCCGCCGCCCAGGATCGCCACCAGCGGGTCGCTCGGCATCACGCGCTCTCGGGGGCGCGGGGGTCCGGGTCGGCGAGGACACGCGCGGTCTGCTCGGCCCGCATCGTGCGCACGCGCTCCGCGACCGCGTCGTCGCCCAGCCCGACGATCTGGGCCGCGAGAATGCCCGCGTTGCTCGCGCCGGCCTTGCCGATCGCGACCGTCGCGACCGGCACGCCCGCCGGCATCTGCACGATGCTCAGCAGACTGTCGAGCCCGCTCAGTGCTTTGCTCTGCACCGGCACGCCGATGACGGGCAGCTCGGTCATGCTCGCGAGCATGCCCGGCAGGTGGGCCGCGCCGCCGGCGCCGGCGATGATGACCCGCAGACCCCGCCCCGCGGCGCCGCGGGCGTATTCGACGAGCAGCTCGGGCGTGCGGTGCGCGCTCACCACGCGGACCTCGTGCACCACGCCCAATCGCTCGAGCATCGCCGAGGCGTGCTCCATCGTGCCCGCCCAATCGGAGCGCGATCCCATGACCACACCCGCGAGAGCCCCCGACGCCTGCTGAGCCTGCGTCGCGTTCGCAGTTGTGTTGCCGGGCTTGCTCATGTGGGCTCCGATCGCTTGCCGGCCCGTAGGCTGGACGCACGGCGCGCCTCGGAGACGATCCGAAGCCCACGCCGGGAGGGCAGCATATGACACCCGGCGACCAACCGCCGACGCCTGAGCACGCTCGACACACGACAGCGCACGTCTATCTCAAAGACTTTGTCTACGGCGCAATCGACGGGACGGTGACCACGTTCGCCGTGGTCGCCGGTGTCGCGGGGGCCAGCCTGTCGGTCCGCATCGTGATGATCCTGGGCCTGGCGAACCTGCTCGCCGACGGCTTCAGCATGGCGGTGAGCAACTACCTTGGCACGCGGGCCGAGGAAGACCTCATGCGCACGTCAGGCGCTCAGGCCGCGGGCGAGTCATCGAAGACCGCGTTCAAGGCGGCGGCCGCGACCTTCGCCGCGTTTGTCATCGTCGGCGCCATCCCCCTGCTGCCCTACACGCCCTCGCTGCTGGGACTGCTGGGCGATGCACGCGGGACCGACGCGGTCTTCTGGTGGAGCGTGGGCGCGACGGCCCTGGCGTTCGCCCTGGTCGGCGCGCTCAAGAGCAAGACCGCGGGCACGCCCGTCGCACGCGGCGCGATCGAAGTGCTCGCGATCGGCGGCGCCGCCGCGGTCCTCGCGTTCCTGGTGGGCTACCTGCTCCGCAACATCGGGATCGAGGGCTAGCGCAGCGGGCACCGCCGGCGGCCGCCTCACCCGATCGCGTCGTCGCCGCGCTCCCCGGTGCGGATCCGCACGCAGTCGGCCAGCCCCAGGACAAAGATCTTCCCGTCGCCGATTTCACCCGTGCGCCCGCCGGCGACGATCGCGTCGACGGTCTTCTGCACATAAGGCTGATTGACCGCGACTTCCAGGCGGATGCGTTTGTGCAGGTCGACCTCGACCTCGGCCCCGCGGTACCGCTCGTGCTCGTTGCGCTCGTCGCCGCAACCCAGCGCGTTGGTGACGGAGATCTTGAGGATCTGGCTCTCGACGAGCCGGCGCTTGACGTCGCTCAGGCGCTCCGGGCGGATGTACGCGATGATCAGGTGCATGGGCATTGCCTCTGGTTGTCGGTCGGCTCGAGGCCGAATGTCGCCTGCCGAAGACCGGGGAAGAGGCCCGATCCTCGGCGTGCGCGTGCTGCGCGACGATGTGGTGCTACTCGGTCGTGAAGAACTGGAAACCGGCGTAGGCCTCCATGCCGTGCTCGGCGAGATCGAGCCCGCGGAGCTCATCCTCGCGGCTGACGCGGACGCCCATCGTCAGCCGGATCGCACCAAAGAGCAGCATCGCCGCGGCAAACGCGGCGCCGCCGCACGCGAGCACGCCGATGAGCTGGTCGCCGAACGTCCCGACCCCCTCGCCCAGATACGCGCGGTCGCCGAAGATTCCCACCGCGAGCGTGCCCCAGATGCCGCAGACCAGATGGACCGAGATCGCGCCGACCGGGTCATCGAGGCGGAGCCGATCGAGCAGCACGACGCTGAGCACGACGATCACCCCCGCGACCAGGCCGACAACGATCGCCCAGTGGACCGGGATGCAGTCGGCGCCCGCCGTGATGCCCACCAGCCCGGCGAGCGCGCCGTTGAGCGTCATCGAGAGATCCGGCTCCTTCTGCACGACAAAGCTGGTCACCATCGCGCCGATGATGCCCGCCGCCGCGGCGAGCGCCGTCGTGACAAAGACCAGCGAGACACCCCCGAAGCCGTACCAGTTCGAGCCGTCGCCCCCCGGGTCGCCCGGGCTCGCGCTCAGCACGCTGCCCCCGTTGAACCCGAACCAGCCGAACCAGAGCAGGAAGACACCGATCGCGGCGAGCGGCATCGAGTGGCCCATGATCGGGCGCGACATGCGCTTGCCGCCCGGACCCTCGACATACTTGCCCAGCCTCGGCCCGAGCACGATCACGCACGCCAGCGCCCCCCAGCCGCCCACCGAGTGCACCAGCGTCGAACCCGCAAAGTCGTAGAAGCCCAGACCGTCGAGCCAGCCCTCGCCCCACTTCCACGAGCCGATGATCGGGTACGCGATCGCCACGAACACGGCGCTGAAGATCAAGAAGGGCAGCAGCTTCACCCGCTCGGCAACGGCGCCGGAGACAATCGTCGCGGCGGTCGCGGCGAACATCGCCTGGAAGATGAAATCTGACCAGTACGTGTAATCGCCGTACTGCTGGGTCATGCCCGTGCCGTCGGTCTCGGGGCCGATGCCGAAGTCAAAGTTGCCCAACCAGCCCCCCACGAGCCAGGCATCGGGGTACATCAGGTTGAAGCCGACGAGGGCGTAGGTGAGCAGCCCGATCGCGACGACGCCGGTGTTCTTGAACAGGATGTTGGTGGTGTTCTTCGCGCGGGTCAGGCCGCTCTCGAGGCAGGCGAAGCCAAGGTGCATCGCGAAGACCAAGGCCGCGGCAACGAGAATCCACAGGTTGTCGACCACGAAGCGGGCCGACTGCGGGAGCAACTCGATCGACCCGGCCTCCCCATCGAGGGCCCCGCCGGGCGTCTGTCCCCATGCCCGATCGCACACCGCCCCGCAGACACACACCGAGGCCGCGCCGATGATCAGGAGGGCGCCCCGTCGGCCCGGGCATCCCGGCCATCCCGGCAATGCAAGTGCTTTTCCATCAAAGAACAAGTACTTTCTCCCGGGAGCCAGCCGGGATGATGACAAGCCCGTTTGCCCCCGTCAAGAGACAAGACGGCCGATCTGCGCAAAGATCGCAAGCTTCTAGTACTTAAAAATCCGTCGTCAGCGACAGCGTGATCGACCCGAACGAGTCGGCCACCTCCTGCGCTCGGAAGCGATCGGTCAGGAACGTCAACGCGTAGCCCGCCTCGACACACTTCCATCGCCCGACGAGCCCGATCGTCAGCTCGCCGACAAACGGCTCCTTGTCCGTGCTGGGGCTGCCGTTGCTGAAGGTGTTGCCGTCGAGGAAGATGTCTCGCCCGACCGCCCGACCGGCGACGCGGGCGTAGGCGTACGCGCTCCAGTCGGTCCGCGGCCCGTCGCCCACCAGCGCCGTCGCGTCGCGGTAGTCGAGCAGCCGCCCGGGTCCGAAGTCCTCGGGCAGGTTGAAGCCCAGGCGCATGGTCGCCTCGGCGTTCGCGCGGATGTGGACATTGCCAAGATCAAAGCCCAGGCGGGGGATCAGATCGAATCCCAGGACCGAGGCGTCGCCGACGATCGCGCCGCTGTGGCCGGGCGACCCGTTGCGCCCGGTGAGCGTCCAGACCGGCGTGCGCCAGCTCCGCTGATACCGCACGTTCAGCGTCACCTCGTTGGTGAGCTGGTTGTCCCACCCGCTGGGCTTGTTCTGGTCGGTGAACGCCGCGTGGATGAACTTCTGCGCCGCCTCGCCCCCGGAGTTCTGCCCGACCACACCCACGTTGAACTCCAGGTGGTCGTGGCGTGTGCCGTCGCTCCGCTGGATGTAGCCCCCGGTGTAGAGATAGCCCGCGTACGGGTGCGCGTCGGCGGGCGGGTTCACCTGGGTGATGTCCTGGGGCGTGTAGATCTGGTGCCCGACGACGACGCCCGCCGCGAGGCGCCCGCCCGACCAGCGGTTGGGGAGCAGGCGGTCTCGCCACGCCGGCGAGAAGGCCGGGTCGAACGTCAGCTCGATCTTGGCGCCGTTGGTGTAGTGGCGGTCGCTGTCCTGGAAGGGCTTGACGTAGGTGCCGTCGTTGTCCCAATACAGGTGGATGCCGGTGAGTCGGGTGTGTTCGGGGGCATCGCGATCCGCCTCGCCCGGATCGAACGCCGAGCCCGCGTGGGCGGTTGCCCGATCGCCCTGCTCGGTCTGAGCGGACAAGACGGGCGACACAACGCCGACCAGACCGATCACGCAAGCCTTGAACATCGGGGGAGGTCTCAGCACGGGTCTAGCCTATCGCCCGCGGTGGGGCGTCGCACACCCGGTTCATCCGCCGTTGGCGTGCGTCAGGACTCCTTGCTCTCGCGCAAACGGGCGAGCACGCTGAAGTCTTCGAGGGTCGAGGTGTCCTGTCCGGCGTTCTCTTTGCCCGCCGCGACGTCGCGCAGCAGCCGGCGCATGATCTTGCCGCTGCGGGTCTTGGGCAGCGCATCGGTGAAGCGGATCAGATCGGGCTTGGCGATCGCCCCGATCTCGCTGGCGACGTGCGCCCGCAGCGCCTGCTTGAGCGCCTCGGCCGCGCCATCGTCGCCCGGGGCATGCTGCGGCTCAAGCGTGCAGAACGCGGCGATGCCCGTCCCCTTGATCTCGTGCGGCACGCCGACAACCGCCGCCTCGACGATCGACTCATGGCTCACCAGCGCGCTCTCGACCTCCATCGTCCCCAGGCGATGCCCCGAGACGTTGATCACATCGTCGACGCGGCCCAAGATCCAGAAATACCCGTCGGCGTCGCGGTGCGCGCCGTCGCCGGGAAAGTAGTACGGGCTCGCCTCGCCCCGCCCGAGGCAGCCGTCGACGTCAAACTTGTTCCAGTAGGTGTCGATGAAGCGCTTGCGGTCGCCCGAGACCCCGCGCAGCATCCCGGGCCAGGGCTTGCGGATCGCCAGCAGCCCGCCGCCGGGCGCGTCGATTTCATTGCCCTCTTCGTCGCAGATCGCGGCATCAACACCGAAGAAGGGCAGGCAGCACGAGCCGGGCTTGGTGGGCGTGACGCCGGGCAGAGGCGTGAGCATGTGCCCGCCGGTCTCGGTCTGCCACCAGGTATCAACGATGGGGCAGACGCCGCGCCCGATGTGCTCGCGGTACCACATCCACGCCTCTGGGTTGATCGGCTCGCCCACGGTGCCGAGCACCTGGAGGCTGGAGAGGTCGTGCCGGGCGGCGTGCTCGGCCCCCCACTTCATGAACGCGCGGATCGCCGTGGGCGCCGTGTAAAACTGCGTGACCTTGTGCCGCTCGACGATATCCCAGAAGCGGTTCTCCGCCGGGAAGTTGGGCGCGCCCTCGTACATCAGCGTCGGCACGCGGTTGGCGAGCACGCCGTACAGGATGTAGCTGTGCCCGGTGATCCAGCCGACGTCGGCGGTGCACCAGTAGAGCTGCCCGCCCGGCATCGCCTGCCCGTCGACGCTCGCACGCTTCGGCGTCTCGAGCCCCGGGATCATGTTGAAGGTGTGCTTGGCGGTCAGGTACGTGTGCACCATGTACCCGCCCACGCTGTGCTGGATGCCCTTGGGCTTGCCCGTGCTGCCCGAGGTGTACAGGATGAACGCGGGGTCCTCGCTGCCGAGCTCCTCGCAGGGGCACCACTCGTCGGCCATCACCATCAGGTCGCGCCACGAGTGATCGCGCCCCTCGTGCCAGACGATCTGGTTCATCGTTCGCTTCAGGTAGACCACCTTCTCGACGATCGCGTCGCGGTCGAGCGAACCGGCGCCCGCGCCGCCGGTGCCGGCGAGCTCGTTGACCGCCGCGTCGACGTTCTCCTTGAGCGGCACGACCTTGCCCCGACGCCACGCGCCGTCGCACGTCACGATGACGCGGCTGCTCGCGTCGGCCACGCGATCGGCGATCGCCTGGCTACTGAACCCGCCGAAGATCACGCTGTGCACCGCCCCGATGCGCGCGCACGCCAGGCACGCGACCGCCAGCTCGGGCACCATGCCCATGTAGATCGTGACAACCTCGCCCTTCTTCACGCCCAGCTTCTTGAGCACGTTGGCGAACTTGCACACCTCGACCAGCAGCTCGCGGTAGGTCATGCTGCGGACCTCGGGCTTGCCGCTCGGCCCGATGGGCTCCCCCTCCCAGACCAGGGCAACATCGTCGGCGTGCCCCGCCTCGACGTGGCGATCCACGCAGTTGTAGCAGACGTTGGTCGTGGCGCCGACGAACCACTTCGCGTCGGGCGCTCTGAAGTCGACGACCCGGTCCCAGGGCTTGAACCAGTGCAGCTCGCCCGCGACCTCGCCGAAGAAACCCGCGGGGTCTTCGACGCTGCGCGCGTGCATCGCCTTGTACTCGTCCATCGACGAGACGTGCCAGAACGGCGCGCCGACGCTCTCGGCACTGGGCGGATCAAAGACCCGCGACTCGTGCAGCACGCTCTCGATCCCCGAACCATTGTCGCTCATCGCTTGTCCTTCATGCCGGCCTGTCGCCCGGCCCTGCTCCAGCTCTGTTCTGGCTCTGCCCGTTCGTCGCGCCTCAGTGCCCGCCGCCCGCGGGCGGCACCTGCATCTCGTGCGCATCGCCCGGCTCATCGGGCAGGCGGATGCGCTCGACAAGGTCCTGCACCTCCTGCGGCGGCTCCCTGGTCATGAAACTCACCAGGAATGCGACCACGAAGTTCACCAGCATACCAACCGCCCCGATGCCCTCGGGCGTGATGCCCAGGAGGTACAGCTCGCTCTTACTCTGCCCGCCCGCGGCGTCCCAACCCAGCACGCTCTGCATCAGCCCGTCGAAGACCGTGAACTTGAACGCGAGGATGTATGCAGCCGTGAACCCGATCCCCGCGATCATGCCGCAGACGACACCCTCGCGGTTCGCCCGTTTCACGAAGATGCCCAGGATAATCGCCGGGAAGAAGCTGCTCGCCGCAAGCCCGAATGCAAACGCGACGGTCGCCGCGACGTAGTCGGGCGGGTAGATGCCAAGCAGCCCCGCGCCGAACACCGCGACCGCGGCGGCGCCGCGCGCCACCCACAGCTCGGTCTTCTCGGGCATGTTGGGCGTCAGCGTCATCTTGCACAGGTCGTGGCTGATCGCGGTCGAGACGACCAGCAGCAGACCGGCCGCGGTCGACAGCGCCGCCGCCAGCCCGCCCGCGGCAACCAGCCCGATGACCCACGCGGGCAACCGCGCAATCTCCGGATTCGCCAGCACCATGATGTCAGGGTCGACGAACAGCTCGTTGTTGTTGGTGGTCGGCTCGTTCTTGACCAACCGCTCGCCGTGCAGGCCGCGCCCCAGGCGGTTGCCCGACCCGTCGACGTCATCGGGCCCGGCGACGAAATCCGGCTTGCCCACGAAGGGCGGGAACGAGCCGGGGCTGCCCGGGTTCTCGGTGTCGCCCACATACTGCACGCGCCCATCGCCGTTCTTGTCGACCCAGGCGAGCAAGCCGGTCGTCTCCCACTTGCGGAACCAATCGGGGATCGCCCGGTCGTCCTCACCGGTCGAGCCCTCGGCGCTGTACGGGGCGTCGGTCACGACATCGATCAGGTTCGTGCGCGCGAACGCACCGACGGCCGGGGCCGCCGTGTAGAGCAGCGCGATCAGCAGCAATGCCCAGAACGCGCTCACCCGCGCGCCCTGCACGCTGGGCACGGTGTAGAACCGCACGATGACGTGGGGAAGGCCCGCCGTGCCGACCATCAGCGCCAGCGTGATGCACAACACATCCAGCGTGCTCTTCGACCCGTCGGTGTAGGGCGCAAAGCCCAGTTCCTCGTGCAGCCCGTCGAGTTTTTGCAGCAGCCCGATCGTCTCGCCCGACGCGATCCGCGAGCCCACGTCACCCGCGAGCTGCCCGCCGAAACCAAGCTGCGGGACCGGGTTGTTGGTCAGCAGGATGCTGATGAAGATCGCCGGCACGGTGAACGCGAAGATCAGCACGCAATACTGCGCCACCTGCGTGTAGGTGATGCCCTTCATCCCGCCCAGCACGGCGTAAAAGAAGACGATGCACATCCCGATGATCACGCCCAGCGTGATATCGATCTCGAGGAAACGGCTGAAGACCACCCCCACGCCCCGCATCTGACCGGCGACATAGGTGAAGCTGATGAAGATCGCGCACACGACCGCGACAACCCGCGCGAAACTGCTGTAATAGCGATCACCCACAAAGTCCGGCACGGTAAACTTGCCGAACTTGCGCAGGTACGGCGCCAACAGCAACGCGAGCAAGACGTACCCGCCCGTCCAGCCCATGAGGTAGACGCTGCCGTCGTACCCGACCAGGCTGATCAGCCCCGCCATGCCGATAAACGAGGCGGCCGACATCCAGTCCGCCGCGGTCGCCATCCCGTTGGCCAAAGGCGGCACGCCCTTGCCCGCGACATAGAACTCGCCCGTCGTCCCCGCGCGGCTCCACAGCGCGATCCCGATGTACAACGCGAAGCTCGCGCCGACGATGATGAACGTCCAGACCTGCTCGTCCATTTCAGTGCGCTCCGCTCAAAATAGCACGTTCACCTGCGCCCGCAGCACAAATTGCCCGCCGCCACCGCTCGCGTCGGGCAGGTAGCCCCGCCCACCCCCGCGCCAAGCCGCGTCGACGCCCTCGAACCCGTACCCGCCATCGACCGTCAGCTTCACGGCGTGCCCGGCGAGGAACTGGTTCACACCCACCGTCAGCACGCTCAGGGTCTCGCCGGCATCGCCCCCGGCGCCCGCGAGCGCCGACGCCTCGCCGTCGAGGTCGCCCCACTCGTAGCGGGCGATGACCTCGGTGTTGTCGGTCACGAACACGCCCCCCTGCACGACCACGCCGAGCTGGTGGAACGTCTGAAGCGGCGCGGGCCCCTGCGCGCCGCGCTGCTCGCGGTTGGAGATCAGGGCCGCGAAGAGGTTGGCCCCGCCCACGCCCCAGTTGACGTCGGCCGTCCACTGCGTGATGCGCGTGTCGTTGCTGTAGATGTCGGGCGATCCGAAGCCGACGGTCGCCCCGTCGCCGATCACGCCGCCGTCCTGAACGTGCCCGCCCAGACCGAAGACCAGCAGCGGCCCGTCCTCACGCTGGCTCTCGAACTCGCTGTAGTCCGCCCAGTTGCCGAAGGCCTTCGCCTCCACCCGCCCGCTGACCGCGTACTGCGTGCCCTTGAGCGAACGGTTGAAGCTGCGCAGCCCGTCGGTGAACGACGCGTACACACGCGCGTCCTCGCCCAGCCAGCCCGCCTGCACGCCCTGCCCATAAATCGCGGCAAACCGCGCATCGACCAGGCTCCGCTCCACGAACTGCTGACGTGTCTCGCTCACCAGCCACTCGCGCGTGATCGGCAGCTTGAACTGCCCGGCCTGCACAAAGACCCCGTTGTCGAACGTCTTCTTGACCCAGGCATCGAGCAGAAAGGCGTCGCCCGAGGCGCCGAACGCCGTCCAGATGAAGTACGTCAGGCTCGGATCGGCGATATGCCCTTGCAGCCCCGCCCGCACGCGTGTGTGCTCGAAGCCGTGCGCGAAGTCCTCGGCCGCCGCCGGGAGGTCGTCGCGCAGGCTCGCGAGGTAGCGGAACTCGATCTGCCCCAGGACACGCAGCGCCCCCGACCGCTCATCGGCGACCCAGAAGCCCGGCTTGCGCACCCGCTGCGTCTCGGCATCGCGCAGCAGCGCGCCGTGCTGGCTGGGCTTGATCTCCTGCTCGGGGATCGAGGGCGCGGGCGAGACCCCCGCCTGCGCGCACAGCATCGAGCCCGCCAAGGCCGCGAGCGTCGCCGGCGTCATCACGCGGCGCCCTTGTCGCCCGACAACCCGAACCGTTGATCGAGCCGGCGCATCCACAGCGCGTACACCGCGATCAGCCCGACGAAAACAACGATCGATCCCTGCTGCGCGAACCAGAAGCCCAGCGGGAAACTCGATCCGGGGAGGTTGACCTTGTTGAGCTGATCGACGAAGAGGATCCCGCACCCGTAGCTGACCGCCGCCCAGATCAGCAGCAGGATCAGCACCGCGCGGATGTTCGCCTGCCAGTAGTCCTTGGCCCGCTGGCCCCTGGAGGGCGAGTAGGAGGGCGAGGGAGAGGGCGACGCCGGGGCGGGCCCAACGCCTGACTCGGCTTCTGAACTGGTTTTGGGGCCGTTGCGGGTCGGTTGCTCGTCCATGCCTGCGCCCCATCGACCCACCGCAAAGGGTGGTCAGAAGGCCGCTCGGCCGGGTCCCTCAACCCGGTTCCGCCGAGCGGCGAGGGCATCACCCTACCAAAGGGTGCGATTTCTCGCGAGGCAAAACACCCGCTGGAGGTCTTTTTTTCTCGGAGGCCCGGGGTCGGGCCGGTCGGAGCCCGCCCGCTGGTCAGGCGTTGGACTCCGTGACGCGCATCACTTCCTGGATGCTCGTGCGCCCCTCGATCGCCTTCGCCATCCCGTCCTGGCGCAAGCTCTGCATGCCCCGCTCGAGGCACAGACGCCGGAACTCCGCGACGTTGGGGTTGCCCGCGACGATGTCGCGCGTCTGGTCGTCGATCGTCAGCAGTTCATAGATGCCCACACGCCCGGAGTACCCGGTGTTGCGGCACTTGTCGCACCCGACCGGCGTCCACAGGTGCCCGCTGTCGACGCCCTGCATCTCGAGGAACTCCGCCATCTCGTCGCTGGCCGGTTTCTCCGTCTTGCAGTGCTTGCACAAGCGCCGCACCAGGCGCTGCGCCAGCACGCCCTGCACCGCGGCGCCGACGAGAAACGGTTCGAGCCCGATGTTCACCAGGCGCGTCACCGAGCTGGGCGCGTCGTTGGTGTGCAGCGTGCTCAGCACGAGGTGGCCCGTGAGCGCGGCCTGCACCGCCGTGTGCGCCGTCTCGAAGTCGCGGATCTCGCCCAGCATAATCACGTCGGGGTCCTGACGCAGCAGCGCCTTGAGCGCCTTGGCGAACGTCATCCCGATCTTCTCGTGCATCTGCGTCTGCGTGATGCCGTCGAGGTGGTACTCGATCGGGTCTTCGACCGTCGAGATGTTGAGCTTGTTCTTGTCGAGCTGGCGCAGCGAGCTGTACAACGTCGTTGTCTTACCCGAGCCGGTCGGGCCGGTCACCAGCACGATGCCGTGCGGCTCGTGGATCAGGTTGCCCCAGACCTCCAGCGTGCGGTCGTCGAACCCGAGGTCTTCGAGCTGCACGTTGATCGATCGCGTGTCGAGCAGACGCATCACGACCTTCTCGCCGTACTGCGTGGGCAGCGTCGACATGCGCAGGTCGAGCTTGCGCCCCTGCACAACGCAGCGGATGCGCCCGTCCTGCGGGATGCGGCGCTCGGAGATGTCGAGGTTGCCCATGATCTTCAGGCGGCTGACGATCGCGGCCGACATGCTCGCCGGCGGGTTCATCACCTCGAACATCACCCCGTCGATGCGGAACCGCACCTTGATCTTCTTGTCGCCCGGCTCGATGTGGATGTCGCTCGCGCCGTCCTTGACCGACTGCTGGATGATGTAGTTCACGTAGCGGATGACGGGCCCCTCGCCCGCCTGCTGCTCGAGGTCGACCTCCTCGGTCTGCTCGCTGCCCGAGACCTCGACGTCGGCCTCGTCGACATCCGCGAGGATGTCCGACAGGTCCACGTCCTCGGTGTCGCCCGCGCCGATCGACTCGAGCGCCGCGCGCACGTCCTGCTGGGTGATCAGCACGAGCTTGACGCCCGCGACGCCCAGGCGGCTGCGCACCTCGTCGAGCAGGAACACGTCGTCGGCCCGCGTCGCGCCAACGACCAGCCTCGTGCCCGACATCCGCAGCGGCAGCACCATCCGCGACTTGCAGAAATCCGTGCCCAGGCGCTGGGTCATCGTCGTGTCGAAGCCCGGCTCCTCGTCGCCGAGCACCAGACGCTCGAACGGCACCGTCGCCAGCTCCGCCACCGTCGACTGCACGCTCGCCTCGTCGCAGCCCTGCTCGATCAGGACATCCGCCAGGCGCGCGCCCGGCGTCTGCGCGAGCACACGCTCGGCGGCGCTGAGCTGCTCGCCCGTCACCACCTCACGCGAGACCAGCGCACGCCCCAGCTCCTCGGCGATCGCGTCCGGCCCGCTGTCATCGGGGCGATAGATCTCGCGCTCGGCCGAGCCGACCTCGCTCGCCTTCGCCAGCGCGCGCTCGCGCTTCACCGCCGGGTCGTGCTCCGCGGCGCCGTCCTCGCCCTGCCCGCTGGGCACGCTGGGCAGCGAGCTGAACGTGCTCGTCTGGCGATCGAGGCGGTGCGGCTTGCCCCGCCCCTTCGCCGGCGGTTTGGGCCCGCCCTTGCCGGAAGGCTTGCCGCCTCCCTTGCCCGCGGCCTTGCCCGCCCCGCTGTCGACGCCCAGCTCGTTCAGGATGTCGTCGATGTTCCCCGGCACGGGCTCACTCCTCGACCGGCTGGTCGCGCAGCTCGATCGCGCGACGCCCCAGCCGCAGCTCGAACTGACGCCCGTCCGCCTCGATCACCACCGAACGCGCATCGATGTGCGTCACGGTGAACAGCTCCGCCAGTTCGTCGCCCTCACGCACCGTCCGCCCGCTGACGCGCGCCACGGGCGAACGCCCGCCCAGCACCGCCTGCAGCTCGAGCAGGTCCGCCTCGCGGGCGATCAGCTCGAAGCGGGCCGCACGCTCGCGCTCGGTCCGCTCGGCCTCCAGCAGGGCACGCCGGCGCGCCTCCAGCTCCTCGAGGTTCTCGCCCGGCGCCGCGACGATGTCCTGCGTCGCATCGAGCGTGAACGGGCGGCTGTCCAGCAGATCACGCGGGACGTGCAGCGCCCGGTTCGAGCGCGCGAGCCCGGTCATCGCGACGTCGTACCGCTTGCGGAAGTCCGGGCTCGTCGCCACGGGCTCATAGCTCATGTCGCTCGCGCTGCTCGTCACGCCCGAGTGCATCGCGACGGTCCGCATGCCGTAGACCGTCCCGCCGCCCAGCAGCGCGACAAGCCCGACGACCAACGCCTGGCCCAGCCCGGCGTTCTTGCCCTTGCCCACGCCCGCCACCGGGGGCGGGGGCGGCGGGGGCGGCGGCCCGCCCATGTCGTCGCCGGTCGCCAGCGCGTCGCTGTTCTGCGGCTCATCAAGATTGACAAACAGCTTCGCGCTGTCGGCGCCGTCACCCTGCTGTGCGCTCACGATGACACCCCCGCGTTCTCTTCCAGGAAGTAGATGCTCAGCGTGAACTCGACCTCGAGCTCCTCGCTGTCGCGCGCCTTGCCGATCTTCATCTCGCTCAGGCGCGTGATGCGGGGCAGCCGCTCCAGCAGCAGCATGAAGTCGTAGTACCCCTCCCACGCCCCGCTCGTCGTCAGCTCCAGCGGCTGCTCGCGATAGTGGGCCGCGGCGAGCGGCTTGGAGCTCTTCAGCTCAGGCGGCGCCAGCCCGCTCTCGACCGCCAGCACGCTCACCTGACGCACGATCTCGTCGACCTCTTTGCCGCTCGGCAGACGATCCTCGATCGAGGACACCGTCTCGGCGATCCGCTCGTTCTCCGCCGCCAGGTCGCTCGTACGAGCGGTCTCGGCGAGCAGCTTGTCGAGCAGGTCACGCATCAGCGTCAGCTCGTTCTTGTCGCGTTCGATCTTGGCGTTCTGCGGCATGATCGCGCCGAAGTACGACGCCACCGGCAGCAGCAGCACGATCAGGAACAGCAACAGCTCGCGAGGCCCAATACGCATCGCTCAGCCCTCCCCCGTCTCGACCTCGGTGAACTGGGTCTGGTCTTCTTCTTCGCCCGCGTCGCGCAGGTCGGCCTCGATCACGCCGGCGACGGCCGTCGCCTCGGCGTCACGCCTGACCTCCGCGGTAATGCGGAACTTGCGCAGCTTCTGGTCGTCGACCTTCGTCTCGCTGATGAACACCAGCTCGACGTTGCGGAACAGGGGCGAGCCCTTCAGCGACGCCAGATAGTCCGCCACCTCGTTGTTCAGCTCCGCCAGACCGTCTGCGGTCAGCGTGTACTTGAAACGAGGCGGCAGCACACGCTCGGTCGGCGCCGTGTCGCCCGCGGCACGCTGGCCCGACGCGATGCTCCGCGTCTGCACCGTCGCGGCCGTCGCCGGCGTCGCCGAGGGCTTGGGCGCCTTGATGCGCTCCGCATCGACGACGACGCTCGAGAGCGCAAGCCCCCCGGGCAGATCGCGGAGCAGCTCGGCCATCAGCACGCTGCGCGGCACCGGCTCGATCAACGCCGCGACCACCTCCGCGCTGCCCAGCAGCTCCTCCCGACGCTTCTCGAGCACCCGGAGCTGCTCGATCTTGCTCGCCTCGGCCTCAAACTCCACGCGGATCATCTTGACCTCTTCGGACAGCGTCACCTGCCGCTGGTGGTTCAAGACGAACACACCCACGACCGCGATCAGCACCACGCCGAAAAGCGCCAGGCCCACGATGTTCGCGCGGCTCTGGCCCTTGCTCTTGACGTATTCCTCGGGGAGAAAGCTCCCCCCGCCCGCGTGCTCACCCTGGCTGCGATTCAGCATCGGTGCCTCTCCCTCACAGGTCCGTCGGGCTCAGGCAGAGCCCCATCGCGACCGCCCAACCCGGCTGCGCCGAGGACAGATCAACGCCCTCGGCCGGTTCATTGCCCGAACGCCCCACCCGTGCAAGCGGGTCGGCGGCCTGCGCCGGCAGCTTGAGCACACGCGCAATCTCCGCACAGAGCGCCTCGTGTGACGACTCACCACCCACGAACACCGCACGCTCCACGGGCTTATCGGCGTGCAGGCTCCGGTAATACCGCAGGCACATCAGCACCTCGTCGGTCAGGATCTCGATCGGCTCGCTCAGATCGATCTTGGGTTTGGGCGCGCTCAGCACCACCCCCCCGCCCGACGGCGCGCTCTCGCTCAGCCCGCCCCCGTCGAGCCGGTCCATCTGGGTGCGGTGCTGCCGCGCCCGGTCGAGCGAGCAGCGCATCTGCTTGGCGACCACCGAGTCGAGCTCCAGCCCGCCGAACGAGATCGCACGCGCAAACAACATCCGCTCACCCGTCGCGATCACTACCTTGGTCGTCGCCCGCCCGATGTCCAGGTAGAGCGTCGGCGCCTCGCCCTGCGGCCCGATCGCCGGCGACGTGAACGCCCGCAGCATCGCGTGCAGCTCGCTGTGGATCCCCACCGGCTCGAGCTTGGCCGACCGCATCGCCTGCATCAGCTTGCCCACCAGGTCGCGGCTGGCGGCGAAACAAATCACTTCGCTCTTGCCGCTGGCCTGCCGCTCGCCCACCATCGCGTGGCGGCACAGCAGCGCACCGGGGTCGCACCCCATCTGCCCCGCCACCGCCGAGGCGACAAGCTGCGATTCATCCGCGCCCTCGGGCAGGTGAAGCTTCAGGTGCTTGCAGAGCATCTGCCCCGCCGGCATCGCGCACACCGCACGCTGGCTCTTGAACTTGCCCGACCGCACCAGCCCGGGCAGCGCCTCGAGCTGGAACCGCAAACGCTTCGCGGGCTGATCGATCAGATCGCCCGGCGTCGCGAGCGACGCGGCCGCAACCAGCGAGGGCGGCTCGCCCGTCGTCAGTTGCAACACTTTCAGGGCCGAGACGCCAAAGTCGACCGCCACCGGAGGCTGCACGCCCCCGATAGGCTTGACCGCGTTCAAGCGATCGGTCAGTGCCGTCAGGCCTGCAAACCGGTTCCGCACGCCCGGCCCCTTTTGAACGGCAGCGTTTCACAACCGCACGTGCACAGCCGGCATCGCCCTTGCGCGCCGCACGTACGTCCCAGCCGTTGTCATCGGTCGGCGCGACCCCGGGCTCAAGCCCCGCATCCCCCTCAACGCCCGGAGACCCTGCCGGAGCGCCCCACCCGCCCGAGGCGTCAGAACCCGCAGCGCTTACCCGCTCGCCAAGCGTCCGAGAACCTCGCCCAGCCTCGCAAACGCCCTGGGCAGATCCCACACCTGCTTGTCCCGGTCGCCCGTCTGGTTGCTCACGACGCGCACCTCGCCGAACGCGACGCCCATGACCTCCGCCACACGCCCGGCCGCCGCCCCATCCATCGCCTCGACCAGCGCGCCCGTCCGCGACGCGACGCCCAGCGCCAGCGCGTCGGTCCCAGAACACGTCGAGACCGTCGCGATCGGACCCTGCGCGTCGCAGACCCGGGCCAGCTCATCGACCACCGCCGGGTCCGCCGGCACCGCGTCGCGGGCAAACGTCGTCGGAAAACCCATCTCCGTGCAGCTCTCAAACCCGCCCCCGGGCAGCGCGATGCCCTCGTCGGCGTTCACGCTGCGCGTCGCCGCCACCGCGTCGCCCGTCACCAGGCCCGAGCCCGGCAACGCCCCGCACACGCCCGCGCTGAGCACCACCCCGTGGCGGACAGGGTCGATCGCCCGCGCCGTCGCCGCCGCGGCGTTCGCCTTGCCCACCCCGCACAGCACCACATCAACACACCGCCCCGCTTCGCGCCGCTCCCAGAGCCCCGGACGCCCGATCGACGCCCCCGCCCCGAGCAGGCCGCCCAAGGCCGCATCCATCTCGCCCCCGACCGCGATCACAAGAAGCACGCGTCGACCGTTTGCCAGTGATTCAAGACCCATAGGGGCGATGCTAACCACCAAGCGACACGCTCGGAGCCGCAACATCAAAGGGCGGGTACGGGTAATCCGGGGGCCGAACAACGCGCTGCGGCAGCGCGGTCCAGCAACGCTGGCCCGCAGAAGGCCACCCGCCCTCATAGAGTCACCCGGCGTGCCGAAGGCGGATCGCCGATCGCAGATCGAGGTTTCTCGATCATCCGCCGACAGGTCACATCCGCCGACCAGCCCGCCGACCAGCCCGCCGACGAGACAAGGGAGCCCTCCGATGCCGACGACCACACCGAAGACAACGCCCGACGCGCCGAGCCGGTCTCGCCGAGGCAACGCGTTGCTCAAGCCCGTGCTCGTGATCGCCGCGCTCGCCGTCGTCGCCGGCGGAACGTACGTCGCGCTGAGGCCCTCGAGCGACGCCGACAACGTCGTCATGACCGCCGAGCTCTCGCCCGCGAGCTTCGAGAGCTTCGAGATCACCACGCTCTCGACCGGCGAGCTCGAGGCCCGCAACCGCATCGAGCTGCGCAGCGAGCTCGACGAGCAGAGCTCGATCGTCGAGATCATCCCCGAGGGCACCCGCGTCGAGGCGGGCGAGGTGCTCGTCCGCCTCAACAGCGACCCGATCGAGAACGAGGTCGCCGAGGACGAGCTGCGCGTGGTCGAGGCCCGCAACAACTACGAGGCCGCGGTCACCGCCGAGCAGATCCAGATCTCCGAGAACGCCTCGCGTCTGCGCCAGGCCGAGAGCCGCCTGAAGCTCGCGCGTCTCGCGCTCGAGGAGTGGGAGCAGGGCCAGGTCGTGCAGACGCGCAAGCGGCTCGCGCTCGACGTCGAGAAGGCCGAGAAGAACCTCGAGCGCCTCAGCGAGAAGTACGACCAGAGCCAGCAGCTCTACGGGCGTGAGTTCCTCAGCAAGGACGAGCTCGACCGCGACGAGATCAACTTCATCGACGCCCGCGCGGCGCTCGAGCAGGCGCAGATCGCCCTGGACGTCTACGAGAAGTTCCAGCACCAGAAAGACGCCGAGCAGTTCCGCCTCGACCTCGAAGAGGCCGAGAGCGAGCTCGTCCGCGTCCGCAAGGAGAACGAGGTCAACCTCAACAACCGCCGGGCCACGCTCGCCAGCCGCCAGCGCCAGCTCCAGCTCCGCGAAGAGAACCTCAACGAGCTCAAAGAGCAGCTCGGGCTGTGCGTCATCACCGCTCCCTCCGACGGCCTCGTCGTCTACGGCACCAGCACCCAGCGCGACTCCTGGCGCAACCAAAACGAGGGCGGCCTCGCCGTCGGCAGGGCCGTCCGCCCCAACGACCTGCTCATCGTCCTGCCCGACACTTCTGAGATGATCGCCAGCGTCAAGGTCCACGAGTCCCTCGCCGGGCGCGTCCGCGCCGGGCAGCCCGCAAGCGTCCGCATCGACGCCCTCGGGCGCGACGTCCCGGGCATCGTCGAATCCGTCGGCGTCCTCGCCGAGACCGGCGGCTGGCGCGACCCCAACCGGCGCGAGTACACTGTCCGCATCGCCCTCGACACCGAGGGCGTCGGCGCCGAACTCAAGCCCACCATGCGCTGCGAGGCACGCATCACCCTCGACACCGTCGACGACGCCCTCCGCATCCCCGTCGCCGCCGTCTTTAACGAGGGCCCCGTCCGCTACGTCTACTCGCCGCGCGGCACGCGCTTCGTGCGCACGCCCGTCCGCGTCGGACGCCTCAGCAGCACCGACGCCGAGGTCCTCGGGGGCCTCGAAGAGGGCGACCTCGTCCTGCTCAGAGAACCCGCGGCCTCCGAGGTCCTCGACGAACCCTGGACCGACGACGCCCTCGTCAACGTCGGCTACCGCCCGCGCACACCACCGGCCCAAGCGCAAGCGGGCGACCGCCCCGCCGCCATCGGCGGCTGACGCCTCTCAAGCGCACATCCTCAGGACGCCGCCCGGTCGGGCCGTTCCGGCACGCGCACGCCGTTGCGCAACGCTTCCTGACGCAGCAACTCGCCCGCGCGGTTCACCAGGCCCCGCCTGATCGCCCGCAGGTCATACCGACGCACATCCGCCGCGGTGAAGTTGTCGTTGCTCACATCCTGCCCGTCGGCCTCCCGCACCCACAGCCCCTCCTGCTCGCGCAGGTCGATCACCTTCGCGGGCTTGCTCGACGCCCAATCCGCGATCTCTTCGGCCATCGGGCAGACCAGCGGGCGGCACGGGTCCTTCGCCGACCACCCGCACACCACCGCCCTCCGCCCGTCGTTCAGACGCACCATCGAGCCGGGCGTGTAGGGCGGGCAAACCTCCAGCAGCGCGCCGAACACCACCGGGTCGATCCCCCCGCGGTGCGGGTCTTGCAGCATCGCCCGCAGCGCCGCGACCCGCGTCATGGGCCTGCGCCCGCGCTTGAAGGGGTTGGTCAGCCGGTCGAACAGGTCGACCGCGTGCACGATGCGCGCGAACACATGGATCTGCCCGCCGCTCAAGGGCTCGAACGACCCGTCCAGCTTCTCGCGCGCCGGGTAGCCCGTGCCGTCGAACCGCTGGTGGTGGTGCAGCACCACCGCCGCGGCCGAGGGCTCCACATGCCCGCGCACCATGCTGAAGCCCAGCATCCCGTGTGCGCGCCAGCGCGGGTCGTCGTCGTCGCCCGTCTCGCGCCACGCGCGGGTCAGCTCGGGGTCCAGCCTCGTCATGCCGACGTCGTGCAGCATCGCGCCCACACCCAGGCTCTCGGTCTGACGCGCCATGCTCGGCGGGATCCGCGACCGCTGCTCTTCCAGATAGAACCCCAGCTTCAGCCCCGTCAGCACGCTCAGGTAGCACACGCTCGACGCGTGGCGCACCACCGGGCGCCCGCTGCTGACCAGATCTTCCAGGAAGACCTGCGAGCGGTTGGATTCCATCAGCGTCTGCAGCAGCCCGCCGACGGCCGACGCGTAGCGGTCGAAGTCCAGCTCCGCGCTCACGCCCAGCGACGCCGCGTCGAACGCGTGCTCGATCTGGCAGGTCACCTCGCCCTGCGCCGCCGCGACGCGCGGGTCGACGTACTCGCTCACCAGCTCCAGCGCCGGGTACTCGATCCACAGGTGCCGCACGCGCAGCTCGACCATCCGCGTGATCAGCTCGCGGTCCAGCTCGACACCGGGGCGCAGCAGGATCGTCCCCGGCGAGCTGGGGTGGAAGACGGGCATCGCCACCCGCATCCCGCCTCGAACTTGGCTCGTCCTGATCCGCAGCACCTTGGGGGCCCTCCGGATCGTTACATCGGGCCGCCGGGGGCGGTCGATCAGCCCGCGGGCACCGAGATCGCCCCGGCCCCCGCGTACACAACGATCACGTAAGCGAGGTAAGCCAGCAGCAGCAAGGCCCCCTGCGGCCGCCCGATCAGGCCGCGCTTGCTCAGGACCGGATAACACAACCCCGCGAAGACGATCATCGCGAGCACGTCGCCCCCGACACCCGGGCGGGTGTCCAGCGGCGCGACGATCGCCGAGATACCCATCACGCTCAGCAGGTTGAACACGTTGGAGCCAACGATGTTGCCCACCGCCATATCGGGGTCGCGGCTGAGCGCCGCCCGCAGCCCCGCCGCCAGTTCGGGCAGGCTCGTGCCGAACGCGACCACGCTCAGCCCCACCACGCCCACCGGCACACCCAGCACGTCGGTCGCCAGCGTCGTCGCCCCGCGCACCAGCAGCTCGGCCCCGCCCGCCAGCAGCACCGTGCCCGCGAGCACCAGCAGGATGTCGATCAGCACCGCCCGCCCGCGGTCGGGCGTCTCGAGGTGCAGCGTCTGCTCGACCTCGTGCTCGAGCTCGTGGGCCGTCGACTCGGGGTCGCGCTTGCCGGCCCAATAGGTGAAGTAGACGTAGACCACCAGCGTCGCCGCCAGCAGCACACCCTCGACCCGCGTCACGACCCCATCGCCCAGCAGCGCGATCGACGCCAGCAGCGTCACCATCCACATCACCGGCACATCAAACCGGCGCACCGGCTGCGGCACGGGCACCGCGCGCACCAGCGCCGTCAGCCCCAGCACCAGCCCGATGTTCGCGACGTTCGACCCCAGCACCGCGCCGACCGCCAGATCGCCCACACCCGCCGTCGCGGCGCGCACGCCCGCGAACAGCTCCGGCGCGCTCGTGCCGAACGCGACGATCGTCACCCCGATGACAAACGTGCTCATGCCCAGCGCGCGCCCGAGCCGCGCCGCGCCCCGCACCAGCACATCGGCCCCGCCCACCAGCAGCGCGATGCCAACCGCGATCAGAACCAACGGGATCAGCACCGCCATCACCCGCCTCCGCCGGCGCTCGCCCCCGCGCCGCCAACCGCCCCCACCCGGGGCAACAGCACCACCACGCGATGGACGCTCGGGCGCACCGACCGCAATTCGTCGCCCTCGCCCGTCCACTCGAGCAGCTCGGGCGTGACGAGCATCCGCTCGCCGATGGTCTCGATCTGGTCTTCGGGCGCCTCGACCGTCGCGACGCGATCCACCGCGGGCGGCGCCTCGCCCCTCACCCCGGGCCCCAACTCCAGCCCCGGATCCGCCGCGACGAGCACGACCGCGAGCGAGCCGTCGAGCCGCAGGTCGCCCCGCAGCGCGTCGAACGACCGCCCCTCCTCGAGCGCACGATCGAGCACCGTCTCCAGCCCCGGTCGATCGAGCCGCCAGGGCTCTCGCCGCACCGCTCCGGCGATCTGCACCAAGAGCTGCGTGCGCAGCGTGTTCACAAGACGCCCCCCGGCCAGCGAAGGCTCGACCCACACACGCGTCAGCACGCGCGGCGTGCCGCCGGGCACGAACACCGGCTCCCCGTCCACCACCACCGCCTGCGCCCCGTCCAGCCCCGGCCCGCGCAGCAGCTCACTCCACTCGGGCGACTGCCCGAACCACCGCTGCGCCCGCCCGCGCGTCGCCGGCAGACGCGCCGCCAACGCCAAGGCGTCGCCCGCGGGCACCGCGAAGACCCGCAGCCCGCTCCGGCGCCAGACCTCGCCCGCGATGCCTTCGGGCGCCGCGTACGAGCCCAGCTCCGCCAGCGTGCTCACCAGCGCATCACCGTCGCCCGGCGTCGCCCACTCCACGATCTCCAGCCCGGCGCGCCGCGGCGCGCGGGCGGCCTCCTCAGCGCCCGCCACCGCCGGCGCATCAACCCCGTCGTTGCCGAAGACCGACGCCTGCTCCGCCGCCCGGGATGGCGCCGCCGCAACCGGCCCACCCCGCCCGCCAGCGCACGAGGCGACCAGCAGCACCGACGCGCACAGCAAGCCAACGCACGCGCGCGGCATGCTCGTGCCTGCGCCACCCGCGCAGCGCCCAGACGTCCGTTCAGACGTCAAAGCTGTTGATCCGGTCGATCAGCCGGCGCACCAGGCCCCACTTGTGCCGCGTGTGCGTGAAGACCACGCGCGGCAGGTCGAGGTGGTCGTCCTCCTGCGGGTACGCGCCGCGCTGCGTGATCTCGCCCTTCCTGACCAGCTCGCCGAACTCCTCGTTCAGCACCGACAAATGCTCTTCGCGCAGCGGCTTCTGGATCCGGATCACCAGATCATCGCGCACGTAGCGCGAGCTGTGATAGTTCTTGTAAAACCGCAGCACGTGATCCGCCGCGTCCTGCGGGTCCTTCGCGTGGTAGTACAGATCCACGTCCTCGGGGCTGATCCACCCGCGGCTGAGCAGCTGTCCCTCAGTAAAGTCAATCCACCCGTCCCAGTAGCTCTTGCCGTCCTGCGCCTCGTGCGGCTCGTCGCCGTCGACGAACACGATCGGGATGATGCTCGCCTTGCCCGTCTGGACGAGCGTCAGCGTCTCGTAGCACTCGTCCAGCGTGCCGAACCCGCCGGGGAAGCAGACGACCGCCTCGGCCTGGCTCAGGAACATCAGCTTGCGCGTGAAGAAGTAGCGGAAGTTGATCAGCTTCTCATCGCCGGCGATCACCGTGTTGGCGCTGGTCTCAAAGGGCAGGCGGATCGCGACGCCGAAGCTGCCCTCACGCCCCGGGCCCTCGTGCCCGGCCTTCATGATCCCGTCGCCCGCGCCGGTGATGCTCATCCAGCCCGCCTCGGCCATGATCCGGCTGAAGTCCACCGCCGCCTTGTAATCCGCGTGGTCCTCGGGCGTGCGCGCGCTGCCGAAGATCGTCACCTTGTGCGTCTCGGCGTACTGCCCGAAGACGCGGTACGCGTACCGCATCTCCTTCAGCGCAGCCGCCATCAGCTTCAGCTCCCCCGTGTGGCGCCCGTCGGGGATCAGCTTGAGCCCCGCGGTCATCAGCTCGCGCACGAGCTTGGCGTCGTAGTCGTCGGCGCCCGGGGCGACCATGTCGAGCACCTCGACCAGCGCGTCCTGCACCGCGCCGTCGTCGGCGCGCCGCTGCTCGGAACGCTCCGGCTCCACCGCCGACTGGTCCTTGACCTGCGTCGTCGCGGGCGGATCGAGCTCCACACGGTTGGGCTCGGGGTCTTTGTGGGGGCGGTCGCCCGGCTCTCTCGGAGATGGTGTCATTCGCTCTCGTTCCTCTCTGCCGCCCCGGGCGACGCGTCGTTGATCGTTGGCTCGCGCGGGGCCGCGGGCGCGCGCTCACGCTCGTCCGCCCGCTGGGTCGTCCGCCGCAGCCTCGCCCGCTCTTCCCTCGCCCGGCTCTCGACCTCCGCCAGACGCCGATCGCCCTCGCTCGGCTCGGCCCCGAACAGCTCGCCCAGCGCCCGCTTGGTCCCGCTGAACCCCTCGGTCTGGAAGCTCAGGTCCCCGACCGTGCCGCCCACACGCGTGCTGATCAGCTCGTTGCGGATGCCCTCGAGCAAGGGGCTCAAGAAAGGCAACCGGTTGACCGCGCGGCTGTTGAACCGCAGATCCACCGCCTTGCGATCCCACAGCATCGACCCATACCCAAACACCTCGACCGAGCTCGACATCGCCCCGATCCCCTCGAAGTCGATCCGATCCCCCACCACGCTGAACGACGCCCGAGCCAGATCCAGGCGATCCGCCACGGGCAACTGCAAGTTGCTGAACTCGATCAGGTTGATCAACAGAGGCAACTCGACCACCGAACCCCCGACCACCGTTACCTCGCCGCGCCCCACCCGGCTCGCAACATCATCCGCCCGCCCGACCAGCGACAGGCTCGCGTCCATCACGCCGCGCGAACGGTCGTCGCCCAGGTCCCAGGCCCGATCTGCGTCGCCCGAGCCGCCGCCCGCATCACCCCCCGGCGCCGGCACGCCCAGATCCGCGAACACGCCCGACGCGCGCGCACCGGCGAGCATCGCGTCGACGCGGTACCCCGTCTCATCAACCCCCACATCCGCCACCAGCCGTCCGCCGTGGCAGAAGCCCGCGACATCCGTCAGCGCAATTGCCCCCGCCGGCGTGCGCTCGAACGAACCGGTCACCCCGCTGAGCCGCAGCCCCGCCACGCGCCCGCGGTCGAGCTCGACATCGCCCTGCGCGTGCACCTCGCCCCGGCCCTCGCCCAGACCGTCGCCCAGACCCTCGCCGGCGCTCTCGCCGAACACCCGCAGCCCGACGCGCCCCGCGCCCTCGGCCAGCTCGACCCCGGCCGTCGCGCTCAGCCCGCCGAAGACCATCGAACCCTCGCCGTCGAACGCCCACGCCCCGCCGCCCGCGGGGCGCTCCAGGCGCAGCGCCATGTCGTCGACGCGCAGCTCTTCGTCGATCGAGAGCTCGCTCTCGACAATCGCCGTGCGCACGCCCTCGGGCAGCACGCGCAGCACGTCCGCCGGCACGCCGCTGCCGCGCATCGTCCCCGACAGATCGATGCCGATCGCGCCATCGGGCGAGACGGTCCACGCCCCGTCGGCCCGCACGCGCAGGCCCTCACCGAAGGCCGTGAGCCCGATCACCTCGCCGCGCTGCGGGGTGACGACGATCCGCCCGTCCATGTCGCGAAGGTCGACGCGCCCGCCCGAGGCATCGAACGCGAACCGCCTGGGGCGGATCTCGCCGGTCGCGACGAGCGGCGGCGGGCGCAACGCCTCGGTCGATGCGTCGCTGCCCTCAAACGGCGCCGCCTCACCCGTCGCGTCCGCGCCGAGCGTCAGCGTCGCCATGAGCTCGCCCGCGGGGTTCAGCGCGTCGTACGCCCGCCCGCCCTGATCGCCCAGCCCCGCGCGCACGAGCGAACGCACCAGCGGGGCCTCGATCTCGACGCCGGTCAGCGTGATGTCGATCCGGTCGCGCCACAGCGCGGGCGCCCGGCGTGCCAGATCCGCGGGCACGTCGCCCGTGCGCACCAGCGCGATGCGTCCATCAGCGGCCAGGCGCGTCCGCGGGTTGAACACCGCGTCGGCGCCGAGCGCGACGGCGCCGTCGAAGCCGTCGGCGACGAGGAACGGGTCCGCCGCACCGTCGAGGCGGATGCTCCCGCGCGCGTCGCGCACCCGCACCCGCTGCCCCGCAAGATCGAAGTCGGCCCGCTCGATGTCGGAGACCTCGATCCACGCCGGCGCCGGCCCGCCCAGAAAACCGCTCAGCCCGCCGCGCAGGCTCAGGCGCCCCTCGGGGCGGCGCTCGGCGCGCAGTCGCGCGAGCCGCTCGCCCGCGTCCTCGCTGAAGACGCCCGCCGCGAGCTCCAGCGGCGCCGCCAGGTCCATCCCCTCGGCCGACGCATCGACACGCAACCGCGCCCCGGGCAACGCCGGCCCCTCCTGCCCCTTCGGCAGTCGCCCGAAGGCCGTGTCCGGCGTCCACCAGAACCGCCCGCCCGGATACTCCAGCAGCGTCGACAGGCGCACCGGCGCGAGCGCCCCATCGATGCGACCCGCCGACGCGGTCAGATCGATCGACAACCGGTCTTCGCGCACGTTGATCGCGCCGTTGATCTGCTCGATGACCAGGTCGCCCGCGCCGGGCCTGGCGCTCGCGTCGCGCACCACCGCGCGCACGTCGAAGCCCAGATCGAAGTCTTCGCCCTCGGCGCCCGCGACCGCCGACTCGCGCGCCCCCTCGCGCGGCCCGATGTCGGCCTCGCACTCGACAAAGCCCGTGGGCGCGAGCCCATCAAACATCCGGCGCAGCGTGCCCGGCTGCCCCGGCTCCGCCCCGCGGTACCCCGGGATCGCCGCGACCAGGCGTGCATCGATCGGGACGTCGAACGCGTGCACCCGCACGCGCGGTCGGGGCTCGCTCCCGCCGTCGCCCATCGCCAGCTCGGCCTCGACCTCGGCGTACCCGCCGGTCAGCCCGCCGAAGAACCCCTCGACCAGCTCCGCCTCGTCTTCACCGATCCGCAGCTCGACCCCGCTCGCCACCATCGGCAGCGGGAACTGCTGCACCACCACGCCCGCGCGCGGCAGCCGCACCGTGATATCCCGCACCCAGGTGTTCTCAAGCCCCAGCGCGCGGCGCAGGTGCAGATCGACATCCACCATCCCGCCCAGCTCAAAGACCGGCGTTTGCAGGCTCTCACGCAGCGCCTCGGCACGCGATTCCAAGCGCGCTCGCTCCGCATCGGCGATGCCCCCCGCGGGCCAGGCCGCGAGCTGCTCACGCAGCGACTCCCAACGCAGCCGACGCTCCGCCTCCTGCTCTGGCGTGACGACCAAGCCCTCGGCGAGCAGCTCGTCGTACCGCGCACGGCTGAACAGCGTGTCGACCAATTCACGCCGCCCCGGGTTGAGCCCAGCCAGCAGGTCGTCGTCGGTCGGCGCCCCCCGCACGTTGATCCGCAGGTCGACCGCCGAGGTCGGTCCCAAAGGCGCGAACGTGCCGCGGGCGCTGATCGTCGCGCCGCTTGGGTGGCTGCCCGCGACGCTGACAATGTCGAGCCGCGAGCGCGTGAACGTGACCTCGGCCGTCAGATCGGTGAACCGGTACGGATAGCTGCGGTAGCTCGCCGAGCCCTCGCTCAGCAGCAGACGCCCCCGCACATCGACGTCGCCGCCCGCCTCGGTCCGGCTGACGCGCAGCTCGGCCTCGACCAGCGCGCGCGGGTCGATGAACATATCAAGCGGGTCGAGCGCGCTGGGCGGGATGAACAGCAGCAGATCCATGTCGCGCTCAAGGCGCAGGCTCGAGGTCAGCGTCGCGACAAACGGGCTCGTGCGCTCCAGACCCTGCGTGTCGAGCTCCAGCCCGTACGACTGACCCTGCACCTGCCCGGTCGCGCTCACGCTCATCGAGCCGCCGGCAAAGCGGATGCGCCCGCGCGTCTCGGTCATGCGCACCGGCACGGGCTCGCCCTCACGCTGCGCCTCGAACGGCAGCGTGAGCGAGACGCCCAGCAGGCCCAGCTCGGCCGAGACCGCGCCGTCGGGCGCCACGCTCAGCACCGTCTCGCCCAGCTCGCCCTCCAGCTCGAGCGCCTGATACACCCCGCGCGCCCGGCGCGGGACGGCCTGCCCGGGCCAGTCCGCGAAGCTCAGCCCCGCGAGCCTCGCCTGCAACTCGCCCTCGCTCGTGATCGAACCCACAATCGCGATCGGGCGCTGCGGCGCGCCGCTCGTCGCGCTCGAAGACCGGTCCTGCAAGATGCTGAGGTCATAGCCCGCCCCGCTCTGCGCCCGCGTCGCGACCAGGCGCCCCGACGCGGGGATCTTGCGCAGCTCGTTGTACCCGCCCTCGACACCCGCGAGCGCGTGCTCGCCCACCTCGACCGCGGCGTCGACGATCGAGACCTCCGGCAGCTTCAGCTCGCTGTCGCTCGCCCGCCGCGCGTCGGTCAGCAGGCTCAGCCCGGCGATGTTGAGCCGCCCGGTCTCGGCCGAGACGCTGAGGCGCAGGATCGCGCCCTCCAGGTGCACGCTCTGGAGCGCATCGCCCCCGGTCAGCAGGCTCGACCAGTCGACGTCGACCAGCACGCGGTCGGCCTCGAAGAACCGCGAGGCGGTGTCGCCGAGCGTCTCGCCCGCGCCGGGCACGCGCATCGCCACGCCGCTGACCTCGACGCGCCCGTCGATGCGCACGATCGCGTCGTCGACCCGCGCGTCGACCGCGAGCGCATCGCTGAGCACCGTGCGCACGATGTGGGTCGTCAACGCCGATCGCGTCAGCACGACCCAGGCGCTGACGCCCAGGACGAGCAGCACGCACAGCCCGACCAGACGCTTGGCGCGGTGGCGTTTGCGGCGCTGGTACGAAGCGCGTCGGCGTCGCCGCTTGTGCACCACTTGCCGATGTTTGGTCAGGTCCGCCATGTGCGTTGGGCGGGCTCCATCCCGCGGGGCCATGCTAGCGGACGCCGCGGCAACGCCCCCGCCCGCGATACCATCCCGAACATGGCCCCAAAAATGTCAAAGACCAAGACCGTCTTCGCCTGCAACGCCTGCGGGGCGGTGCAGCACCGCTGGGCCGGCAAATGCCCGGACTGCGGCGGGTGGAACACGCTCGAAGAACAACGCCTCGATGCGGGGGCCTCGCGCGACCCCCAGAAGGGCCTGATCGAGGGCTGGGACGGCTCGACCGCCGAGGCCGCCGGCGCCGTCCCCATCTCGCAGGTCGACGCGCAAGGCGGACGCGTCAACCGCCTGCCCAGCGGCATAGGCGAGCTCGACCGCGTGCTGGGTGGCGCCGCCGACGCGCAACAGGGCATCGTCGAGGGCTCGGTCGTGCTCGTCGGGGGCGAGCCGGGCATCGGCAAGAGCACGCTGCTGCTCCAGGCCGCCGGCGCGTGGGCCTCGGATCAGGCCGGGGTGCTGTACGTCAGCAGCGAGGAGTCGGCCGAGCAGGTCCGCGACCGCGCGCAGCGGCTGGGTGTGGGCGCGCGCGAGGGGCTGTTCGTGCTCGCCGACACCAACCTCGCCCGCATCACCGAGCAGGTCCGCAAGGTGCGCCCCGCGGTGGTCGTGATCGACTCGATCCAGATGATCTACAAGGCAGACCTCGGCGCCGCGCCCGGCACCGTCACCCAGCTCCGCCAGTGCGCCAGCGAGCTGACCTACCTCGCCAAGCTCAGCGGGACGGCCGTCGTGCTCGTCGGGCACGTGACCAAGGAGGGCCAGCTCGCCGGGCCCCGCCTGCTCGAGCACCTGGTCGACTGCGTGCTGTATTTCGAGGGCGATCGGTTCCACGCGGGCCGGATCGTGCGCGCGGTGAAGAACCGCTTCGGCAGCGCGATGGAGCTGGGCCTGTTCGAGATGACCGGCGAGGGCCTGCAAGAGACGCCCGGCGGGGGCTCGATCGCCGCGGAGGAAACCGGCTCACGCCCAGGCTCGGTCGTCTGCCCGGTCATGCACGGCAGCCGAGCGCTCATCGCGGAAGTCCAGGCCCTGACCGCGACCGGGTTCGTCGGCAGCGCGAAACGCAAAGCGTCGGGGCTCGATGCCAACCGCCTCGCGATGCTGATCGCCGTGCTCGAACAGCACGGGGGCGTGCGCCTGGCGGATCGCGACGTCTTCGCCAGCAGCGTCGGGGGCGTGCGCGTCGTCGAGCCGGCGGGGGATCTGGGGCTGCTGCTCGCGATCGCCGGGGCCGAGCGCGGGCGCGGGCTGCAGCCCGGCGTGTGCGCGATCGGCGAGGTCGGGCTGGGCGGGGAGATCCGCTCGGTCGCGCACCTCGAAGCGCGCCTGCACGAGGCCGCCCGCATGGGCTACACCGGCGCGATCGTCCCCACGCCACACCGGCGCGGCTCCATGCCCAAGGTCAGCGGCATCAAGCCCGACCCCGTGCGCACCGTGGGCGAAGCCCTCGAACGCCTGGGCTAGACGCACTCGCCTGCCCCGCGCCGCGGGTCTGCCGGACAGGTGGGACGACTCTCCCACTGGTACGCGCCCGACAAGACCCGGTGGGACAGGCGTCCCGCCTGTCCGCACAGCCACCGACATCGCGTTCGGCTCGATCATGTCCTCGACGTGCCGCCGCCTCTGCGGGCACCCAGGAGAACACGTCAGCCCGTCACCAGCCAGCTCGGCAGCGGGATCGGGCGCCCGGTCTTGTCGATCACCGCCAGCTCGGTCTGCGCGATCAGGCAGACCCCGCCCGGCGGGATCGCGGGGTCGGCCGCGTCCGGCGCCCGCCCGTCGCGCTCGATCACCGCGATCTCGTACGCGTGGCGGATCTTGACCCGTGTCGTCGAGGCCACCCGCGTGCGCACCTCCACCACGTCGTCGTAGCGCATGGGCCTCCGGTACGTCGCCTCCAGCCGGGTGATGACAAAGTGCACCCCCTCGCTCTCGAGCTTCTTGTGCGTGAAGCCCCCCGCGCGCAGCAGCTCGGACCGCCCGATCTCCAGCCACGGGATGCTCGCGGCATGATGCACGACCCCGAGCGGGTCGCACTCGTTGAACCGCACACGCAGCGTGACGGTCCCCTCGGTCGGAAAATCGCTCGGCGTCGTGCTCGTCTGCGGGGGGCGGGGCATGGGCAGAGGGTACGTCAGTGTCGCGACGCTGCCGACGCGCAGACGACGCCCACCTACCCTCCCCCCATGTCATTCGGCCTCGGACACGGCAAGACCATGGACCCCGGCGCGGTCGGGCTGACGCAGCAGGACCTGCCCGCGCTGCCCGACGACGTCGTCACCAACCCCGGGGGCGCCCGCGTCGACCCGCGGGCGTGGTTCGACGTGCCCGATCGCCCGCTCGAGCTGGAGATCGGCTCGGGCAAGGGGACGTTCTTGGTGCAGCAGGCGGGGCTGCAACCCGAGACGAACTTCCTGGGCATCGAGTGGGCGCGCGAGTTCTGGCTGTACGCCGCCGACCGCGTGCGCCGGCGGGTCGAGGCGGGCGACGGGCTGGGCAACGTCCGCCTGCTGCACACCGACGCGACCGAATTCCTGCGCTGGCGCTGCCCGAGCGAGACCTTCGGCGTCATCCACCTCTACTTCTCCGACCCCTGGCCCAAGGCCAAGCACCACAAAAAACGCGTTGTGCAGCACCGCTTCCTGCTCGAGGCGTGGCGCACGCTCTTGCCCGGGGGCGAGCTGCGGGTCGTGACCGACCACGACGATCTGTGGGCGTGGGACGAGGCGCACTTCGACCTGTGGGCGACGCCGGGCGATGAGCCGCGCGATCGGGATGCCCTGGCGGCGCGGATCCCCGCGATGCCCAGCGAGGTGAGCGAGGCGATGGGCGATCTACCCATGCCGCCCTTCGAGCGTCTGGCGTTCGACAGGCCCGAATCGGCCGGCGAGGGCGAGCTGGTGGGGACCAACTTTGAGCGCAAGTTCCGCGAGGAAGGCCGCAGCTTCAACGCGGCCGTGCTGCGCAAACGCGCGGGGGCGTGAACGCATGGGCAGCGATCGAACCACCGCCGTCGTCCTCCTCTCCGGAGGGCTCGACAGCGCGACCGTGCTCGCGATCGCTCGGCGAGACGGCTTCCGCTGCCGGTGCGTGAGCATCGACTACGGGCAGCGCCACCGGGCCGAGCTCGAGTGCGCGCACGCCGTCGCCCGGTCCATGGAGAGCGACCTGACGGTGCTGCCGCTCGATCTCAGGCGGATCGGGGGCAGCGCGCTCACCAGCGACGCGATCGACGTGCCCAAGGGGCGCAGCGAGCATGAGATCGCCGGCGGCATCCCCTCGACCTACGTGCCCGCGCGGAACCTCATCATGCTCTCGGTCGCGCTGGCGTTCGCCGAGGTCGCGGGCGCGGCCGACCTGTTCGTGGGCGTCAACGCGGTGGACTATTCGGGCTACCCAGACTGCCGCCCCGAGTTCATCGACAGCTTCGAGCAGACGGCGAACCTCGCGACGCGCGCCGGGGTCGAGGCAGGCGGGGTCGAGGCGGGGGGAGGCCAGACACAAGGCAAGCGGATCGAGATCCACGCGCCGCTGATCGAGCTGACCAAGGGCGAGATCATTCGATTGGGCACGGAGCTGGGCGTCGACTACGCGCTCACAAGCAGTTGCTATGACCCTGCCGAAGACGGGGGCGCCTGCGGCGCGTGCGACTCGTGCCAGATCCGCCGGGCCGGCTTCGAGGGCGCCGGCGTGCCCGACCCGACGCGCTACGCGTGAGGGGTACGGGGGGCCGAGGATCGCCCGCCGGCCAACAATCCGGCGTGCAACACAGCCTCGAACAGCTCGGCGCGAAGGTCCTCGTCAGCGAGACCTTTGTCAGCCTCCAGGGCGAGGGGAAACTGACGGGCGTGCCGAGCTGGTTCTGCCGCCTCAGCGGGTGCAACCTGCGCTGCGCGTGGTGCGACACGCCCTACGCGAGCTGGTCGCCCGAGGGCGAGATGCGGACGCTCGGCTCACTGGTCGACGAGGCGTGGGCGAGCGGGGTGCGCCACGCCGTGCTGACCGGGGGCGAGCCGATGATCTTCAAGCAGTTGCCCGCGCTCTGCGCACGCCTGCGCGAGGCGGGCCTGCACATCACGATCGAGACCGCCGGCACGGTCTACCCCGAGCCGTGGCAAGCGATCGGAGGCACGCGCCCGCTCGCGTGCGATCTGATGTCGCTGAGCCCCAAGCTCGCCAACAGCACGCCGACGGGCGACCCGCGCGATCCCAGCGGCGCGTGGGCAGAGCGCCACGAATCGAGGCGCTTCGACCCGGAGGCGCTCGCGCGGCTCATCGACGATCACCCGGATCGCCAGCTCAAGTTCGTCATCACCTCCGCGGACGATCTGGCGGAGATCGAGACGCTGGTCGAGGGCGTGCGCACGCGGCTGACCGGCGCTCTGGCCCCGAGCGACGTCATGCTCATGCCCGAGGGCGTGCGCGTGCCCGAGCCGCGCGAGATCGCCTGGGTCGTCGAGGCGTGCGTCGAGCGGGGCTGGCGCTTCTGCCCGCGGGTGCAGATCCAGCTCTTCGGCGACACGCGGGGAACCTGAGCACAGCTTGGCCTCCCCCGCGGGGCGCAGGGGAGGCGACAAGACAAGCAACGCTCCCCTCCCCCGCCCCCGGCGGGGGAGGTGGCACGCGCAGCGTGACGGCGTGGGCCGTTGTTGTTTCGGACAGGCGGGACGCCTGTCCCACTGTTGTACTTCGGGCATCGAACCCAGTGGGACAGGCGTCCCGCCTGTCCGTTGGTCTTCCGTGGCTCATTTGCCGACCTCGCCCTCGGACCTCGCCCTTCGGGCTCGCGCCCCTCCCCCGCGGGGCGCGGGGGAGAGCGTGGGGCGCGGGATCTATCATGGGGCGTGATCTACCGCGTCTGCAAGAGCTTTGAGGTCGAGAGCGGGCACATGCTCAGCAAGCACCCGGGACGGTGCCGATTCCCCCACGGGCACTCCAGGCGGATCGACCTCGTGCTCGCCAGCGACAGCCTCGACGCCGGCGACATGGTCGTCGACTTCAAGGCGCTCAAGCTGGCGGTCGCCGACTACCTGGACAGCTACGACCACGCGATGTGCATCAACAGCGCCGATCCGTCGGCCGAGCGGATGCGGGCCTCGGGCGAGCGGGTGGTCGTCTTCGAGGACGAGGACCCGACGACGGAGGCGATGGCGCGGCGCATCTACGAGTTCCTGTCAGGCGAGATCGCCCGGGGGCGGTCGTACGCCGACGCCGAGGGGTCGACCTACCGCCTGCGCCCGGACGTCACGCTCGAGCGGGTGCGGGTGGGCGAGACGAGCACGAGCTGGGCCGAGTACGGCGTCGAGTGACACGCCTTCGCCCGCGGACGCGAGGAGCCGAACGCATGCACGAGTTGTTTGATCGGATGGGGCGGGCCGCGCTGATCGGGCTCGCGGGCGGTGCGTTGCTGGCGCCACACGCGAGTGCGGAGTCGGGCGTCCGGGCCCCCGGAACGGAGGCCGCGCCCCTGGTCGACGCGGACATCGCGTTCGCGAACCGCCTGAGCCGCGCGTTTCAGGGCGCGGCGCGCCGGATCGAGCCGAGCGTGGTGCACATCACCAGCGTGTCGGTGCAGCAGCGGTCGGTGCGCGACATCTTCGGGCGTGTGCGCCGGACCGACGAGGTCGAGCGCCCAGCGGGCCTGGGCAGCGGGGTCATCATCGACGACGCCGGGCACATCATCACCAACAACCACGTCGTCGACGGCGCTGATCGCCTGACGGCGCGGCTCATGGACGGGCGCGAGTACCCCGCCGAGCTGGTCGGGGGCGACCCGGGCAGCGATATCGCGGTCCTGCGGATCGACGCGGGCGGGGCGGGCGGCGGGCTGGTCAGCGCGGGCTGGGGCGACAGCGAGGCGCTGGGCGTGGGCGAGTGGGTCATCGCGGTGGGCTCGCCCTTCGGGTTCGAGCAGACCGTGACCGCGGGCATCGTCAGCGCAAAGGGCCGCCCCGCGCTCGACGCGGGCGAGACGGGCTTTCTCGCCAACCGCTACCAGGAGTTCATCCAGACCGACGCGGCGATCAACCCGGGCAACTCGGGCGGGCCGCTGGTCGACCTCGCCGGGCGGGTCGTTGGCATCAACACGGCGATCGCCACGCGCAGCGGGGGCAGCAACGGGCTGGGCTTCGCGATCCCGTCGGATCTCGCGCGGGCCGTCGCGGGGCGGCTGATCGACACCGGGCGGGTCGACCGGGGCTACCTGGGCGTGACGTGGGACGGGGTGAACCCCAAGATCGACCCCGATCTCTCGCGCCGCCTGGGCATCCGCGGGGGCGTCGAGATCGCCAGCGTGCTCGAGGGCGGGCCGGCCGACGAGGCGGGGCTGCGCGAGGGCGACATCATCGTCGCCTTCAACGGGCGCACCACCGAGAACGCCAACCGCCTGCGCAACGCGATCAGCATCACGGCGCCGGGCGAGCCCGCGGCGGTCGAGTTCGTGCGCGACGAGCAGATGCTCCGGGCCGAGGTGATCGTGATGGACCGTCTGCTGGCCGAGGCCGAGGTCCTGGGCGCCACGCCCCTCCCGGCGCTGGGCGCGCTCGCCGAGCAGACCCGCGTGCAGCGCCTGCGCCGCGGCGAGGTGCTGGGCGAGACCAACGGCGTGCGCATCGTCTCGATCATCCCGGGCGGGCCCGCCGACCGCGCGGGCATGGAGCCCGGCGACGTCGTGCTCGAGATCGATGGGAACGACATCGACGACATCGACGAGGCCGCCCGCAGACTCGACGACGACCGCCTCGACCGCGGCACCACGCTGCTGATCTTCCGCCCCAGCGCCCGCGGCGGGGGCATGACCGGCGAGATCGACGTCCGCAGCGAACGCTGATTTATCGCGAGGCTTCGGACACGGTCGCTGCGCTCGGCAACACAACATCGACAACCCTCAGGCGTTCCCCTCCCCCGCCCCCGGCGGGGGAGGTGGCACGCGCAGCGTGACGGAGGGGGTCGTTGTTGTTTCGGGGCTCACGGTCCCGGGCGACCTGTTCCCCAACGTGGACC
>JBCCDD010000023.1:0-53209 GCA_039033175.1 Planctomycetota bacterium
CTTTGCCCCCTTACTGTGTCGCTTTTGGGTTATAAAGCATCACCTCTGAGGGGCGGGTTGTTGGTGTGTCACGTGGGACAGGCGTCCCGCCTGTCCGAAGTCGACCCCCCCTCCGACCTCGCCCTTCGGGCTCGCCCACCTCCCGCCCGGGGCGCGGGGGAGGAGAGCAGAGTGAGACGCGACGCCCGCTTGGAACAACGCGGGTGAGCAATCAAACGACCACGATCGCGGCGGCACAGGCGAGGAGAAAAACAGCAACCATGAACCAGCGAACGCGGGCACGCGCCGCGGCGCCCAGGCCGCCGATCACAGCGCCGATGAGGAACATCGGCATCGAAGCCGCCAGAGCGATCAGGTGATCGTCGCCACCCCCCCGCTGCACGCGCCCGTTGGCGATCGCCATGACCGGCAGCCACCACATCGCAACCCCCCACCAGGGCGAGGACAGCCGGGCGATCTCGTTGCTCGTCGCTACGGACATGATCGCGACGAACGCGGCGATCGCCAGCGTGAGCCAGAGCTGACCGCCCGCGTCGGCGGTCCCCCAGATCACGCTTGCGCCCAGCCCAATCAGCACGATGCTCGTCCGGCGCCCGAGCTTGATCGCGTCCGGCGGGGTCGTCTTGAGCAGCACGACCATCACCACGACGCCGGCGAGCTGGACGAGCGACATCGCCCGCTGGCCCGCGCTGCCCGGCTCGCCCAGCCAGAGCCGAGCGACGCCCGCCCCGATCGGCGCGACGACCGCGAAGACCCAGACGGCGAATCGCAATCGTGTCGCGGCGGTGCGGTCCAGTCGATCCCCCACGCGTGGTCTCCCCGGCGATCGTACGGTTGTGCGATGCCCGCCGACCCGACCATCTCGCTGACCGCGCACGCGAAGGTCAACCTCGCGCTCAGCGTGGGCCCCCCACTGCCCCAGGGCGAGCCGCACGCGGGCATGCACCCGGTCGCGTCGTGGATGCACGCGATCGCGCTGGGCGACGACATCGAGATCACCCTCGACGACCACCACACCGGCGACCGCTTCGACATCGCCTGGGCGGACGGCAAGCCGATCGACTGGGCGCTCGACGATGACCTGGCTGTGCGCGCGGTACGCGCGATGCGCGCCCGGGAACTGTTGCGCGACCACGCAGTGCGCCTGCGCGTGCGCAAACGCGTCCCCGCGGGAGGCGGGCTCGGCGGGGGCTCGGGCGACGCGGGTGCCGTGCTGTGCGCGCTGGCCGAGCTGATCGAACGGGCGTCGGGTGAGCCGATCCGCCAGGCGGCGCTGCACGAGATCGCCGCGACGCTCGGCAGCGATGTCGCGTTCTTTGTCGATCGCGGCGCGCCCGCGGGGCGCCCGCGCCCGGCACTCGTCGGCGGGCTGGGCGAGATCGAGCGACGCCTTCAACGCCGATCGCTCGCCCTCACGCTGGTCTGCCCGCCCTTCGGCTGCCCGACCGGCGCGGTCTATCGAGCCTACGACGCGTCGCCAGGGCACCTGCGAATCGCGGCGGTCGAAGCGGCCTCGGCGGCACGCCCGATCGACCCCGACCTGCTCTTCAACGACCTCCAGGCCCCCGCCTGCCTTGTCGAGCCCGGGCTTGAGGCGGTGCTCGCGCCGATCGCCGACGCGGGCGTGCCGGCGATGGTCAGCGGGTCGGGCAGCACGGTGCTGGCGTTCGGCGAGCTGCCCGCGCCGGCCTCGGGCGTGCTGATCGAGCTGGGCTGCCGGCTGCTCCCGACCGAACTGGTCTGAGCCGGGCTGGTCGGGGCCGGGCTGGTTGGGGCCGGGCTGGGCCGGGCGTTGTCGATCGGAGCCCTGTCAGGCTCGCGGCGGCCCTCGGGCGTTTCCGTCCGCTTTGCGGGGCGGCTCGATTGGTCCCCGCTCGCCGCCGATACACTGGGCGCGGGTCTCGGCGAGCGCGTCGGCCCGGCGGCGGAGCCACCGATGAGCAGCGACCAGACGACCGATACCACCCACGACGCCAACCGGCCGGGCAAGCAGCCCGTCGGGCACATTCCGCCCGAGGGGCTCGCGGTCGGTGTCGACCTCGGCGGGACCAACATCCAGGCCGGCGTGGTCGACCCCGCCGGCACGGTGATCGCCCGCGGCAAGGTCAAGACCAACGCCGACGACGGGCAGGACGCCGTCATCGACCGCCTCGAAGCCCTCATCCGCGAGGTCTGCGACGAGGCCGGGGTCGACGCGGCCCGCGTCGCGGCGATCGGGGTCGGCGTGCCCGGGCCGACCGACCCCGCCCGGGGCCTGCTCATCGAGGCGGTCAACCTCCGCTGGAAGGAGGTCCCGGTCGCCAAGATCCTGCGCGACCGGATCGGGCCGGAGGTCTTCATCGACAACGACGTCAACGTCGCGGTCTTCGGCGAGGCGAGGCTCGGCGCGGGGCAGAACGCCTCGAACCTCATGGGCTGCTGGGTCGGCACGGGCATCGGGGCCGGGCTCATCCTCGACGGCAAGATCTTCTACGGCAGCCACCACACCGCCGGCGAGTTCGGGCACATGATGCTGATGGCCAACAACGCCCCCGGCACACGCTCGGTCGAGCACAACTGCTCGCGCACCGCGATCGTCAACCGCCTGATCTACCTCATCCGGGCCGGGCGCCCATCGATGGTGCCCGACCTGGTCGACGGCAAGTTCCACAAGATCAAATCACGCACCCTCAGCGAGGCCTACGCCAAGGGCGACGAGCTGGTCGTCGAGCTGATCGACGACGCGGCCGAACGCCTGGGCAGCGCGATCGCCGGCGTGGTCACGCTGCTCAGCCTCGAACGCGTCGTCGTGGGCGGAGGGCTGGTCGAGGCGATCGGCGACCCGTTCGTCAAACGCGTCGCCAAGGCGTTCCGCCACGACGTCTTCCCCGCCGGCCTGCGCGAGGTGGGCGTGGTCGAGAGCGCGCTGGGCGACGATGCCGGGCTGATCGGCGCGGGCCTCATCGGGCTGCATCGCCTCGGGGTTTGAGGCTGGGCGTGTGGGTTGGGCGTGTGGGTTGGGGGGCAAAGGCCGGGCGTCTGAGGGCCCCGGGACCTCTGGGCCGCTCGGGCCGGGCTCGGTTGATCGTTGACGCCGAGGGAACGCCCGCGCGTCGCGTGCGGATCGGTCGTCAGGCGGAGGCTCAGGCGCCTTCGTCGGTCATCATCTCGTCGATGGCGCTCTGCATCTTCTCGGGGGTCTCGTAGGTCCCCGCCTCGATCTCGCGCTTGACGCGGTTGACCAGCTCCTCGCGGATCGGGTTCTTCTTGAGCACTTCGAGGAAGCGGGCCGTGCTGGAGACCTGCACCACGTCGGCGTCGCGAGCGCGGGACGCGGACTGCGCGTCGTCGGCGCGACGGGCGGGCGCCTTGGGCGCCGCCGGATCAAGCCGACCAATTCGGCGGCTGTTGATGCCGGAGATATCGTGCATGGCTCGATCCTTCCTGAATCACCCGGACCACGCATGATCGCGTGGGCGAGGCCGGTCATCCTCTTCGCGGGAACACATTGGGTTCCTCAGCAGCGAACACCACGACCGGCAGTGGTATTCGAAACTTGTCCGGGGCACCTGTCGCCCCATTGCCTTATCGCTATCGACGGAGCATAGATCCATGCTCCACAACCAGCCTCCCGAGGGCCCGAAATGCAAGCTTTTACCCAGACACGACTTCTGAGGATAACCGCAGCGGGGACGCGCCGAGATTTTTTCAGGCCCGCCCGCACAATCGGCGTAACCCTCCCCGTCTGTGTCCTGGCCCTCGCCCTCGCCGCGCAGGCCGCTCTGGCACGCCCCGGACGCGGGCGCCCCAAGCCCCCGCCGCCGCGCCAGGACCAGCCGGCAACCACCGAAACCGGTGATCGCGAGCTGTTCCCCACCGACCGGGCGACAAACCGGGCGACCACGGGCGATGCGAACACCGATGGCGCCGGCGGCGACGACGTCTTCGGCCCGCGCGACGTGCCCACGGGCGTGGCGGGCTGGTCGATCGTGCTGGGCGGGGTCGCGGGCGATGACCTCGCCAGCGCGCAGCGCGCGCTCGACTCGATCCGCATGAACGGCGTCCCCGAGGCCCGCCTCGAGAACCGCGCTCGGGGGCGATTCGTCGTCGTCGGCAGCTACGCCGACCCGACCGCCCCGGAAGTCCGGCGCGAGCTGCAACGCGTCCGCTCGATCGTGATCGACGGGCGCCTGCCCTACCTGTTCAGCTTCCTCTCGCCCCCGCCCAAGGCCGATCTGACCGGCAGCACGCCCGAGCACGATCTCCGCCTCGCGCGCCGGCTCTTCGGCGAGCAAGCAATTTATACCCTGCAAGTGGGGATCTATGGGCGGACCACCGGTGGGCTGCCGACGCCCGAAGAGCTCCGCCAGTTCAGGCGGGCCGCCGAGCAAGCCGTCGCCCGGCTGCGTGCCGAGGGCGAGGCCGCGTTCTACTACCACGACACCTACCGCAGCTCGGTGACGGTCGGCGTCTTCGGCACGCGGGATCACGACCCCTCGGTCCGCCCGGCACTGGAGAGCTTCAGCCTGATCGAGACGCGCAAGCGCTTCCCCAACAACCTCTTGAACGGGGAAGGCATCCGCGAGACCGTCCGCAACAGCTCGGGGGTGCCGCTCAACCGCCTGCAATCGAGCGTGCTGGTGGCGATCCCCGAGGAGTAAGCCGCCCGGGGCTGCTCGTGGGGGCGGGTCTTCAAGGGCGCGGGCGGTCAGAAGTCCTCGAACCCGACGATCCAGAGCGGTTCCAATCGGCTCAGCCGCCATGCGCCCGAGCGCTCGACCCAATCGAGCTGCCACCAGCTCATGCGCGGGACGTCGCCCTCGAGCGCGACGCGGACCTGCGACCGCGCGGTGTTGGGCCCGGTCAGGCTCGCGCGCACGGCGCTGACGCGGTGCCCGGTGAGGCTCGCCTGGGCCGGGAACGACTCGACCGCCCGCAGCAGCACCGGGCGGGCGCTGGGCACCGGCAACCGCCCGGCCGAGACCACCAGCGACGGATCGAACAGCGCGTCGGCCGCGTCGGCGTCGCCCGAGGCGACCGCGTCGACCAGACCCACACTGGCATCCATCACCCGCTCGCGCGGGCTCGTGCGAAGCGCGTCGGCGAGCAGCAACCCGCCCGCGCTGAGCAGCGCAGCCCCCGCGGCAACCAGACCCGCCCTCACCTTGCCCGAGCGGTTGAGCGCCCACAGCGCGATCAGCCCCAGCACCACCAGGCCCGCCGACCAGAGCAGCGGCTCATCGAGCACCCGATCCGGCAGCGGGACCGCCCGCAGATCCGGGGGCGTGTATTGCAGCCGCTGGAGCGCGGGCCGGACGGCAGAACTCGTGACATCGAGAAAGGGCATACCGGTCTCCGTCTCGCCCGATCCGGCGGGGTGGGCGCAATGTTCCAGCGGGGGCGAAGGTCTGGCCGATCTTTGGGGGTGATCTTTGCGCGTGCCCACCGGGGTGCGCGCCGGCCCGGGCAGCGGAGCGCCCTCGCATGGACCTGCTGAACATCGACATCGGCGCCCCTGGCGGCGTCAACGAGACCCTCGAACGCAACCTCGAGGCCCTCGAGGCGGGCAGCCCCGAGGTCGCCGCGCGCGTGCGTCAGGCCCTCCCCCGCCTCGACGCCGAGCTGGTCGACACGCCCGAGGGCGTGCCGGGGCTGAGGCTGGAGGGCAAGACGCTGGCGAGCTGCCGGCGCCCCCTGAGCGAAGCCGAGAAGCTCGCCGACGCCGCAGGCGTGCGCGACAACGCCGTCGTCTGCCTGATCGGCTTCGGCGCCGGGCACCACGCGGGCGCGATCGCCCGGCGGATGGGCGACCGGGGCGTGCTGCTCTGCTTCGAGCCCGATGTCTCGCTGCTGCGGGCCGTGCTGGAGCGCATCGACCACAGCGCGTGGCTCCGCGCGTGCCGGGTCCGCCTGCTGAGCGACGCGCAGGACCGGGCCGCGATCGTGCGCACGCTGACGGGGCTCGAGGGCCTGATCGGTCTTGGGGTGAAGGTCCTTGACCACCCGGCGAGCAAGTCGAGGCTGGGCGGCGCGGCGGGCGCGTTCGCCGAGCGGTTCGGCGAGGTCATCGCCGCGACGCGCACGCAGGTGCTCACCACGCTCGTGCACGCCGAGACGACGCTCCGCAACGAGCTCATGAATGCCAATCGGTACGCCGCCTCGCCCGGGCTCGACGAGCTCGCCGGGCGCGCACGCGGGCGCACGGGCATCGTCGTCAGCGCCGGCCCGGGGCTGGCGCGCAACGGGCACCTGCTGCGCGACCCGCGCGTGCGCGAGCATGCCCTGATCATCGCCGCGCAGACCGCGCTCAAGCCGCTGCTCAAGATGGGCGTGCGCCCGCACCTGGTCACCTCGCTCGATCACCACGAGATCAGCCGCAGGTTCTACGAAGGGCTCACGCCCGAGGACGTGCGCGGCGTGACGCTGGTGTGCGAGCCCAAGGTCAACCCCGCCGTGCCCGGCGCGTTCCCGGGCGAAGTCCGGTACGTCGGCAGCGAACTGCTCGACATCGTGCTGGGTGAACAGCTCGCCCGCCCGCGGGCGACGCTGCCGGCGGGCGCCACCGTCGCCCACCTCAGCTACCAGCTCGCGCGGTTCATGGGGTGCGACCCGGTCGTGCTGGTGGGGCAGGACCTGGCGTTCACCGACGGGCTGTACTACGGGCCCGGGGCCGCGATCCACGAGGTGTGGGCCGGGGAGCTCGGCGCGTTCCGCTCGCTCGAGCTGCTCGAGTGGGAGCGCATCGCACGGTCGAAGCGCACGCTGCGTGTCACGCGCGACCAGCGCGGCGAGCCGGTCTTTACCGACGAGCAGATGGCGTCGTACCTCGCGTCGTTCGAGGAGCTGTTCAGCCACGACCGCAAGCTCGGGCGCCGGGTGATCGACGCGAGCGAGGGCGGGGCCGCCAAGCAGCACGCCGAGGTGATGACGCTCCGCGATGCGCTCGCGCTGGCGGTGCGCCAGGGCGAGGACGCTCCGGACGCCGATCTCGAATCGGCTTCGGCGTCCGCTGGAACAACAGCCAGCGGGCGCACACCCGCGGCGGTCGGTGAGCGGCTCGACACGATCGCGCAACAGGCTCAGAGCATCGCGAGCGGGAGCCGCGAGGCGGCGAGCCTGCTCTCGCGGATGGCGGCGGTGCACCGCGACCACGCGCGGGTCAACGAGCTGATCGCGCAGGTCTACGCGGTGCGCGACCGGGTGACGGCCCTGACGCCGGGCTACCGGGTCGTTGATTTTCTGAACCAGACCGGCGCGATGCGTCGGATCAAGGCCGACCGCGCGATCGAGCTCGACGCCGGCGCCGACGAGCTGGAGCGCCAGCGCTTGCAGATCGAGCGTGACCGCCAGAACGTCGAGTGGACGGCCGAGGCCGCCGATCGCGTGGGCGAGCTGATGCATGCCGCGGCGCGGGTCGCGCGCGACGAGGCCGAACGCCAGACCCGGGCGGAGACCGACGCGCCCGACGGCGCTGGCGCGGCGAACGCGGGCGAGATCGACGCGATCATCATCGTCGACCCGGAGACGGGCGGGCTGTGGTCGCCGCGGACGCTCGAGGGCGTGCTGGTGCGCACGGTCGAACGGGTGCTGCGATCGAGCGTGCGCGCGTGCGTGCTGGTGTGCGAGCAACCCGAGCGTGTGCGCTCGATGCTCGGGGCGGTTGCGCGTGACGGGCGGGTGGTCGTGGAGCGGGCGAACCTGCGGGCGACGTCGGCGCGGCGCGCGTCGATCGGCGCGGCCCGGCGCCACGCGGCGTCGAGCTGGCGCGGCGGGCCCGGCTCGCTCACCATCTACGACGAGGCGTTCGATCCGAGCATCGCCGAGCGGATCATGACCGAGCGCAGTGCGGCGGCCGCGATCGTCTTGGGTGCTGATTGGGCGATGATCGACCCGGCGCTGATCGACGCGTGCTGCGACCGCTGGCGCGAGACGGGCTCGCGGATGGTCTTTACCCAGGCGGCGCCGGGGTTGGCGCCGTGCGTGATCGACCTGAAGACGACGCAGACACTGGGCGAGGCGTCGCGGGGCAACAGCCACTTCGCCTCGATCGGCGCGGTGCTGGGCTACCTGCCGACGACGCCTCAGAGCGACCCGATCGCGTCGACGATGTGCGTGCGGGTCGACCCGGCGGTGCGCGACCTCGGTGTGCGGTGCGTCGAGGACGCGGCGCCGGGCCTGCTCGATGAGATCGACGCGAGCGACGACGCGCCGACGATCGCGCGCAAGCTGCGCGGGCGCGCGGCGGCGGGGCTGCCGAGGGAGCTGATGCTCGAGGTCTGCACCGGGCGACTCGGCGGCGGGGCCTGGGGGCGATGGCTGCGCGGGGGCGATGAGCCCGTCGAGCGCACGCCGCTGACCATGGCGCTTGCGCACCGCGTGCTCCGCGCGTTCGCCTTGGGCCGACCCGACGGTGCCCTGACGCTGCACGGCGTGGGCGACCCGATGATGCACCCCAAGGCGCTCGACATCGTGCGCATGGGCGAGGAACTGGGCCTGCACGGGCTGCACCTGCGCACCGAACTGACCGGCACGGACGTCGACGAGGCGATGTTGCTCGAGAGCGGGGCGGGGGTGATCTCGATCGACCTGCTCGCGACAACTGCCAAGACGCGCGAGGCGATCAGCGGGCACGACCGGTTCGAGGTCGCCGATGCTCGGGCGGAGCGTCTGGCGGTCCGTGCGCGCGAAGATGCGTGCGGCGGCATGCCGGGGCTCTGGGTGGTGCCGCGGATCACGCGGTGTGCGCAGGCATCGGGTGAGATCCCCGACTTTGTCGACCGTTGGATCATGACCTGCGGGAGCGCGGCGATCGACCCCGGGCCGGCGGTGGACGACACCGGCTCCGACCGCTTCCGCCCGCTGCCGATCCCCGCGTCGGCGGGGCAGCGGCTCGAACGCGATCGCCTCGTCGTGCTCTGCGACGGGCGCGTGCGCGGGGCGGGCGGCGCGATCATCGAGGGCGTCGACCTCAATACATGCACGCTCGATGAGGCGTGGCGGGCCGTCAGCGTGACCCACCAGCGGGCGGCGGCCGAGCTCGAGGCGAAACGCCGGGCGGCCGGCGCGCACGCCCGCACCGGGACCCGGGCCGAGGCGGCGGCTTGAACGCGACCGCGGTCATCCTCGCCCGGGGCGGCAGCAAGGGCGTGCCGGGCAAGAACACCGCGATCGTCGGCGGGCGGCCCTGCATCGCCTGGACGATCGAGCACGCGCTGCGCAGCGTGCACATCGAGCGGACGGTTGTGAGCAGCGACGATGATCGCGCGCTCGACATCGCGCGATCGATGGGCGCAGAGCCGATCGAGCGTCCGGCTGGGCTCGCGGGCGATGAGGCGCATGTCGACGATGCCGCGCGCCACGCGATCGACGCGATCGGGCACACGCGAGCCCCGGTTGTCATCCTGTACGCAAACGTGCCCGTGCGCCCCGCCGATCTCACCGACCGCGCGGTCGAACGCCTCGTGCGCACCGGCTGCGACAGCGTGCAGAGCTATGTGCGCGCCGGCAAGCACCATCCGTGGTGGACGGCCCGCCTCGGCGATGACGGCGGCGTGCGCGCGTGGGAGGGCGATGTGCTCAACCACGGCGTGTATCGACGGCAAGACCTGCCGGCGGCGTACGTCCCCGACGGCGGGGTGATCGCGCTCACGCCCGGGGCGCTGCATCTGGAGCTGGGCGTCGATGATGGGCCGCACGCGTTCTTTGGGCGCGACCGGCGCGGCATCGAGACGGGCGGGGGCGAGGTGGTCGACATCGATACGCCGATCGACCTCGTTGTTGCGGATACGTTGCTGCGCGAGCGCACACGCACGGAAGACGCGGCGTGAACATCGGCGGACGCGCGATCGGGGCGGGCGAGCCGGTGTACGTCATCGCCGAGATCGGCGTGAACCACGACGGCTCGGTCGAGCGGGCGCTGGACCTGACCGACGCTGCGGCGGATGCCGGGGCCGACGCGGTAAAGCTCCAGTACTTCGAAACCGATCGCCTGATGAGCAAGGCCGCGAAGCTGGCCGCGTATCAGCGGGCCGCGGGCGAGACCGACCCGATCGAGATGCTGCGCCGGCTGGAACTCTCGCTCGACGAGTGCGCGCAGGTCATCGGGCGCGCGCACGATCGAGGCCTTCACGCGATCGTGACGCTGTTCAGCCTCGAGACAGTCGATGCGGGGCTCGCGCTGCCGTGGGACGCGATCAAGACGGCGAGCCCGGACGTGGTGAACCGACCGCTCTTGGAGGCGCTGGCGGCGGACGGGCGGGCGATGGTGGTGAGCACGGGGGCCGCGAATCGGAACGAGGTGCAGTTTGCGTATCACGACTGCGGTTTGGACCGGATCTCGGATCGCCTGGCGTTGATGCAGTGCGTGAGCTGCTATCCAACGCCGCGGGAGTTCGCGGCGATTGGCGGGATGCTCGGGCTCGACGCGGAGTGTGTCTATCGAGGGGGCGCGATCGGCTACAGCGACCACACGAGTGATGTGGATACCGGTGCGCTCGCAACACGTGCCGGCGCGTGCATCTTGGAGAAGCACCTGACGTACGACCGGGCCGCGGCGGGCCCGGATCACGCGGCGTCGCTGGACGCCCGCAGCTTGGCGGTTTACATCGAGCGGGCGCGCGCTGCGCAGCCGACGCTGTCGATGGAGGCGTACTGGGCGCGGTTCCTCGACGAAGACGGCTTGCGAGGTCTTGCTGCGGACCTCGCAGATCCTACGTATGGGATCGAGGCAGGGCGGCAGGCTGATGGGTCGATCGATTGGTCCGCGCTCAAGCGGGTGCAGCGCATCGAGCGGGATGTGCGTGCGGTCAGCAGGCAGTCGGTCGTCGCGACGCAAGCGATCCGCGCGGGCGAGGTGCTGACGCGCGACATGCTGACGGTGAAGCGCCCCTGCGACGGGACGATGCCCGCGGCGGACCTCGCTGTGATCGTCGGGCAGCGGTGCCTCGTGGATGTTGGAGTGGATGAACCCCTGGCGGTGGACGCGGCGCCGATGGATCTGCCCGGTCGGGTTTCGGTTGCTGAGGTCGAGCCGGCAGGGTGAGGTAAAAGTGCTCGGACAGGCGGGACGCCTGTCCCACTGGTGTGCTTCGGGCCTCGATCGGTTGGGACAGGCGCCCTGCCTGTCCGTTCATCGCCCCGAGCCGACCTCGCTTTCGATCTCGCCTTCGACCTCGCCCTTGGCTCGGCCAGGTCCCCCGCGGGGCGTGGGGGAGGGGAAACGGCCGGACGCCGGGATGAGAGAGGGAGCGTTGGTGAGGGGTACGGGCGGCTAACCTGCCGGCATGATCAGTTCTGGTTGGATCGATCCATCGGAAGAGCGCGCGCAGGATGCACGGCCGAACGCCGAGCGCCCGAGGCGTGTCGCGATCGTCACGGGGACGCGGGCCGAGTTTGGCTTGCTGAAGCCGGTGATGGAGGCGGTACGCGATCGGAGCGATCTCGAGCTGCTCGTCATCGCGGCGGGCAGCCACCTCGTCCAGCCGGCGTTGACGTTTCGCGAGGTGAAACGGGCGTTCGCGGTGACCGATTCGGTGCCGATGCAGGTGGCCGGGCGGACGGGGCGGGCGGCCGATGTCGAGGCGCTGGGCAAGGGCATCGCGCGGTTCGGGCGCAGTTTCGAGGGGCTCCGTCCCGACTGGGTCGTCGTGCTGGGCGACCGGATCGAGGCGTTCGCGGCTGCGTCGGCGGCGAGTGTGGGCGGATACGCGGTTGCGCACATCCACGGGGGCGACCGGGCCGAGGGCGTGAGCGACGAGGCGATGCGCCACGCGATCACCAAGCTCAGCCACCTGCACCTGGCGGCGAGCGAGACCTCGGGCGAGCGCATCCGGCGGATGGGCGAGCGCGAGGACATGGTCTTCGTCGTCGGCTCGCCCGCGATCGATGGGCTGGCGCACGTCGAGGCGATGGACGACGAGTCGTTCGCGGCGCTGGGCTCGCCGGCGGCGGTGCTGCTGCTGCATCCGATCGGGCGGACGAACGAGCAGGAAGAGCTGACGGCAGCGGCGGCGATCGAGGGGACGCTGGCGGGGGTCGATGGGGCGGGGGTCCTCGCGCTGCATCCGAACTTCGACCCGGGGCGCGATGGGATCATGCGCGCGCTGCTGCAAGCACCGAGCGGAATGCGGGTCGAGCGGCACCTGGCGCGCGAGCGGTTTGTCTCGCTGCTCAAGCGCCTGGGGCAGAGCGGGGGCGTGCTGGCGGGCAACAGCTCGGCCGGGCTGATCGAGGCGGGGGCGCTGGGGTGCCCGAGCGTCGACATCGGCCCGCGACAGGGCGGGCGCGAGCGGAGCGACGGCGCGACGGTCTGGGTGCCCGACCGGGCGCCGGATCAGCCGGAGGCGATCGCACGCGCGGTGCGGACGGCGCGCGGGCTCGGGCCGGTCGGGGGGGCCCATCCGTTCGGCGACGGGCGCGCGGGCGTGCGGATCGCGGGGCTGCTTGCGCGGCTCGACCCCCACAGCGAGGGGCTGATCCGCAAGCGCTGCACGTACTAGGGGCGGAGGGCGAGGCGAGCGCAGAAGGTTCTCGGGGTTGCCGCAAGGCGCGTGGCGAGGCCGCCGATAGGCGGGGGGTCCATTCGCCAGGAACGAGAAGGAGCGCGGCATGTCGACGACCTCCGAGCAGCGAGAGCAAACGATCAACGCGGCGATCCGCGAGATCAGCCACATCGCCACGCTCCCCGAGATCACCCTCAAGATCATCGAACTGGTGGAGGACCCGTCGAGCACGGCCCAAGACCTGCACGAGGTGATCAACAACGACCCGGCCCTGTGCGCACGGATCCTCAAGGTTGTCAACAGCTCGTTTTACGGGCTGCCGGGGCAGATCGCCTCGATCAACCGGGCGATCGTGATGCTCGGGCTCAACGCGGTGAAGAACATCGCGATCGCGGCCAGCCTCGCGAAGCTGTTCCGCGGCGGCGAGCTGACGCCCAGCTTCGGCGCCAAGGACCTGTGGACGCACTCCAACGCGACCGCGGCGGCGTGCAAGGTGCTGGCCGACACCGTCAAGGTGGGCCTGGGCGACGAGGCGTACCTCGCGGGCCTGATCCACGACATCGGTGTGATGGTCGAGATGCAGTTCGACCGCACGAAGCTGATCGAGGTGATCGAGCAGTGCAGCCCCGACGACGAGGGCGTGCCGGCGGTCAGCATGATCGAGATCGAAGAGCGGGTGCTGGGCGCGACGCACATGGAGTTCGGCGCGGCGCTGTGCAAGAAGTGGAAGTTCCCGCACGTCTTCGAGCTGGCGACGCGCTGGCACCACGACCCGAGTGGCGCACCGGCCGAGCACCGGCGCATCGTGACGCTGGTCGCGGTGGCCGACAAGATCGCGGCCCAGATCGCCGAGGGGTTCCGCCTCGACCAGACCGACACGACGATCACGAACGAGGAGCTCGATGTGCTCCAGCTCACGGCCGAGAAGCTCGAGGAGCTCAAGCCCAAGATCGCGGAGGCGATCGAGCAGTTCGACCTGGCGAGCTGAACGCCGGACGTTCAGCGGGCCGGGCGCAGACCAGAACCGATCGCGGGCGGCGCCGGGGTGCGGCCGCCGCTCGCGTTTGATCTTCCCTCTTTCTCTCTCTCCGGGCGGCCGTGTCCACAAGACGCGGCCGTCTCGCTGCGCGCACGGGGCGGTCGCCTGCGTGAGCGAGGGGCTCGAGGCGGGCGTTGACGCCCGGCGACGAGGTCGGGCCCGCCCGCCTTCTACCCTCTTGGCATGGACCTCCGCGTTGTCTCGATCGGCACCCTCTCCGCCCACCCGCTCTGGAACGAACGCGGGGCCGTGCGCACGGGCCACGCGACCAGCACGCTGATCCGCGCGGGCGAGTCGGTGATTTTGGTCGACCCGGGGCTGCCGGGCCCGGCGATCGCCGCCCGCCTTGCCGAGCGGGCGGGCATCACGCCTGCGCAGATCACGCACGTCTTCTGCACCTCGTTCCGCCCCGATGTGCGGCGCGGCATCGACGCCTTCACCGATGCCACCTGGCTCATCGGCGAGCGCGAGCGCGAGACCGTCGGCGTGCCGATGGCCCAAGGTCTCGCCCGCCTGGCCGAGACCGAGCAGGCCAATCGCGACACGGGCGAAGACCTCCACGAAGACCAGCAGACGATGCGCGAGGTGCTGGAGCGCGACATCGCGATCCTCGCGCGGTGCCAGGCCTCGCCCGACGAGCTGGCGCCGGGCGTGAGCCTGTTCCCGCTGCCCGGTGTCACGCCGGGCCTCTGCGGGCTGCTGGTGAGCGAGCCGACGCGCACGACGCTCGTCTGCGGCGACGCGATCCCGACGGTCGAGCACCTGGAGGCCGGGCGTGTGCCCAACGACGCAGACGACGCCCAGCTCGCCCAGGAGAGTTTCGCCGAGGCGATCGAGATCGCCGACGTGCTGGTGCTGGGGCGCGACAACGCGGTGGCGAACACGGTGCGTCGAGGGTTCTGAGCGAACGCGCAGAGCAACATGACCACCCACTGCCCATCCTGCGGCTACGACCTCGGCGGCATCGACGCCGACGAGACCGCACGCTGCCCCGAGTGCGGCGAGCTCGCGGTGCGGCTCCTTCAGACGCCCGAGTTCAAGGCCGTGGGGCGGCACAAGCGGTGCCTGGTCGGGCTCGCGATCCTCGCGATCTACCCGCTGTTCAGCCTGCTGCTCGCGTCGATGCTGGTTGTGGCCAAGAGCGGGCACGCGGGCGGGGCGGGGCTCAGCGCATCCGTCCGCAGCGACCTCGCCGGCGACTTTGTCGTCCTCGCGCTGGTCACGCTGGGCGTCGTGCTGCCCGCGGGCATCCCGTTCGCGATCGCCGCCTGGCGCAGCCGGCCCAAGGCCCGCGCGGCACTCGCCGAGACCGCGCGCACGGGTGATGCGCCCGAGGGCCGGGCCCGCGCCGAGCCCGTCGCCTGGACGCTGCTGGCGATCACCTTCGCGCTCGGCATGGGCCCCTACCTGGGCTTCATGGGCGCGGCCATGCTGAGGTGAGCGTTCCAGGAGGGCCTCCCCTCTCCCCTACACTACATCCGGGCCGCCCCCTGAGGCGCCCCGAGGGAGTTTCAGCCATGTCGACCGCCAGCCCGTCCGACCCCGCCCAGCGGATCCAGCACGCCGCCAGTGATTTCGATCTCGCGCGTGAGATCAGCCCCCGCCGCAAGACGACCGAGGCGACCGACCTCGACACGCTGGCGAGCGAGCAGCTCGCGCACTTCGGCGTCGACCCGGACAGCGAGTACGGCAAGCACCTCGCCAGCTTCAGCCGCCACCTCTACGCCGGGCACGCCGATCTGAAGCGTATGTGGGAGCTTGGCGTTGCCGAGCTGGAGGGCCTCAAGCGTGTCGACCGCGTGCAGCGGTTCGCGGCGCAGAAGTTTCTCTGCTTCCAGCTCGCCAAGATCCTCGACACGCTCCAGCACCCGTTCCGCTCGACATACCAGTCGGTTGTGAGCGATCCCTCGACGCGCAGCCGCAAGGGCCCGTACCCGATCTTCGACAACGTCACGGCGTTGTTCAGCGCCAAGCCGGTCATCACGCGGACCGCGACGTACATCTACGCGTGCGCGGAGTGGGTCGATGATGCGTTCCAGGGCAAGGAGCTTCTGCACGAGGTGTACAGCCGCCTGCTCAACCCGACGAGCGTGAGCCTGGCGAACCACATCGTGGATATCGAGGCGGGGACCGAGGCCGACCAGTACTTCGCGTGGAACTTCAACTCGGGCATGGCCGCGGTCGACGCGATTTTGAGCCACCTCGTCGGTCATCGCGACATCGTGCTGAGCAGCCGCAATGTTTACGGCGGCACGTACCAGCTCATGCACGACTGGTACCAGAAGCCCAGCAACCTCGACGTCGCGGTGCGGTTCTGGGACGGCACGACCGAGGCGGACTTCATCGCGGCGCTCGACAAGGCGAAGGCCGACTTCAAGGACCGCATCGACGCCGGGCGTCAGATCTACGTGTACCTTGAGAGCCCGTGCAACCCGCACGGGTACGTGCTCGACGTGCCGGCGATCTGCAAGGCGGCGCACGAGCGGGGCCTGACGGTCATCTGCGACAGCACCGTGGGTACGCCCTTCCTGCACCGCCCGCTGCGGCGCGAGGACCCGCTGGAGCGCCCCGACTTTGTGATCCACAGCTACACGAAGGACATCTCGGGCCACGGGACGACGACGGCCGGCTGCGTCATCGGGCGCAACGAGCGGATGTTCATGGGCAAGCACGACAGCATGCCCGGGCTCGACGTCGACGGCAGCGAGCGCGTGTTCAACTGGGACGAGACGCTCTTCTGGAACGTGTACTACGTCAAGGGCGCGTTCCTCGACGCGGACAAGGCCTTCGAGGTGATCAACGGGCTGAACACGCTGGAGACGCGCATGCTCCAGAAGTGTGTCAACACGCTGACGCTGGCCGAGGTGCTGGGCAAGCACCCGCAGATCAACGTCAACTGCAGCGCGTGCCCGGGGCACGACAACGGGGCGGTGCGCGAGAAGTGCATGTTCCTGGGCCTGCCGGCGCCGCTGTTCACGTTCGACTTCGAGGGCGACAGCCGCGATGATCCCGAGGCGAAGGGGCTGTTCAGCCGCGTGGCGTTCGAGCGGTTCTTCGATCAGCTCGACCCGGTCTTCGGGCACCAGGTGAGCCTGGGCACGCCCAACACGATCGTGCTGTGCCCCGCGATCACCAGCCACAGCGAGATGAGCCGCCAGGCCTTGTTCGAAGCGGGCATCACGCCGACGACGACGCGCGTCTCGGTGGGCCTGGAAGACCCGCGCACGCTGCTGGCGCACCTGATGAACGCGGCGTCGAACACCGTGGCCGAAGAAGCCCCCGGCTTCATGGGCGGCTTCCCCAGCCCCGCCGAGATCGACGCGATCTACGCCAGGCACCACGCCGACGTGCACAAGCGCTACGTCGCGAGCCTGCCGACGACCGAAGAACTGATGGCCTGAAGATCCGGGCCCGATGCGTCCGACGCCGGGGGGAGGAGCGGACGGCGCGTCTACGCTCCGACCGTGAACATCCTCCTCACCAACGACGACGGCATCCACGCGCCCGGCATCCGCTCGCTGCACCGCGCGCTCACCGGGCAACTGCCCGCCGACGCGCTCGGCACCACCGAGCCGCTGGGCGAGGTCACCACCGTGGCCCCCGCGACCGCACAGAGCGCGACCTCGCACGGGGTGACCTTTCACGAGCCGCTGATGACCCGCCAGACCGAAATCAACAGCGGCGTCGGCGTCGCGGTGGAGGGCAGGCCCGCCGACTGCGTCAAGCTCGGGCTGACCAACCTCTGGCCCGCGATGCACGGGCGCGGCTCGCGCCCCGATCTGGCGATCAGCGGCATGAACGCCGGGGCCAACGTGGGCATCAACGTGCTCTACTCGGGCACGATCGGCGCCGCGGTCGAGGCCGCGTTCCTGGGCATCCCCGCGATCGCGGTCAGCATGCACCTGGACTACGGCCCGTCGGACGAGGCGCCCAATCCGACGGCCGAGCGTGCGCTCTCCAGCGAGCCGCCCGACTTTGACCGTGCCGCGGCGCTCGCGCGTCACGTCATCGACCGCCTGATCGCGGGCGGGCTGCCCGAGCGCCACGAGATCATCAGCGTCAACATCCCCGCGACCCAGCACTGGCGCGAGCCGGGCGACGTGCCGGTGACGGTCTGCCCGATGAACACGCACGCGCTGGTCGACCGCTACGAGCAGCGCCGGGCGCCGAACGGGGCGACGTACTACTGGGCGGCGGGCCACGGGCTGGACTTTGTCGGCGCCGATGACGGGACGGACGTGACCGAGCTGTTCGAACGGCGCGTCACCGTCACGCCCCTGCGGTACGACATGACCAACCGCGACCGCATGGAAGCCTGGCGCGATCGCCTGAGCTGAGGAGGCGGCGCCGGCTCATGACTGCCTTGTTCGCTCTTGCCGCGGGGCGCGGGGGAGGGAAGGGGCTCTGTCGGTCTGATCGCAAAAAAAGAGACGCCGCGGCCGAATGCAGGGGGGACATTCTCCGACCGCGGCGCTCGTGGTTTGTCGCTGTTGCCTTCGGCCCGTTCTGCGGGGCGGAGGCGGGTCAGACGCTCGGGGGCGCCGGGAAGTCGATATCGGGCTCGTGGATGTGGTTGAAGTAGTTGGTCATGGTCGCGAGGGCGTAGACCGCGGTGACCTCGGCGATCGCGCCGTCGTCGTAGCCGGCCGAGCGGAAAGCGCTCAGGTCGTCGTCGCTGACGAAGCCCCGCTTCTCGTGGAGCTGCTTGGCGAAGGTCGCCAGGGCCGTGAGCTTGGGGTCGCCCACGTCGCTGCCGGTGCGGGCGGCGACGGTCTGGACATCGCTGAGGCCCGCGCCCTTGCCGATCGCGGTGTGGGCCGCGAGGCAGTACGAGCAGTTGTTCTCTTGGCTGACGGCGAGGTGGATGACCTCCTGCTCCTTGGCGGAGAGCGAGGCCTTGCTCAGTGCGCCGGCGATGCCGAGGTAGGTGTTGAGGACGGCGGGGCTGTTGGCCATGCCCTTGAAGATGTTCAGCTCTTTGCCCTTGAGCGGGCCTTCGAAGAGGGCTTTGGTCTCGCCGGTCGCGCTGGCGGGATCGATTGACTGCAGGCGGGGCATCGTGAGTCTCCTGGACGGCCTTCGGTCTTGGCTTGGGGCGGTTGCGGCCCGTGCTCTGGGAGAGCGAACCGACGCCGCCCGGCGGTTATTGCAACTGTCAGGCAAGATTTGTTCTTGCCAGACTGTAGCCCGAAGCGGGTGGTGATGCGCCGTCCCGGAGCATCAAGAGACCGTGAATGCCGGAGATGCGGCCCGGGCGAGGGGCGGGGGCGAGGCAGCGGAGAGTAAACTTCCGCCGGAACAGGGTTTGAACGCGACAACGGCGGCGGAGCCGACGGTCGCGCACCAGCCCGGGTCGGGAGTGCGGCATGGCACCTCGAGGCAGCAACGGTCAACGCGAGCGCACCCCGGGCCCTGGCATGGGCCCCGGCTTGGGAGGCGGCATGGGACGCGCCGTCGGACCCGTCGTCGAGCCCGGCTGGGCGGGCGCGGTCACGCGCATCGATGCCCACTGCCACAGCAAGGCCTCCGACAAGCCGGTGATCGCCGCGGCGGGTGTGATCGGCTGCCCGGAGTGCTACTCCGAGCCCGAGGCCGTGTACGACCAGGCGATCGCGCGCGGGATGGACCTGGTCACGATCACCGACCACGACACCATCAAGGGCGCGATGGAGCTGGTCGAGCGCGGGTTCGAGCGGTTCATCGTCGGGCAAGAGGTCAGCGTGCGCTTCCCAGAAGACAAGTGCATGCTGCACGTGCTGGTCTGGGGGCTGACGCCCGAGCTGGACCGCGAGATCGACAAGGAGGGGCTGCGCGACGACGTGTACACGTTCGCCGCGTGGCTGCGCGAGCGTGACCTGCCGCACGCGCTGGCGCACGCGTTGTACATCCAGAACGGGCGCCTGACGCGTTGGCACATCGAGCGTGCGGTGCTGCTGTTCCGGGGCTTCGAGACGATCAACGGCGCGCACAACGACCCGCTGAACCGTGCGCTGGCGCACTACCTCGACGGGCTGACGCCGCGCCGGATCGAGCTGCTGAGCGAGGCGCACGGGCTGGCGCCGGTCTGGTCCGAGCCCTGGCGCAAGGCCCGGACCGGGGGCAGCGACGACCACGCGTTGCTCAACGTCGGGCGCACGTACACGGCCCTGCGCAGCGAGGCCCCCGCGGGCAAGGAGGTGGACCCGCGCCGTTTCTTCGACCGGGCGATGGCGTTCGAGTCCGAGGCCGGGGGCGTGGGCGGGCACGCGGCGCTGCTCGCGCACCAGATCTCGACGGTCGGGGCGAACTACTTCGGGCGAAGGCTCTACGAGCAGCGTTCGCCCGTGGGGCAGTATGTCAGCGCGAAGCTGCTGCGGTTCTTCGGCGTCTACGTGCAAGCGCCGACGAAGAAGAAAGTCGCGGCGTACAAGGTCGCGCAGAAGGTCTGGCTCAAGCGACGCAAAAAGAGCCTGCCCGTGCTGCGCACCCTCAAGAAGAACATGCGCCCGGTGCTCGAAAAATACCCCGACCTGCGCGACCGCCTCGAGCCCGGCGCCTGGGCCGACGGGACGGCCGTCAGCCAGCACGAGCGGATGGCCGAGTTCGTCAGCGACCTGACCGCGGCGTTGCAGGCCGCGATGGGCCCCGGCGCGATCAAGGCCTTCAAAAAGCGCGACGCGGGCAAGATCACCGAGCACCTGATGAGCTATGCAATGCTCCAGGCGGCCCAGATCCCCTACATCATGAGCCTGTTCTACCAGAACAAAGAGCGCAACTTCCTCGACCAGTTCGTGCACGAAACAAGCGACACCGGGAGCGGGGCCGGCGTGCTGGAGCGACCCATGAAGATCAGCCTGTTCACCGACACGCTGGGCGATGTCAACGGGGTCAGCCGGTTCATCACCAACGCGGCCGAGGCGGCGCAGGACTTCGACCGCGACCTCGACGTCATCACCTCGACGCGCTTCGACTGCCCGGACCTGCCCAACATCCACAACTTCGCGCCCGCGTTCGCGACCAAGATGCCCAAGTACGACAACCTGGAGTTCGCGCTGCCCCCGGTGATGCGGATCCTGCGCCACGTCAACGAGCACCAGCCCGACGTGATCCACATCTCCACGCCCGGGCCGGTCGGATGCATCGGGTTCATCGCGGCCAAAATGCTCAAGGTCCCCGTGCTCGGTGTGTACCACACCGACTTCCCCGCCTACATCGACCGCATGTTCGACGACCACGCCTTCACCAAGGCGACCGAGAAGTTCATGCGGGCGTTCTACAAGCCGTTCAGCACGATCTTCACGCGGTCGGACGACTACATCGCCAGCCTCACGGCCCTGGGCCTGCCGGGCGACAAGATCGTGCGCCTGCTGCCGGGCTTTGATGCCAACGTCTTCCACCCGCGGTTCAAGGACCCGGCATTGTGGTCGCGCCTGGGCATGCGGGCGGACACCGTCAAGGTGCTGTACTGCGGGCGCGTGAGCGTGGAGAAGAACCTGCCGTTCATGGTCGGCGTGTGGAAGCGTGTGCGCAAGATCCTGAGCGAGACCGGGCACGAGGCCGAGCTGGTGATCGTGGGCGACGGGCCCTACCGCGACCAGATGGCGCAGGAGCTGGGCAAGAAGGACGTTCGGTTCCTGGGCTTCCGCCACGGCGACGAGCTGAGCGCGATCTACGCGAGCAGCGACATGTTCGTCTTCCCCTCCACCACCGACACGCTCGGGCAGGTCGTGATGGAGAGCCAGGGCAGCGCGATCCCGGTCATCGTGACCGACATCGGCGGGCCCAAGGAGGTCGTCGACGACGAGAAGACCGGCTACGTGCTGCCCGTTGAAGACCCGCAGCGCTGGGCGGAGGTCATCGCGGCGTTGGCGGTCGACGAGCACAAACGCCGCGCGATGGGCGACGCGGCCCGCGCGTTCATGGACCAGTTCAGCCTCGCGAACAGCTTCGACCACTTCTGGCGCGTGCACACCGAGGCGTGGCACGACCACCTGAAGTCGCTGGGCATCGACCCGAGCACGGCCGGCTCGATCGACGGCGCCCCCGCGAGCGAGTCCGCGTCGCGGGCAGACGCCCGAGCGCTCGCCGCGGACGCAACGCTCGATCGCTAGGCGCGTTCGACAGAGCCCGTCCACCACCTTCAAACGGAGGGTTGATCGCGGTGATCGGATGCGGGTCTACTCGGCCACCGGTGAGCATCCCGAACACACGCGGCTGCCGCGGGCTGACGACGAATGTGCCTGGCAGCAGACAAGGATCATGAACATGTCACAGAACCGAAAGTTGGTAAGCCGCAGCCTGGCGAGCCGAACTTGGCTGAGGTTGCTCGCGATCCCCGTGATCGCCCTTGCGATCGCGAACCCCGCGCCGGCGAGCGCGCAGTACCAGCCGACGCCGGCGAAGACGCAGCCGGCTCTGACCGCGACCGGGATCCCCGCGTCGGCGTTCGCCCCGGCCTTCCGCGGGCAGCGGCGCATGGCGTGGTGCTGGGCGGCGGCGATCGAGATGATCCTTGATTTCCACGGCGCAGACGTGAACCAAGACGCCATCGTCCGCCAGATCTACGGCACAGGGTGGGACGGGGTTCCGCCCGATCAGCCGGGCAGTCTGCAACAGGTCGCCGCACTGCTGAACCAATGGGGCATCTCGAACAACGGGCAACGCTTCGCGGTGCGGGCGAACGGCAAATGGGGCGCTCCGACCGCGCGAGAGTTGCTCACCGAACTCGCCCAAGGGCGCCCCGTCATGCTGCTCTACAAGCCGAACCCGCAGGCGCAGATCGGGCACTACGTCGTCGTGACCCGCGCGATCATCCGGCAAACGCGCATGGGCCCGTACGTCGAACGCCTGGTGATCTGGGATCCGATGCCTTATCACCTCGTCGGCATGCCCGTGCCGAACGGTTACGTAAGCACGATGCCGATCGCCGGTCGCTACGAGGTCAACGCGGACGCGCTCGGACGGGCGACCGTATTCAGCTTCGCGGTCGACGTTCGAACACGCTAACCCCGCCTCGGCCCGCGCCGCCCAACCCCACCAACGCCGCGCCCCGCCCGGCGGGCGTGTACGCGTGCGGCGTGCGCATAGAACAGGCCCTGCCGCGGGGTAACGCGACGGGGCCCGGTGCCGAATGGCTGCCCGCGGCTGGCGGGCGGATCGCTTGTGGTACGCACCCGTTCAGCATGAACGGGTGTCGGGCGGCCTGATCAGGCTGTCCGGTCAGGCAGCGCGACGGGTGGTGCGGCGGGCCGCCGCGCGGGGCGCCGAACGCCCGCCGATCCGGCCGACGGTGGCCTTGCGCACGCCCTTGCCGGCCGAGCTCTTGCGGACGGTCGTCTTGGCGACGGCCCTGGTCGTTGTGCGCTTCGAGGCAGGGCGCTTGGTGACGGTCCGCTTGGCCGCGGTCTTGCGGGCGGCGGTGGTCCGGGCGGTCGTCTTGCGGGCGACGGGCTTACGAGCCGTGGTCTTACGGGCAACAGGCTTACGGGCGGCGGTCTTGCGGGCCGTGGTGGTCTTGCGACCGGTCACGGTGCGCTTGGCCGCGGGCTTGCGGGCGGTGGTCGCCTTGGCCTTCGCGGCGGGCTTGCGAGCCACCGTCTTCGCGCCGGTCGCCTTGCGAGCAACCGGCTTGCGGGCGGTGGTCTTGCGGGCCGTGGTCTTGCGGGCGGTGGTGGTCGTCTTCCGGCCGGTCACGGTGCGCTTGGCGGCGGGCTTGCGGGCCGTCGTCTTGCGGGCCGAGGTGGTCTTGGCCTTCGCGGCGGTGGTGCGCTTCGCAGCGGGCTTGCGGGCCACGGTCTTTGCCCCGGTCGTCTTGCGAGCAACAGGCTTGCGGGCGGTGGTCTTGCGGGCGGTGCTTGTCTTGGCCTTCGCGGCGGCGGTGCGCTTCGCGGCGGGCTTGCGGGCGGTGGTGGTCTTGGCCTTGGGCGCCGTCTTCCGCTTGCTGGTGGTTTTGCTTGCGGTCTTGCTGGCTGCCTTGCGGGCGGCGGGCTTGCGGGCGGTGGTCGACTTCTTGGCCGAGGCGGTCGTGGTGCGGGCCTTGCGGGCGGGTTTGCGCCCGGTGGCGGTTCGTTTGGCCTTGGCGGTGGTTGTCCTCTTGGAGGCGGTGCGGGTCGATTTGCTGGTGGTGCGGGTCGGCATGGTGTCTTCTCCCGTGGCGAGGGGCGGGCGGCGTGATTCGCGGCCCGGGCCGAGGCCCTGCCCTCAAAGCGTGTGCCCCGGCGCCCGGGGCGGAGTCGGTCTGCCCTCACACTGAGGGCTGGCGGGCTCGCCCCCCGGTCGTCGGGGCGGCTTGCCGCTCGGTGGTCCGGAATCGACCGATTCCCCCATGGCGGTGAAGTTCTTGGGTGCAAAATCGACGAAAGATCAGGTGTCGACGGCGTTTCGGGCCGACGCGCGCCAAGATGGGCTCGCATCGACGCTTGCTCGATGCCCTACCGGAGAGACCGTTCGTGAAGACACGTGCACAGCATGATCCGAGCCCGGCGGGCGCACCGACCGACGCCGCCAACAGCGTGACGGCCGCCGCCGATTGGCACCCCGAGTCGTGGAAGGCCCGGCTCGAGGCCCAGCAGGTGGTGTACGCCGACCGCGAGGCCGTGCAGCGCGCCGCCGACAAACTCCGGTCGCTCCCCCCGCTGGTGACAAGCTGGGAGATCGAACGCCTCAAGGGCGAGATCGCCCAGGCGCAGGCCGGCGAGCGGTTCATCCTTCAGGGGGGCGACTGCGCCGAGATCCTCGCGGAGTGCCGCCCGGAGATCATCACCAACAAGCTCAAGATCCTGCTCCAGATGAGCTTGGTGCTGATCCACGGCATCGGCAAGCCGGTGACCCGCGTCGGGCGCATCGCCGGGCAGTACGCCAAGCCCAGATCGAGCCCGACCGAGCGCGGCATCATCGAATCGGGCCCGGGCGCCGGCACCGAGGCCGAGCTGCCCAGCTACTACGGCGACCTGGTCAACGAAGCGCCCTTCACCCCCGAAGCGCGGACGCCCAACCCGCACCTGATGGTCCGCGCATACCAGCACTCGGCGATGACGCTGAACTTCATCCGCTCGCTGCTGGAGGGCGGCTTCGCCGACCTGCACCACCCCGAGTACTGGGACCTGCGCTTCCTCGAGAACGCCGACCTGCCCGACGGGCGCAAGGGCGCGTACGAGCGCATGACCCGCGCGCTGGCCGACGGGCTGACGCTAATGGAAAACCTGGGCGAGGCGCGCGTGCACGAGCTGACGCGGGCCGAGTTCTACACCAGCCACGAGGGCCTGAACCTCTTGTACGAATCGGCCCAGACGCGCAGCGTCCCCCGGCGCGAGGGCTTCTACGACCTCACCACCCACCTGCCCTGGATCGGCGAGCGCACCCGCCAGCCCGACGGCGCGCACGTCGAGTTCTTCCGCGGGATCCAGAACCCGGTCGGCATCAAAGTCGGCCCCAAGGCCGACCCCGCAGAGATCGCCGCGCTGACCGAGATGCTGAACCCGGGCAACGAGGCGGGCAAGATCGTGCTGATCGCGCGGATGGGCGCGCAGCACGCCGCCGATGCGCTGCCCGCCATTGTCGAGGGCGTCGAACGCGCCGGGCGACGCGTGCTCTGGATGTCCGACCCGATGCACGGCAACGGGATCAAGACCGAGGGCGGGATCAAGACCCGCAGCTTCGACGCGATCCTCCAGGAGATCGAGATCAACGCCGACGTGCACCAGAAACTCGGCACCGTGCTCGGCGGCGTGCACTTCGAACTCACCGGGGAAGACGTCACCGAATGCGTCGGCGGCGCGTCGGGCGTGACCGAGCACGGGCTGAACGAAAACTACGTCAGCCTCTGCGACCCGCGCCTCAACTACGCCCAGAGCCTCGAGCTCGCCTTCCTCGTCGCCGGCAAGCTCGGGCGGGGCTGATCGAAGCACAACAACCCGGGCTCAAACCAAGCACGCCCGCACCGAGGCCCGGGCTATCGGCCCTCGACCGCCAGCCGGTACCGCTCCCACATCTGCTCGAGCGACGCGGGGATGACGCGGATCTGCCCGATCGCGGTCATGAAATTCGTGTCGCCCCCCCACCTCGGGACGAGGTGGACGTGCAGGTGCTGGGGCACGCCGGCGCCCGCGGCGCGCCCCTGGTTGACGCCGATGTTGATGCCCTGGGGCTCGAGCGTGCGCTCCATCAGATCGGCCGCGACATCGACCAGCGACCACAGCGCGGCCCGCTGCTGGGCGTCGTAATCGAGCAGGCGGGGGCGCCCCTCGCCCAGCGCGACAAGCAGGTGACCGTTGCTGTAGGGATAGCGGTTGAGCATGACGAGCCCGTGCGCATCGCGATGGATCACCAGGTGGGTCTGGTCGAGCCGCGGGTCGGCCCAGGCTTCGGCGAGGAAGCAGCCGCCGGGGTCTTCGCGCTTGGGCGCGGGCGATGCCTGGTGGTGGTTCTGCGCTTCGCCCTCGGCCGCGCCCTCCAGATAGGGCAGCCGCCAGGGGGCCCAGATCGCCTCGGGCCCCGTTTCGCGGGAGGGGTTCGCGGCGCCTGCGGGCCGGGTGCGAGCGGGCCGGGGGGGCGGCTGGGAGGCCGGGTTTGCGGGCTTTTCTGGCATGATCTGAGTCTAGTCGGGGGCCCCACGGACCGATCCAGAGGCCCGGGAGGCGCGCATGCCCTGGCTGACGGTTCGAGAGGTGATGACCGCGGGCGTGACGAGCGTGGATCTCGACGCGACCGTTGAGTCGATCCAGAACCTCTTCGAGCACTCGCCCTTTCACCACGTCGTGGTGATCGACGACGACCACCGGGTCGCCGGGGTGATCTCCGACCGCGACCTGCTGCGCCACCTGAGCCCGTTCATCGGGAAGATGGCCGAGCGGGCGGCCGATCTGGCGTGCCTCCAGCGCCGGGCGCACCAGATCATGACGCGTCGCCCGGCGACGGTGCGCGCCGGCAGCCTGGTCGCCGACGCCGCGAGCCTGATGCTCAACCGCCGGTTCAGTTGCATGCCGGTGGTCGATCAGAACGGTCGCCCGATCGGGATCGTGACGCTGCGGGATGTCGCGGGCTGGGCGACCGAGACGCTGCGCGGCGCGGCCTGAGGCGGGCCCGCGAGCCGCGCCCCCCGCCGCGCCGCTGCCGGGGGACGCCGGCCCCGGTACAGTCCCCTCCCAACACTCGACCCACACGCACCACGGGGCCCCGCCGCCCCAAGGGGAGGCCCAGGCATGCTCGCATCGGTCACGGTTCAGTCGCGCGGGAGCGCGAAGGCGCTCGTCGTTGGGCAGTTTGCCCCAAAGAAGAAGAGCTCGACCAAGGGCGCCGGGCTCGACGCCTCGTCGGCCAAGCTCGACGCCTCGGGCGCTGCCAAGGCCGCCGCCGAGCGCATCGAGGCGGACGGCTCGCTCGGCTCGATCGCCGAGGGCTTCCCGGGCAAGGGCGCGTACGAGCGCGTGATCGTGGTGGGCCTGGGCGATGCGGAGGGCTTCGGCATGGATCGGGTGCGCACCGCGATCGCCGCGGTCGGGCGCCACGCCGCCAAGCACAAGATCGCCAGCCTCGAGCTCGCCTTCGACGGCGCGTTCGGCACGCTCAAGGAAGCGGTCGACGAGCAGCGGGCCGGGTGCGCCGCGGGCGAGGCGCTCGGGCTGCTGGCCTGGGACGCCAAGCTGTACCGCGGGCCGGTCAACGGCAAGGCCGATTTCCCGAGGCTGAGCGTGCGTTCGGGCGACCGTGACTTCAGCGCGGGCCTGAAGCGGGGCCTGGCACTGGCCGAGAGCGCGAACCTGACGCGCACGCTGAGCCAGACGCCGCCCAACATCGCGACGACCGCCCACATCGCCAAGGCGTGCCAGGACCTGGCGAAGAAGTTCCCCACGCTGAAGTGCACCGTTGTCAAGGGCGAGCGCCTCGCGAAGGAGAAGATGGAGGGGCTGATCAACGTGGGCAAGGCGAGCGAGAACGAGCCGTGCCTCGTGCGCCTCGAGTACACGCCCGCCGGCGCCGCGCCCAAGGGCAAGAAGGCCAAGCCCGCGGTGCTCGTCGGCAAGACCATCACCTACGACTCCGGCGGGCTGTCGATCAAGGTCGGGGGGAGCATGCGCGGCATGAAGCGCGACAAGGACGGCGGATGCGCCGTCATCGGCGCCATGCACGCCATCGCCAGCACCATCAAGCCCAAGCGACGCGTCGTCGCCCTCCTCGCGGTCGCCGAGAACTCGATCTCCGACGAGGCCTACCGACCCGATGACGTGCTCACGTTCCGCAACGGCGTGACGGTCGAGGTGACCAACACCGACGCCGAGGGTCGCCTGGTCATGGCCGACGCGCTCTGCTGGGCCTGCGACAAGGAAGACCCCGCGTACATCATCGACATGGCAACCCTCACCGGGGGCGTGGTCGTCGCGCTGGGCAGCGTGCACGCGGGGCTGTGGTGCGACGACGACGGGCTGCGCTCGAAGATCGAGTGCGCGGCCGAGGGCACGGGCGAGCGTGTCTGGCGCCTGCCCCACCACGAGTCGTACAACCAGATGATGCGCAGCCAGGTCGCCGACATCGTCAACAGCGCGCCGGTGCGCGAGGCGCACCCGATCCAGGGCGCCGCGTTCCTCTCGTACTTTGTCGAGAAGAACATCCCGTGGGCGCACATCGACATCGCCGGCACGCACGCGACCGAGAAGGACGCGGGCCCGTTCATCCCCGGGCCGACGGGCTTCGGCGCCCGTTTGCTCGCCGAGCTGCTCGAGATCGACTGACCCGCCGCCTGTCTGGAGGTTGTGCATGCCGAGGTACGAGTACCGCTGCGAGGCGAACGGGAAGACCGTCGAGGTGAGCCACCCGATGGCCGCGAGCCCGAAGACCTGGGGCGAGGTGTGCGCGCTGGGCGAGCTTGACCCCGGCGTGACGCCGAGCGATGCGCCGGTCGAGAAGGTGCTGAGCCTGAGCTTCGTCGGGGGCAGCACAGGCGGGCCGCCGCCCGCGGGCCCGTGCGGGTCGGCGTGCGGGTGTTTCCCGAACTGACACGCTCCGCGCGCGCTCAACGAGCCGCGGCGTCGGGGAGCGGTCCCCCGCGAGCCACGCGTCTCCCGCTCCCTCAGGGTCGCGGCTCGTCAGACGTGTCCTCGATCTCGATCTCGTCGATCGTCGTGCGGCGCAGGGTCACCCGTCGGCCCTCCGCGTCGGTCGAGTGCGTCTCGCTCGTCTCGCGCGACACTTCTTCACGCTCGGTGCTCGGCGCCGGCGCCTTCACCGCGTGCCCGATGTGCCCGAAGAAGCGACCGATCGATCGCATCAGGCCCGCCTGACTCGGCTGTTTCGGCTTGTTCGGCGTTGCGCTCACGCGAGACGGTAGAGGCGTCAGTCGGTCGACGCGCCCGCGCCCGCCAGCCCCGCGTCGACGCGGAACGCCCGGTTGCGGTCGCGGAAGGGGTACATGCCGGGATCGACCGGCTCGGCCGGCACGGTCGAGGCCTGGACCACCAGGTCCGACCCGCGGCTCGCCTCGGCCTTGAGGCGGCGCAGCGTGAACCGCGACGAGGGCGGGCCCAGCAGCTCGAACCAGCGGATGTTGTCCTCGCCCCAGGTCGGCGTGATGACCTCGGTCCGCAGCCAGAAGACCAGCTCCTCGTTCCGCTCCAGCGGGCCGATGCCCCACTCCCGCGGGCGCGAGATGCTGACCGTCTCGGTCGTGCCGCGGACGATCTCGACCGCCCGCCCGTCCTTGGTCGGCAGGATCGGGTCCTCGCGCAGGCGCACCCGCTCGCCGGCGTGCAGGCTGACGCGCACCGTGACGTCGGTGTTGTTGGTCACGTCGGCGTTGATCACCGGCTCGGGCGCGGGGCCGTTGGCGGTGCAGGCGCCCAGCGCCAAGAGCGGCAGGCAGGCCAGCGCAGCGATAGCACGACGGAAAGCAATGCGGTTCATGCAGATACCGTCGGCCGGGCGGGGGCTCGGGCTTTGGATTTGGTTCAGGGCAGCGCGATGACGTACGCCGTGCTGCGCTTGAGCGCCGGGAAGGGCTCCCACCGCCCGGTGCGCGAGGGCGGGCGCACGCGGTGATCGCCCAGCAGCTCGCCCAGTCCCTCGTCGGTGTGATCGACGCCGAGCGCGCCGGCGTCGAGCTCGAAGCCCCGCACCGCGTCGTTGCTCAGGTTGATCACGCAGAGCAGGCGTCGTATCGCGCCGTCGACCTCCGCCGAGCGCACAAACGCGAACACGCGGTCGTCCTCGACCTCGATCGGCGTGAAGTCGCCCGCGCCCAGGGCCGGGTGCGATCGGCGGAGCTGGATCAGATCGCGGTACTGCGCGAGCAGCGAGTCACGCCGCCTGTCCTGGCGTTCGACGTTGATCAGCGCGGTGTCGCGCTCGACCCCCAGCCAGGGCTCGCCCGTGGTGAAGCCCGTGCGGATCGGGTCGGCCGTCCACTGCATCGGACGGCGCAGGTTGCGGTGATCGCCCGTGCCCTGCATGCCGATCTCTTCGCCGTAATAGATGAACGGCACGCCCGGCAGGAGCAGGAGCACCTGCGCCGCCGAGCGGGCCTTGTCGAAGTCGCGCTCCCAGACGCTGAACGCCCGGTCCATGTCGTGGTTGGAGACGAACGTGCTGTTGCGCCCGCGGTACCGCTCCCACGAGGCGATCGCCTCGCGCCGCACGCGCCCGTAGTCGTTGTCCCTGAGGCCCCAGACGATCGCGCCCGAAAGCGGGAAGTCGAACGCCGAGTCGACCGCGGGCATCGACCCGCTGATGTAGCTCTCGATCTCGGCCGGGCCCGACCAGACCTCGCCGACGGTGAAGCTCGGCGTGCTCAGCCCGTGCAGGAAGGCGTTGTAGTCCTTGAGCCACTGCACGGTCTCGGGCGTGTTCTCCTGCGTCGGCCCGTCTTCGATCAGGTGCTTGACGGCGTCGAGGCGGAAGCCCCCGGCGCCGCGCTCCATCCAGAACGCGCTCGCGTCGTACACCGCGTCGCGCACATCGGCGTTGCGGTGGTTGAGGTCGGGCATACCGTGCCAGAAGACGCCGTAGAAGTAGCGCCCCGCGTCGTCCTTGCGGTGGTCGTGCCAGACGGGCTGGCCCCAGGGGCCCCGGTACTGCGGGCGCGCGTCGGTCCAGACGAACCAGTCGTGCTTGTCGCCCCGCGGGTCGGTCGCCTCGACGAACCAGGGGTGTTCCCAGCTCGCGTGGTTGATGACCAGGTCGAGGACGATGCGGATGCCGCGCGCGTCGCAGGCTTCGACCAGGGCGTCCCAGTCTTCGAGCGTGCCGTACTGCGGGTTGATGTCTTTGTAATCGGTGACGTCGTAGCCGTGGTAGCTGGGGCTCGGGTTGATCGGCAGGAGCCAGAGCGCGGTGACGCCGAGGTCATCGGTGGTTTCCGGGTCGCCGTCGTTGAGGTAATCGAGGCGTTCGATGAGCCCGCGGAGGTCGCCGATGCCGTCGCCGGCGAGGGGCCCCTCGGTCGAATCGGCGAAGCTGCGGACGAAGATCTGGTAGAAGACCGCGTCCTTCCACCAGGCATCTTCGGCGGGCGGCAAGACGGTCCCAGCGACCTCGGCCTCGTCGCCCCCGCCGACGATCGCGTCGTACTGCGCGACCGCGGGCGAGACACAAAGACCGAGCCCCGCCGCGAACAGCAGCCCCAACCCGCCCGTACGACCCGCATCAATCATCATCCGCTCGCTCCCTCGCCGATGGTTCTTTCAGCGACGATGGTAGAGGCGGCGGGCGCCGGCGGGATCGAGCCCCGCGAGAGACGTGCGAGGGCCATGCCGGCACCCGCGAGAGCGGGGCGGGGACACAGGCGATGGACGAAGCTGCTGAGCATGCCCCACCGACCGCGCCCGGCGCACTCGGCAAACCGCCCCGGGCGGTCCGGCGCGACGCGCACCTGCGCCCGCCGCGCTGGCTGACGGTCTGGGCGGTTGTCGAGACGGTTGCCGCGGTCGTTTGGCTGGTCTTCGCGTTGCTTGAGTTCACCAAGCCCGGCACGAGCACGGGCGGGACGATCCTCTTCTTTTTGCTGGGCCTGCCGCTGGCGATGACATGGTGCGTGCGCGCCATGGCGCTGGTGGTCTGGGCGGTGCGCGACAAGCCCAATCCGAGGCGTTGCGTGCTGCCCGGGCTGCTCGCCGGCCTGGTCCCGTTCATCGGCTTCCTCGGCGCGGCGAGCCTGGGCACAGATGAAGACTTCGTCTGGCGCTTCAGCATGCTGGATGACAAGCTCGCGGCCCGTGCAGACGAGATCCGCAAGACCGGGAAGATCCCGAGCGAGCGCTTCCGCGTCGGTTTGATGCGCATCGAGCGCTCGCACCTCCTCGAAGACGGAACCGTCATGTTCGTCCTGCGCGAGGACTACGCGATGTGGTTTACCGAGCATGCTGTCGCGCACGTGCCGAACAACGCGCAACAAACCTCGGCACTCGACATCAAGCATCCCGATGCCTGGATGGCCAGCGACGGCCGCGCGCGCCGACTCGACAACGATTGGCTGCTGCTCTCATACAGCGAAGAGTTCTGACGCGGGCCCCGCGGCTCCCCCCGTTCCCCGATGCCCGGTCCCCGTTCCCCGATCCCCGGTCCCCAGTCCCCTCCGCCTAGTTCCCCCCAAGCAGGTCGAACGCCCCGCCGATGACCGAGCCCTCGCCCTTGCGTGACCCGCCCGCCGAGGGCGCCGCCGCGATGATCCGGTCGGCCAGGCGGCTGAACGGCAGCGTTTGCAGCCACACCGTGCCGGGCCCGGTCATCGCCGCGTAGAACAGCCCCTCGCCGCCGAACAGCTTGTTCTTGATGCCCTTGACGAACTGGATGTCGTAGTTGACGGTCTGCTCGAACGCGACCAGGCAGCCCGTGTCGACGCGCAGCGTCTCGCCCTGGCCCAGCTCGCGTTTGACGATGCTGCCCCCGGCGTGGCAGAAGATCTGCCCCTCGCCGCTGGGCGAGTGGATCTTCTGGAGGATGAACCCTTCGCCGCCGAAGAGCCCCGCGCCGAGCTTGCGGTTCAGCGCGATGTCGACCTCGACGCCGCGGGCGCCGCAGAGGAACGAGTCCTTCTGGCAGGTGATCGCGCCGTTGTGCTGCGCAAGCTCGATCGGCACGACGTGCCCGGGATACGGCGCCGCGAAGGCGCAGTCGGCCCGCCCGCCGCCCTCGTTGGCGAACATCGTGATGAAGAAGCTCTCGCCCGAGACGACGCGCTTGCCGGCCTCGAACAGCCGCCCGAAGACGCCGCCCGCGTCGCGCTTCATCGACAGGCTCGTGCCCATCTCGATGCCCGGCTCGAGGTACATCATCGCCCCGGCCTCGGCCACGACCGCCTCGCCCGGGTCGAGCGTGACGATCACGGCCTGGATGTCGTCGCCGATGATCTGATAATCGATTTCGTCGGTCATACGCGCCAATCCCCTTTCAGGGCCGTCCAGCGGCCCCGGACCCTCGCCAGCGTATCTGGGAACCAACCCGCCCGGCTTGCAACCCGCCCGCGCGGCGACCCCTTCGAACCCGGCTGGCCCCGCCCCGCCCCCGGCTAGAATCCACACCGGCGGGCCCTCCGAAGCCCACCCCGGCCCCTTTTTCTTGTCCCGCGGGAGACGTTGCGCCCATGCCGAAGAAGACCTACTCCGACACCCTGAGCCAGCACTACCTGCTCAAGCGCATCCCCACGCCGCCCTTCGGCGACATCAAGGACCGCCACGTCGTCCGCTACGACGAGTACGTCAACACCGACGGGTACAAGGCCCTGCGCAAGGCCGCGGCGATGAAGCCCGCCGACCTGACCGACCTGGTCAAGCAGTCCGTCCTCCGCGGGCGCGGGGGCGCGGGCTTCCCCACGGGCGTCAAGTGGACCTTCCTCCCCGCAGAAGACGGCGAAGAGCGCTACCTCGCGATCAACGCCGACGAGTCCGAGCCGGGCACCTTCAAAGACCGCCTGCTCATGGACTTTGACCCCCACGGGCTGCTCGAGGGCATCGCGATCTGCATGCACGCCTGCCGCCTGACCAAGGCGTTTATCTTCATCCGCGGCGAATACCACCACCAAGCCCACGTCCTCGAGGAAGCGATCAAAGAGGCGTACGCCAACGGGATCTTCGGCGAGAAGGGCCTGCTCAACGACGCCGGCGCGATCGGCGGCTCGGGCGCCAGCCCCCTCGTCGCCGACTGCTACGTCCACCGCGGCGCGGGCGCGTACATCTGCGGCGAAGAGACCGGCCTGCTCGAAGCCATCGAGGGCAAGCGCGGCTGGCCCCGCATCAAGCCCCCCTTCCCCGCCGTCAAGGGCCTCTTCGGTCGCCCCACGATCATCAACAACGTCGAGACCCTCCAGCACCTGCCCTTCATCGTCGACGAGGGCGCCGAGGCCTTCATGGAGCAGGGCGTCGAGAGCGCCATCGGCGGGCCGCCCAGCTTCGGCACCAAGCTGATGGGCGTCAGCGGGCACGTCGAGATCCCCGGCGTCTATGAGTGCGAGTTGGGCATCCCCCTGCGCGAACTCGTCGAGAAGTTCTGCGGCGGCATGCGGGGCGGCAAGAAGTTCAAAGGCGCCATCGCCGGCGGCGTCAGCATGGGCATGCTCGACACCGACCAGTACGACGCCGAGCTCGATTTCGACATCGGACGCCGGTACAACGTCCTGGGCCTGGGCACCGCCTGCCCGACGGTCTTCGACGAGGACACCGACATGGTCGCGGTCGCGCGCAACATCGCGCGCTTCTACAAGCACGAGAGCTGCGGGCAGTGCACCCCCTGCCGCGAGGGCAGCGGCTGGCTGTACCAGCTCCTCGGGCGCATCGAGCAGGGCGAGGCCAAGACCAAGGACCTCGACCTCGCGCTCGAGATCGCGACCAGCATGGGCTCGATGCCCGGCACCACGATCTGCGGGCTCGCCGACGGCAACAACTGGGCCGTGCGCACGATCATGAACAAGTTCCGCCCCGAGTTCGAGGCCCGCGTCCACCGCACCAGCATCCCGGTCAAGATGACCGTCGGCGCCGCGGCGAAGGGGTAACGCCCCGAGTGCCGCCGCTCGCGGGGCCGCGGGCCCGTTCTCTGCCCCCGGGCAGGCATCAAAGCCCCGGCAACAGGCCGCGCCTCGTGGCGTCTCGCGGGCCGGCGTTGCCCCCCGCTGCCTCGTGACATCGTTGTGCGTGGCCCGGAATAGCCCAGACGCGGCACCCGTTCTCACCCCGTCGCCCGGCCGCTGGCACAGCAGCTCCGGACCGGCACACAGACCGGCCTGACACGGGCCACCAACCACAGGACACAGGAGCCAGCGATGACCACGCCCGACGCCGGGCGCAACGATGCCGTTGCGCACACAACCCAAAGCCACGCCGCCAGCCACCACGCCGCGCCCCGCCCCAAGGCCCTGACCGCCCTCACATGGGGCGCCCAGGTCGCCGCGGCGGCGATTCTCGGACAGTCGCTCTTCTTCAAGTTCGGCGGCGCTCCCGAGACCGTCGCACTCTTTGAGGTCCTCGGCGCCGAGCCCTTCGGGCGGTATGCCGTGGGGGCCGCCGAGCTGGTCGCGGTCGTGCTGCTGCTCGTCCCGCGGACGGCCTGGGCCGGCGGCATCTTCAGCGTCGGCATCATCGGCGGGGCGATCATGGGCCACCTGACCAAGCTCGGCATCTCGATCGACCCCGAGGCCCTGGGCAAGCCGGCCCTCGAAGCCCTGGCCGGGCCGAGCCTCTTTGCGATGGCGGTGGTCGTGCTGCTGGCGAGCCTGACGGTCGTCTTTGTCCGCCGGGGCGAGATCCCCGTCGTGGGGCCGATGCTCGTCCGCGAACAGCCCAAAGCCGAAACCCGCCCCGACGCTCCCGCCTCGATCCCGGCCTCGGCCTGAACGACCGTCCGGGCCCCCGGCGCCGCCCGAACAACCCCTTGGGGGGTGGGCGTCGCAAGGCGTGTCCGTCCGGTAAGGCCCCCCCGCTCATGGCAGCGCGGGGGCCCTTTCCTTGCGCCCCCCGCCCGCCTCGCTCTTGGACCGGGCGCCGCGGGCCGATAGAGTGACCATTCGCCACGCCCGCCCGGGCCCGCGAGATCGGCGCGTCCGCGCCGCCCCGGGCGTCGGCCGGTTGCTCAACGCATGGACGAGCCGGACCAACCCGCCGACGAACCCGACCGATCTTCGAGCGCTGCGCCCGCCCGACCCGCGATCGCGCTCGATCTGCTCGATCCCAAGCGCCTGCTCGAGGCGCACGAGCTGCGCTGGCTCCGCGAGCACGCCGAGCGGGCGCTGCGTGAGGTCGCCCGTCGCTCGGGGCGTTCGGGCGAGCTGCGCGTGCGTGTCGTCGACGACGCCGAAATGGCGGCCGCCCACGAGCGGTACTCGGGCGTCCCCGGCACGACCGACGTGCTGACCTTCGACCTCGCCCAAGATCAGGACCAAGACCAAGGCCGGGCCCTCGACGCCGACGCGTTGGTCTGCGCCGACGAAGCCGATCGCCAGGCCCGCGCCCGCGCGCACCCCCGCGAGCGCGAGCTGCTGCTCTACGTCCTGCACGGCGCGCTGCACGCGATCGGGCACGACGACACCGACGACGCCGGCTACGCCCGCATGCACGCGCTCGAAGACGAGATTCTCGAGTCGATCGGCGTCGGCGCGACGTTCAACGTCTCGCCCGCCGGCGGCTCCGATTCGAACGGGGGCCCGCGATGACCGCCTCGTTATGGCTGCTGGGCGTGCTGGTCGCGCTGCTGGTCGGCGCGACGTGCACCGCGGTGCTGCTCGCGCTCCAGGACGTCAGCCGCGGGCGGCTCGAGGAGCTGATGCGCGAGCGCCGCGGCGAGGCCGGCTCGCGCCGTGCGCAACGCATCCTCGAGGACATCTCCGGGCACCAGTCGGCGATCGCGCTGCTTCGCGTCCCGGCGAACCTGTCGGTCGCGATCTGCGCGGTCATGTGGGTCGCCGCGTTCCGGGGCGTGCTCACGCCCGGGTGGATCGACGCGGCCTGGGGCCTGGGCGGCGCAACGCTGCTGGTCTGGCTCTTCGGCCTGGTCATCCCGCTCAGCATCGCCGACCACGCCGGCGAGCGCAGCATCCAGGCCTTCGCGCTCCCGCTCCGCGCGGCCCACCTCGCCACCGCCCCCTTCCGCGCGGTCGCGCGCCTGTGCGACGAGAGCGTCCGCCGCCTCGCCGGAGCGGGCGAGGCCGACCCCGACGAGGTGCTCGAACGCGACCTGCTCGACGTGGTCGAGGAACACACCGAGGGCGAGATCGACGACGACGCCCGCGACATGCTCGAAGCGGTCGTCGAGTTCCGCACCACGACCGTCGAACAGGTGATGACCCCGCGCACCGAGATCAACGCGCTGGAGTACACCGACGACCTCGCCGAGGTGACCCGCCGGGTCAACGAGATGGGCCACTCGCGCATGCCCGTCTACGCCGACAGCCTCGATCAGATCCGCGGCATCCTCTACGCCAAGGACCTGCTCCGCTGGATCACGCGCAACGACAAGCACCACGCCAACAACGGCGCGGCCCACCACGCGGTCTTCAGCCTCGCCGACATCCTCCGTGACGCGACCTTTGTGCCCGAAGCCAAGACCGTCCGCGAGCTGCTGCGAGAGCTGCTCGCCGCGCGCGTCCACATCGCCATGGTCGCCGACGAGTACGGCGGCACCAGCGGGCTGGTCACCATCGAAGACATCGTCGAAGAGATCTTCGGCGAGATCCAGGACGAGTACGAGGCGCCCGAGCCCGAGACCGCCGGCGTCACGCTGGGCGAGGGCGAGGCCGAGGTCGAGGCCCGTACCGAGATCGACGCCGCCAACGACGCGCTGGAATCGATCGGCATCGAGCTGCCCGAGTCGGCCGACTACGACACCGTCGCGGGCTGGATCAACGCCTCGCTGGGGCGCATCCCCGGCGCGGGCGAGCGCGTCGAGATCGCCGACTTCGCCGTCGAGGTGCTCGAGGCCGAGCCGACGCGTGTCGTGCGCGTCCGCCTGAGGCCCGCCGAACCCGCGCCCGAGCCCGACGCGCCCGCCAAGTAGGCCGCCCCGGTCAAGGCTGCACCCGTACCATCGCCGGTGATGCCCGACGACCCCCAGCCACTTAGCAGGCCCAGCGACGACAGCGTGCTGCGCCTCTACTCCAGCGTCGCCAAGCGCCCGGTGCCCTTCACCCCCGCAGACCCGGCCCGCGTCACGTTCTACACCTGCGGGCCGACGGTCTACGACGACGCCCACATCGGCAACTTCCGCAGCTTCCTCGCCGCCGACCTGCTCGCCCGCTTCCTCGCCAGCCCGCTCTGCGCCGTGACCGGGCCCGACGGCAACCGCCACGCCGGCCCGCGCGAGGTGCACCACGTCGTCAACATCACCGACGTCGGGCACATGACCGACGACGACAACGCCGACGGCTGCGGCGACGACAAAATGGCGCTCGCCGGGCAGCGCCTGCTCGAAGCCAAGAAGTCAGGCAAGCTCCCCGACGGCGTCGACATCGACCCGCGCGACCCCGCCGCGATCGCGGGCTTCTACCTCGACCGGTTCATCGAAGACGCCGCGATGCTGGGCCTGCGCGTCGCGGAGCGGGCCAAGCGGGACCCCGCGATGCGCCCGCGCCTGCTCCCCCGCGCGACCGAGCACGTCGACCGCATGCGCGACGTCATCGCCCGCCTGCTCGAGCGCGGCGCTGCCTACGCCGCGGGCGAACCCGGCGCCCGCGCCATCTACTTCGACACCTGGTTCTACCAGCCCTACGGCATCGTCAGCGGCAACCCCACCGGCGACCTGCTGCACGGCGCCGGCGGGCGCGTCGACGACGCCCAGCAGTGTGAGAAACGCCATCCCACCGACTTCCTGCTCTGGAAAGAAGACGGCAGCCACCTCATGACCTGGCCCGCGCCGCGAGCGCCCCAGACCGCCGGCTGGGGCCCCGGCTACCCCGGCTGGCACATCGAGTGCACCGCGATGAGCCTCTGGGCGTTCGCCCACAGCGGGCGGGATCCCTTCGCCCCGCGCGACGACCTACCCAACAGCCCGCCGATCGACCTGCACTCCGGCGGCGAAGACAACATCTTCCCCCACCACGAGTGCGAGAACGCGCAGACCTGCGTCCTGCTCAAGACCGAGCGCGCGGTCGGGCACTGGTTCCACCCGCGTTTCCTGCTGGTCGAGGGCGCGAAGATGAGCAAGAGCAAGGGGACGGTCTATACGCCGCGCGAGCTCTTCGCCCAGGGCCACGAGCCCGCCGCGGTTCGCCTGGCGCTGATCCAGACCAACTACCGCGTCAACGCGGACTTTTCGGTGCGCTCCCTCGCCGACGCCGCACGCCAGATTGACCGCTGGCGCGCCTTCGCCGATCGCGCCGCGAGCGGGGCGGAGGGCCCCGAGACCCCCGGGCAGCGCGAACGCTTCGCCCGCGCCCTGCACGACGACCTCAACGTCAGCGCCACCCTCGGCATGCTCAACCTCTGGATGAAAGACACCGGCTGGCCCACCACCGGCGACGCGCGCCTGCTCGCCGACCTTGACGAGGTCCTGGGCCTGCTCAGCCTTCCCAGGCTGGAGCGCGAGGACAGCGCCGTGGGCGTCTACCTCCCCGGCGCAGCGCCCAGCGACGCGATCGAGGCCCTGCTCCGCGAGCGGGCACAGGCCCGCAAGGCCAAGGACTTCGCCCGCTCCGACGAGATCCGCGACGAGCTCGCCGCGATGGGCCTGGCGATCCGCGACGTCGCCGGCGGCAAGGTCGAGATCGCCCCGAGCGCCTAAACGCCCGACCCATCAACCACCCCGCCGCCCGTCCCGCGTACCCTCCGGGCAGCGATGGCCCTCACCCTCTGGCGTCACATCTCGGGCGAGCTCTGGAAGCTCATGCTGCTCGCGACGACGGTGCTCGTCGCGGTCATCGCCTTCGCCGCGACCGTCAAGCCCCTCGCCGACGGCAAGCTGACGGCCGTCGAAGCGATCCGCTTCATGCTGCTCGCGGTGCCCCCGATGCTGGCGTACGCGCTGCCCTTCGCCGCGGGCCTGGCCGCGACGCTCACGTACCACCGCTTCGCGCAGGACAACGAGCTGACCGCCGCCCACGCCGGGGGCATGAGCCACCGGGGCGTGCTGCTGCCGGCGGTCGCGTCGGGCCTCCTGCTCGCCGGCGGGCTGGGCCTGCTGAACGACCGCATCATCCCCGTCTTCCTCAAGCAGATGGAGCAGGTGATCACCCAGGACATCGCCCAGCTCATCGTGCGGACGATGGAGCAGGGCGAGACCGCGCGGATCGACAACGTCGAGATCCACGCCGACGCCGTCGCCGAGGCGCGCCCCGAGGGCGACACGCCCTACGAGCGTCAGATCCTGCTCACCGGCGTCGCCGCGGTCGAGCTCGACAGCGACGGCGCCGTGAGCACCGAGGTCATCGCCCGCCAGGCGTGGCTGCTGCTCATGCGGGCCGGGGTGCTCAGCGACGAAGAGCGCGGCACGCTCGACGACGACGAGCTCGTCGCGGTCATCCAGTTCCGCGACGCCGTCGGCACCAGCCGCGGGCGCCTGATCAACAACGACACGCTCACCACGCCCCCGGTCGCGCTGCCCAGCGCTTTCCAGGACGATCCCAAGTTCCTCACCGGCACCGAGCTGCGACGCCTCAAGGGCGAGCCCGAGCGCATGAACTGGATCGACGCCGACCGCCGGCGCCTCGCCCGGGCCATGGCCGCGATGGAGACCATCAGCGGGCTCAAGCGCCGCGTCGCCGACGAAGAGGTCGCGCTGTTCCAGGGCGCCGACGGGCGGGCCGTGCGCGTGCGCACGTCGCGCGTGCAAGCGAGCAGCGCCGGCTACTGGGAACTGCGCCCGCTCAGCCCGGGCGAGCCTCTGGAAGTCGAGATCAACCAGCCCGACGGCACGCTCGAGCTGATGACCGCCGCCTCGGCCCGCCTCGAGCTCGAACGCGTCGACGACGCCGGCCCGCTCACCCGCGACGAAGACACCGAGCTGAGCTTCCGCCTCGAGCTGACCGACGTCACACTCGGCGCGCTCAGCCCCAATCTGCCCACCGGCACCGGGCGGGCCGCGATGACCGTCCGCTCGCTCCGCGCGCCGGGCGACGTCTTCGAGAGCCTCGACGCGCTGCCCTCGGGCGAGCTGATCGACCTCGCCGAGGTGCACGCCGAGCCCGGCACACCGACGTACAGCGCCGCGATCGCGACCGCCGCGGACAACCTCCAGCGCCGCATCGACAAGCTCCGCCGGGAGGTGCGCTCCAAGCAGCACGAGCGCCTCGCGATGTCGGCCGCGTGCCTAGTCATGATCGTCCTCGGCGCCGTGATGGCGGTCCGCCTCAAGCAGGCCCTGCCGCTGATCGTCTACCTCTGGGCCTTCTTCCCGGCGCTGGGCTGCGTGATCCTGATCAGCACGGGGCAGAAGACGATCCACGACAACGGGGCCGCGGGCATCCCGGTGATCTGGTCGGGCGTGGTCGCGCTCGCCTCATACGCGGGCGTCGTCTACGCGCAGGTCCGCAAGCACTGATGGGCGCGCAGGGCACAGGCAACGCGCGCTCGGGCATCACCGTTGCGATCGGCGTCGCGCTCGCGATCACCCTGCTGCGCGCGCTCTGGCTCATCTTCCTGGACCCCTACACACTCGCCGAGGACGAGGCCCAGTACTGGGACTGGTCGCGCCACCTCGACTGGGCCTATGCGACCAAGGGCCCCGGCATCGCCTGGGCGATCGGGCTCACCACCTCGGTCTTCGGCGACACCGAATGGGGCGTGCGCATGGTCGCGGTGCTCGCCTCGGGCGTGCGCTCGGTCGGCGCGGCCCTGCTCTGCGTCGAGGTGCTGCGCGCGCGGGGCGAATCACGCCCGCGCGTCCCGCTGTACGCGGTGCTCATCGACCAATCGATCCCCGCGCTCGCCGTCATCGCCCAGCTCGCCACGATCGACGGCCCGCTGCTCGCGTGCTGGACGCTCGCGGCGTGGCTGACCGCGCGTGCCGCGCGCACCGGCTCGCTCGCATCATGGATCTCCGCCGGGCTCGCCGTCGCCGCCGGCGTGCTGTTCAAGCACACGATGCTGGTGATCGTGCCCGGCTGCGCGCTCGCCGCGTGGATGCTCGGCGCCAAGCGTCTTCGCATCGGCGTCGGGGCGTTCGTCCTCGCGGGCGCTCTGGGGCTGGTGCCGCTGATCGTCTGGAACGCCACCAACGGGTGGCCCCAGGCCCTGCACCTGCTCGGGCACCTGGGCCTCGGGCCCGACGCTGCGCCCAAGCCCCGGGGCGCTGACGCCTGGTCGCCCCTGTGGGTGCTCGAGTTCCTGGGCCTGCTCGTGCTCTTCGCCGGCCCGCCCGCGGCGCTCGTGCTCTTCGGGCTGATCAACCGCGCCCGCCACAACAACCGCTTCAAGGGCCCGCGGACCGACCCGCTGCTCGCCGCCGCGGCGATCGCCCTGCCACTGCTGCTGCTCTACCTCGTCGTCAGCCTGCTCACACGCGTCGAGGGCAACTGGGCGATCGCGGCCTACCCGGCGCTGGTCCCCCTCGCCGCGTGGGCCGCCGACGATGCGCGCACGCGCAGGGACACCCCCGTGCGCCTCGCGACCGCGCTCTCGCTCCTCTGCGGGCTGGGCGTCGCGATCGGGTACGCCGGGCTGCCCGCGCTGAGCAAACTCCCGCGCGTGGGCGAGCGCATCCCGCTGCAACGCCTGACCGGGCTGCGCGAGCACGCCGCCGCCGTGCAGGCCCAGCTCGATGCGCTCGGCGCGCGCACGGGCGCGGACCCCTTCGTCATCAGCGAGCACTACGGGCGCACCGCCCAGCTCGGCTTCTACCTGCCCGGTCGCCCGACGGTCTACTGCGCCACGCACCAGATCGGCGGGCCCACCAAGGCGTACGACTACATCGAGGGCGTCGGGCTCGACCAGCCCGGCGTCACCGAATCGCTGCTGGCGCGACCGGCGATCATCATGGGCGGGCGCCTCGAACAGTGGGAACCGTTCTTCGAGAGCATCGAGCCGCTGGGGCAGCTCGCGGGCGAGCCCAAGCGCGACCGCGTCGCGTACGCCGGGCTCGGCTTCCGGGGCATCCCGGCCCGCGAGGCCGCCGATGAACAGCGCGGAGACCACGCGCCATGACCAGGCGCCGCTGGACCATCTCGATCGCGCTCTTCGGCGTCGCCTTCGCGCTGGCGAGCTGGCTCGATCGCCCGCTCTTCTGGGCGCTGTTCGACCCCGACGTCACCGGCGACGACTGGTACTGGATGCTGCGCATCCTGGGCGATCTCAGGGTCTGGGCGGTTGTCTCGGGCGCGCTGCTGCTCGCGGGGCTCGCGTGGCGCAGGCCCGCGAGCGTGCTGCTCGGCGCGATCATCGGCGGCGCGATCACCGAGCTAGGCAAGCTGCTCGTCGGGCGCGAGCGCCCCATCAACAACGGCATCCCCCAGATCACCCAAGACCCCGCCGACCCGCTCTACATCTGGAAGGGCCCGCTCGGCGCGTTCAGCGATTCGAGCAACCTGGGCATCCCCAGCAGCCACACGGGCGTCGCGCTGGGCGGGGCCGCGGCCCTGTCGCTGCTCTTCCCGCGCGTCGGGTGGCTCGCGATCCCCCTGGCGCTGGGCTGCGGCGTGAGCCGGATGCTCACCGGCGCGCACTACGCCAGCGACGTCGCCCTGGGCGCCGCGCTGGGGCTGCTCAGCGGCTGGCTGGCGGTCCGCCTGCTGCTCGGGCCCCGCCCGCCCGCCGACGCCGGGTAGCATGGCCCGCACCAGCCCGAGCGGAGGAACAGCCCGCGTGTCGATACTCGACCGCTACATCGCGCGCCAGTACCTGACCAACGTCGCGGCGTTGCTGGTCATCATCGCGAGCTTCGTCGTGGTGATCGACGTGAGCATCAACCTCGACGACTTTGTCGAGGCCGCCAGCACACTGGGTGCGCCCGAGGGCGAGACCAACCCGCCCGTGCGCACCGGCGTGCTCACGTTCCTGGTCATCACCGACCTGTGGTGGCCGCGGCTCGTGCAGCTCTTCAACTTCCTGCTGGGGCTGGTGCTGGTCGCGGCGATGGGCTTCACCTGCACCCAGCTCAGCCGCCAGCGCGAGTTCCTCGCGATGCTGGCCGCGGGCGTGGGCTTGCACCGTGTGGCGCTCCCGCTGGTCGGGGTCGCGGTGCTGCTGACCAGCGTGCAGGCCCTGAACCAGGAGATCCTGGTCCCGCGGATCGCGCCGCTGCTGGCGCGCACGCACGACGAGGCCGGGCAGCGCGGGCTGGGCACCAGCGCCGTCCCGCTGACGCCCGACGGCGTCGGCAACCTGCTGCGGGCCCAGACGTTCGACGCCGATAGCGAGACCCTCAGCGGGGTCTACATCCAGCAGCGAGATGAGACCGGGCGGGCCGAGCGGATCATCACCGCCGAATCGGCAACCTGGACCGGCTCGGGCTGGGCCCTGGTCGGTGGGCGGGCCCGCTCGCTGAGCGGGGGGACCGACAGCGGCGCCGCGTCGGCCGGGCGCGACATGGGCGCGATCGAATTCGTCGAGACCAGCCTGGGCCCGACCGAGCTCAAGCTCAACCGCTTCCAGACCTACCGCCAGGCGCTGAGCTTCCGCCAGGCGGGCGAGCTGGCGTCGCACAGCCGGCGTGTCGCGGAGCAGGCGGGCGTGGAGCCCGACGCCGGGGCGATCGCGCGCCTCGAGCGCATCCGCTGGGGGCGTGTCAGCGTGATGGTCAGCAACCTGCTGAGCCTGCTGATCGTGATCCCGTTCTACGTCACCCGCGAGCCCAAGAACATGGCGCTCCAGAGCCTGCGGTGTGCGCCCGTGGCGATCATCTCGCTGATGGGGGGCGTGCTGGCGGCCTCGGCCGCGGTGCCCGGGCTCCCGCCGGCGGTGGGCGTCTTCATCGGGCCCATGGTGCTCGCGACCATCGCGATCGCGGTTCTGAGCGCCCTGAAGACCTGAGCAACGCCCCGAATCACGTCCGCCCCGCCCCGCCGGCTTGCTTGGCCTGCAAACGACGCGACAATGCAGGCGGGCGCCGCGGGTCGGGGCGCCCGTGTTCGAGGGGAGCAACGCATGGCCTCGGTCGTCTTCTATTTTCAGGTCCACCAGCCCCACCGCCTCCGCCGGTACTCGGTCTTCAACACCGACCCGTTCTACTTCGACGAGGACAGCAACGGCGCGATCTGCGAGAAGGTCGCCGAGAAGTGCTACCGCCCCGCGACCAAGCTCATCCTCGACCTCGTCCGCAAGCACGAGGGCAACTTCCGCGTCAGCTACGCGATCACCGGCACCGTGCTCGACCAGTTCAAGAAGTTCTGCCCCGACGTGCTCGACCTGTTCGTCCAGCTCGCCGAGACCGGCTGCTGCGAGTTCGTCGGCGAGACCGACTACCACTCGCTGAGCTTCATCTACGCGCCCGACGAGTTCCGCGAGCAGGTCGAGCTGCACACCGAGCGCGTGCAGCAGCTCTTCGGGCAAACGCCCAGGGTCTTCCGCAACACCGAGCTGATCTACCACAACGACCTCGCCCGCGAGCTGGCGCAGCTGACCGACGCCAAGGGCAACCCCCGCTTCCACGGCACGCTCTGCGAGGGCACCGACAAGCTGCTGGGCTACCGCAGCCCCAACTACGTCTACGCCCCGCCCGCGGGCAAACAGGGCCCCGTGCTCGGGCGCGACGGCAAACCGTTCGGCCTGCTGCTCAAGAACTACCGCCTCAGCGACGACATCGCCTTCCGCTTCGGCAACCGGGGCTGGGACGAGTGGCCCCTGACCGCCGACAAGTTCGCCCGCTGGGTCCACCAGATCAACGGCGACGGGTACCTGTGCAACCTGTTCATGGACTACGAGACCTTCGGCGAGCACCAGTGGGCCGACACGGGCATCTTCGACTTCCTCGCGCGCATGCCCGAGGCGGTCTTCGACGTCGCCAAACGCGCCGACGGCACCACCGAGAACCACTTCATCACCCCGACCGAGGCGCTCACCCGCTTCGAGCCCGTGGGCGAGTACGACGTGCCCGAGTTCATCAGCTGGGCCGACACCGAGCGCGACCTCACCGCCTGGCGGGGCAACGCGATGCAATGGAACGCGCTCGAGGAGTGCTACCGCCTGGAGCCGCGGATCAAGGAACGCCTCGTCGAGATCAAGGACGCGGGCAACCCGCAGCGCCTCGAGCAGATCGGGCACGTGCTCAACGACTGGCGCAAGCTGACGACCAGCGACCATTTCTATTACATGTGCACCAAGTACTGGGCCGACGGCGACGTGCACAAGTACTTCAGCCCCTACGACTCGCCCTACGACAGCTACATCAACTTCATGAACGTGCTCGACAACGTGCGCACACGCCTGACGACCGTCTGACCACCGTCGACCCGCGGCGCCCGCCACCGCTCTGGACGCGCCGCGCTCAGAACAGCACCCGCAGCCCCGCGTACCAGCCCCAATCCGTCTCGGGGCGGTTGTCGACGCGCTGCACCACGGGCAGGCGCACGCCCAGCTCGCCGGCCCAGCGCATGCCCTCGTACAGCACGCCCGGGCTGAGCAGCCACTCGGTGTCGCCGTTGGTCTCGTAGAACAGCTCGCTCTCGCCGGCGAGGTACCACGCGCCGTGCGAATCCGGGCCCCAGCGCGCGGGCGAGAGGCGGAACAAGTAGGCCGTGCCCAGCTCGAGCACGTCGTCGGCGTTGGTGCCCGGGCCGATGTTGTCGCGATCGGTCCCCGTGTTGAACTGGTAGCTCAGCGACTGGCTCACCCCGTGGCGCCCGCGCACGATCATGAAGACCGCGCCCATGTACGGATCGACCGAGTGGCTGGAGAGGTCGCCCGTGCCGGTCGGCAATTCGACGCCGCCGAAGACCGACGCGCGCGTCGTGTCCAGCCCGCCCGGGTCGGCCTGCCAGAAGCGCCACTTCATCGTGAAGCGCGCATCGCCCAGCCCATTGTCGTCGTCATCGCTCCCGCCGTCGAGCAGGTCGACGCGTGCGATCGTCGGCACGGTGAGCTGCGCGACAACGGTCCGGCTGACGCCAAACTGCAACCGGTGATCGATGCGATGCTCGCTGACGTCGCGCTCGTTGCCGATGTACCGCGTCCAGCGGTACTGGCTCTTGAGCGTGATGCGCCCCTTGGCCGGCTGCGTGGCCGCGGGCGTGAGGTTGGCTTCTTGTGCGTTCGCCGGCGGCCCGCCCACCACCAGCGCCAGCCCCAAGGCGAACCCCGGGAGCGGCGCCGGCGAGGGCCGACGGGAGCGCGCGTGTGCTGCGCGTCTCATGGTGCTGCGTCTCCGGGAAGCATCAGCGTGCGTCGATCGAACGCAGCGTGAAGCCCGCGTCATCGATCGCGCGGGCGAGCTCGCCGCGGGTCGGCCGCTCGGCCCCGTCGAAAACGACGGTGACCTCTGCCCGCTCCAGATCGACCGTGACGTCGCGCACGCCCTTGAGGTCGCCCAGCTCGAGCGTCGCGTTGGATGCGCACATAGGGCAGGCCATGCCGTCAACGCTCAGGACCGCGGCGCCGCCCGACATAGCGGGTGTCGAAACCGGTGTCGAAACCGGCGCAATGCTCGCCTTGCCCGCGCGGCACGCCTCGCACTGGCCCTCGCCCGAGTCGCACGCCTCGCACGCGTGCTCGCCCGCTGCGCCGCTGCCGTGGCACTCACCGGCGGCGCAGCACTCGGCGCCGCACGCGCCGTCGGCGCAGGCCCCGCTGTCGCAGCCCTCGCACTGGCACGCGACGCTGCCGCCGACGGGCGTCGATGCGCAGCCGCAGAGTGTGATCGCCGAGCAGCAGGCGGCAAAGAACTTGATCGTGATGCTTGTCATGGTGCAGACCTTCCTCGCCCGCGACGCGACAGAGCCGCCGAGCGCGGGCCGGTTGTGTGTGTTTCACATGAACGGAGTGAACGCCGACGCGGACGCGTGCCCACCGCTCGCTCAGCGCGCAGCGGAGGGGACGCTGGCCCCGTTCAGGTCATCCACACACACAGGAAGGCGAGCGCGTCGACCGCGCTCGACGGGCCGGCCCGCTCGAACGCCCCGGGCGAGCCCGGCGCACGCGGGCGGACAACGACCGTGCGCTCGATGAGCCTCGCGCCCCGCTCGGGGGCAACACCCGCGACCAACCTCTCGCCCGAAGGGGCCGGGGCCCGCGGCGTCGGCTGGCTGGGCGTCTGCTCGGGCGAGGCCGCGCACCCGCACCCGCACGTCTCAAGCGACGGGCAGAGCGGGCAACAGAGCAACGTGTCGCGGTCGCCCGTGCCGACCGGCGCGATGGGCAGCGACGCCATCCCGAGCAGGGATTGCAGCAGCATGCCAACCAGGACGACAACGCTGGCCATGACCACAGAATACCCGCCCCCCGGCGGATATTCCCAGCGGTTTATCCAAGGATCGCACGCAAGAGTCAGCCCGACAGCATCTCGAGCAGGCGCTGGCGGATGTCCTTGGCGTCGGCCGAGCCGCCGGAGCGCTTCATCACGTCGCCGATCAGGCGTCCGACGGCCTGGACCTTGCCCGCGCGCACGTCGTCGGCGACCGCCGCGTTGGCCTCGATCGTCTCGGCGCACCACGCGTCGAGCTGCCCCGCGTCGCGCACGACCAGCAGGCCCTCGCGCTCGGCGAGCCGCTCCGCATCCGCGCCCGCCTCGTCGCACAGGCGCTCGACCAGCTCGTCCGCCCCGTTGGAGGAGATCGAGCCCGCGGCCCGCAGCGCGACAACGCCCCCCAGCTGGGCCGGCGTGATGCCAAGATCCGCGAGCGTGCGGTCCGCGGCGGACGCGCCCGGGTCCGCCTCGCGGTTGGCGAGCTTGGCGCCGACCTGGAGGATCAGGTTCGCCGCCAGCCTCGCCGCGGGCGCGCGCTCGGCGCCGCGGGCGACCGCCTCGTCGATCGAGTCCTCGAACAACTCGGCCTGCGCGCGCTCGGCCACCAGCGTCTGCGCGTCCTTGCCCGCGATGCCCAGCCCGCTCGCGTACCGCCTCGCCCGCTCGACCGGCGCCTCGACCAGCTCGCGGCGCACGCGCTCGCGCCAGGCGTCGCTCACGCGGACGGCCGGCAGATCGGGGTCGGGGAAGTAGCGGTAGTCGTGCGCGTCTTCCTTCTCGCGCTGGGGGATGGTGCGCAGGTTGGCGTCGTCCCAGCCGCGGGTGCTCTTGGTGCCGGCGCCGGCCTCGCGCCCGTCTGCGACCCAACGCCCGGGCTGCTCACGCAGCTCGTGCTCGATCGCGCCGCGCAGCGCCCGGTAGCTGTTGAGATTCTTGACCTCGACGATCGGCGTGCGCACGAGGCGCCCGTCGTCGAGCGTCAGCTCGCAGTTGATGTTTGGCTCAAACCGCATGTGCCCGCGCTGCAGCACGCCCTCGCTCGCGCGCAGAAACCGGCACAGCCCGCGGAGCAAACGCGCAAAGCTCACGCACGACTCGGCGGACGTGAAGTCCGGCGCGGTCACGATCTCCAGCAAGGGCGTGCCGGCGCGGTTGAGGTCGACGATCGAGCCATCGATCGCGCGCCCGCCGGGCGCCTCGTGGAGCAGCTTGCCGGCGTCCTCTTCCAGGTGCGCGCGCACGATGCCGATGCGATCGCTCGGCGCGTCGAGATCCCAGCTCGTGCCGTCGGGCGCCAGCGTCGGCACGTCGACCGAGCCGTCGAAACAGATCGGCAGCTCGTACTGGCTGATCTGGTACGCCTTGGGCAGGTCGGCGTAGAAGTAGCTCTTGCGGTCCCAGACGCTGCGCTGCGCGATGCTGCACCCAAGCCCCATGCCGACGAGCATGCTCAGCTCGACCGCGCGCCGGTTGAGCACGGGCAGCGAGCCGGGCAACGCGAGCACGACCGGATCGATCAGCGTGTTGGGGCGGGCGTCGTCGTGCATGGCGCCGGCGGCCGCGGGGTTGGGCGCCGCGGTGAACAGCTTCGTGCGCGTCGACAGCTCGACGTGGACTTCCATCCCGATGATCGGGCGGACCGACGCGATGTCTGCTCGTGCGCTCATCGCCCGATGCTACCCGTGCCCGCGGAGGCGAGCGCGCACGAGCGATCGCAGTGCGCGGCGCTCGGCCCGCGCGACGTGCCCGCGCGACAGGCCCAGGCGCTCGCCCAGCTCGGCGTCGCCCAGAGGCGGGAGCCCATGTCGCAGCCCGTGTCGCAGCCCGTGTCGCATACCAAGCAGCTCGCGATCACGCGCGGGCAGCGTCTTGATCAGTTCGGCGAGACCCGCCGGCGGCCCGAGCCAACTCTGCCACGGGTCGAGCTCCAAGTCGAGCACGGGTACGGGCGCGTCTGACGCGAGACGCCGCGCGGCGCCGCCCGTGCGCACCGGCGCGAGCGTCACCGACCAGCGGACCCCGGCCCGCCCGGCGGCGAGTGTAACGGCCGCCGCGGCGCGCCCGCCGTGCGTTGGGTCGAATCGGGACAACGCCTCGCCCGACGCGCGCGTCAGCAGTCGCATGCCGCCATCGAACGCACGTTCGCCCATCGCCTCGGCCGGGCGCTGGGCGGCGCTCTCGAGCGCCTGGACAAGCACGCGGGCCTGCGTGCGGAGCACGCGCACCTTGAGCTGCGTCGCCCAGCGGAGGTCGCGCTCGGCCTCGTCGATGCGCCTGACGGCGCCGGGGTTGAGGGCCGTGCGCACTGCGCGGCAGCGCAGGTGATGCATCGCGAGGAGGCGGTCGCGCTCGATCGCCGCATCGGGCTGGCCCAGCGCACGGGCCCAGGCGAGCCACTCGGGCAGCGTGGTCGGCGGCTCCGTTTCGCCCGGGCCCCGGACGCCGGGGCGGTCCAGCAGCTCATCGCCGGCGGGGGTGCCGAGGGGCGCGCGATCGACCGGCGGGGGCGGGAGATCCGCGATGAGGCGCGCGCGTCGGCGGAGCGCGGCCCCGCTGACCGATGCGCTGCTCACACCCGCCCGCTGCGCGACGGCGCCCGGCTCGATGCCCCGCGCCAGCGCGCGACGCGACAGCTCGCCCAAGCGGTCCTGCCCGGCGCGCACGGGCGCGAACGCCGGTCGCTCGGCCCGCTCGTCGAGGCGACGCACGACGGCGCGCACGCCCTCGCGGCTGCGCCCGCTGCGCCGGGCGATCGCCTCGGCGCAGCGCGTCAGGCTCCAACCGAAGCGCCGGCGTGTGCGGACGGCGAGCGTATAGACACGCTCGTCGCCCCCGCCCTCGCTGATGCGCGAGAACGAACCCGCCCGGCTGACACGCCGCGGGTTGGCCCGCTCGAACGCCTCGACGGCGCCGGGCATGAAGACCAGCCGCCCGCCCACGCCCAGCCCGCCGACGCGACGGGCGATGAGCCCGAGCGCACGCCAGCGGTCGATCGTCTTGGTGCTGACCGACCAGCGCTGCGCGAGCTGCTCGATGCTCAGCGCGCCCGGCAGATCACCGGGCGCGAGCTGCGCGGCGACGCAGAGGTGCTCGATCAGCGCGGCGAGGTCGCGGCGCAGCGTCTTCCCGTCGACACGCCGATCGGCGTCGCCCTCGGGGCGATAGCCGGTGACGCGGAAGACGACCCACGCTTCGGGGTATTCGGTCTGGTCCTGGAGGTCGAGTGCCGCGGCCTCGGCGTTGGCGATCTGGCGGAGCAGGCGCTCGCGGGGCGCGAAGCGGAGCTGGGCGATGAGGTCGGCGATCGCCGGGCTGGCTGGCTCGCGCAGGCGGGGCAAGGCCTTGGGCTCACGCGCCGGCCGGGTGCGCCGGGGCGGCGGGCGCGCTGCGTGCCCAGCGCAACGCCGATCCTTCGGGCAGCACGCCCAGCTCGGCGCAGCGGGCGATGAATCGGTCGGCCCCGGCGCGCGCGTCGTCGTCGAGCGCGTACCGCAGCTTGCGGGCGACGTAATCCCGCGCGAGGTCGGCGGGCCAGCCGCGGGCGGGGGCGTGCTGCTGCACGATCGCGTCGAGGCGCATCGCGTTGCGTCGGCGCTGGCGCTCGATGACCGAGGCGGCGGCGATGATCGACGGGTCGGCCGCACGCTCGGAGTCGCACATCCACGCGGCGTACACGAACGGAAGGCCCGTCAGCCCGTGCCAGGCCTCGCCCAGGTCGATCTGGTGCGGGTAGCGGACGGCCGGGGGGCTGTCGGTCACGACCTTGTCGCCGATGAGGAGCAGAGCCTCGGGCCAGGCCTCGTCGGGGTCGGCAGGGCCGGGGGCGGCGTCGCTCGGGGCGTGGTCGCCGCCGGGGTGGCGCTCGCGGGCGTCGAAATCGACGATCTTGGCGTCGACGCCGAAGCGGTCTTGGAGCACGACCCGAGCGAGGGCGACCGAGGCGTGGCTGTCGGTGTCGGCGTGGAGCACCGTGATCTGTTCCGGGGGCAGGGCCGAGAAGACGCGGACGGTCAGCGTGGGCCCGGCGCAGCCGATCATGCCGCAGGGGAGCAGGGCGAGCGGCTTCTCGCCGGGCTCGCGGGCAACCGCGTCGACAATCGAGGCGAGTCCGATATCGGCCTCGCCCGAGCGGATCATCGGGGCGATGCGGCTGGGCACGGCCCGGGCGAACTCGACCTCGCGCAGGGCGTCCAGCCCCTGAACGAGCGGTTGGGTGTTGAGATAACTGACGGCGACAGCCCGAAGTCGTTGCATGGGTTGAGGGTACGCGTGTGCGGGGTGAGCGGATTTTTCACCGCCTGTTGTTGGGATTGGTGGTCGCAGGCCGATCTGCGCGTAACTTGAAGTGGTCGCTCGACTTTTCGAGCGTCAGGATTGTCCTCACGGGGGGCGCGCCACTGACCCGGCGTGCCCGGGGATCCGGAGGCAGCGGTCGATCGGAATGCCGCCCAGGGTGCCGTGGCGGTGTTCAACCGGTGCTTGCATCGGAGGGAGAAGCGTCCACTGCTGCACAAAGGCCTGTACGCGGGCCAGATGGATCACCTACCCACCCGGCGTCGGGTTGCGCTACAGCCCGGCGTCGATTTCCCAGCAGCAGGCTCGCCCTCACCGGCGGGCCTGCTGTGTTTTTGGGGCGGGCGACAGCCAGCGAACGCCATTCGGGCGGCGCGGGAGGGGTCGGCGTTGTGCGCGGGGCCCGGGCCTGCGATCATGCGGGCATGACGACACACGAGACCGAGGCCGGGCTGCTGTTTGTGGGCGGGGGCGGGCACGCGCTGGTGATCGCCGAGGCGGCCCAGACGCTGTTCGAGCAGAGCGGGCTCAAGCCCGTGGGATGCCTCGATGACGACGACCACCCGGCGCTGTCATCGGGCAGCGGCGCCGTGCCCAGGCTCGGTCCGCTGAGCGAGCTGGGGCGATTCGCCGGCGAGCACCTCAACTGGATCCTCGCGATCGGCAGCCCGAGCGTGCGCCGGAGCGTGCTGAACGATCTGCCCGGTGCGCTCACGCTGGGCTCGGCGTGGACGGTCGTGCACCCCAGCGCCGTGGTCTCGCCCTCGGCCCAGCTCGGGCGGGGGGTCTTTGTGGGCCCCGGGGCGATCGTGCATGCGCGGGCGCGGGTGCGCGACCACGCGATCATCAACTCGGGCGCGATCATCGAGCACCAGTGCGAGGTGGGCGAGAACGCGCATGTGGCGCCGGGCTCGGTGCTTGGGGGCGAGGCCGTGGTCGAGGACGACGCGATGGTCGGGCTGGGCGCGCGTGTGCTGCCGATGCGCCGGATCGGCGCGGGCGCGATGGTCGGCGCCGGGGCGGTCGTGCTGGAGAACGTCGACGCGGGGGCGACGGTGGTGGGCGTGCCGGCCGAGCCTTTGGCCTGACCACACAGACCGCGCGCGGGGGCGAGGGGTGCCACGGCTTGACCCGAAGGGCAAGCCGTGCTGCTGGGCGCACGAAGACACGGCTTGCCCTTCGGGTC
>JBCCDD010000024.1:0-52981 GCA_039033175.1 Planctomycetota bacterium
ACCGCCCAACGGTTTCAGCAGCTTGCCGCCCGGGATGATGCCCAGCGCGATCGCACCCATGGTCTCTGCGGCCGATTGCTCGCCGAGCGCGTAGAGCGCGACGTCCCCGACGATCGATGCCAGCGGGAACGGCGTCATGCTTAGGATCTGTGCCCCGACGATCGCTGCGGACTTGCCGCCCTGTCCGATCGCACCCAGCAACGCCGCGCGATTGCCGGCGGTCTCGGCGAGGTAGTCGTCGACCATGTCGAACGGGTCGTACGAAAGACCCATCGGGTCGCGGCGGAGGCTGGGGTTCGCACCCATATAGGCGTACAGGTTCATCCCGTCGCCGTACATGCCCTCGAAACTGAAGGTGAGCGACGCGAGCGATGTGCCGCGGCCCGAGTGTGAACCGCCCAGCACGGCGAGGGCCGATTGGTTGGGGTCTCGCTGGAGGAACCGCCCCATGGCCGGCGCGTAGACGCGGTTGCGGTTGTGATAGACGTTGTGGCCGTAGGGAATCAGGCGGAGGAGCTCATCACCCGAGCTGTCGGCCGCGGGCGCGTCGAGCCGGTCGATGAAGAGGCCCTTGTGCCCGATGTGGCGGAGGGGCATGTTCGCCTGGATCTGTTCGGCAGTGAGCACGCCGCCGTAGGCGTCGTACGTCCACTGCCCGACGACGCGGGCCTTGTGCGTCGCCCCACCGTTGAGGTCGCAGAGAGCGACGAGGTCGCCGGCGATATCGTGGATGGCGTAGAAGCCCTGAACATCGCCGACATCTCGATCGCCCTCATACTCGACAAGGAGCTCGTCGACGCCACCGACCGGCGACCAGATGTATTCACGCTTAAGCTGCTCGCCGGCGTTGTTGGCGTTGGCGAACTGCTGCACGCGGCGGGTACCGTCGTAGACAAAACGCTCGACGTAGTCGCCGCCGCCGTCCATGGGCGAGGTGGTCTGGATCAACCGACCGAAACCGTCGTAGACATACTCACGGATGCGCATGCCGGGTGAATTTGGGCTCGTATCGCTGTCTTCGTAGAGGCGTCCTCTACCTCGAGCAGGGCAAGCTCTACGAAGCCGCCTCGGAGTTTGAGTGGGCTCGCAAGCTGCTGCCCGGACATCCAGATCCACGCCTCAACCTTGCAGTCGCGCTCGAGCGAGCCGGCAAAATCGATGACGCCATGGAGACCTATCGCACAGCGCTTGAGGTTTACCCCGGCCATCTGCCAACGATCCAGGCACTCGTTCGATGCCAGATCCGACACGGGCGAACCGACGACTCGACCAGAGCCATGCTTGAGGAGATTTCGCTTCGGTCGACCGAGCCAAGTTGGATCGCCTGGTCACAAAGGCAACACTCTCGCTTGATCGAGAACTAATAACTAATTCTTTACCTGGAGAGCGGTCCGAAGTCGATATAATTAATTCGAATGTCTGCTCCCCACTGCCGAGCCGTCCAACGCGGATGATGGCTCAGCAGAGACCGCTTGCCACGCCGGCAAGCAGTGGCCCAGCGATGAGTGCAGCCGGACGGTGTCATAGTGACGACGCAATCGCTCAACGAACACATGGGGCGGCAGCTATCTCTCCAAGACAGACTTCCCCCCAGCTTGGTCCACATCATACGTCAGGGGCAAGGTCACCGTTGACAAACGGACCTCATCCCTCTGACCGGCAACAATCAATCGTGACGTAACCTCGAAAAGCAGTCCACAAGTCCTGCAGACCCACCGGCCGAATGGCAGCAGCGATGGGACCGGAGTCGAGACTGGCTTCGCGAGAGCCCTCGGAAATCCCGATTCCTTGGAATGTCCTGCTCACCTGAACGATGCGATCGCCTACTCTTTCGCGCGTCTCCGCGAAGCCCAACTGGCCGTCCCACGAGCTGCGACTTCCAGACTCCGCACTTTTGACCCCCACCTCGCTGGCAAGCCCGGCCTCATGAATGCAGTCGCTGCTCGCCGGCGAGTTCTGGCCAAACCCGAAGCCCTCCTGCCTCAGCTCCCACGCCGGCCGCAACAACCAGACGTCCGCACTGCGTTTGAGCTCAAGAACAACGCGGGTATCAGCAACAAGGATCTCTTGCCGAAGCTTCGGACTGGCGTCGGCATCACGGTGGCCGAAGCAACAGCTAGCAGCGACTCTCGAATACCCAGATCCGTATGCTCATCGCGGGGCGGCAAACGCGCGCGGGACGTACAAGACGGTCTGTGCCACCAAAGTATGGGCCAAGCTGCTCGACCCACTAGCTGATCCTGCCCAGAAATGGACATGCAGATGTCTGTTCAAATGCCGATTCTCAGAAACAGCCCAGGCAGCACCGCGATTGATGCCAGAGTGTTTCGTCGGGACACGCCGTCGGCTAGTGGCGCGAGATGGCGTTCGAGGATCGTCGCGATCGCCTGACTGCACTTACCGGCCAGCCAGCTCGATCACCGCTACCACCTGCTCGCACATGAAGCCCCGTTCGATCTCGATGCGGACAACGAACCGCGGCAGCTTCCTAAACCGGATTGATCCCCTTCGATCCCACTATTGGGGAAGCCGCAGCTCATGTGGCTGTTCGACAACGAGACACCGGGACTGCGATACCTACTCAACTAGCGGGAATGTATTGCCTTTGAGTCACCTGCACCACTATACGCGCAGGCAACTTGCAACATTTTGCGAACGATCGTGCTCAGCGGGCCAGAACAAACCCCCTCAGCGACTGCGGATTTTTGCGGTGTTCATACTCTTGCTCGATAAAGACAAATCACCAAAAATCACGAAGGACCACTGGGCATCGACATAGCAATTGAACCACGATATGTGGCAGATCTTAAATATTGTTTTGTGATAAATCGGCTGAACAATGTTGTGGACTACCCTCAACAACTGTCCGCGACCAATTTTACTATCCGCAAGTTAAATACCTGCAGCGAACTCGGTCGCACATTATCGACTGCCAAGATTTTTGGGACAGGAAGCTGGCAATTCCCAGCAGGTTGCCAGCCGCGGTTCAACTGGATCTACATGCGGCAGTAAAAGATCGAGGCGAGGAGGACTCCCGTACTCAAAGGCCATGTCGCGTCGATGGCTAGCTCTTGCGAGACACCCTCATTTACAGGCCGCGGCGGTTGCATTTGCGCGATACGTTAAAAAATATGATCATGTGTCGACTAAATCGCCGACTGCATTGCAAAAATTTTGGTTGCGTATATTTAATTGTTTGCTGGCGCGGCATCGTCATTGAAGTGCCGCAGTCGTATCAGCCAAGGATCACTCGATTCTATTGACAATAGAATTCGCTCGGCCTGTGCTGCGTGCGATCGAGCAGCATTGCTGTCTCCAGCCTGAAACGACCAGGTAGAGATCAGGTCGTGCCAGAGCGCGGCTTGCAGAGTTTGCCCGAGCCCTTGTTCTCGAAGCTTTTCAATACCAGCCAGTCCGACATCGACCCGCTCATCGCTGAGCATACTGCCGGGCGACACGTCTTCCGTCAGATCCGCGCCTTCCAACAGCATGGTGACGGCCAGGTACTGTTCGTCGCTAATGTCCTCGCTCGCTTGGAGTACGCCGCGCCAGAGCTCCACAAGATTCCTCGCTTGGTCGATGAGCTTCTGCTGTGCTTCTGCTCGCTGCCTCAAACTCTCTACCTCGCGCGCCTTTGCGGCCTGCTCGAGTGCTCGGCTCGATCGTTCTTTCTCAAGGCGGGTTTGGCCCGAGGCGTGAACAGCGGACATCGCAACTATGATCAACGCAGCCAAGGCAGCAACGGCGATACCGCACCCCGTTGGACGTCGACGAGCAAGCAGATACAAGCGATCGTACCAATGCGGGTGGAGCCACTCGATCGGGCGCCGCTCGATGCACTTCCGCAGATCATCGGCGAGAGCCGCGGCGGAGGGATGTCGCTCTTCGGCATTCGCGCGCATCGCTCGAGTACAGACTTCAATAACCGATTGATTCACTTTCCGATGCGATATCGAAACAGTTTGTGGGTCTGGAAGAGGGTCAACCTGATCAAGACGATCAATCGCTGCAGAGACGGAATCGCCATTGGGGAGCTTGCCAGTCAGGAGCCAGTAGAGCAGCCCACCGAGCGCGTAAACGTCGCTGGCTGGTGCACGCCCGTGCGGTTCAAGGCGGAATTGCTCAGGGGCCATAAAAGCAAGGCTGCCGCGTGTGCTGAACGCATCGCTCGCACTCGCGGGAATCTCAAACTCGGATGCCACGCCAAAGTCTGTGATACGCGCCATTCCCGTCGAGTCTATCATAATGTTTGATGGCTTGAGATCGCCGTGAACGAGACCTGCGCTGTGGGCCGCCTGGATGCCGCCAGCGATTTCCGCGACGAGTCGCGCAGCTTCAAGCATCGGGAGCGGCGAGCTCCGTGCCCGCACCCAGACGTCCAGCGGAAGTCCTTCGACGAGTTCGGCGACCGCGAAGGCGCGGCCATCGTCAAGGCGCCCGGCGTCCAAGAATCGGACGATTGCTGGGTGCGCTATCCTGCGAGCGAGTTGTGCTTCGCGGGGCGAAACTGAAGCTTCACGCTCGGGCTGGTGAAAGATCTTGACCGCGACACGAACCGGCACCTCGGGCTGGGCAAAGAGCGTGTCGTTTGCCGCGTAAACACTGCCTTGTGCACCGCTGCCGAGCTTGCGATACAACTCGTAGCGTGGCTGCCCGTCGTGATTCACGGGCCCCATCCGACAAGGCAGCCTGACCGCGGTATCGATCGTCGGTACCCCGCTGTTTGATCCCAACGCGACGCGCAAAAGTGCCGCTCGATGGATCTTTACCGACAGATCAGGAAAACGCTCAATCAGGGCTTGGGCCTGCAGGTCCAGCACGCCGGCGGCGGGATCGCTCAACGCCTCGTCGATCGCCGCGTCCAAAGCAAGCTCAGACTGTTTCAGCCGGGGAACTGCTTCAATCGCATCACCAAGGTCAAAGCCGAGTCCATGAGCCCGGCGGTTGTGGGCGACGTCACGGATGCGATCGGCGAGTTGATCCTCATCCGCAACATCCAAACCACGTAGCGCATCTCGCAAAGGGCCAAGATCACCCTGCCCGAGTTCTGCATCTGAGTGGTTCTTTGAGCTCACGTCCCATCCTTCCCGTTGAGCGCCTCTTGCATGCGCTTGATCGATCGGCGATACCGCTGACGCGCTGCGGTTGCGCTGATCCCGCAAACCTCCCCAATCGCGCTGTACTCCAAGTCACGCATCCGCAAAATGACCACCTCACGACTCAGGTCATCTAGTAACCCCAGAGGTAGGTCCGTCGTGGGCTTGAGTACCGCGGCATTGAACGACCCATCCGCACGACACCCAAGCGCGCGATGCTCAATGGACTCGATGCGAGCGGCCCGACGCAGCATCTGCTGGCTGGTTCGTTTAGTCACCGCATCGAGGAACGAGCACAGCCGCCCGACACCCGACGCGCGAAGCCGGCGCCGCCGCACTACCTCGCAAAACCGTCTGCCAACGCTCGACATGAGGTCGTCGGTCGCGCCGACACTTTGGCGGGCTGGGCCAAGTCGCCACCGATATCGGTGACGCAATAGGTCCTGCTGCATTGCCAAGAATTCCGCCGCAGCCTCGCAATCCCCACGACGAATTCGATCGAGCAAGCGGGCTTCGAGCCCCAGGCGGTCTGTCTGATTTTCCTCCGCAATCTCTGTCACACCACGCCCTCGGCGGCAACGGGCTCCCCAGAAGCACACCTCGTGATCACGAGGCATCACGCCCTGAGGGAGCCAAACATGAGCCGTCTTGCCCGCAAGCAGCGTAACCGTTCGGTCGCCAACAACAAGACACAGCGGATCGTCAAATCTGCTCTTTGCTCGTTCGCTGTCGCTTTCGCCGCCACGACCGCAACGGCAACACCCAAATCTGTGTCCTCAGTCACCACAAAAACAACCATTCTAGCCGCGATCCCGTCGACAATGGCATCGATCGACGGCCGGACCCTCCTGCTGCTGATGCTCGAGCACCTTGATCTCATCCTCAGTACGCCGATCAGTATGACGCCCCCGACCGGCGGATCCGATCCAGCCAATCTCGAAGCATTTTCGCAAGATCTCATCGATGATTATGACGCCTACGGCGTCGACGCCACGATTTCGAGCCAGGAAGCGAGCGACGCTCTCGTCGAGGCAAATGACGCGATCGATCTGCTCAACGACCCAAGCCTCAACTTCGCTGACCCGTTACGCAGCGATCTCCGGCAGTCCATCGAGCAGATCCGGGAAGATCTGAGCGCCTTGGTATGACCTCATCGCCCGAACAGATTGGGGGAGGCTCACTCGAACCGAAACCTGATAACCACGCATCAAGAGAGATCGCGAGCCGGCTGCGCGAAGCAAGAGGTGACGAGACCTATTCGCAGCTCGCAGAATGCCTCGGCATGAACGCCGAGACGCTTCGTCGGCAATCACAGCAAGGGCAGCCAAGCCACACACTCCTGAGGCAGCTTGCGTTGCTCCGAAACATCTCGTCGGATTGGATTCTCACGGGGGCAGGATCTCAGAGGCGACATGTTCACGATCTCAGTCAGGTATCATTCTTCGAGCTTGTCCACGAACTCTCGCTCCGATGTGACTCACTTCGCCAAGCCTGGGATGAAGCCAACGAGGGTACACAGATACCGCGATCGCTAGGAATAAGTACGGAAGAAATTCTTAGTATACTAGTAACCTTGAGTAGGCCGAAGGACGCGGAGCACGGCACACAATAACATAGATAATCATCACTGTATCAGCGATGTGATCGCGTTCCGATAGGTCAAAACAATCACAGGACACTTTTCACACCGGCGGTGATCGAGAACCACCACCAGCAGTCATATAATACGCATCCGTGTGTGGCCGAACTCGTCTATCCAGACACGGCCCCTACGCGTCGTCCGAGTCCGATCCCGGCCTACATGGGTAGACGGTACACGCTGTGCACTAAGACCCGGAGCGCTTTGTTGGTAAGTAAAGGGCGTTCATCTCGACTCAACGCTGGACGATTCCGGACATGTCGAACGGTATCTCGGCCGCCTCCCGCTGAGGGCGGCATGCTCCGCCTGAATCCGCGATCAGGGTGAACCCGGGTCGAGATCCGGCTGGATCCTCGATCCCAAGACGCCGCCGCAGCGGGCCGAGAGACTGTTGTGGGTCGCCTAGTCCTCTTCGTCCGGGGACCAAAGGACATGATTCACAGTAAACCTCTGAATGATCGCATCTTACCAATGTCCCGCATGGATACTTCGAACATCGGAGATCCGGGCATGTCGGAGCGGGAAGAACGATCCATCTGGAATCTGGTGGGTGTGGTTTCTAATCTATCATACACGCACACACGATGGCGCGAACCCGGGCCTTCGGGCACCCGTCGCCGATGGTGCGGATCCTGGCTCATCGTGATCACGCCCACGTTGGATGCAGTGCTCCTCGAGCGTGAGTCCGCAGTCTTCCGTGGCCACCGGAAGAACCGATCGGCGAGGAGGCGCCCGTACTACTCACGCCAAAAACGGGTTAAAGTTCTCCATTTGGTGCGCCTCTGTGGCTGGTCCACCAAGAAGACCGCCGCGCGATTTTGTGCATCCCAATACCGTCCGGAACTGAAAGAAGACCCCGCAAAATAAACATCGATCTGAGGGTGCTGTTATGACGCCGCCATGGAACCGAATCCATAGTGGGGTTCCATGGCTCGTTCAGGGAATCACGATCAAGCGGCAACACATTGGCGTTGACCCACGATTGCTCTACCCGGTGATGAGGGTGGTCCCGAGGCACAGGTCTCCCGCGACAAAGGCAGGGCGGTGTCTCGCCCGAGGCCGCCCGCTCGGTGTCGCCGGGCGGGGGTCAGTCGGAAAATGTCGAGGGTCGCGACGGGTTATGTCGGGCGCTGACGCGACGGATGCCGCGTGGTCGTGCGGGCCGTTGGCCCGCCTGGCGATCCGACCCACATCCGGAGGCAACCATGCTGAATTCGACACGCTCCGTTGCGACGCTGCTCGCGGCCCTCGCCGCCACCAATGCCATCGGGCAGACCACCATCCCCGGGGACGTCGTTGTCCCCCCGGGCGGCACACTGCTCGTGACGGATTTCACGACCTACACCGGCTCGCTGACCATCGGCGCGGGCGCCCAGGTCGTGATCGACTCGGGCTTTGAACTTGCCATCGGGAGCGGCGCGACGCTCACGGTGAACGGAACCGAGTCCGAGCCGGTCATGTTCTTCCCGATCAACGATTCGTGGGAAGGCCTGAAGTTCGAGCCGGGCTCGACGGGCGACGTCAACTATGCGGCGATCACGGACTTCCGGACCGTGGGCGTTCAGGCCACCGGCGCCGATGTCTCGCTGACCGGCGTCGAGCTGTTCGACAGCCCGGCCGCCCCGACGCCCGCCAACGCCACGCGATACGGTGTGATCGCACGCCTCGGCGGCACCATGAGCATCGACCAGAGCACCATCGGGCCGATCGCAGCCATGAACGGCAGCACCGGCGGCAGCGGCAGCAACGGAGCCAATGGCGGCAACGGCGCGCCGGGCAGAAACGTCACCGGTGTCGACGTCCGTGATCTCGAGGCCTTCAGCCTGACCAGCACGCGGCTCGTCGGGCTTGTGGGCGGCCGGGGCGGCAACGGTGGGCGGGGCGGCAACGGCACCTCGGGCTCGAACGGGTCCAACGGCGGCTCGGGCGACGACGGCGGCAACGGCGGCACCGGTGGCACGGGCGGCAGGGGTGGACGCGGCGGCGACGGCGGCTCCGTCATCGCGATCTATGTCGACGGCGTCGACGAAGCCACCATCGCCCAGAACATCTTCGATCGACTCTCCGGCGGCACGCCCGGCAACGGCAACAGCGGCGGTACCGGAGGTCGCGGCGGGAACGGCGGCGACGGTGGCGACGGCGGGGCCTTCCAGAATGGAGGCGACGGCGGCAACGGTGGACGCGGCGGCAACGGCGGACGCGGCGGTGACGGAGGAAACGGGGGTGCCCTCCAGATCTTCCGCATCCTTGATCCCGGCAGCGATCCGATCATCGCCAACAACACCGTCTACCAGGCCAACGCCCCAGAAGGCGGCTTCCGCGGCAACGGCGGCGCGCGAGGCAGCGGCGGAAGCCGCGGCGACGGCGGCGAGGGCGGCTTCCTCGCCAGCGACGGAAGCAACGGAAGCAACGGCGGCAGCGGCAGCTTCGGCAGCAACGGCATCAACGGCAGCAACGGCTTCGCCGACGGCGTGATCACCACCGGTGCCGCCCCCTCCGGCTTCGCCGCTCGCGTGCACAACAACATCTTCTCGTTCGTCGGTGTGGGCACGAGGCGAGCCGTGCTCTCGCTCGACGCCGGCATCATCGACATCACCACCAACGCCTTCAGCGGGTTCAGCACGCTCGCGCTCGGACCGAACATCGGCAACCTCACGGTCAACACACAGGCGCCGATGTTTGTCGATCCGAGCAACGGTGACTTCACCCCGGTCGCCGGCACGTTCCTGGTCGACGGCGGCGACAACGCGTTTGTCCCCGCGGCGATCACGACCGACTTCCTGGGCAACCCGCGCTTCGCCGACGATTTGAGCACGCCCGACACGGGCAGCGGTGATGACTTCATCGTCGACTTCGGCGCGATCGAGGCCGAGGGCGACTCCGCGCAGACCTGCCCGGCCGATCTCGCGGCTCCGTTCGGTGTGCTCGATGTGTTCGACGTGCTCGCGTACCTCGCGCTGTTCGACGACGCCGACCCCGCAGCCGACCTCGCGGCTCCGATCGGGACGTTCGACGTCTTCGATGTCCTCGCGTACCTGGCGCAGTTCGACGCCGGGTGCCTGTGATCGACGCCGAGCGTCTACCGCACCGCCCCGACGTGGCGCGGGCGAGCAAGGCAGATCTGCTGCCTTGCTCGCTCAAGCCGCGGGTTTGTGCGAGTGGAACTGAGGTCGACGGACCGACGCCGGCGGATGGCGCCGGGTGGAGCAGATGGAGGAGGTAGAGCAGGTGGAGCCGGGTGTCGCCGGGATCGGTCAAACGCAAACGCTCGGGAGATGTGCGCGTGTCCCCCTCGACCTGCCGAATGACCCGTTCGAATTCCCGAGATCACATGCAGTCGCAATCGCCGGCAGCACGAACGCGCAGGCCGACACCAGCAGGGTCGCTCCCAACCCAACGGCGGGAATGGCCGGGCCCGAGCCGCGCGACGACATCTTGAACTGATCGTCAAGGACAATGCGCAGGTGGTTGATAACCAGGTGTCAGCCGACCCTGGCAGTTGTGCCAGCCGGTCCAACGATGCCGCTGGGCGTTCTTGAACTGCGGGCGGCGGTCACGACACGGGGCGTTGAAGCTGTGACTGCTTTGCTGCGGAAAACCCGGAGCTCCTCGACGTCGGGTCGGCGGCCTGGTGTGAGCGGGTTGGGTGGCCGTACAGCTGCTTTGGGCCTGGACTGCCGCCGGCGATTGACTTGTTTGCGGTCGCGATTCGGGGATGTCAGCCCGAAGCTTTGGTGACGCTCGCGCAGCTTGCCGTAGAGCATCAGGGTTTGCGCCTGCGCGAGAGGTACGAAAGCAGAAAAGGACTGGAGGACTACCTGGCGTTGATCGACTGTGACGAGATTGGCGTCGTTGCGCTGGAGCTATATTCCAACTGAACCAGGTTGATGACCAACCAAGCTTCGGAGAGACGCCTGACCGCCCCGTGACACAGCCAACCCGGGCCCATATCGCACTGACGATGCAAATACCCAGTACACCCGACCCGCACACCAGTCACACCGCCGGCGAGGACCTGCGCCGGCTGCTCGATCGCGCGAAGGCCGGCTTTGAGCAGGCGTTCGGCCAGGCCCCGACGGTCGCCGCCTACGCACCCGGGCGCGCCAACCTGATCGGCGAGCACACCGACTACTCGGGCGGGCTCGTGCTCCCGTGCGCGATCCAGCTCGGCTGCGTCGCGGTTGCCTCAGCGGGCGGGCGGGGCGTTGAGGCTGCCGCGTGCGACCTGGGCGAGACCGCCTCGCTCGCGTCCGCTCCCGCAACGCCCCACGACGTGTCGAACCACCCGAGTTGGTTCCGCTATGTCGCGGGCGCGCACGCGTGCGCGTCCCGGCGGCTTCCAGAGATCCCCCGGCAACTACGCGTCGCCTTGGCGAGTTCTGTGCCGAGCGGGTCGGGTCTCTCCAGCTCGGCGGCGCTCGCGGTCGCGGTGGTCCGCGCGATGGAGGGCCTGGCGGGGTCGACGATGGACAGCATCGATCGAGCGCGCAGCGCACGCGAGGCCGAGACCGATTTCGCCGGCGTGCCCTGCGGGATCATGGACCAGCTCGCATCGGTGCTCGGGCGCCCGGGCGAGGCTGTCCGGATCGACTGCCGTTCGATGCGGACGTCGCCCGTCCCGCTGCCTGCGCCCGAGCAGGCATCCTTGCTGCTCTTCGACACCACGGTGCGGCACGACAACAGCGATGGGGCCTACGCCGCGCGCCGCCGGGCCTGTGACGAGGCCGCCAGCACGCTCGGCGTCGGGCTGCTGCGCGACCTGCCGGCGTTGAGCGAGGTCTCGCTGCGATCGCTGACCGCCGACCAGGCCGACGCGGTCCGCCACGTCCTCAGCGAGAACGCCCGCGTCGATGCCTTTGTTGCCGCGTCTCGGGCCGGGGACCTGCACAGCGCGGGGCGGGCGATGACCGAGAGCCACATCTCGCTGCGCGATGTCTTCGGCGTGTCATGCCGTGAGTCAGACGAGCTTGTCGAGCTGTTGCTCGGACAACGCGGCGTGCTCGGCGCACGCATGACCGGCGCAGGCTTCGGCGGCTGGGTCCTCGCGCTGATCGACGCATCGCATGAGGCCGACGTCGCGGCCGAAACCACCGCATCATTTGCCCGCCTCGTCGACTCGACGCCGCGCTGTATACCGGTTCGCGCATCGGGCGGCGCCCGCCTGATCGAACTCTGAATCACCTCTGACCGACCACGATTCGAGCGAGCAATCGGGCGACATCCGCTCGACATGCCCGGGCCCGGCGTATCTTGCTCACATGAGCCAGCCGCCCGAGCACGAGGCCAGCACGCCTGAACAGCCCCCCGCCAACCCCGGCGGCCCGATCGGGCGACTCCTCAGCGCCGTCGAATGGCTCGGCAACCTGCTGCCGCACCCGGTCACGCTCTTTGCGCTCTTCGCGGTCGGCGTGGTCATCGCCAGCGCGGTGCTCGCCGCGGTCGGCCTGAGCGCCGACGACCCCCGCCCGGGGCGCGAAGGCGAGGTCTTCATCGTCACCAGCCTGCTCTCGGGCGATGGTGTCCGCTGGATGGGGCAGAACCTGGTCACCAATTTCTCAGGCTTCGCACCGCTGGGCACCGTACTGGTCGCGCTGCTCGGCGTTGGTGTCGCCGAAAAATCGGGCCTGCTCACCGCCGTGGTGCGGGGCATGGTCCTGGGCGCCCCGCCCAAGCTCGTCACCGCCGTTGTGGTCTTCAGCGGCGTGCTCAGCAACACCGCCAGCGAGATGGGCTACGTCGTCCTGATCCCACTGGCGATGGCGATCTTCCACGCGCTGGGGCGACACCCGCTGGCCGGCATGGCCGCCGCGTTCGCCGGCGTCTCCGGCGGGTACAGCGCCAACCTGCTGATCGGCACTGTCGATCCGCTCCTCGCCGGCATCACCGAAGAGGCCGCCCGCCTGATCGACCCGGCGTACGAGGTCCACCCGGCCGTCAACTGGTACTTCATGATCGCCAGCACCTTCCTCGTCACCTCCGTCTGCTGGGCGGTCACGACCTTCATCGTCGAGCCGAGGCTTGGCCCCTACGACAGCGCCGAGGCCGAAGACGACATCCGCACCGGCGCGGGCGCGAGCAAAGAGATGGCGCCGGTCGCGCGCAAAGAGTGGATCGGCATCGCCTGGGCCGCGCTCAGCGCCGTCGTCGTCGCGCGCCGCCACGGCGTGCGCGCCGGGCCCCGGGGGCGGCGGCGCCGAGCGCGCGCTGGGCTGGCTGCCTGGCTGGGGCGTGCTGCGCAACCCCGACCCCTCGGCGACCGGGGCCGAGTCGCTCCGCCCGCTGCTGCGCAGCGTCGTCCCGCTGATCGTGGTCTTCTTCGTCGTGCCGGGCTTCGTCTACGGACGCGTGGTCGGCACGATGAAGAACGATGTCGACGTGATCAACGCGATGGCCGACTCGATGCGCAGCATGGGCCTGTACATCGTGCTCGTCTTTTTCGCGGCCCAGTTCGTCGCGTTCTTCGACTACTCGGGCCTCGGGCAGATCCTCGCGGTCCGCGGCGCCGACCTGCTGGTCGCGCTTAACCTCGACAACCCCGCGGTCTTCTTGCCGTTCATCCTCATGTGCTGCTTTGTCAACCTCATGCTCGGCTCGGCGAGCGCACAGTGGGCCGTGACCGCGCCGATCTTTGTGCCCATGCTGATGACCATCGGTTACAGCCCCGAGGTCATCCAGGCCGCCTACCGCATCGGCGACAGCACCACCAACATCATCACGCCGATGATGAGCTACTTCGGCCTCATCCTCGCCGTCGCGACGCGGTACAAACGCGACCTCGGCATCGGTACCATGGTGGCGACGATGCTGCCGTACTCCATCGCACTGCTGATCGGATGGACCCTGCTGTTCTACCTCTGGGTCTTTGCCCTGGGCCTACCCGTGGGGCCGGACGCGCCGACGATCTACGAGGGCCCCGCGGCCCTCACCGCCCTCGCGAGCAGATGACACGCAGCGGAACGAGCCGACAACGGTTCAAAAACCGGTACAACACCCCGTGCGAACACGGCGAGAACCCAAATCGCAGTCCGAACCGCAACCCAAGACCATCAACAGCATTCGCAGGGCCCAGCCGCCCAAGGGACACAGAGCATGACACGCACGCGGGCCACCATCGGACTCCTCCTCACGCTCGCCGCCGGCGCCACCGTTGCGCCCGCCGCGCCGGTCGACCTCCCGCGCGAGCCCGCCCTGAGCCCAGACGGCTCGGTCGTGTCGTTCACCTGGGCGGGTGATATCTGGGCCGTCTCCAGCTCGGGCGGCGTCGCCAGCCGCCTGACGAGCCATCCCGCCGATGAGTCCCGCAGCGCCTTCAGCCCCGATGGCGCCACGCTCGCCTTCGAGTCCAACCGCGACGGCGCCCGCAACCTGTACACCGTCGACCTCCGCGGCGCGCCCCCGGCGATCGTCGCGACCGCCCCCGAACGCATCGTCGAATGGGACCGCAGCCAGACGCTCAGCGCCTTCGCCGACGACGGGCAGAGCCTGCTCTTCAGCGGCGGCGTCGAGCCCACCCTCTTCCGCCACGCACGCATGTACCGCGCCCCGCTCGACGGCGGCCCCATCGAACGCCTCACCGACGCCTACGGCATGACCCCCACGCCCGCCGCCGACGGCGCCGTCATCTTCGCACGCGGACGCAGCCTCCCGAGCCGACCCGCGTACCAGGGCCCCGGCTCGACCGACCTCTGGCGCATGGCCGCCGACGGCGCCTTCACAAGGCTCACTTCCAACCCCGCCAGCGACTGGTCGGGCTACGAGCTCCCCGACGGCTCCGTCGTCTTCCTCTCCAGCCGAGACGGGCAGAACAACGTCTACCGCCTCGCGCCCGGCGCGACCGACCAGACCCCCGGCGCGCTCACCCAGCTCACCCGCTTCGCACCAACCGGCACCCCGAGCATCGGGCACGGCGTGCACCAACTCACCGTCAGCGCCGACGGCAGCACCGCCGCCTTCGTCGTCTGGGACACCCTCTACACGCTCGACCTCACGCGCCTCAGCGCCGACCCCGTCGCGGTCCAGATCGAGGCCTCAAGCGACGACGACATCCCCGAGCACGACGTGATCGACGTCTCGCGCCGCGCGAGCGAGTACGCCTGGCACCCCTCGGGCGACGCCGTTGCGATCGTCGCCCGCGGCGAGATCTGGCTCCGCTCGACCGACGAGGACCAGCCCACACGCCGAATCACCAACACACCCTGGAACGAGCGCGATATCGCTTGGTCGCCCGACGGCGAGCTGCTCTACTTCGTCGCCGACGACGAGGACTCGCTCGGCTCCATCCACGCCGCCAGCGTCGCCCTCTCACGCGACGATCTCGCAGGTGCGCCGATCGAGGACGACGAAGATTCCGCCGACGAAGACGCCGATGCCGATGCGAGCGACCAGACGAACGAAGAGACAAACGAAGAGACAAGCGACGAGGCACGCGAAGACGACGAGCCCACGGCCGAGCCCGGCGACGACACGAGCGACGAGGCCGGCGACGACGAGGACGAGACCGAAGACAAGCCCGAGGCGATCGACCAGGGCGAACGCTGGGCCTCGTCGCTCACCTTCAGCATCGAGCCGGTCGTCGCGGGCGACACGTGGGACACCGCCCCGTCCCCCTCGCCCGACGGGCGCTCGCTGCTCTTCGTCCGGGGCCTGGGCGATCTGATCCACCTCGACCTGGAGTCGGGCGAGCAGCGCGTGGTCTTCGAGGGCTGGAACACACCCGACGTGCAGTGGATGCCCGACTCGCGTCACATCGTGTACGCCCGCGCCGATCTGGACTTCAACTCCGACATCTGGCTGCTCGACCTCGAGAACGACGGCGTCGAAGACGCGATCAACCTCACCCAGCACCCCGACATCGACACCGCCCCGCGCCTCAGCGCCGACGGGAAGGTGCTCGTCTTCCTCTCCGACCGCGCGGGCGAGAACTGGAACTACGACGTCCACCGGGTCTACCTCGACGAAGCACTCGAGGACATGAGCGCCTACGAGCTCGCCGAGTACTTTGAACAAGCCGCCAGCGCCGCCAAGAAGCGCAAGCCGCTGCCGTCGTTCGAGGATGTCGGCGAGGATGCCGGATCCAACGACGCCAACGACGCAGACAACGATGCGGATGAAACAACGGACGAAGCCGAGCCCATGTCCTTCGACGCCGAAGACGCGTGGCTCCGCATCCGCCGCGTCACCTCCCTCCCCGGCTCGGAGGGCAACCTCGCGCTCACGCCCGGCGGCGATCGCATCATCTTCAGCTCGTCGGCCGACGGCGGCGCGAAGCTCCACTCGGTCAAGTATGACGGCTCGGACCGCAAGACCGTCGTCTCGGGCTCGACATCGCGCGCCGGCGTCTCGCTCACCGGCAACGCCGTCGCCGTCGTCCAGAGCGGGCAGGTCAAGACCGCATCGCCCACGGGCGGCAGCGCGACCACCTACCCCATCTCCGCGGAGGTCCGCATCACCAAGCGGGCCGAGCAACGCCAGAAGTTCCTCGAAGGCGCCCGCACCTTCGGCGCCACGTTCTATGACATCAAGGGACTCGACTGGGACGCCCTCACCGCGCGCTACCTCCCCCTCGCCGAACGCGCCCGCACCAGCGCCGAGTTCAACGCCGTCTTCTCCATGCTCCTCGGCGAAGTCAACGGCAGCCACACCGGCATCCGCGGCGGCGGCGGCTTCTCCACCGAAGGCCCCGACACCGGGTACCTCGGCGTCGACCTCGAACCCACGCAAGGCGGCTACCTCGTCACCAACGTCCTCGAAGACGGGCCCAGCGCCAAAGAGGAGTCGGGCCTGCTCGTCGGCGACGTCATCACAGCGATCAACAGCGAGCCCGTCGTGCGCGACGGCACGCTCCGCGACTTCAACGCCGCGATGACCGGCACGTCACGCAACGAGACCCTCCTCACCCTCCGCCGCGAGGGTGAAGAAGCCTTCGTTCTCGTCACGCCCCACAGCTACGGCGTCGAGAACAACATGCGGTACGACGCCGAGGTCCAGCGCCGGCGCAGCGAGGTCGAACGCCTCAGCGACGGACGCCTGGGCTACCTCCACATCCGCGGCATGAGCATGCCCAGCGTCCGCGACTTCGAGCGAGACCTCTACGCCGCCGCCAACGGGCGCGAGGGCCTCGTGATCGACGTCCGCGACAACGGGGGTGGCTTCACGACCGACATCCTCCTCGCCAGCCTCACCGCGCCGCGCCACGCCTACACCATCCCCCGTGGTGCCGATCCCGCCGCCGTCCAGCCCGATCATTACCCCCGCGACCGACGCCTGATCTACGGCTGGACCCGCCCGATCAACGTGCTCATCAACCAGAACTCCTTTTCCAACGCCGAGATCTTCGCCCACTCGATCAAGACCGCCGGCCGCGGGCGCCTCGTCGGCACGACAACCTTCGGCGGCGTCATCTCGACCGGGGGCTTCAGCCTGATCGACGGCACCTTCATCCGCCGCCCGTTCCGAGGCTGGTACCTCCCCGACGGACGCGATATGGACGTCTTCGGGGCCGCCCCCGATGTCCCCATCGAGCAGACCCCCACCGATGAGGCCGCCCAGCGCGACGCGCAGCTCGAAGCCGCCGTCGCGGACCTGCTCAACCAGATCGACGCCGGCCTTGACCCGCGGGCCATCCGCCCGTGAGCGAGCGTCGCGCGATCACGCACCGCCAAGCCACCCGATAGCGACGACGAAACCCCCCATCGGGAGGGTCGCGCGTCTCTGCTGTTGCGAGAGATTTCCCTCGCTTGTAGCGTGCTTCCGCCGCGGGATGAGAGCCGCGGTGAGAGAGAAGCCGGGCCCCGCAGGACGCAACGCTCGGCAAGCCGCCCCGCTGGCAACGGGTCAGCAGGCAAGAGAGAAACCTGAGCAAGAGAGAAACCTGATGCGATACACACGCAGAGCCGCCGGCGCGATGGTTGCGCTGGCTGCGGGCCAAGCCGCCGCCCAGCCGATATACGACTCCGTCATCCGCCTGGGCCTCTTCGAAGGCGAGAACGTCCGTGCCAGCGACGGGCGAGCGGTGTCCTCCTTGTCCGGAGGTGATGGCCCCTCGTTCCTGTTCGGCATCTCGGAGATGTACGCCTCCGACCCCGTTGCCGGACGCGACAGTTGGGTGTACGACGGGCAAAGCGTCCATCGGATCGGTCTCACCGGATCCCAATACCAACAGAGCACGGGGCGGAGGTCCTCGACCGCCAGCCGCGGACGCGACGGCATCGTCATCGGCATCTCGGATCGGTTTGATGCGAACGACGTGCGTGTCGGTGTCGACGCATGGGTCTACCGCAACGGCGCCACCGAGCAAGTCGGGCTGACCGGATCCGAGTTCGTGCGCACCGACGGACGCTCGTTCGCCTCCGCCACCCGCATCGGGAACAACGGCTGGGTCGCGGGAACCAGCGAACGGTACAGCGGCAACAGCTTCCGCGGCCGCGCGGCCTGGTACAACGACGGCGTCGAGACACGCCGCCTCGGGTTCACCAGCGGAGACCACACCTCCACCGATGGACGCCAGGAGAGCGGGATCGTCGGCATCAACGCGCTCGGGCAGATCTCCGGCACGAGCGGACGCTACGCCCCCGGATCGACCAGCACAAACGGACAGACCGCATGGATCTGGGAAAACGGCTCTTACACGACCGTCGGCCTCTCGGGCGCCAAGTACACCAGCAGCGACGGGCTCCAGAACCACGCGATCTCCGCCATCTCAGACGCCGGGATCGCATCGGGAATCAGCCGCACGTACGGAACTGACGGTCGCTTCGGTGGCGATGCCTGGATCTACGACGGCGCGACCATTCGGCAGGTCGGCCTTCAAGGCGCGGAGTACGTGAGCGAGTTTGGAGTCAGCAGCGCAGGCGTGCGCGCGTTCGATGACCTCGGCAGATCACTCGGGACTTCAAGCAGCTTCATCAACGGCACCAGTGGGAGCGCGGCCTGGTACGACGACGGCACCCAGACCCGGCGCATCGGTCTCTTCGGCGCCGGCTATCTGCGCGACAACGGTAGCCAGATCAATAGACTGAACTTCCACAACGCCTCACTGCAGGCCGCCGGCACAAGCATCGCGTACGCCGGGTCCGAAGTCACCGGTGAGGACGCCTGGATCTGGAACGGCACCGAGACGTTGCAGATCGGGCTCGCCGGCGTGGCTTACGAGCGCGCAGACGGCGACATCTACAACCGGGTTTCAAACCTCAACGAGGCCGGCGATGTCGCCGGTACCACGACGCGGTACAACCAGTCGAACACGACGTTCGGACAAGACGCCTGGTACTACGACGCGAGCGCCGGCGAGACGTACGCACTCATCGGCGACGTCTCCAGCGAAGGCCGTGCCGTCTCCTTCGTCAGCCACCTGACCGACGAAGGCTTCGCGCTCGGCGGCTATGACAAGTACGCCCAAGACGGCGTCACCGCCACCAGACACGCATTCGTCTTCCGCCCCGAGATCGGCTTTATCGACCTCGGCGCACTCATCAGCGGATCGCTCAGCGATCGCGGCATCGAGGTCCTGAGCGACGCCCGCTTCGGCGACGCCATCGAATACCTCATCGCCTACGGGCTCGAACAGGGCCAAGACGGACAGAGCGTCTACCTCATCACACCAACGCCGGGTGGGTTCGGCCTCCTCGCGGCGGGCGGCCTCCTCGCCGCCAGACGCCGCCGACGCTAAGCAGCAACCCCAGCATCGGATCGCTGCTCCTCTTCGGGCACGCTCGGGCCAACCGGGCGTGCCCGCTTTGACATGCATCGCAGAGACGCTCACCCGCAAGGCCCGGATCCGCCATAATCCGGGCATGCCACACCCCGCCACAAACCTCTACGAGAAACTCGGCGCCTTCTACCTCGGCAAGACCTATGACCCCGACGCCTCAAGGGTCACCGATGAGCTCCTGCTCTACAAGGCCGCCGATCTGACCACCCACGCCGTCTGCGTCGGCATGACCGGCAGCGGCAAGACCGGCCTCTGCGTGGGCCTGCTCGAAGAAGCCGCGATCGACGGCGTCCCCGCCCTGGTCATCGACCCCAAGGGCGACATCGCCAACATGCTGCTCACCTTCCCGGAGCTCAAACCGTCGGACTTCCGCCCCTGGATCGACGAGCAAGCCGCCGCCCGCAAGGGCGCCACCCCCGACGAATACGCCGCGAGCCGCGCCGATCTCTGGCGCAAAGGCCTCGCCGACTGGGGGCAATCGGGCGAACGCATCCAGCGCCTCCGCGACGTCGCCGATCTAGCGATCTACACCCCCGGCAGCAGCGCCGGCCTCCCCCTCCGCGTCCTGCGATCCTTCGAATCGCCCCCGCCCGCCGTGCTCCACGACGCCGACGCGCTCCGCGAACGCATCAGCTCGACCGTCGCCGGCGTGTTGGGCCTCCTGGGCGTCGACGCCGACCCCGTCACCAGCCGCGAGCACATGCTGCTGAGCATGATCCTCGACCACGCCTGGCGCGCCGGCCGCGACCTCGACTTCGCCTCGCTCATCGCCGAGGTGCAAACGCCCCCCTTCGACAAGGTCGGCGTGCTCGAGCTCGACAGCGTGCTCCCGCCCAAGGCCCGCTTCGACCTCGCGATGCGCCTCAACACACTCATCGCCTCGCCCACCTTCAACGCCTGGACCCAGGGCGACCCGATGGACATCAGCGCGCTGCTCTCTACCCCCCAGGGCAAGCCGCGCGTCTCGATCCTCTCGATCGCGCACCTCTCCGAGTCCGAGCGCATGTTCTTCGTCACGGTGCTGCTCAACGAGTTCGTCTCCTGGGTCCGCTCGCAATCGGGCACAAGCTCGCTCCGCGCCCTGCTCTACATGGACGAGGTCTTCGGCTACTTCCCCCCCGTTGCCGAGCCACCCAGCAAACGCCCCATGCTCACCCTGATGAAACAGGCCCGCGCCTACGGCGTCGGGGTCGTGCTCGCCACGCAAAACCCCGTCGACCTCGACTACAAGGGCCTCTCCAACGCCGGCACCTGGTTCCTCGGGCGCCTCCAAACCGAGCGCGACCTCGCCCGCGTCCTCGACGGGCTCGAAGGCGCCTCCGCTTCTGCCTCCGCTCGCTTCGATCGCGCTCGGATCGAGACCCTGCTCGCCGGGCTCAAGAGCCGCGTCTTCCTCATGCACAACGTCCACGACGACGGGCCCACACTCTTCCACACCCGCTGGGCGATGTCCTACCTCCGCGGCCCCATGACACGCGACCACATCCGCACGCTCATGGACCCACGCAAACAAGCCGCCGCCGATCAAGCAGCAACACCCGGCACCGCCCCAGGCCCGACCAAGCCGGCGCCGGCCGCTCGCGTGTCCAAGCCGCCCGTTCCCCCCGGCGTCGAGCAACGCTACCTCCCCCCGATCGAGACGCCCGGCAAAGGCGAGCAGCTCGTCTACGCACCCGCCGTCCTGGGCTCCATCTCGCTGCACTACGTCCGCGTCGCCGCCAAGGTCGACCAGTGGCAGGACGCGGCCCTGCTCGCGTCGCTCGACGACGAGACGTCCGAAGACCAGGCCTGGTCCGCCGCCGTGCGCATCGACCCCGAGGCCCTCGATCTCATCGAAGACGCCGAGCCCGACGCCTCGTACACCGACCTGCCGACCTGGTCGCTCGACCCCGGGCAAGACGCCGCCTGGCAGCGAAGCCTGAAGAGCCACGCCTACCGCGCCCTCGCGCAGCCCGTCTGGCGCTGCGCCTCGCTCAAGATCTACTCGGATCTGGGCGAGCCCCACCGTGACTTCGCCGCCCGCGCCCGCCAGCTCTATCGCGAACAGCGCGACCAAACCCTCGACAAGCTCCGCCGCAAGTACCAGCCCAAGCTCGAAAAGCTCGACGACCGTATCCGCAAAGCCGAGCAGCGCGTCGAGGTCGAAACGTCGCAGTGGCGCGGCGCGGGCCTCGACAGCGCCGTCTCCATCGGCGCTTCGCTGCTCAGCTCGTTCTTCGGCGGGCGACGCAAGAGCATGAGCACCGCGGTCAACAAGGCCAATCGCGCCGTACGCCAACGCGGCGACATCGGCCGCGCCGAAGAAAATGTCCAAGCGCTCATCGAAGAACGCCAAGCCCTCGATGCCCGCTTCGAAGCCGACATCGAAGCAACGGCGTCCCTCGCCTTCGACCCAGACAAGGCGATCACCGAAATCCCCGTCCGCCCCCGCAAGAGCGACATGACCACCCGCCCCACCACCCTCCTTTGGCTGCCGCTGGCGATCAAGCCCGACGGCTCGACACGCCCCCTCCACGATCCGTGGATCGCCGCGGACAGCGCGGCGACGTAACGCGCCTCGATTTTCGTGCAGGCACCGCCCCGGCGCGTGGTACGATCCCGATCGGCGCCAACCGCGCCGGGGAGGACCACACCATGAGCATGCTCGACACCATCCTCAATGCCGGCGGGGGCCAGGGCCGCTCGCAGCTCGCCAAACAGTTTGGCCTCGACGAAAACCAGATCACCGCCGCGCTGGGCCAGCTCGTCCCCGCCCTCGGCTCGGGCGTCAAACGCAACACCACCCAGCCCGGCGGCGTCGAGTCACTCCTCGGCGCGCTCACTAAGGGCAACCACCAGCAGTACCTCGACAACCCCGCCGCCCTCGCCGGCGATTCGACCAAGGCCGAGGGCAACGCGATCCTGGGCCACCTGCTGGGCAGCAAGGACGAGAGCCGCCGCGTCGCCGCCGCCGCCAGCCAGAAGACCGGCCTCGATCAGGGCCTGCTCGAACAGCTCCTGCCCGTCGCCGCGAGCATGGTCATGGGCTCGCTCAGCAAGAACCAGAGCCAGCTCGCACCGGGAGGCAAACCCAGCGCCGCCGGCCTCGCCGGCCTGCTCGATGCCGACGGCGATGGGTCCGTCGCCGACGACATCATGGGCTTCGCCAAGAAGCTCTTCTAACCAGCCTCAGTCGACAGAGCCAAACAGCGTCAGCGCGATCAGGTCCGCGATCTCGGTGTTATCAAACGAACCGCGCACGCGGTGGCTGTTCAGCCCGTCCGCCCGCACCAGGATCCCACCCCCGACGTCCTCGCGCGTCGCCCACGAGATTGCAAACGGGTGCCGCTGCCCAAACTGATCCGCAGCCGCGATAAACGGCGCCGAACCCGTGCCGTGCACGCCATCGATCGGCGAGCCGTTGCGATCGCGCTCGGGCAGCTCAGTCGGAATCGCCTCGCCCGGGTCAAGACGAATGCCCGACATGCGCATCCCCCCCGCATCGCTATCCGCCGTCGTGATCAGCAGCGTGTCGGGGTGCCGCAGCAGGTCGCGCTGCGCGACGCCGATCGCGTCGTCCGCACGCTTCGCCGCCTCTAGCACACCCGCCGCGTTGTTCTTGTTGCCGAAGTTATCCGTCGCTTCTTCCTCAACAACCAGCAGGAAGTCCTTCCCGGAGTGCCGCAGCACCCGCAGCGCGACCTCGGTCATCTCCGCCACCGTCGGCGAGCCCGGCACGTACAACCCCAGCCCCTCCTCCGCCAGCTCCTCCTCAGGCTCGGCGTTGAACGTCGCCCCGTGCGCGAACAGCCCCAGCACCTTGCCCGTGTCCGCCGGCAACGCGAGCAACTGCGCACGCGTGCGCACAACCGTGTACCCAAGCGCCCGCGCCTCGGCGATCAGGTCGCGCCCATCCGTCCGCTCGCCGACGCCGTGCACGCCCGCCACGCCCTCGGGCACAAAGTGCTTCTCGCCCCCGCTGAACAGCACCGCCGCCCCGCTCTCGAGGAGCTGCGCCGCGATCTGCTCATAGTTCCGTCGGCTCACGTTGGGCGCCACAAAGACCGCCGTCCCCGGCTCGGGCGCGATCCCCGTCTGCACAAGCCCGACCGGGATCCCTGCCTCGATCGCCCGCAGCGCCACGCCCCGCGTGCGCCCGCTTGCATCGGTGAGATCCGTGCCGCGATCGCCCCCGGCGCTGCGACCGAAGGCGTCGCTGTCGACCTTCACCCCGAACGCGTGCGATGTGCCGCCCCCGTTGCTCGTCGCCGTGAGCGAGTCGCGCATGTGCCCGCGGTACACCGCGATCGCCGGCAGCGCGTCCCAGTTCAAGTCCCCATCGGGCCCGTAGTGCAGCGCCCGGGCCGCGGCCCAAGTCGCCGCCGAGGCCCCGTCGGGGTGCACAAACACCACACTCCCCGTCCCCACACCCGCCGAGCTGTCGTGCCCGTGCCCGTCCGAGGCAACCGCCCCGGCAACGCCCGCGCCGACCAAGCCAACCGCACCCACGCACGCCAGAACATTCTTGAAGATCAAAGCTCGCTCTCCTCGCCCAAAGATCCGCGCAGCCTAGAGCGCAACCCATCCGCCCGCGCCCGCCGGCGTGTGAAGATTCTCACGCGCACCCCCAGAATCGCCGTGCCGGAGTCTCCCCCGGCGCGGCATCAGCTCACGTCAAGCCGCCGCCCCGGCAGCCCACGTCAGCAGCCCGCGTCAAACCGGGCCAGATACTCGAGCACATCAAAGAAATCGAAAACACCTGCCGGCGATGCCAGGTCCGCCGACGCGTCACCCGCGTCGAACCGCGCGAGATACTCCAGCACGTCAAAGAAATCCAGCGTCCCGCTCGGCTCAGCCAGATCCGCCTCGCACCCAAGCGTCTGCCCGAGCCGCGTCTCCAGGTACAACGCGGCATGGTGCAGACGCTCGATCATCGTGCTCCCATCGGGCGAAAGAATGATGCTCACCGGCCCGCTGTGGGCAACACCCGGCGCGTCCGTCGAAAGGGTGAATTCCAGCGCAAACAGCACCGCACTGGGATTCATCCCGATATCAAACGACAGATCAAGATCCAGGTGCCCCCCGGACTGCACGTTCTGCAACAGCACCATCGCACCCGGCGACGCGCTGCTCACCAGCTCGCCGCCGTACGAAACAAAGATCTCCTCGCCCGACTCGAGCGCAACCAGCTCGGGCACCGTGCCCGCGGGCGGCATCATGGGCGGGTCCATCCACTTGGTCGCGCCGTGCAGTGTGAGCGTCACGCTATAGCCCGTCAGCGCGCCGCCCGAGAAGAGATCAAACCCCGGCAGATCCGCCGACGCCGCGTTCACCCCCGGCGCCGGGTTGTTCTCCCAGTGCCCATGGATCGCGTTGATATAAGGCCGGACAACCCCGCCCCCGTCGTCGCTCGGGTTGGCCCCGCTGATGTAGCCCTGCGCGACCAGCGTGTTATCAACAACCTCGATCCGGAAGCGACGCCCGTCGTGTGCCGACGCCGAGGTGGTTGCCACGAGCATCCCCGCCGCGCAAACGAACGTGGCGCCCGTCTTCGTCAACTTCATCATCCCGTTCTTCATCGTGTGTCCTGACCGGCCCACCCGGGCCGAGTTGCATGTGTCTTCGCGTATCTGTCTGTCAACGCCGCGCGCAACACGCCCGCGGCATTCATAATGTGGACGGAGGCCGACCTCTCAACGCGCGACCCTCGGGTCAAAGCTGTTGCGCGCACGATCGGTGTACACCTCTACAAAACGTTTCACCCCCGCGTGACCATCCAGGAACCCGTACGCGCCAATCGCTTCCGTCGAGCCCAGCTCGCCCCCGTGGGCGTTGGTCTGGATCTCGGTCGAAGCCTTGCCGGGTATCGCCGCCGTAATCGGGCTCCACCACAGCGACGGGTGCACATGGTCGGCAACCGCGCCCGGGCCCTCAAACGCCTTGAGGACAAAGTGCGCCGTCGCCGTCGGCATCGCCACACCCGCCAGCGTGGCAACCCCCGCGGGGTTGTCCGGGCTCAACTCGTGATTGATCGCGTAACTCGTCAGGCGATACCGACCGCCGATCGCCACACCGCCCCGCTCAAAGTGCGGGCTCGTATCCACGGGCGAACGCAGCGCAAACGACTCGTCGTACGACCGCAGCACGCCGACCCACGAACCGCTATGCGTGGTCCCCAGCATCCGCCCCTCGTGCTCCAGCAGGTAGAGCCAGTGAGCGGTCTGAAGACTCCGCAGATTCGCCAGACACCCGACCGACCGCGCAGCGTCGCGCGACCGACCCAGAGCGGGCAACAGCAGCCCGATCAGCAACACGATCACCGCGATGACGACCAGCAGTTCGACGAGCGTGAAAGCGCTCGAGCAGCGACGGCGCATGCGCGCACTCCCGATGACCCGCGCAACAACGCGAGGCCCAGAGCAGAGATCCGATCGATCACAACCCCGGCGTCAGGCGCGAGCGTCAAGCTCCTCGCGGCGCACCAATCGTGCACGCCGCACCGGCCCGTCCGGGTTCCTGGATGGTCACGCGCTCGCGCCCCGCGGGGGCGGCACACTCGGACGATCCGCACGCCACACCGACGCGCCGCAACCGAGCAACGCCGCCGACGACCGCAGCATTGGCCGCTGCGCCTCGGGCGAGCCCGGCATCACCAGCACACTCGGGAACGCCAGAAAGATCGAACCGTCCCCGCACCCCACGCCCCTGGCGATCGGCACGCCCGGCCGGCCCGGCTCGGGCCCGGGCGCCTCCGCGCCCGGCTCGCCCGTCGCGCACAGCGCGCACGCCGGGGCCTCGCCCCGGGCCCGCGCAGCCAGCGCCAGCCGCGCCCGCGCCGAGCCCGGCACCGCCACGCCCTCGCGCTCCGCCCAAGCGATCTTCTGTTCGATCGTCTGGCACCCGCAGCTCGTCCAGCACCGCTCGGCCGAACTGCACGCGCACAGCCCCGACTCGCACGGGTACCGCTCGCCTATCGCCTGCTGCACCCGCTTGATCGCCCACACCGGGTTCACGACAAACCCCGTGCCGCCGACCAGCAGCGCGAGGATGAGCACCGCGCGCAACGCAGCGCCCAGCCCGGTCAGGCAACCCGACCACAGCCGCCCAACAGGACGCCCAATCAGCCGTCTGACTGTGTTGGCACGATCCGCCAATGCCACGCCGGCGCTCGCCTCCGCAGACCCCCGCTGCGAGGCAGAATACCGACCCCGGCATCTGATTTCAAGCCGTGCGCCTCGCCCCGATCAGCTCTCCCGCAGATCCTCGGGGCGGTCCGGGGCCTCCAGGTTCCAAGGGAACGCATCGCCCGCCCCGCTTTGCGCAGCCGCCGAGTGCCCCAGCGCCCGCGCGATCCGCGGCACGTGCTTGTGGCTGGTCTCAATAAAGTGCACCGTCCGCCCCGTCCGGCTCCCGCTCACGGCCGTCCCGAGCACATACACCCCGGGCACGCCGGTCTGCATCGTCGCCCGGTCGAACACCGGCGCCCGGTCCCGCGCGCGCAGCTCCACACCCAGCCGCTCGAACAGGCTCGCGTCCTGGTCGTACCCGGTCATGAGCAGCACCCGGTCGGCCGCCACCACCACCTCGCCGTCACCCGCGATCGAGTCCGCGCGCACCCGCTCGCGCTCGATCCGCCCGAGCACGCGCTCGCCCAGGAAGTCGACCTTGCCCTCTCGGATCAGCGCCTTGAGCTCGATCGCGATCCAGGGCTTGACCCGCTCGCCCGAGGGCTCGGCCCGCCGATGCACGAGCGTCACGCGCGCTCCCGCGCGATACAGCCGCACCGCCGCCTCGCACGCGCTGTTGTTGCCTCCGACCACCACGACGCGCAACTGCGCGTACACATGCGGGTCGCCCATGAAATGGCTCACGTGCGCGAGCCCTTCGCCCTCGATCCCCAGCATCCGCGGCACGTGCATGTCGCCGATGCCGAGGATCACGTTTGAACAGCGGATCTCGCCGCCCGCCCCCGCCCCGGCCCCGTCCGCGCCGCCGACCGTTGCGCTGTACCCCGGCCCGCCAACGCCTTGCCGCGACGGCGCCACGGTCGCGCACAGACGCCCATCGCCCGTGCGCTCGATCGAGGTCACCCGCGTAAACAGCGACACCTCCAGCCCGTGGTGCGCCACCACGCCGCGCAGGTACGCCAGATAGTCCTCGCGCGTCACGCGCTGGTGCGGGTACGACACGAACGGCACGCCCGCGATCGCCAGGCGCTCGGGCGCGCTGAAGATCTCCGTCCCCGGCGGGTACCACGCGATCGTCGATGCCAGGCACCCCGCCTCAACGTGCGCGTAGCCGTGACCCAGCGACCGCAGCGCCGCCGCCATCTCGATCCCGATCGGCCCCGCCCCGACCAGCAGCGTGTCCACATCCGACGCCCGCTCGTGCATGCTCGATTCGCTCACGCCCATCCTCCGCTGGGCCAGCCTAGCGCCCGCGCGCGAGCCGCCCGCCCGGCGCCGGGGTAGGCTGGTTCCATGCAGACCCGACCACTGATTGCCCTGACGTGCTCCGTTCTCCTCATCCCGGTGCTGCTGCCCGCCGCGGGCTGCGCCTCGGCCGGCATCGCCGTCCGCGAATCGCTGGGCCAGGCCAAGCGAGAGCAGCTCGTCGACCGCGTCGAAGACGCCCGCGACGCCCAGGAAGACGCCCGCGATCAGGTCGTCAGCACGCTCGAGCAGCTCCGCGCGATCACCGGTGAGGACGGCGGCGACCTCGAAAAGCTCTACACACGCCTGAATCGCGAGCTCAGCCGATCAGAGTCACGCGCCGACGCCGTCCGCGACCGCATCCGCGATGTCGAGCGCGTCGCCGGTGCCCTCTTCGACGAGTGGGAAGGCGAGCTCGACGCCTACAGCGACCCGGCCCTCCGCCGCGCGAGCGAGCAACAACTCCGCGACACCCGCGGGCGCTACGAAGACCTCGCCGACGCGATGAAGCGGGCCGAGGCCACGCTCCCCCCCGTGCTCGACGCCTTCGGCGACCAGGTCCTCTTCCTCAAGCACAACCTCAACGCCCGCGCCATCGCCTCGCTCGAGACCGAGGTCACCTCGCTCGAACGCGAGATCGAAGACCTCATCGCCGAGATGGAAACCTCCATCGCCGAGGCCGAGGCGTTCATCCAGTCCATGGGCTGAGCCGCTCGCCCACCGATTACCCGGCGTCGTGCGAGCGCAGCACCTCGTCCAGATCGCGCAGGTGCGACGCGTAAGGCCCCGCATCGACCGTGATCGGCATCCGCCGCCACGCGTCAACGCCGCCGCCCTCGCCCGCGTCCAGCGACCCCGGCGAGTCCAGGCCCAGGAACTCGCTCACCCGCCCGCGCTCCCCGGCCGGGTCCGCCAGCATCGACTCCACCGACACGCTCGTCCAGCGCCCCGGCTCGATCTCATCCAGCGTCCGCTGCCAGTGGTCGCGCAGGTGCTGATAGCTCAGACGCATGATCCCGAGCGACCGCAGATCGTCGGCGTAGGGCGTCTCGGCAAAGTCCTCGTGCGCGTACGCGTCCAGACACGACGACGCCGCGTCGTGATCCACAAACACCACCCGCGCCCGCGGCAGCGCCAACGCCGCCAACCCGACGAGCAGGATGTTGTGCGCCTGGCGATCGAGCACCAGTCCCACCCCGCCGCCCGCACGCTTGCGGATCCGCTCGGCGTACTGCTTGCCTACCTCCGCGATGTCCTTGCCACGCAGCGACGCGGGCCTGGTCAATGCCTCCACGCTCGGGCGCCCGTCCTTGGCAAACCGGCGCCCCGCCGCCTGCTGCAACGCCTCGCTCGCCCCCGCGTCGATGATCCCCGGGTGCGTCGCCAGCAACGCCGACACACGCGCCGCGCCCGTCCCGGGCGGGCCCAGCACCAGCACCGGCGCCTCCTCGCTGATCGGCGTGACCCGCAGCTTGCCCATCGTCGCCGCCGTCCAGGCCGACGCGGCCGTCGCGTACGCCTGCGCGATCCGCGAGGGGTCCAGATCGCCCCGGCGTAGGTTCGCCGCCCGGCGCCAGCCCGCGAACGCCTCCTCGTGCGCGCCCGTCGCGTGGCGAAGATCGCCAAGCGCCCGCAGCCCCTCGCTCAACCGCTCGGCCGACAACCCGCCCTGGTCAAGCGCCTTCGCCAGCGCCTCAGCGAGCTCGCCCAGCCCGATCGGCGGCGACGCCAGAGGCGACACCAGACGCGCCGCCTCCATCAACGCTTCCGCCCGCGCAGGACCCGTCAGCTCCGACGCCACGATCGCCCGCAGCACCTCGCCCGCCTCGTCGCTCTTGCCGCTCTCCAGCAACGACGCTGCCTGTGCGCTCTTGATGTAGAGCTGATCGCCCTGCGCCTCGATCGCCGGGGCAAGCACGTCCAACGCGCCCGCGCCGTCGCCCTCGCCCGCACGCACCCACGCCAGCTCCGACCGCAACCGGGGCTGCAACACCGCCAGCTCCCACCGCGTGCGCGCGTCCTCGCCCGCCTCGGGATCAGGCGCCGGCGGGGGCGTCAGCTCGATGATCGCGATCGCCTTCTCCAGCGCCCCGCGGGCCTCGGTCGTCCGCCCGATCCGACGCATCGCCGACCCGTACAAAATCAACGCCGGGACGGCATCGGGCGCCTGCTTCAGCAACTGCTGGCTGTGCCCCGCCGCCTCTCGATACCGCCCGCGGTCGAGCAGGCCCCCCACCATCTGGAGGACCTGCGCCCCGCTCATGCGCTGCCCCTGGGGGGCATTCCCGCCTGTACTCGCCCCGGTCCCGGGGAACTGCGCTGCCGCGGCCATGGTTCAACCTCGCAACCGGTCTCAGAAACCGGTATGAAAATCGGCGCCAGCCGCCTCGCTCCATCGCCCGGCGGCCGCGCGGGCCGAGACTGTAGCAGACCGCCGCCCTCCCTCGCCCCCTAACCTCCGCCGATGCGAAGGCTCACACTCATCTCGACCGGTGGCACCATCGAAAAAACCTACGACGAGATGACCGGCGTCCTCGCCAATCATCAATCGATCGTTCAGGAAATGCTCGGCCTGCTCCGCCTCGAAGACACCGCCGTCAACTCCATCCAACTGCTCAGCAAAGACTCCAACGACCTCACCGACGCCGACCGGGCACGCATCCTCGCCCAGGTCCGCCTCCTCATCGGCCCCGACAACGCCCGCAGCGACGCCGCACCCGACGACTCCGCCTCCGACGGCGTCATCATCCTCCACGGCACCGACACCCTCGCCATCACCGGCGAACTGCTCCACACACAGCTCAACGGCTCGCCCCGCGTCCCCGTCATCCTCACCGGCGCCATGCGCCCCTTCGAGATGAAACGCTCGGACGCGCTGCAAAACCTCAACGAGGCGATCTTCGCCGCCGGGCAGTTCACCTCGGGCGTCTGGTGCGTCGCCCACGGGCGGGCCCTGCCCTTCCCCGGCGTCGTCAAAGACCGCTCCATCGGCACCTTCGTCCCCGCCGCGAACGCCTAGGACCACGTCTCTCCTCCCCGTATGACCACGAGCCGCCCCCCCCCGCTGCCCGTCGAAGTCCTCCAAGGCCCCCCGGGCGACCAGGGCCTTGCGCACGGGCGTGCGCTGCGCGACCAATCGGTCCTGACGCCCGCGTTCGTGGCCCGGTACCTCGGCGCGTGCGCCCCGCTGACGCGCACCGAACCGGGCGATCTGATCAACCAGGCGACGCGGTGGATCGCCGAGCTCCCGCCCCACATCCCCGACGAGATCGACGGCATGGCCCGCGGCGCCCGCATGCCCTTCGACGACGTGCTCGCGTTCCTCTACGCCGACATCGCCAAGCCCAGCCGCACGCCCGGGGCAGCGCCCGGCGACGACGCGCGCACACTCAACCCCGCGGCGACCGGCGACGAGCACGACCTCATCGCCCGCCCGCGCTCCACCACGCCGCCTCCGCCGGGCCCGATGTGCAGCGCCGTCGTGCACCACGACGCGCACGCGTCCCCCTGGATCGCCCGCAACTGCGACTGGCTGACCGCGACGCTCGCGCGCGGGACCTCCGCCGTCGTGCACCGCCTGCCCGGGCGCCACCCGACCCTGGGCGTCGGCATCCGGGGCGACATCGACGTCGACACGGGCCTCAACGCCGCGGGCCTGTGGCTCCACCTCCACACGCTCTACGCGATCGACCCGATCCCCGCCGATCGCCCCCGGATCAGCTGGCTCTTCTGGGCCCGCGAAGCGTTGGAGACCTGCGCCACCATCGACGAGCTCGAGGCGTTTATCGACGCGACCGCGCGCGACCGCGGCGTGCTCGTCGTCGCCGCGACCCCGTCGAAGGGCGCGGTCTTCGAGTGCGGGCGGGCGACATGCACGCGTCACGACGCCGAGCCGGGGCGCCCGCTCACCGCGACCAACCACAGCCCCGCCAAACACATCGACGACGACCGCCGATCACGCGCCCGCCCCGGCGGCTCGATCGCCCGCGCCTGCCGCCTGCGCGACGCCCTCGCCAGCCACGCGCCCGAGCACCTGCCCGACGACCTTGCCGAGCTGCTGGCCGACCCCGAAATCGAGATGGACAGGCGCCCCGGCTCGCGACTGCACGCCGCGACCGGCCCCAGCCCCATCAGCACCATTTACAGCGCCGTCGCCAGCCCGCGGGATCGAGCCGTCTGGTTCGCGCAAGGTAGCGCCGACGGCGCCCCCGCCCCGAGCACCGGGCACTGGCATCAGCTCAACGGTTTGATCTAACAGAGCCCGCAAACAGGCGACGCAACGCCGCTCAGCCGAGGCGCGCCCGTGCCGCTTCGAGCAGCGCCGCGGTGCCCGACATCCCGCATCGGCTCACGCCGATCTCGCGGAACCGCAGCACCGTGTCGAGGTCGCGTATCCCGCCCGACGCCTTGATCTGCACCGCCTCGCCCGAGTGCTCGCGCATCAGCCGCAGGTCGCCCTCGGTCGCGCCCGTCGGCGCGTAGCCGGTCGACGTCTTGACCCAGTCGGCCCCCAGCTCCGTGCACAGCTCGCACAGGCGGACCTTGTGCGTATCTTCGAGGTACGCGTTCTCAAAGATCACCTTGATCTTCTGCCCCGCGTGATGCACCAGCTCGACGAGCTGGCCCACCTCGGTGCGCACCGCGTCCCACTGCCCGCTGCGCACCCAAGAGACGTTGACGACGATGTCGAGCTCGGTGCCGCCGTCGGCAAGGGCCCGCTCGGCCTCGACCAGCTTCACCGCCGTTGTGTTCACCCCGTGGGGGAAGCCGATCACCGTGCTCGCCCGCACGCCGCTGCCCTCGAGCAGCTCGGCGCACCTGGCGAGGTGGAACGGCATCGTGCACACGCTCGCCACGCCCGCCGACGCCGCGAACCGGCAGCCCTCATCGAGCTCCGCCGAGGTCATCGTCGGCTTCAGCAGCGCGTGATCGATCATCGACGCCACATCGCGCACGCTCACGCTCATCGCCCGGCCTCCGCTTGCATGTCCGGTTGCATGTCTGGCTCGCCCGCGTGTGCGGGCGGGGCCTGCCGGCAACGCTCCGGGCCTCAGCCCGAGATGCCGGCGACCTTCGCGGCCGTGTACCGCTGGCGGTGGCCGGTCTTCTTCTTGAAGCCCTTCTTGGGCTTGAACTTGTAGATGAACAGCTTGTCGCCCTTGACGACCGGCTCGACGATCTCGAGCTTGACCGAAGCGCCACCGACGTAGGGCGTGCCGATCTTCGCCTCGCCGCCCGCGTCACCCACGACGAGCACCTTGTCGATGTCGATCGTGTCGCCGGCCTTGGACTCCCCGCCCTTGTACAGGTCGATGAGGATGGTCTCGTCGGCTTCGACGCGGCGCTGGCCGCCCGATTCTTCGATGATCGCGTACATCACTGGCTCCGGACACTACCGCGCAGGCTCGGGGCAAGGGGCGACAGGCCCCTCAAGCTCCAAGTTCCCGGCCCGCGGCGGGACCGCAAGGATAGGCCCGCCCCCACCTTGGGATCCGCCCCTCATCTGTCCAGCGATGGCGTCGAGGCAGACCTGGGCCCAACACCCGTCCATGCCGCCCGCTTCGCCCCGTCTCCCCCCCAGACGGCGTTGCCCAGCACCAGGTGGTGCCCGTTGCCCGAGGCGTCCGCCCCGACGATCCCGCTCGTCTCATCCAGCGGCCACCACACAAGAGGGCGCGCGTCGATCGCCCCCAGATCCCCGGCCCGAACGCCTTCGATCTGCGAACCGTCCAATTCGCCCGCCCAGACCCGGACCTCATCGAGCAGCCCGCGGAAGGCCGGCAGCCCGAACTCCCGCCCGATGTGCCCCATGCGGATCGGGTCAAACCGCGTGCCCATACGCACGTGCGTGGGCGACTCGATCACCCGCCGCCCGTCGACATACACCGCCATGTGCCCAACCTCGGCCCGCGGGTCCCAGCGGTAGACGCCCGCGACGTGCTGCCACGCGCCCGCGCGCAGGTCGAAGTGCAGCGTGTGCGAGCCGCTCTTGCTGTCCTGCCCGTCGACACGGAAGCTGAACGAGCTGCTGTGCTGGCGGAAGCCCCACGGGTCTTGCCCCGCGACGCCGACCGACTCCTGCACCAGCACACCCGCCTCGCTGGCGTCATGATCGAACGCGCCCGGCTTGATCCAGAACTCGACCGTCCAGCCCCCGTAGCCCGGGTAGCGCAGATCGACGTGCGGCTGCACCGTCGCGACATCATCGACGCCGTCGAACGCGAGCGCCGCGTTCGGCTTGGCGTTCGGCTTGGCTTGGCGCGGCTCAACAACGCCAGACCCCAAGCCCGACAGACCCGCGACCGAAACCAGACCGACAATCAGTGGTGTGTGCATGCACCCATCATCGGCGCTCGCACGCGGCGCTCAAGGCGGTTGTCGCCACCCGTGACACCGCCGTGACGCGCGGACAAGCCGCCGCCACCCGCGCTCAAACCTCGCTCAGGCGTTCGCCTTGTCCTTGGACATCCGCTCGGAGCGGCGGCGGGCGCCCTCGTCAAGGATGCGCTTGCGCAGGCGGATGCTCTTGGGCGTCAGCTCGACAAGCTCGTCGTCCTCGATGTACTCGATCGCCTGCTCGAGGCTCATCGACCGCGCCGCTTTGAGCGTCACCGTCGCCTCTTTGTTGGCGCTGCGGATGTTGTTGAGCTGCTTGGTCCGGCAGATGTTCACCGGGATGTCGCTGTCGCGGTTGTGCTCGCCCACGACCTGGCCCGCGTAGACCTTGGTGCCCGGCGAGATGAACAAAAACCCGCGGTCGTGCAGGTTCTCGACCGCGTGCCCGGTGACCTGGCCCTTCTCGGTCGCGATCATCACGCCCGCGATCCGCTCGGGGCGGTCGCCGCTGACGGGCTCGAACTTCTCGAACGTGTGGTGCATGATCGCCTCGCCCTGCGAAGCCGTCAGCACCCGCCCGCGCAGCCCGATGAGCGCCCGGCTGGTGATCTCGAAGACGCAGTGCGTCATGCCGTCGCCGCGCGGCTCCATCTTGCGCAGCTCGCCCCGGCGCTCGCCCACGAGCTGCATCACCGAGCCGACCGCCCCCTCCGGGCAATCGATCACCAGCTCTTCGACCGGCTCGCTCAGCACGCCGTCGATCTCTTTGACGATCACGATCGGGCGACCGACGCTCAGCTCAAAGCCCTCGCGCCGCATCGTCTCCAGCAGGATGCCCAGGTGCAGGATGCCCCGCCCGGAGACGACGAACTCGTCGGCCCCGCGCCCCTGCTCGACCCGCAGCGCGACGTTGTGCTCGAGCTCACGCTCGAGCCGCGCCCGGATCTGGCGGCTGGTCACAAACTCGCCCTCCTCGCCCGCGAAGGGCGAGTCGTTGATCCGGAAGATCATCGAGATCGTCGGCTCGTCGATCGTCACCCGCTCCATCGGCTCTGGATAGTTGGGGTCGCAGATCGTGTCGCCGATCTCCAGGTCCGCGATGCCCGAGATCGCGCACAGATCGCCCGCGGCGATGTGCGTCCGGTCCTCGCGAGCAAGCCCCGCGAACCCTTGCAGCGTCACGATCTTGGCCTTGCTCACCTTCGGCGCCGACTCGTCGTCGTGCTGACGCACCACGGCGATCGGTTGACCCGCCTTGACCACGCCCTGCTGGATCCGCCCGATCCCGATCCGCCCGACGTACTCGCTGTACGCCAGCGTCGTCACCTGAAACTGCAAGGGCTTCTCGAGATACACATCCGGGTGCGGCACGTGCTTCACGATCGCCTCGAACACCGGGCGCATCGTGCCGGAGGTGTAGTCCTCGGTGGGCCACTCCTCGACCGCCCAGCCGTCGCGAGCGCTTGCGTACACGATCGGGAAATCCAGCGTCTCGTCGTCGGCCCCGAGCGCCGCGAGCAGGTCGAAGACCTCGCCGATCACGCGGTCCGGGTCGCCGTCCGGGCGGTCACACTTGTTGACCACCACCACCGGGCGCAGCTTGTACTCGAGCGCCTTGGTCAGCACGAACCGCGTCTGCGGCATCGGCCCCTCGTACGCGTCGACCACGAGCAGGCACCCGTCCGCCATGCGCAGCACACGCTCGACCTCGCCGCCAAAGTCGGCGTGGCCCGGCGTGTCGATGATGTTGATCCGGTACTTCGCCTCGTCCTGCCCCACGTAATCCACGGCGCAGTTCTTCGACAAGATCGTGATCCCCCGCTCGCGCTCCAGCGGGTTGGAATCCATGATCAGCCCGTGCTGCCCGCCCTCGAGCTTCTCGAGCTCGCCGTCGCGGAAGTTGCCGGATTGCTTGAGCAACTGATCAACGAGCGAGGTCTTGCCGTGGTCGACGTGCGCGATGATCGCGACGTTGCGCAGGCTGGCTGTGTCCGGAAGATCGGGCATGGTCGGGGGCTCACGGGCGTGTCGGAGGAGGGCAAGGGCGAGGTTCGCCCAAGTGAGCCTAGGCCCGGGCCTCAGGGCGCATCGCCCTCGTCCGCATCGCCCAGCGCATCACGCCCCGCGTCTGGCCGGCCGCCTGAGCCAGCGCCTGACCCAGCGCCCGGCCCGACGCCCGCCCCGCTTCCGATGGACATCGCCGCGCCGCCCCGCACGTCCACGCGGATCGACACCTCGATCAGCGGGTCCGTGCCGAGGCCCGCCCCGACCATCCCGTCCGCCCCCCCGGCGCGGCTCGCGGCAGCCTGGCCGATCGCGAAGCTCCAGGTCACCCGATCGATCCACCGCATCCCGCGGTAAGGCCCAAGCAGCGCCAGCGCGTCGCTGCCGCCAGAAGCCCCGCCCGAAGCCCCGCCCGAGCCCGAGCCCGAAGCCTGACCTCCGACCGAGCCCGAAACCCCGCCCGCAACGCGTCCCAAAACCAGTTCCATCAGCTCCGCCGGGCGGGCCGAGCCCGCGTTCAGCAGCCCGCGCGACCCCACCGAAACCGGGCGCACCCGGTCGACCGAGGCGAGCCCCCGCTCAACAGCATCGATCATGCCCCAGGCCCGCTGCTGCGCATCGCCGCCGGCTTCACCCGGATCGGCATCCGGGCCGAACGCCATCGCCGCCGACCCGCCCTCCCCGGGCGCACCGCGGAAACCCCAGCCCACCGCAACGCCACCCGGCTCCTCGCCCCCGGTACCCGATGCGAAGCCCCCGCCAAGCACCAGAGGCTGCAACCGAACCACCCCGGGAAGATCCGCCGCGGCTTCTTCGACCGAGTCAAACGCGACCCCGACACTGTTCATCGCCTTGCGTACCGCGAGGCGGGCCGCGTCGAACTCCTGATCATCGACACCCCGCATGCCCAGGATCGCCCCGAGCGCACGCCCGCCGACACGCTCCAGCGTGAGCACCGACGCGGGGCTCAGCTCGCTCGGCGAGCGCGCCCCGAGGCCGACATCCGGCAGCAACCCGCTCAGCAACCCCCCCGGCTCGAGCCCGAGCGACGTCTCCAGCATCACCGGAAGCCGGATGCCCGACGCGCTCAGCAGCCGCAAGACCACCGAGCGGTCATCGACAAAGCCGCTGTCCTCGAGCACCGCGGGGTCGAACGCGGCGCCATCGACTGCAAGCGGCATCAACCCCTCGATCGCCCAGCCGGTGCGCGTCGGCACCCCCTCGATCGCCAGCCAACCGGAGCCGTCGCCCGAGCGATGCAAGACCGCGATCGACGCGCTGTCCGCACCATCGCCCTTGCCGTTGCCCAGCCTGAGCCTCCGCGTCGACCGCCACGTCGGCGTGTCGCCGATCGATCGCCGCACCCCGCCGATGCCTTCAACCTCCGCCGCCTCGAGGGCGGCATCACCCATCGCCTTCAGCAGCGCACCGACGAACAGATCCTGCGCGCCGCTCGGCGCCAGGAGCAGCAGCGGACGCGCTCGCCCGTCACGCACGACCGCGAGGCGGTACCGCCCGTCCTCGATCGCCAGCACCGGCAGCCCGGCCAAACGCTCGCGCGGCTGCGCATCAAGACGCCGACGGAACAACCCCTCGGTCGCCTCGCTCACCCGGCTCAGCACCAACCAACGCTGCCCCGGGTCGTCAAACCCCTCGCGGTCGACCGCCTCGCCCAACCCCAGCACCGCCCGCGAGCCCAACAGTTGTTCGTACGCGTCCAGCGGGTCGAGCCCCAGCGCCGAGGCGAGCTCCCCCCACGCGTCCATCGTCGCCCCGAGCAGCCCCGCGTCGTCAAGCACACGCACCAGCGCACGCCCGGAATCGCTGCGGTGCAGCGCGGCCCCGTCCTCGACGCCCACGGCGAATCGCACGCTCTCGGGCAAGCGAGAAACGAGCAGCCACGGGTCACCCTCCTGCGCCGTCGCCGACGCGACCGGCGACGCCGCCGATGTCACCACGCACGCCGAGAGCAAGAACGCACGCCGGCGCCGTCTCGGAGCCAAAGGTTGGAGCACAGAGCCGATGCGGGCAAGCTGACGCAGAAGCGGTTGCATAGATGCCACGCTCAAGGCAGGGTGTTTGACGCGTCGCCCTCGCGCGAGCGACGGTCCGAGCCAAGCGCGCGCTCACCGGCGAACAGGTCGGCAGACCAACCCGGCAAATCGGCAGCGCCCACCTCGCGCCGCACCACGATCTCCAGCGTCGAGCCGCCGAGCCTCGCATCGCCCGCGTCACTCGGGCGGGCGTTCAGCCCCGCGGACAGCGCGAGCGCCCCGGCGTCGCCCTCCTCGAGACCGCGAGGCAGGGGCACGATCGAGGCCCGAAGCACGCGGGCCGCGTCGACCATCGCGTCCGCCGACTCGTTGTAGCCCTCGTTGACCGCGCTGCTGACCTCGGTCAGCGGCGCCGGCCTGTCGCGCAGCCCGAACACGCCGAAGCGGGCCTGCGCGACCGTCACGCCCAGCAAGCCGAGCAGCCCGCACGCCGCCAGTGACCCGCGGAGCCAGGGCATCGCCCGGCGCGTGCCGGCGGGCACAAAGCCCCGCCGACGATCGACCTCGGCAAGCACCGAACCGGTCAGATCGGGCCCGCGACGCGCCACGCCCGGCGTCTCACGCAGCCCCGCCACCAGCCCGCTCATCGACATCGCCTCGGCGCGAAGCTCACGGCTCCGCGCGATCCGCGCCAGAGCCCGCTCGCGGGCCTCGCCCACGAGGGTCCCGTCGAGCACCTGCTCCAGCAGGCGCGCATCAGCATCCGACGCGCCGCCCTTGTGGTGTCCGCCCGTGCCCGAGCCTTCCGTGTTCACTGCCAGACCCCCGCCAGCTTGCTCGCCAGCGCGTCGCGGTGCTCGACCAGGTCGCGCAGCCGCCGCCGCCCGCGGTGCAGATGGCTCTTGACCGTGCCCTCGGGCATGTCCAGGTGCTGCGCGATCAGCGCGATCGACCAATCCTGCTGATGGAACAGGATCAACACCTCGCGCTGCTCGACGCTCAGCTCGGCAAGCGCCGCCTGAAGCACATCGCCCTGCACGTCGCGCCGCTCGTCCAGATCGGCCAGAACCTCAGGCCCGACAAGCCCGCTCCGCGCCGCACCAACCGTGTCGGTGTCGTACGCCGGTCGCATCTTTGCCGACGCGTTGATGTACAGCCTCTTGGCGATCGTGAACAGCCACGTGCTGAAACGGAACCGCTCATCGAAACGGTGCAGGTTGCTCAGCACCCGCACGAACGCCTCCTGAACGATGTCCTCGGCGATCTCCGGCTTCCCGCACATCCGCAGCATGTACGCGTACAGGCTCTGCTGATGCGTGCGGATCAGCCGCGCCGACGCCTCGCGGTCGCCCGCGGCGGCCTTGCGAATCACACGCTGCTCGGTCTTCCGGTCCACGCCGCACTCCAGCCACAGGCCCACCACACGCCAGGTAGCCTCGACCTGAAGCCTACCGGACAACGCACCCCGAGTTGCCCACGATCCCACCCGACGGGCACGATTCATCGCCAAAAATACAAACACAACCCAATAAAACAGGGCCCGGCCTGACGACCGAGCCCCGCTCGCAATCCTGTGCTTGCCGATCGGTCGACCCCCCCGGCCTCCCAATCCGCCCGCCCGCGCCGACGCGGGCAGACCCGCTCAAGCGGCCTGGTTCAGGCGACGCTTGCGCCCCACCGTCCGCTGATCGTCGGTCGCCCGGCGGTCGTGCTCTTCGATCATCGCATCGACCAGCTCCAGCGGGTGCACCGCCCAGAGATCGGCCCCGATCTCCTCGGCCAGCCCCTCCGCCCGGTTGAAGACGCCGCCGCCGACCACGATCTGGAGGTTGGGGCACGCCCCGACCTCGTGCAGCGTGTCGATCAGCTGGCGGATGCTCGGCAGATCCTGCGGGCTCGAACAGAACATGAGGAGCACGTCGGGGCTGTCTTGCTGGACGAGCGCCTGCACCTCGTCGGTCGGCACCCCGCCGCCGCTGAACCGCACGTCGAACCCGTTCGCCTCGAGCAGGTCCACCGCCATCTGTGCGCCCAGCTCGAGCCCCTCGGACGGGCCGCATGCGGCGAAGACGCGCCGGTTGAGCCTCGGCGCAGGCGTCGCGACCAGCTCCGCCGCCGACTGATCCACCAGCACACGCAGCAGGCGTGTCGCGAGGTTGTACGAGAGGTTGGTGATCTTGTCGCGACGGTGCAGCGAGTCGATCAGCTCGTACGTGGGCCAGAAGAGATCGGTCATGATGATCTCGGCGTCGATGCCGCGTTCACGCTGCTCGGCGATCACGCGCCGAGCGCCCGGGCGGTCGCCGTTGATCAGGGCCTCGAACAGCCGCTCGGTGAGGACGTCTGCGCTCATGGGTGTCTCCCGGCCGGTGCGTTCCCGGCCTTCTCCCGCGGGGGGTGCGGGCAAAGAGTGAAGCGTGCCAGGCCTCCGTCAGGCCTATGTAACCGGCGAACGCCGGCCCCCATGGATCGGAGTTCACGCCGCGAACGCACCACGCACCAATGCACAACGCCGTTGTTCTCGGGCGTTGGCCCCCCAGCGCGCTGTCAGGCCCGATGTTCTCGGGCGTCAAGCTGGGGACGTCCGAGAATCGTGCGTTTCTTCACGGTGATATTGGACGTTCGTGCCGCCGCGGCGCCCAGGAATCAGCCGCCGGGTACCTCGCCGGGTACCTCGCTGGGCACCTCGCCGCGCAACACGCCCGCGATGCCGAGCGTCAGCGACCGCGTCGTCACGCCGGTGAACCCGGCATCCTCAACAAGCGTCGCCATCTCACGCATCGTCAGGAACGTCTCGACGCTCTTGGGCAGGTAGCGGTACGCGCCCGAGCGATCCCGCGCGATCAGCGACGCCGTCCGCGGCATCAGCCAGCCGGAGTAGAAGTCGTTGCCCACCCGCACCAGCGGGTTGCGCGGGCGGTCGAACTCGAGGATCACCAGACGCCCACCGGGGCGCAGCACGCGCCGGAACTCCGCCAGCGCCCGCGGCACGTCCTGCACGTTGCGGATCCCGAACGCGATCGACAGCACATCAACGCTCGCGTCCGCGCGGTCGAGCGCCATCGCGTCGGCGTCGACGTAGCGGATGCGCGACCGGTCGTCGCTCGCGAGCTTCCGCTGCTTCTCGCGGGCGAGGTCGAGCATGCGGGGCGTGAAGTCGCCGCCGATGATCTCGTCCGCGCTCGTGTGCCTGGCGAACGCCTGCGTCAGGTCGCCCGTGCCGCAGGCGACGTCGAAGACGGTCTCGCCCGAGCGCACGCCCGCGGCCCGCACCGCGGCCCGACGCCACAGATGATCGATGCCCAGCGAGTGCAGGTGGTTGTTGAGGTCGTACGCGTGCGCGATCGATCCGAACATGTCGCGCACACGCCCGGCCTTATCGGCCCGAGCATGGGGCGAATCGCGCAGCTCGTCGTCGCTCCACGCCGGGCCTGTCTTGCTCGCTTCGGTGATCTCGGGCATTGCCGTCGACGATAGGCTATGGGAGTCAGGGCTCATGCTGAGTCCGATTTCGGAGGACCCGCCCGTGCGGATGCCGACGCCCCTGCGACTGATGCCCATCCTGCTTGTGCTCCTGCCTCTCGCCGGCGGGTGCAGCACCAACCCCGCGACCGGGCGGAGCTACTTCGACGCCCTGCCTCGCGACCAGGAGATCGCGCTGGGGCTGGAGAGCAAGCCCCAGCTCGTTGCCAACTACGGGGGCGAGGTCCGCTCAGCCGAGGTCCGCGGCTACGTCACCCGCGTCGGCAACAGCCTCGCCCGTCACACCGAGGGCGACTTCCCAAGCCTGCCCTGGCAGTTCACGGTCCTGGACACCGACGTCCTCAACGCCTTCGCCCTGCCCGGCGGGCAGGTCTTCATCACCAAGGGCCTGCTCAAACGCTTCACCAGCGAGGCACAGCTCGCCAGCGTGCTCGGGCACGAGATCGGGCACGTCACGGCACAGCACATCGACGAGCAGATCAGCCGCGACTATGCGCGCAGCTTCGGCGTGCAGCTCCTCGGCGCGCTCGCCAGCGGCAGCGGCGCGGGCGCTCAGCTCGGCGTCGTCCTCTTTGACCAGGCCTCGGGCACGTTCCTGCTCAGCTTCGACCGCGACCAGGAGCACGAGGCCGACGAGCTGGGCCTGCGCTACATGGTCGCGGAGGGATACAACCCGCTCGGCTCGTGGCGCGCGATGCGCGCGCTCGCCCGCGCCAGCGAGGGCGAGGCCCGCCCCCCCGAGTTCATGAGCACACACCCCGCGACCGGCTCCCGCGTCTCACGCATCCGGCGCCTTGTCGATACGCAGTACCGAGCCGCGCGCGATGACCCGAGCAGCCGCGTCGGCAGCCAGCCTTACCAGACCCGCGTGCTCGACAACCTCGCCCTGCTGCCGACGGACGAACGCAACACGGTGCTGGCCCAGACCCGCCTGGCGATGCTCAGCCGCCACGCGGCGACGTGCGCAGGCTGCACGCACTAAAACGCCGGAGCGGGCCCCGGGCTCACCCGTCCTGGATGCCCCAGAACCGTGCCCAGTTGGCGAAGCAGAAGCCCGCGACCTCTTCGCCCGACCAGCCGCGGGAGGACAACGCCTCGGCGAGCTTCTCGAGGTCGCTCGGCCCGTTGATGCCCTCCGGCAGGCGATCGGCACCGAAGCCCCCGTCCATGTCCGAGCCCAGCCCGACGTGGCGCCGGTCGCCCGCGATCGCGCACACGTGCTCGGCGTGCGCGATCACATCATCGACCGACGCGCGCACACGCCCGGTCGCGCCCTCACGCAGGAACGTCGAGTAGAGGTTGATGCCGACGATGCCGTCGCGATCAACAATCGCTTTGATGGTCGCGTCGGCGAGGTGGCGCTGCGCGACTTTCGGCGTCAGCCCGGGCAGCAGCGCCCGCGCGTTGCTGTGCGACGCGATCAGGCGCCCCGTCGCAAGGCCCAGCAGCTCTTCCGTCGAGCGCTGCGAGAGGTGCGAGAGGTCATGGACCAGCCCCGCCTGATCGATCGCGGCGACCATGTCGCGCCCCGCCGACGTCAGCCCGTCGCCCGCTGCACCCGGCTCGCTCGCGTTGCCCGCCGCGTATCGCGAGGGCAGCGCCCAGCACAGCCCGACCGCGACCACGCCCCCTTCGGCCCAGGTCGCCAGGTCCTCAGGCGAACGGACCGGGTCGGCGTTCTCAAGCAGCACCCCGGCGCGCAGCACATCCTCTGGTGCGTCGGCGTCGTGCAGGCCCGCGATCGCGCCCGCACCGCGCCATGCGTGATAGAGCTTGAGCTGGCGCAGCCCCGCCCGCTCGGCGGCGTCGACATCGCCCGCGGGGTAGGCGAAGGCGCCTGTCTCTGGATCGGTCTGGTCGGGCGAGACCGGCTCGGTGAAGACCGTCGCCAGGCACGCGCGCACCCGCCCCGCCCGCAGGCCGGGCAGCGTGACGCTCGCCGGGTGCAAACGCCCGCGTGCATCGCCGGGCTCGGCGTGCATGTCGCGACCGATCTCGGCGAGGTACGCCAGATCGAGGTGCGCGTCGAACCAGCGGTGGTCGGTGTTGCGTGCGGCGGGCATGGCTTCGATGGTACGCTCTGAGCCCACCGGGGCCGCTGCGCCCGGGGCGGGGCGTGAAACCGATCACGCCCCGATCGGAATGATCTCGGAGAGGGGCAAGGCTGCGCCCTCGGGGAGGTGCGATGATGACGCAACGCGATACGACAGTAAACAAAACCGAAACCGTGACCACGACGCTTCGCCGCGGAGCAGGCCGCCACCGCGCGCGCCCGGGCAAGGTGCTTGCCGGGTGCCTGATTGTCTTGGCGATCGTCGTGGTGCTGCTGGTCGGCGCCGGTGTGTTCGTGGCGATGAACTGGAAGGGCTGGGCCGCGGGCGGGATCAACGCCGTCGCAACCGAGCTGATCAACGACACCAACCTGCCCGAGGGCGAGAAGCAGGAAGTGCTGACGCTCGTCGAGAACCTCAGCAACGAGTTCGGCGAGGGCAACCTGAGCTTCGAAGAGCTCGGCATGGTGATGCAGGAGATCACGACGGGCCCGATCATCCCCGCCAGCGTCGCCGCCGGATTCGATCAGCAGTACGTCGCGCCCAGCGAGCTGAGCGAAGAGGAGAAGGCCGACGCCCGCCTCGCGCTGGACCGGCTCGCGCGCGGGATGGCCGAGGGCAAGATCCCGCAGACCCGTCTGCCCGGGATCATGGAGCCGATCTCCGCCCCCGCCGGCCAGGCGCCGGTGCAGATCAACACGGGCGAAGCGACGCTGAACCTCAAAGCGCCGGACGACTGCACAGCCGACGAGATCCGGGCGGTGATCGCCAACGCCTCGGCCCAGGCCGACGAGGCCGACGTCCCGATGGAGCGGTACGACTTTGATATGTCCGACGAGCTGAGCCGCGCGATCCGCGACGCGCTCGGGCGCGACCTGCCGGGCATGACCGGCTCGCCCGGCGCCGAGGCGCTGCCCGAAGCCGAGCCGGCGACCGCGGAAGACGTGCCTGCTCGGGTGCCTGCTGAGGTGCCGACTGATATGCCGAGCGACGACGGCCCGTAAGCGGCCTTGGCATTTGACGGAAACAAACAAGCCGCGCCGGGCACGACGCCCGGCGCGGCTTTTCGGTGCGCCCTGCAACCGCCGCGCGGCGCGCGACCGCAGGCGTTCAATACTCGATCGAACGCCCGAGCGTCTTGGCCTCGGCGACCCACTTCTCGCAGTCCGCCTCGCTGGGCACGCGCCGGGTGAGCTTCTTGTACTCGTTGACCTCGGCCATTTTGGCCGCGAGGTTCGCGGCGTTGCGCTGCGCAAGCTCGGGGACCGTGTCCACGCCCGAGGCCTCGAGCAGCTCGGCGTACTCGCTGCCCACGCCGCCGATTCGGTAGAGGTCGACCATGTTGGCCCACTTGAGGATGTGCGCATCACCGATGCCGCTCTTCTCGGCCAGCTCCTTGCGCTGCTTGGGCGTGCGGCATGCGTCGAGCAGGCCCTCGGTGTCGTTGATGCCGGCGCCGCGGAGCTTCTCGCCGTACGAAGGGCCGATGCCCTCGACATCTTCGATCTTGTAGTTCGCCATGAAATGAAACCTCCCCGGCCGCCCGACGCCAAACCCCACGCGGGCTGTGCATCGGCGGCGCAAGCGACAGCCTAACAGCCATTGGCGAGCGAACCAGCCACCCGCGGTCCTAACATTGACCATGAACCGGGCCGCTCAACCAAGCGACACCGACCCGATCGCCCGCTGCCCGCGCGACGGAGCCGAGATGCGCAAGATCGACGTCGAGGGAATCGTCATCGACCGCTGCGAGACCTGCGGCGGCATCTGGCTCGACCTGGGCGAACTCCGCCGACTACTCAGCCTGCACGACGCGCAGACCAGGCTCGCGCAGCTCGACCCGGCGCACGACCCCGTGCACGACTACGTGCCCCCCACCGCCGAGGCACTCGCGGCGAGCCGAGCGCCCGCCGACCGCGGGCGATGCCCGCGCGAGGGCCAGCACCTCACCGGCGTGCGCGACCCGCAGCAGCCGCACGTCGAGTACGACCTGTGCACGCACTGCGGCGGCACGTTCTACGACGCGGGCGAACTGCGCGACCTGTCGGTGCTCACGATCGGCGAATGGGTGCGCGGGCGCATGCCGCGCTGAACACCGGCGCTTCGCCAGCGCATCAAACCCCGACCACCGCCGGCTCGCCCTCGACGATCAGCTCGGCCTCGGTCTTGCTCAGCACCTCATCGACCGTCACGCCCGGGGCCAGCTCGCTGAGGCGGAATCGCTGGCGCTGCTGGTCCATCTCCAGGACGCACAGATCGGTGATGACCATGTCGATGCACGCGGTGCCAGTGAGGGGGAGGGTGCAGGCCTTGAGGATCTTGGGCGCGCCCTTGCGGTTGGTGTGCTCCATCGCGACGACGACCTTCTTGACCCCGGCCACCAGGTCCATCGCCCCGCCCATGCCCTTGATCATTTTGCCGGGGATCATCCAGTTGGCGATGTCGCCGGTCTCGCTGAGTTCCATCGCGCCGAGGATGCACATGTCGATGTGCCCGCCGCGGATCATCGCAAACGAGTCGGCGCTGCTGAAGTAGGCGGCGCCCGTGCGCGCGGTGACGGTCTGCTTGCCCGCGTTGATCAGGTCGGCGTCGACCTCGGCGTCGCTCGGATAGGGCCCGATGCCCAGCAGCCCGTTCTCGGATTGCAGCCAGACGTCGATGCCGGGGGGGATGTGATTGGCAACCAGCGTCGGCATCCCGATGCCCAGGTTGACCACGTACCCGTCCCGCAGCTCGAGCGCTGCCCGCTTGGCGATTTCGTCGCGGCTCATCGGCATAGTTTGATCATATCAGACCGACGCCGTCGTCCCGGCAGCGCACCGTGCGGATCCGCCGCCAGAGCCAGATCGACGCCGCAACCACTCCAAGGGCGATCGCGCCTCGGATCCAAGGGCCGGGCCGCTCCCACAGAAGGGGATTGAACGGCCCAAGCGAGGGCCAATGGAGCTTGATCGATCGCTCGCCACGCCTGATGAGCGCCGCCTCCCACCGCTCCCGGACCTCGAAGTGCTCGATCTCGTGGGTGCTTGTATCGATAAGGAAGTAGCCGAGCGGGTCACCGTAGGGATACTCGGCCGAGGGTGATCTGTAGGTTCCATACACGACCTCTCGATGCACGCCGAACTCCCAGACCGACGCATCGTGGATGCCGACAAGCAGGCCTTCGGGCGACCCGATCACCGTGTCATCAGCGTTCAGGACATGCAACGCATAGCCGTTCGGCAGCCCGATGGATCCGTTCGGCCCGCAACCTGTCCACGCGATCGCGCCGAGCAGCACGATCGCAGCCAACGGCAGCCGGCGGTCATCCAAGACGCTCATCGCCGAGCTACGAGTCGCGAGATCGGGGTGTTCGGGCGAACGACGCCGGCATCAGGTCTCATCACCCTTCCAAACGGCTCCGGTTCGCCGAGACCGTCAGCGAGGTCTTCTTGCCCCGCTTGCGCTTGGGCAGCACCGCGCGCACGACGAGCGTGAGCCCGCCGATCGCGGCGAGGGTTACCAGCCAGAACTGCAAGTCGCCCCAGGGCAAGGCGATCAGCCCGCGCCCAGCAGGCGGGCGCCCTGATAGACGAGCAGCGCGCAGACGTACGCGAGCCCGCTCATCCACGCGAGCTGCGCGCCCGCCCACTTCCACCCGCCGGCCTCGCGGGCCGTGACGACCAGCGTGGGCAGGCACTGCATCGCGAGGATGTAATAGATCAGCAGACTCCAGCTCGTCGCGGTGCTGAAGATCGCCGAGCCGTCGTCGCGCCGGGCCGAGGCGATCGCCCCGACGACGCCCTGGTCCTCGATGTCTTCGCTGCCGGCGACCTGCACCGCCATCGTCGTCGCGAAGACCTCTCGGGCCGCGAAGCTCGCGAGCACCCCAACCGTGAGCTGGCGGTCGTAGCCGAGCGGCTCAAAGACGGGCTGGACGGTCTCGCCGATGCGCCCGAGGAAACTGGTCCGAGCGGCGTAGCCCGCGTCGAGCGCGTCGGCCTCTTCGAACAAAGCGCGCGCGTCGCCATCGGTCATCGACGTGGCCTGTGCGCGCAGCGCCTCGCCCTCGGGCGACGGTCCCGCGCCCGGGTACGCCCCCAGCCACCAGAGCACGATCGAGATCCCCAGGATCACCGTGCCGGCCTTCTTCAGGAAGACCCAGCCCCGGTCGAGCATCACACGCAGCGCGTGCGCGACATCGGGCAGGCGATAGGGTGGCAGCTCGAGCGCCATCGGGCGCGAACGCCCGCGCAGGAACGTGCGCCGGGCGATCAGCGCACTCAGCACGCCCGCCCCCGCGCCGACGACGTAACACCCCGTGAACGCCAACGCCTGAAGCCCCGGCGAGCCCGGGAACAGGATCACCGTCAGCAGCACATAGACCGGGATGCGGGCCGAGCAGCTCATAAAGGGCGCGACCAGGATCGTCGCCAGCCGATCACGCCGATCGGGGATCGCCCGGCAGGCCATGATGCCCGGCAGCGCGCACGCGTGGCTGCTGAGCAGCGGCACAAACGCGTGCCCGCTGAGCCCGAAGGGTCGCATCAGGCGGTCGATGACGAACGCGGCCCGCGCGAGGTAGCCCGTGCTCTCCAGCAGCGCGATCAGGAAGAACAGCAGGCAGATCTGCGGCAAAAAGATCACCGTGCCGCCGATGCCCGCGACGACGCCCTCGCTCAGCAGATCGCGCACGGCGCCGGGCGGCAGGCTCGATTCGACCAGCCCGCCCAGGTGCGCAAAGACGAGGTCGATCCAGTCCATCGGGAAGGCCGCGAGCCGGAAGATGACCCAGAACAGCCCGGTCATCACCAGTGCGAACGCGCCGACACCCAGCACCGGATGGGTGAACGCGCGGTCGAGGCGGTCGGTCAGGCGATCGCTCGCCGGCGTCTCGCGCGGCGCGGCGACCGCGGCGTACACGTCGTCCGCCCAGGCCTCGATCGCGTCGCGATCGGGCGGTGTTTCCAGCCCCGGCGGGCGGGCGCCCTCGACAAGCGAGGGCAGCTCGGCCAGGCCCTCGCCCGTGCGCGCGCTGATGCCGATCGCGGGGCAACCGATCCGCTCGGCCAGGCGTTCAACATCGACATGAATCCCGCGCCGGCGGGCCTCATCGAGCCGGTTGACGACAACGCCGGTCGGCAGGCCCAGGCGGGCCGCTTCCGCGAGCAGCGCAAGGTTCCGCAGCATGTTCGTCGCGTCGAGCACCACGAGCAGCACGTCGGGCACACGCGGGGCGAGCCCCTCGGGCGCCAGGTGCCCGGCGAGCACGGCCCGGCAGACGCTCGACTCGCTCAGGTTGAGATCCAGCGCGTAGATGCCGGGCAGATCGATCAGCGTCGAGTTGCGCCCGGCGATCTGCGCACGCCCGACGAGCGCCTCCTGCGTCGTGCCCGGGAAGTTGGCCGTCTTGTGCCCCGCGCGGCTGAGGCGATTGACCAGCGTGGTCTTGCCGACGTTGGGGTTGCCCAGCAGCGCGACGCGACGATCCGGCGCCGCCGCGGCCTGTTCAGACTGGACCGGCGCGCTCGTCATCGCGGGCTTGCTCAGACGCCGGCGTGGACGAGCACGCGGTCGGCGAGCTCGCGGCTGAGCCCGAGGCGGCAGCCCCCGCCGCACGCGCCGGTGAGGGCGACGATGCAGGGCTGGCCCATGCGGCAGACCTCGAGCTCGGCGTTGGGCTTGAGGCCCATTGCGCGGAGCAGGGCCGCGTCGTCGGCATTGTGCTGCGAGCCGGCAATCCGGGGGCGCGTGCCGCGGGGGAGCTGGGTCAGCGGGATTGAAACGGCGTCGGTCACGGCGCCGGGCTCGGTCAGCGTGTCGGGCATGGTCGCTCCATGCGGGCAACGGACCCGCTCGTCTGTTGAGGATAGGCGACCTGAGACTGCGTCGCAGTTGCGACCCGCACGCCCGCCCAGGACCGGCTCACCATGGCACCAGCCCGATCACCAACCGGATATCTTCCTACCCACGGACCCGACGCCGACGCCTGGCGAGACGCACCGAGAGCACCCCGATGATGAACAGCGGCAGCGCGAACGCCGCCGGGATGAGCGCCCGCAGGATCGCGCCGCCGCTCTGCTCGGGGTCGTTGCCCGCCTCGCCCAGCGGATCGGCCGCGACGCCCCCGTAGAGGTCGCCGATGAGCATGACGCTGGTCGCGACGGCGTACGCGATGACGCTCATGCCCGCGAGGTAGCAGAGGTAGCCGAAGACGCGGAGCACGGGTCAGGGGGCTTTCTCGGGGGGGCGGCCGGGCGAGCGGTCGCGCAGGGCGTCGGCGATGAGGCGGGCCGAGGCCCACATCGGGATGAGGCCGCCCAGCAACCCGGCGAAAAACGCGACCGGGCTCAGCAGCGCGGAGACGAGCAGCCTCAGTCCCGCGAGGCGATCCGGATCACCGTCAACATCGACAAAGACACCCGGGCCGGTGCCCACGCGCAGCGGGCTGAAGTTCCCGCCGAAGTTCATCACCCCGCCGATGAACGCGAGGAAGACCGCGATCGCGCCCGACAGGATCATGAGCAGGATGCCGTGGACAAAGAGCATCGCCGGCGGCGTGTCAACCAGCCAGCGGTGCATCGCACCGAGCGGGCCCAGGCCGGCCTCACGCTCGACCGCGTCGACGATCGGATGGCTCGGCCGCTCGCTCACGCCTCGCGCACCGTGCGCTGCTCGATGCGCTTCTCGCTGGCCGTGCGCACGACACGGTCGACATAGTTGCCCGGGGTGTGGGCGGTGTCGGGCTCGATGGGCGTGTCGCCCTCGCCCGCGCTCAGCTCGTCGACCTCGGCGATGACGAAACGCGCGGCGGTCGCCATCATCGGGTTGAAGTTGCGGGCCGTCATGCGGTAGGTCAGGTTGCCGAAACGGTCGGCGGTGTGCGCCTTGACCAGCGCCAGATCGGCAAACAGACCGGTCTCGAGCACGTAGTCGCGCTCGACGGGAGCCGCATCGGTGCTCTCCGGCGCGTGCAGGCGGCGGACCTCCTTGCCCTCGCTGACCTTGGTGCCGACGCCCGTGGCGGTGTAAAACGCGGGAATGCCCGCGCCCCCGGCGCGGATACGCTCGGCCAGCGTGCCCTGCGGGTTGAACTCGACGTCGAGTTCGCCGTCGAGGAACTGCTTCTCGAAGGTGGCGTTCTCACCGACGTAGCTGGAGATCATCTTCTTGATCTGTCGCGTCTGGAGCAGCAGGCCCAGGCCCCAGTCGTCGACGCCCGCGTTGTTGGAGATGCAGGTCAGATCCTTCACGCCCGAGTCGCGGAGGGCGATGATGAGCTGCTCTGGGATGCCGCAGAGCCCGAAGCCGCCGACGTGGACGGTCATGCCGTCGCGCAGGATGCCGCTGTCTTTGAGCCCCTCGAAGCACTCGGCGGGGGTGGATCGGATCTTCTGCATGGCTGTGCCTCCCTCGTGCCCGCGCAGGCGGACGGCATCAGCAGCGTAAGCGGGGCGCAGCGGGCATGCCAAATCAGCCGGGCTTCGGCTGGGCCTTGGGCTGCTGGCCCTTGGCCTGCTTGCCCTTCTTTCGCCCCGCGTTGAACAGCGACTGCTGGTCCTCGCCCTCGATCGGGCGGGCGGAGAGATCCTCGAGCTCGCGCTGGATCTCTTCGAGGGTCGAGAGCTGGAGGTGCTCGGTCGCGAAGCGGATGTACGCGACGCGGTCGATGTTGCGGAGGCGCGACATCACGCGCTCGCCGATGACCTGGCTGGGCACCTCACGCTCGAAGTCGGCGTGCAGCTCTTCCTCGACCTCCTCGGCGAGGCGCTGCTTGACCTCCTCGGCGATCGGGCGCTTGCCGCAGGCGTTGGAGACGCCCCGGATGATGCTCTCGCTGGCAAAGGGGACCCGGCTGCCGTCGCGCTTGACGACGACCAGACGCCCGGCCTGGTCGACGCGCTCATAGGTGGTGAAACGGCGATTGCAGCGGAGGCACTCTCGGCGCCGGCGGATCACCCGCCCGCCGTCGGTCGATCGGCTGTCGATGACCTTGTCGTCGTTGGCCTCACAGAACGGGCAGATCATGGCAGAGACGATACCGCGGGCGGGCGATCGCCGCCCGCCCGCGCCCCGATGTGCCCGCCACGAAGCCGGGGGCGATGCCGCGGGTGCCCGCTCAGCGTTCGCTGATCTGGATGCGGTCGCCCGGGCGAAGGATGACGTCGCTCCGCTCGCCGCTGAAGAACTGGGCGATACGCGCCGCCTGGATGACCGGGTTGACGCGGGCGCCCGAAGGCTCTCGGATGACACGGACCATGCCCGCGGCCTGCTCATCGACACCGGCATTGCGGAGCACCTGGACCAGCGTCGGGAGCTCCATGCGAGCCAAGCTGTAGGTGCCCGCGTACCCGAGATCGCCGGTCACATAGACAGCCTTGGGATGCGGGGTGACCTCGTGGCTGACCGAGCGGACGGACGGGCCGCCGGCGGATCGGGCGTCTGCGCGCGAGCCCGACCGGCGCTCAAAGGCTTCGTCCGAGCGCACCCCCGAGCGGGCGTCCGACGAGCCGCCGGAGCGGCCCGCGCCGTCGCCGGGTTCGAAGAGCACCGCATCCGCCCGGGCCTGCACCAGTCGAAGCTCGACGTTGATCAGCTCTTCGTTGATCCTGTTGAGTCGCGCCAGAGCGTGCTCACGGTCGAGCGTCGCATCCTGGAGGTCTCGCCTGGCGTGGTGGCGGCGTTCGGCCTGTTCCGCGCCGGCTTCGGGCGCCTCGAAGGGCGTGAAGATCGCCTCGGCCTCGGCGATGCGATCCGACGCGCTGCGGAGGTACGCACGTGCCTCATCGGCGAGCTCCTGCAGATCGCTGTGCTGGCGTTCCAACGCCGAGAACCGCAGGCGAGCCCGGTCGTGCTCGCGACGCAGCACCTGCTCGCCCCGGGCGGCGCTCGCCTCGCGCAGGCGTTCGGCGTCGTCCCCGAGCGAGTCGAGCAGCCAGTCGAGACGCTCGTGGGTCGAGTGGTCGGCCTCAACAAAGAGCATGTTGCCCGCGATCATCAGCGTCGACGTGCCGCCCGCGGCACGCCAGTCCGCCGGGTCGATGAGCTGCGTGATCGTGTCGAGCAAGATCGCGCCCTCGTTGCTGGTCTGCAGCGGGGCGTCGGCGAAGACCAGATTCTGTACGTCGTACCGACGCATCCGGTCGTCGGTGCCGGGCGCGGGCGCCGCGGGCGGAGCCGGCGCCCCGGCGCCCCCGGCGGCCCCCCGGCCCCCCCCCCCCGGGCGCGCAGCCCGCCCCCGTGGCCACGGGCCCCGGGGGAGTTCGCCCCCCACGAGTG
>JBCCDD010000025.1:0-34970 GCA_039033175.1 Planctomycetota bacterium
CACACGTCGCACACAGCAACATATGCAAAAATGGTATACAGTACGAACAAAAAGTCTACTTAGTAGTCGTGATAAAACCGTCTGCCAGCAGCCATGATGAGTGAACAGCACCGAATCGACATCAAAAAACATGAAAAAAACGAAAAATCATAGATAATAAAAATTAGCAGAAATGAAAATAACGTTGATGCTCCGCCCGTGGTTCAAAAACAGCCCGATCGGGAACTCATCTGGAACTCAGGCCGGTTCGCCAATGAAAAAACACCCTTCACAAACCGTGAAGGGCGTTCTGCTTGTTCAAGCGGAGAGGGGGGGATTCGAACCCCCGTCGACGGAAACCGCCGAACCGGATTTCGAATCCGGCGCATTCAACCGCTCTGCCACCTCTCCATCGCCCGAACTCGGCCAGGCCTGAGCCGCAATCCTAGCCGGCCACCCCGGTCGACGACAGCCCAAGCACCGCTCCACCCGCTCCAAGCCGACGCCGTACGCTTCGCCGTGCAGATCGCGGTCTTCGGAGCTTCGGGCGGGTGCGGGCGGCTTGTTGTCGAACTCGCCCTCCGCGACGGGCACACGCCGATCGCCATCACCCGACGCCCCCGCGAAAGCCCCCCACCGGCAATCCCCCGCACCTGCAGCCCGTACACCGCCGACGGCCTCGCCGCAGCAATCGACGGCGCCGAGGCGGTCATCTCCTGCATCGGGATCCGACGCCGCAGCCCCCTCAACCCCTGGTCGCCTCTGGCCTCCCCGCCCGACACCGCGGCCGTCTGCACCGCCAACATCCTCGACGCCATGCAGCACTCGGGCATCAACCGCATCGCCTGCATCAGCGCCGCCGGCGTCGCCGAGAGCCGCTCCGCCTGCACCACGCCCATCCGAGCGCTCATCGAACGCACAAACCTCCGCCCCGCGTACGACGACCTCGAACAGATGGAACAAGCCCTCGCCGCCTCCGACACCACCTGGCTCGCCCTCCGCCCCACCACGCTCATCAGCCTCGGCTCCGCCAAGCCACCACGCCCAACCACCCGCTACGCCCTCTTCAGCATCACCCCACGCAGAGCCGTCGCCCGCGCCCTGCTCGACTTTGCAACAGGCAACGCACGCGCGCACACCGCGAACGCCATGGTCACCGGCTGAAGAGTCACCGGCCGACACAGCACCTCATGCGCGGGCAACATCGCCCTCCCGATCCCCCCCCGCCAGCCCCTCGATAAGCCCCGCCGACGCCAACGCCCGCCACTTGGGCCGCCCGCGAATGCAACACGATTCGGTGCTTCTCGCCCGGGACCCTGGGCGCCGCCGCGGCCGGCCTGCTCCTCGCCAGCGCACGCCGCCGCCGCGCCTGAGCCGGCCCCCGTCGAACCAACGACACCACCACCGTGACACCACACGTCGCGAGCCGCCCAACCGGGCGGCTCGCTGTCTTTCCAGGACAGCTTCAGCACAACGCGCCGCGCAACACCGCGCACGCCCACCGGACACGCATCAGCCGGCCAGACCCGCCCCCGCCGCGAGCGCCTTCACCACCGCCTCGGCAAGCTCCTCCGCCTCCGGCAACCGCCCCGCCCCCTCATGCCGGCACGCCTGCCAGCCGTTGCCCGGCGACAACACACCAAACCCGTCGCCCCGCAACGTCTCGGCGTTCCGCCTCGTCGAAGGCTGCTCCCACATCACCTCATTCATCGCCGGCGCGAGCAACACCGGCGTCTTCGCACGATCGATCGCGCTGAGGATCAGCGTCACCACATCGTCCGTCCGCCCGCTCGCGAGTTTGCCCATCGTGTCCATCGTGCAGGGCGCCACGATCGCCACGTCGGTGCGATCCGCCAGCGCGATGTGCTGGGGGTCCTGGCTCTCGATGTGGTCCCAGGGCGAGGTGTACACCGCGCGCCCGCTCAGCGCCTGGAACGTCAGGGGCGTGACGAACCGCGTCGCCGAGGGCGTCATTGCCACCGTCACCTCGGCCCCCGCCTGCGCCAGCCGGCTCACCAGCGTGCAGACCTTGTACACCGCGATCCCGCCGCAGACGCCCACGAAGACGTGCCGCCCCTCGACGTGCGCACGCAGCACCGACGGATCAAGCCAGTCGCCCTCTCGAGGCAAGGCCCCACCCGTCTGTGTGTGTTCGGTCATCGGCGTGTCACGCGGCCCATCGGCCAACATGCCCTGCAAAGCACCCTGCGCAAGCCCGAGGCATCAACCCACCGGACCTCGCTCGGAGCCAGCTCGCGTGCAGAGCCAGCTCGCTCAGAGCAAGGCCTCGTCGCCCGCCCCGACCGTCTCGGCATCGCCCTCGGTCAGCGTGATCTTGTCGCGCATGATCTCATCGACCACCACCTCAAGATCACTCCGCCCGTCACGCTCAACCAGCGGGCGAGCGCCGTCAACGAACTGCTGCAAGCGGCGCTGGATCAGCACGCACAGCTTGAAACGTCCGCCGGCCTTCTGCACAATCTCGTCGCTCTTCAACGCTTGAATCATGGCCTAGTATCACCCCGGTGCCGGGGATGCTGTCCCCGAGCCAGTACCAACAATAGAAGCACGCCCCGCTCCGGTCCATCACCGACCGCCGTTCTCCTGTTCGCACGGGTACGCTCCGCCCATCCCGCAACAGCCAGCCGCCGCCCGCCCCCTCCGCAGCGGGCCAAGCCTCAAGCGAGACCACCCCGTGCCGACCTCTCCCACCCGCGACACCGACACCCACGCCGCCCGCTTCGGCCTGGGCGACCGCGTGATCCACACCGCCAAGCCCGAATGGGGCGTCGGCACCGTGGCGACCGCGTCGGGCATCACCCTCGATGCCAAGCCCACCCAACGCCTCCAGATCCGCTTCGACTCCGGCGGGCTCAAGACCCTCATCACCGCCCACGCCCCCATCGCGCTCGCTGGCACCACCCCGGCCCCCACCACCAACGACAACGCCAAGACCGGCGCCGCCCCCAAAGCCCCCGCCCACAAGACCGTCTCCATCGACGTCCCCGACGACCCCATCGAGGCCAAGGCCCACCTCCGCCGACTTCCCGATGACGCCGCCGACCCCTTTGCCACGCCCCTCCAACGCCTCGAGGCCACCCTCCGCGCCTACCGCTTCGACATGAGCGGCCCGGGCCTCATCGAATGGGCCGTCGCCCAGACCGGCCTCGCCGATCCCCTCAGCCGCTTCAGCCGCCACGAGCTCGAAGAGATCTTCCGCCAGCACACCAACGCGCTGGACACCCACCTCCGCTCGCTGGTCAAAGAAGTCCGCGACGTCCCGCCGGCAGACCTTGTCCGCGTGCGCGATGCCGCGCCGCCACGCGCCCGCGAGGCGTTGAAACGCGTCCACCGACTCGGTTGACAACGGGCAACAGCCCGCACAGACCCACCCCGGCCCCGACAGGATTTGGAAGGACCCGGCCGGGGAAACGCCAAGGAAGGCGTCCCAGAATCACCCGCTTCTCAGAGCCCCCGCGCTCGACAGGCCGCACAACCCCGCATCTTCCCGGACCCGCAGCACCACGCGTGGAACCGGCCCGTGCCAACGTGCCAATCACCTGTCGAGACCGGCCCACCAGTTGTTCCCCCCTTCACCGGCGACCACGCCGGCAGGACGAACATCTGAGAAAGGGACAGGACATGACCGAGAAGGACTTCCAGGATCGCTTGAACGTGCTCATGAACAAGATCGCCGACCTCCCCGAAGCCGACCGCGAAAAGCTCGAGAACCTCGCCGACGAGACCCGCGACCGCCACGGCCGCATGAAGAAGACCATCGGCGAGCTCCAGGAGTCCCTCGACTACCTCCGCCTCTCGGTCAAGTACCTCGTCTTCGATCTCGAAGCCACCCGCCGCGAAAACAAGTACCTCCGCCAGCTCATCGACACCCGCGCTACCGATGAAGCCGCCGACCCCAACCAAGATCACGACAACGACCCCGGTTTCGATCCCGGCTTCGACCCGGGCAACCCCGACCTCGACTAACACGACCTGTCCCCCTGCACGCTCCCACGTGGGAGCGCCACAGGCGGGCGTCGAGGCGGGTCATGTCCGGAGGACCGCCCCCCTCGACGTCCGCCCTGTGGGTGCGCTATCGTTCCCGCTCGGCAGGGCACCAGCCCCGCCGAACGGAACGGTGCCCGAGAGGCTGAAGGGGCCGGATTGCTAATCCGGTGTGCGGGGTAAACCCGTACCGAGGGTTCGAATCCCTCCCGTTCCGCTTGCCTCCCCCGCGATCCACCAGAGCGGGACCCCAGTGCCACACACCAGCAACAACGACGCGCGCCCGAGACCGGCGGGGAAGCCGAAGCCACCCCGCCGCGCCGAGGACGCGCCGCTGCCGCGCGCCGTCCACGTCTCCAGAGCCGCCGGCTGCCTCGTCCTCGCGGCGATGCTCACCACGGGCCTTGCGTTCGCGGTCATCGCGTGGCTGGACAGCGCCTAACGCCTCCTCGCACCCGGGCTCGCCCGCTACTCGGACTCCGACCAGCAGAGTTCATCCTCTCCGGCCTCGATAAGCCGAACGGGATACAACTCGACCAGCTTCTGCCCTCTGTTTCGGTAGAGGTACACATACGGCGGGCTTTCAACCACCTGCGTCAGCGGCGCACCGAGGAGCCATTGCTGCAGGTCCGCCGGATCGCGCGGCGCTGAGATGCCCGGCGCGAATTCCAGCAAGGCCGCATCCGGCGGATCAAGCGACACCGGCGCATCGCCGCTCGAGCGAACACAGAACTCGGTCGACGTGCCATCTGGTGTAAGGCCGATCGTCGCAACCTGACCAGTCGAGAGCCACAACCAGATCTCACGCTTCCCAACAACGCACGACGTAATCGTCGGCGCATCGCCTTCGATCGCCCGCCACTTTGTGTCCTGCTCCAACGCCTGGATCGCTTCTTCCGGAGAAGAGAACGACCGAATCGGCGCGGGTGTGGCACGCGTTCGCTTCATCGACAAGACGGTAGGCCACACAAGGGATCTGGTCGTATGTCGCCACACCGTGGACCAAACGAGACGTTCGGGGTGCTCGATCGTTACGTCCGCCCCCACCCCTCCACCGTCATCGCGTACCGCTCGTGGTCCTCCCACACCCCCGCAATGCGCAGGTACATCGGGCTCAGCCCCTCGAGCCGAAACCCAACGCCGCCCGCCAGCTGCCGGCTCGCCTCGTTGCGAGGCATGATGTTCGCCTCCACCCGGTGCAGCCCCCCCATCACTCGCCCAGCAGCACATACGCCGTCCCGCGCGCCCGGCGCAGCCACACCTCGCTGAGGTCCGCCGCCGGGTACACCCGCCGCGCTTCCGCTTCGTCGCCGAACGCCGGGTCGAGCACCACCGCGTCCCCATCCTCAGTCAGCCCCGTCAGCACGATCAGGTGCCCGTCGCTCGCGTCGTACCCCATCCCGCGCACCTCGCCCTCGCCGCCGCGCAGGCTGATCGCGATCGGCCCGACATCGAGCAGGTGCGCGCGCACCTCGTCCCAGTCGCCGAACCGGTGCAGGCGCCCCGCGACGCCGAACGTGTACGCCGCCTGAATCGCCCGGGGCCACACGCCGTATAAGTCGTGCCGCGCGTCGTAGACGCGCCCGATCAGTTCCTCATAGCCCGGCCGCACCCCCCGCTGCGCGAGCAACATCGCCACCGACGTCGGGCTGCACAGCCGCGACGCCAGCCCGTCATCCCCCTCGATCTCACACGCGCGAAACGGCGTCCCAGTCTCAACTGCCTCGCCCGCGCGCGCATCCAGCACGCGCCCCGCCGACCGCCGACTCACCACAACGTCCGCCCGCGCAACCCGTGGCATCGCGGCCTCATCGCCCGCAAACCCCACCAGCCGCACACGCATCCGCCCGATCGGCTCGTCGCTGATCAACTCGTCGATCGCGATCCGCCCGCCGTCCCATGCTGTTTCGCGCGCCCGATCCACCGGCACATCGCCCCAGTCCGCGATCGCCATCCACGCCGACCACCCATCGCCAACCTCGACGCAAACCTCGGCCGCCACGCCGCCCCCCCCTGGCACCTCCGCGTTGAAGCTCACCAACGCGTTCGTGAACGCCTCCTCCGGAGAGACCGTCCACGAACTCAGCACCTCATCGCTCGGCGCCCCGCTCCGCAGCGCAAAGTGATCGTGCGACCACCCGTCCGCGTTGACAAGCACCCGCCGAGCGACCGACCGCCCCAGCGCCCGCCAGAACGGCATCGCGACCCCGTCATACTCATACACGTTGTCGTTCAGCGTCCCGTTCGCGTTCGTGTACACGCTGCCCGCGACAAACACGCCCCGCCCCGTGCGCACGTCCTCGATGTACGCCGTCTCGGTCGTAAACCCGTACGCCAGACCGATCTTGTTGACGTACCGGATCGACTCCGCCGGCACCACCTCGCGCACGCCCTCGAGCATGAACTTCACCCAATCGTCGGCGTACCGCTCCGGCTCGTACACCGGGTTCGGACACTCCCTGGGCAGCCACCCCATCGCCTCGACCAGCAACGCGCGGTCCGCGTCGCTCAGGCGATACCCCACCACCCCAACGTCGATCTCCGGGCGCACAATCGACGCCACCGCGTTCTGGAGATCAAGCAGCTCCGCCCGGTTCGAGAACCGAAAGTCCTTCGCCCGCTCGAGCCGCTCGCCCCCGACCAACTCGGCCGACCCGACCTCAAGCCCCACAACACCCGTGTTGTCAAGCCTCAAAGGGCTGACCCGCCGCTCGAACTCGACCCCGCCGACGCGCACCCGAGGCGACGTCCGGTTCTCCTCGGCCGATCGCGCGATCGCCAGGCGATGGTTGATCACAACGCCCGCCAGTCCCGCCCGCGCCGCCGAGGTGTTGAGCCGCTCGTGCCCGACCAGGTCGTACAAACGGTTGAACGCCCGGTTGTCCGACACGACGAACAGCTTGCGGATCTCGTGCGCCGGCGTGATCAGCCCGCCCTCCAGATTGCTCGCGTCCTCGCGCGCGGCATCGCCCGCGCCACCCAGATCGTCGAGCGCCCACAGCGCGATCGGATCATGCGCATCCGCGCCGCCGAGTTCCCCGAGCATCTCCAGCGCCGAAGCCGCGGCAAACAGCTTGATCGTGCTCGCCGGATAGAAGTACGCCGACCCGATCCGATACCCGCTCCGGCGCAGCGCCGGGCCTCCTTCACCCCCGACGACCTCGCCGATGAGGAGCTGCAGGCGGTGCCCCTCGGGGTCATCAAGGATCGCGCGCACGCCCTCGTGGGCTCGCATCTCGGAGTCGCGCAGAATCTCGCTCGCGAGCCCACCCTCGATCACCCCCTCGCCCACCCCCTCCGCGCGCACGCCGCTCACCAGCAGCCCCACGACGACAACCGCAGCCAACCATCCAGACATCGCGCCCCTCCGATCACCCCCGCCACACGGGCTCGCCCTCGCCCCGCACCAGGTCTTCCAACGCTTGGCGCTCGCGCACCACCGCCCACCGGTCGCCGTCGACCAGCACCTCGGCCGCCTTGCGGTGCTCGTTGTAGTTCGACGCCATCGACATCCCGTACGCGCCCGCGTCCAGCACCGCCAGCAGATCGCCCGCCTCGACCGGCGCCAAAGCCCGCCCGCGCGCAAGAAAATCCGTCGACTCGCACAAAGGCCCCGCTATATCGATCGCCCGCGCGGCGCCCGCCCTGAGCGACACCGGCTCGACCCGGTGCTCCGCCTCGTACAGCGCCGGGCGCGCGAGCGCGTTCATCCCCGCGTCGCACAACGCGAACGACCGCTGCGGGTTGTCTTTCACATGCACCGCCCGCACGACGAGCACACCCGCCCCGGCCGCGATCACGCGCCCCGGCTCGATCAGCACCTCCGTGCCCCGCGCAAGCTCGCCGGCGATCGTGCCGCGCACCGCGTCGGCGTACGCCCCGATCGGCTCCACCGCCTCGCCCCCGTACCCGTGCGCAAACCCGCCCCCCAGGTTCAGCACCCGGACCGTGCCCCCGCCCGCGCGGATGCGCTGGGCAAGCCCCGCGAGCCTCCCCGCCGCCGCCGCGTACCGGGCCGGCTCACGGATCGGCGACCCGATGTGCGCGTGCAAACCCAGCAGCTCCACCCCCGCGAACACCTCGCGGCGGGCGTACAGCGCAACCGCCTCCTCGGCCTCGATCCCGAACTTCGAGTCCGGCCGCGCCGTTGTGGTGTGCCGATGCGTCTTTGCGTCAACGTCCGGGTTCACCCGAAGCAGCGCCCGCGCGCGCACGCCCCCCTCCCGCGCGACACGGTCCAGCAGCCGCAGCTCGCTCGCCGACTCGACGTTGATCAGCCCGACCGCCTCGCCCGAGCCATCCAGCCCCAGCGCCGCCCGGAGCTCATCCTCGGTCTTGCTCACGCCCGCGAAGCAGATCCGGTGCCCCGGGCAACCCGCCCGCCGGGCGCGGAACAGCTCGCCGCCGGACACGACATCCATCCCGCAGCCGCTCTCGATCAGCAGCCGCAGCACACTCAGGTTGCCGTTCGCCTTCACCGCGTACCGCACACCGGCGCCGAGCCCGCCGAAGCCATCGAACACCGCCCGTGCTCGCTCGCGCAGCACTGAGGCCGAGTACACAAACACCGGCGAACCGACCGACCCCACGATCGACTCGATCGACACGCCCTCGGCCCACAACACGCCACCTCGCCGCTGAAATCCGTTCACGCGCCAAGCCTACCGCAAGCCCGGGTCATCAACTATCCTCGCGCCCGTGAAACAACACACCGCCAGCCAACAAATGGACGCGCTCGGCATCGACATCGGCGGCACCTCGGTCAAAGCCGCCTGGCTCACCGAAGACGCACCCCCCGCGCGCACGGGCACGAGCGATCGCTACGCCCGCCCCTCGCTCGACCAGCTCGCCAGCGCCGTACGCGAGGCGGTCGAACAGCTCGGACCGCTCGGGTCAGTCTCGCCCGCCGCCGTCGCGTGTTGCGCCCCGGGCCAGCCCGAGCCCGACGCCCGCACCATCCGATTCAGCGCCAACATCCCCAGCCTCAACGGCGTCGACGTCTGCGCGTGGCTCCGCGGCACGCTCGGCCTCGACACCGAGCCCGCGCTGCTGCCCGACGCCGTCGCCGCCGCGATCGGCAGCCACCACGCACGCCCCGCACCCGGGCGTCTGCTCACCCTCGCGATGGGCACCGGCATCGGAGCCGCCCTGCTCGAAGACGGCGACCCCGCGCGCCTGGGCTCGAACCCGCCCGGGCTCGTGGGCCACGTGGGACAGATCGACGTCTCCCTCACCGACGACGCCCCCATCGGCCCCGACGCCGGACGCGGCTCGCTCGAAGCCTACTGCGGCCTGCCCGCCCTGCGCGCCCGCTTCGGGTCGTCCGACGACGACCTCCGCGCCGCTCTCGCAAACCTCGACGAGGACGACCCCGCCCTGCGCGCCCTCGCACGCGCCATCCGCATCGCCACCGCGATCTACACGCCCGACCACGTCCGCCTGCTCGGCGGCGTCGGGCTGCTGCTCGAACCATCGCTCCCGGCGCTGCGCACGCTCATCCAACGCGACCTCACCCGCGTCGCCCGCGACCACTGGACGCTCACCTGCGCCGACGATCCTCACCTCGCCGCGGTCGGCGCCGCCCTCTCGGCCTGAGCACCAGCACGCGGGCTCCCGAGCAGCGCCACCCCGAACGCCAGCGCCGCGCCGATCGAGAGCTTCCACGGGAACGCCAGCGAAGCCGCGAGCGAGAGGTCAACGCCGACGCGCGCGTCGAGCGCAACAAACGCCCCCCAGCCCCACACCATCGGCTGCTGCACCAGAATCACCACGAACCCAACAACCAGCGCCCCGATCACGCTCAGCGTGCTCCCGCGCTTGGTGAACAGCACACAGAAAAACACCCCGAGCAGTCCCGCATACGCGAACGTCATCACGCTGAGCGCAAAGTCGATCAGCGTCTGCCCGCTCGCCCGCTGCCAATACACGCAGAAGCACGCGAACGAGCCGAGCACCAGCCCCCAGCCGACGACCGCCGCCCGCCCCACAAGCACGTAGTGCCGCTCGGGCATGCCGGCCCGCATCGGTCGATAGAAGTCGCTCACCAGCGTGGACGACATCGCGTTGATCGCGCTGTTCAGGCTGCTCAGCCCCGCCGCAAACAGCCCCGCCATCATCAACCCCGACATCCCCGCCGGCATCTCGCGCAGGATGAAGCTCAAGAACACCGTCCGCGAATCGTCGGGCGAATCGCTCGGCATGCTCGCGCCCATCACGTCCGGACGGGCATAAAAGACGTACAGCAACAACCCGACGGCCATGAACAGCAGCACGACCGGGATCCCCATGAGCTGCGCGCTGATCACACTCCAAGACCCCGCCTTCGCGTTCTTGCAGGTCAGCATGCGCTGCACGAGATCCTGGTCCGTGCCGTAGCTCGCGATGCCCAGCAGCGTGAAACCGATGACGACGCTCCACAGCGTGTACGCCGCGCCCGGATCCGTGCTCAGGCTGATCACCGTCAGCTTGCTGCTGCCAGGCGTCGCGCCGGGCGACCCGCTCAGCACCTGAGCGATCTCCGCCGGTCCGACCGGGATCCGCATCAGCAGCAGCGTGATCGCCCCGATCACCGCGGCAAGAAACACGCCGGTCTGGATCACGTCCGACCAGATCACACTGCTGATCCCGCCGACGAGCGTGTACAGGATGCCGACGATCGTCATCGCACCGATCGCGAGCACGAGCTGCGACGCGGGCACCTCGCCCCCCGCCGGCTCGCCGAACACGATCAGCGTCGCGGGCAACGCCACGATAAACAGGCGCGCCCCGCTGGCGAAGACCCGCCCGAGCATGAACATCGCGCTCGCCGCCCGCTGCCCGCCCGCCCCGGCCCGCCTGTCGAGCAGCTCGTACACCGTCCCCACGCGCTCGCGATAGAACGCCGGGATGAACCACACCGCGATCACGACGGCCGCGATCACCATGCCGATGTTCGTGCTCAGGTACGTCAGGTCGCCCACGTACGCCTGCTGCGGCCCGCCGATGAACGTCGCCGCCGACAAGCTCGTCGCCAGCACACTGACCGCGACCGCCCACATCGGCATCTGGCGTCCGCCCAGGAAGTAGTCATCGGTGTCCTTGGCGCCGCGCTTGGCAAACCAGGCGCCCGTCGCCGCGAGCACCGCGAAGTACACCCCAACAACCGCGAGATCGAGCGCGCCGAACGCCAGTGTGACCATCGCGCGAGCGTACCATGCGGAGCGCCCAACGGAGGTCTTCGCGATGCCCAAACGCCGTCACCGCCGCTGTATTTCTCGACTTGCTGCGCCGCTGCTCGCGTTGGTCCCGCTCGCCTCGGGCTGCTCCAGTGCGCGCACCATCGAGGACCAGCGCCCGCCAAGGGTCGGCGCAGTGCTGGAACGCACCGGCACCGAGATCATGGTCGCCGGCGAACTCATCCACACCGGCGCCCCCGTCGTCCTCTGGTTCGACCCGGGCGGCTACGACGCCTATCGCGTCACCCGCCGCTTCGCCCGCCCCGACCAAAGCTCCTGGGACGCCATCAAAGACGCCCTCCCGAGCCCCAACCGATACAACGACCGCCCCGGCAAGCCCGAAGACGGCTGGAAGCGCGAGCAGCTCGCCGGCGTCGTCGACCAGTTCGTCATCCACTACGACGTCGCCGGCGCAAGCCGATCCTGCTTCCGCATCCTCCACGACATGCGGGGCCTCAGCGTCCACTTCCTCCTCGATGTCGACGGCACCATCTATCAGACCCTCGACGTCACCGAACGCGCCTGGCACGCGACCAAAGCCAACAGCCGATCCGTCGGCATCGAGATCGCCCAGATCGGCGCCTACCCGCCGGGCGAGCCCGAAACCCTCGACACCTGGCACGACACCGACGCCGAGGGCACCTTCATAACCTTCCCGGGCTGGCTCGGGGACGGCGGCGTGCGCACGCCCGACTTCGTCGCCAGGCCCGCACGCGACCAGCGCATCCGAGGCGTCATCCAGGGGCGCGAGCTTGAGCAGTACGACTTCACCGACGAGCAGTACGAATCGCTCATCCGCCTCACCGCCGCACTCAACGCCGCCTTGCCCGAGATCCGCCTCGACTACCCGCGCGACGCCACCGGAGACCTGCTCACCCAAGCCATGACGGGCGACGACTTCGACGCCTTCACCGGCCTCATCGCCCACTACCACATCCAAACCAACAAGATCGACCCGGGCCCCGCCTTCGACTGGGACCGAGTCGTCAACGGCGCGAGGTCCCTGCGAGCACAACCGGCGCCGAGCGCACCGCGCCCCGCCTCGCGCAACCGGCGCCGCTAGCCCGCGCCGATCTCGCCGCGTCTCCCCCCGCTCGTCCCACGCCCCACCTGTCAATCCCCGATCACCCGCTCCAGCCGCCCCCCCGCCTCCGCCAGGCGCCGCTCGGCCTCGTCAACGTCGACCCCCAGGCGTTGCATCACGACCGCCGCCTTCACGCCCCCGCGTGCGCGCGAGAGCAGCTCAAACGACGCCTCGCGCTCCAGCCCCGTCAGCGTCGAGACGATCCGGGCCGCCCGATCGCGCAGCTTGTCGTTGGTCGCCCGCAGATCGACCATCAGGTTCCGGTACACCCGCCCGGACCGGATCATCAGCGTCGTCGAGATGGTGTTCAGCGCGAGCTTGGTCGCCGTCCCCGCCTTCATCCGCGTCGAACCGGTCACCACTTCGGGCCCGGTCTCGAGCACGATCATGTGATCGCACCCCGCCGGCGGATCGACACGGGCGCACGTGATCAGGCCCGTCACGCACCCCGCCGACAGCTCCTTCGCGATCGCCAACGCGCCGCGCGCGTAGGGCGTCGTCCCCCCGGCCGCGAGCCCCAGCACCGTGTCGTCGTCGGTCAACTCCAGCGCCTCGAGCTCGCCCAGGGTGCCGCGCGGATCGTCTTCTTTCTCCTCACTCGACACGCGCAACGCCGAATCGCCCCCCGCGATGATGCCGACCACACGCCCCGGATCGACCTGAAACGTCGGCGGCGCTTCCGAAGCATCGAGCACCGCCAGGCGTCCGCTCGTCCCCGCCCCCAGCGAGATCAGCCGCCCGCCCCGGCAGAACCCCGGCTCGCTCGCCCCGATCAGCCCCGCCAGCGACCCCGACGCCCGCTCCAGCGCGTCCAGCCCCGCCCGGTCTTCACGCGCGATCAGATCCACGCACGCGCGCACGCCGAGCGCGTGCAGGTTCCCCGAACGCGAGTTGATCCGCTCGGTCGCGATCCCCCCGCGGTCCGCCGGCAAAGCCTCACCCGACATCATCGCCTCCCGCGCGCACCACGCGCCACCCACCCCCCGGCGGGAGCGTCCAGCTCCCCGCGATCGGCGCGGGCGCTGCGCACCCCGTCACGCCCGCCAGCGTCGCCGCCTCGCCCCGCAACGTCAAGCCGCCAAGCACCGCCATGCACGCCCCCTCGCGCCACACCGGATCGACGCCGACAACCGCTGTGCTCGAAACCGCACCAGCGCAGCGCGCCTCGATCGCGCGCACCAACGCCCCATTCCGCGCGCCCCCGCCCGCGACAAACACCGGGACTCCCCCGACGCGCTCGCCGATCGCCCGCCCGATCGCGTCGCACAAGGTCGCCAACCGATCGCCAACGCCCATCGACTCAAGACGCGTGAGCACATCGAGCCGCTCGTCACCCGAGCCCAACGAACGCCCCGCGGCGTCCGCCCACGCTCCTCGCAGACGCGCCGACTCGCCCGCGTCCGCCCACCCTTCGCCCGCTACAGCCCCGCCCGCATCGAACTTCGCTCCGAGCCAACGCCGCGCCCCCGCGTCGAGCAACTGGTTGCACGGGCAGACATCAAACCCCGCGACCGACCCGTCGCCCCCCAGCAGCGTCGCGTTGCAGAAGCCCCCCAGGTTGACCACCGCGCACGGCGCGTGCGAACCGAACAGCACGCGGTCCGCGATCGGCGTGATCGGCGCCCCCTGGCCCCCCGCCGCGACATCGCCCGATCGAAGGTCAGCGAGCACCGGCACACCGATCGCCCGCGCCACCCGCGCCGGCTCGAACAGCTGCCACGTGCGCCCGCCCCGCGCGTCCGGCGTCGCGCGACCGTGGAACACCGTCTGCCCGTGCGCCGCGACGACATCGCAGCCGCCGCCAACTTCGCGAATCGCCCGCACGTGCGCGTCCGAGAGCCTGTCGCGCAGCTCGGCGATCTCGCCCGCTGCGAGCGCGCCACCCCGTGAGAACGCGAGCAGCCTCTCGCCCAAGCCGCCCAGCTCGACCGACGCACCACCGATGACCCGGGCCTCGGTGTCCAAAGGCGCACCCGCGCGCTCGCAGACCTCGACCAGCACGGCATCAACGCCGTCACAACTCGTCCCGCTCATGCACCCGACGATGCGCAGCGGACGGCTCACGGGGCGCCCCCGAGCTCGACCCGCCGCCACCAGCCCAGCGAATCGGCGAGCCCGCCCGCGCGGGACCGGACACGCCAGAGCCGCGCGTGCTCACGCTCAATCCCGTCCCGTCTCGACACCAGGTCACCCGCGCGCGCCCGATCACCACGCCGAACGATCGCCACGTCCGCCGCCCACAGCGCGCACGCCGCCGCGTGCGCACACTCGTCACGCACCAGCGATCCCGCGGGCCCCGGCACCGATGCAGCCAGACCCTCGGCCACCTCACGCACCCGGCGCCACGCGTCCGCATCCATCGGCAACCGTCTGGGGCGCCCGGGCACCTCCGGCGGGGGGTGCAGCTCGGTAAACAGCGCTCCGGCATTCGCCAAGCGTTTCGGCGCTTCATCATCCGTGCGCCCGCCCGCGATCGCGCGGATCGGCTTGTCCGCGTCGCCCAGCGCCTCGAGCCAAGCGGCCGTCCCGCGCGCCCCGCCGAAGAGCTGCGCGTCGCACGCGTCGAGAAACCGCGCGGATCGCTCGCCGCCCGTCCAAGCGGCATCCAGCCCGTCCGCGATCGCCAGCAACGCGACGGGCCAGACCTGGCGGTGCCCCAGATCGCCCCAGTCGGTGATGAGCATCCCGTCGCCCTCGTGCTCGATCGCGCCCCGCGCCGCCTCACGCACGTTCGCCCGGCGTTCGCTCGTCCGCCCGACCAACGACCGCCAAGAGCTCGTCCCGCAGCACGCCCACCAGCGCCGCCCGCGCGCGCGCAGCTCCCGCGCCTCGCGCTCGAACGAAGCACCGGGCTCGTACCCCCAGACCATCCCGAACGCCTCGCCCGGCAGGCGATCGAGCAGCTCCGGTTCCTCGCCCGCGATGTCCGCCCAGAACATGGGCCGCCGCCCGCGCTCGATCGCCGCCGCGCACACCGCGCCCGCAAAGTCGGCGTACACCGCCCCGCGCCCGCGCTGCGCGACCGCCCCGCGCGATCGCCCGTGCCCGATGTCGTGCGTCTCGTCGCACCCGACATTGACCAGCCCGCTCGCGAAGCAGGGCAGCAGCTCGTCGAGCAAGCCCTCGACAAACCGCAGCGACGCAGCGTCGGTCGGGCACAGGCTGAACGGACCGGAACGCGCCATGCCCAGGAACGTCCAGTCGCCGTGCGTCTCGGCGAGATGGGCGTAGCCCGGATGCGAGAGCCAACGCGTGAGATGCCCGAAACAGTTCTGGTTGGGCACCAGCTCGATACCGGCCCCCGTGCACGCCGCGTCGAGCCGGCGGGCCTCGCCCGGCGTGATCGCCCCCGATCCCCGCCACACCGCCTCATGCCGCGCATACGCGAACGTGTGCTCGGTATAAAGCTGGAGATGGTTCGCCTTGAGCGAGGCGAGCACGCCGATCTGTTCAAGCAGCTCATCCATCCGCGGCACGCGGTCGCGCGAGACGTCGAGCATCACCCCACGCTGTGCGATCGCCGGGTGATCCTCGATCGAGACCGCCAGCAGCGGCGCGCCCCGCGATGCGTTGCGGAGCTGCGCGATCGTCGCACGCGCAGAGCGGGCCCCCGCCCCATCGGCGCACACGACCGCGATCCCGTCGCCGTCGATCCGCAGGCGGTACCCGCCGCCGGGCAGCGCCGCGTCCTTGCGCACAACCGGTTGGCGCCCCAGCGCCGACGCGTCGATCGGATGCCCGCCGAGCACCTCCGTGCGCACCGGCGTCGGCAGCAGCAGCTCGTGCGCCGCCGTTCCGTCCCACAATCCGTGCGCAGCGTTCACCGGGTCACACCTTGATGTACAGCTTCTTGGCGTGCATCCACCAGCACAGCAGCCATCCCAAACCGATCCAGCTCAGCGCAAAGCACCAGCCCGCGACCGCCGCCGACCCGGTCCAATGCTCGACCCACGCGATCACCCCGCCCGCGAGCGAGCCGCTGAACCCGTTGGGGTGCGTGACCTGCCACTTGCTGTAGATCACCTTGAAAAACAGCTCGGCGCCGACGTACAGCGCGATCGCGTTGAGCCCCCAGACCCGCAGGAACAGCGCCGTCGTCAGCTTCCACACGTCGATGACGAGCCAGAACGCGACGAGCAGCAGCATGCCCGTGCCCGCGCTGAGCAGCACATACGCCGGGCTGATCGTCCACTTGCTGAACGGCGCCGTGAACCGCCCGAGCAGCCCCCCGCCCGCGGGGTCGTAGTTCCACTGCAGCGCGAACGCGACTACCAGCAGCCCGAGCGCGAGCCCCGCGACGCGCAGGGTGCGCACAGCGGTCGACCCAGCGCCGGTCATGATCTGCGTCGCCCATCCGCCGATGACCGCGCACGCCGCGAGCGGCAGGTACTGCTGCGTCATCCCCAGCCAGCCGAGCAGCGCGAAGCCGACGCCGGATTCGTGTTCCATGTGCAGCAACCGCTTCACGCCGTCGTGGTGGGCCCAGGTGCCGGCCCCGGTCGGGTGCCCCGCGGGCGCGCGCACAAGGCCGGCCTGCTCGATCACCTCGAACGGGATCACCGTCATCGTCGCCCACTTGGCGAGCAAAATGCCGACGACCGCCGCGATCTGTCCCCACCTGGGCAGCAGAAAGATCAGCACCGCGCAGAAGTACGCCCCGGCGATCAGTTGCAGGATGTTCCAGCTCAGCAGATCGTTCCAGACCAGCGGGCGATCGGTCGCCGAGCCCGCGACCGTGAGCAGCACGCCGAGCAGGTAGATGATCGCCGCCCGCTTGAGCGCGATCAGCACCTTGAGCCACGCCGGCTGCGCCCGCCCGCGGCCCGATCGCATGCTGAGCGGGATCGAGCAGCCCGCGATAAAGACAAACCATGGGAAGACCAGGTCGGTGAACGTCGCGCCCTGGGCCTTGTCGTTCCACTCGACGTGGAAGAACTGGGGGTGGAAGACCTCGCGGTTCCAGGTCGTGTTGACCAGCAGCATCGCGGCGATATCGAACCCCCGAAACGCGTCGAGGCTGAGCAGCCGCCCGCGTCCGGCTTGTGCCGACGCCGATTCTGTGGTTTGCTCGGCATAGGCCATCGCTGGAGATTATAGAATATCTGCCCCCCCCGGCTCGCTCCTCCGTTTTCCTTTGTGCGCACAGGCCCAACCACCATGCCCCAAGAGATCCGCAAACACGACACCCAGCAGCACGAGATCAGCGTGTATCTGCCGCGGTTCGAACGGTTCAGCCGCGAGGTGCTCGGGCCTGGGCAGTACGCGTCGGCGCAGCCGCTGCCCGTCTCGGCGTGGCTGGTCGAGGGCAGCGAGCGGCACGACGCGCCGTTGCCCAGCTCGGCCGACGCCGCTGCGCAACCGTACCGCCCGGTCGAGCCCGGGTGGGCCTGGGGGCCCAAGTGGGCGACGTGCTGGTTCCGCGTCGTGGGCGAACTGCCGCCCGGAGATCGGGATCGGCTCGCGATCCGCTTCAGTTCGGGCACCGAGGCAACCGTCTGGAGCAACGGCGCGCCCGTGCGCGGGCTTGATGTCAACCGCGACGAGGTTCCCATCCGCGAAGCGCTGGCGCCGGACGGCGCCTCGATCGACCTGCGGGTCGAGGCCTCGTGCAACCACCCGTGGGGCGTCGTCGCGTTCGATTGGGACCACGCCGAGGACCACCGCCGATGGACCGGCCCGACGCCGGGGCGCCTCGAACACTGCGAGCTGGTGCGGATCGACGACGGCGTGCGGGCGCTGCTGCGCGCGTACGACTTCGCCCGCCTGCTGCTGGGTGAGCTGGCCCCCGCTTCGCCCCGCGCGGCGCAGCTCTACCACGCGCTCACACTGGCAACCGAGCTGATCGACGACGCCGACGTCTCACGCACCGCCGGGCGTGCGGTCGAACCGCTGCACGCGGCTCTCGCGGTCGAGCCCGACGGCGCCGCCCCGATCGTCCACGCCGTGGGGCACGCCCACATCGACACCGCCTGGCTGTGGACGATCCGCGAGACTCGGCGCAAGGTCATCCGGAGCTGGACCAACGCGCTTCGCCTGCTCGAGCGCAACGACGCGTTCACGTTCGCATGCTCGCAGACGCAGCAGTACGCCTGGCTCAAAGACGACGCGCCCGCGGTCTTCGAGCAGATCAGCGCCCGGGTCGGCGAGGGGCGATGGGAGCCGTTCGGCGGCATGTGGGTCGAGCCGGACTGCTCCGTCCCATCGGGTGAAGCGCTGATCCGCCAGGTGCTGCACGCCGACCGCTGGTGGCGCTCGCAGTTTGCGGATCGCGGCGCGCAGCGCGTGCTCTTCCTGCCCGATACGTTCGGTTTTCCCGCAACACTGCCCGGCATCATGCGCGCGTGCGGGCTCGATACCTTCATCACCAACAAGCTCTCGTGGAACCAGTTCAACACGATGCCCGACACCGACTTCGTCTGGCGCGGCATCGACGGGAGCGAAGTCCTCGCCCACCAGACGCCCGGCGGAGACTACAACGCCACGCTCACGCCCAAAGAGCTGCGCAAGAACACAGACAACCTGCGCGGGGCCGAGCACCGCCGACCGGTCGACGCGGAAGCCGCGTGCGCACCGGCCGAGGTCCTCCAGCCGTTCGGCTTCGGCGACGGCGGGGGCGGGGCGACCGAGCGGATGCTCGACGATGCCCACCTGGCGCGTGCGTGCGCCGGCGTGCCGCGCACGGAGCTGTCGTCGGTCGGCGCGTTCGTCGAGCGCCTGCACGCGCAGGCCGATCGCAGCCCGCCGCCGACCTGGGCGGGCGAGCTGTACCTCGAGCTGCACCGTGGCACGCTGACGACCCACGCGTGGCTCAAGGCGATGAACCGGCGCGCCGAGGAGGCGCTGCGCGTCGCCGAGATGGTCGCCCAGCACAGGCCGAGCGCGCAGCACGAGGCGGACCTCGATCGGGCGTGGAAGCTGCTGCTGCTCAACCAGTTCCACGACATCCTGCCGGGGTCGTCGATCGGGCCGGTGTACACCGAAGCACGCGCGCAGCTCGACGAAGCGATCGATACCGCCGAGCGGATCACCGGGACGGGCGATGCAGTCCTCAACCCCGCGTCGACGCCCCGCGGCGGCGTCATCGAAACGGGCGACGGCTCGATCGTGTTCGTCGAACCAATCCGCCCGCTGGCCGCGGTTCGCCCGGTTGCAACAACGCCCAGCCAGCCCGTCGTGGCGAGCGATCGCTCGCTCGAGAACGCGCACGTGCGCGTCGAACTCGATGTCGCGGGCCGCATCGCGGCGTTGCACGACAAACGCTCGGGGCGAAACCTCGCGTCCGGCGCGTTGGGCGAGCTCGTCCTGCTCGAAGACCGCCCCATGATGTGGGACGCGTGGGACATCGACCGGTACAGCGAGGACAAGGTCGTCTGGCGCCAGGACAGCCCGGTCGAGATCGAGCGTGTCACCGAGCATGAGCTACGCGCCGAGCTGCGCTGTTCGTTCGCGGTCGGCGAGAAGAGCCGCGTGACGCGGACCGTGCGCCTCGACGCCGACAGCCCGCGCGTGGACCTGATCACCGAGGTCGATTGGCACGAGACGCACCGCCTGCTGCGGATGCTGTTCCCCGCCGCGGTGCGCACCGAGCGTGTCGGCTACGACGTTGGCATCGGGCACATCGAACGCCCCGCGCACCGCAACACGGCGTGGGACCGCGCGCGGTTCGAGGTCAGCGCCCACCGCTGGATGAGCGCGCACGAGCACGGCGCCGGCCTCGCGATTCTCAACACAGGGACCTACGGCTGCGGCGCCGCGGCAAACGCCGAAGCGTGCACCATGCATGTTTCTCTCCTGCGCTCGCCCGTGCACCCAGACCCCGGCGCCGATCGCGGGACCAACCGCTTTGTGCACAGCCTGCTGCCGCACGACGGCGGCCTGCGCGCCGTTACCGCCGAGGCCGAGGCCCTCAACCGACCGCTGCGCCATGTCGCGGGCGAGACGCCGGCCCCGTTTGTCATCGAGACCGCTGGCTCGGCGGCGTGCGAGATCGCGGCTTGCAAAGCCGCCGCAGATGATCCGTCGCGACGCGTTGTACGGGTCTTTGAGGTCGCCGGCGGACGCGGATCGTGCAGCGTTCGCTCTGCCAATCCGATCCGGCGCGCGGCGTTGGCCGACGCGCTGGAACGCCCGATCGATGGCGAGGATCTGGCGATCGATGACAACACCATCGAGTTCCGAGTCGAGCCGTTCAGCATCCGCACAGTCCTGATCGAGCCCGCCTGATCGAGCAAGCCTGATCAAGCCAGCGTAGACCGCGTCGCCGGTTCGCTCACGTGCCCTCGGGCTCCCAGGGCCAACGCGTCGGCATGCCCTGCGCCTCGCAGCGCTCGCGGAAGGCCGCGGCGCGGGCCCGATCGTTCGCGACGGTGTGGGCGTCGGTACCCTCGGCGAGCACACGCGAAGCCAGCAAGCCGGCCGCCTCACCGATCGCCCACTCGACCGGGTGGAGACGCGTGCACCCGTTGGCGACGTGGCTCACGCCGAACGCCTTGCCCGCGCCGATGACGTTGCGCACCCGTTTCGGAATGAGCGCACGCAGCGGCACGCGGAATGGGAGCGCGGGCACGTAGACGTTGTTGCGCCCGGCCGCGGTCGGGTGCAAATCGATCGCGTAGTGCCCGATGGCGATCGAGTCGGCGAAGCACTCGGCGTGTGCGACGCCGCGCTCCGCCCGCTGCTGCTCGCCCAGGTCGCCCTCGTGCAAGACACGCAGCGCGTCGAGCCGGCGCGGCTCGCGGATGTAGGGCGCGAGCGCGAAACCCTCGCCCCCGGTCGCGGCTTCAGAGCCTCTGCCCAACTCGTGATCCCGCATTCGCAGGCCGGGGTAACCCGCGCCCCCGTCGTGGCGCGGCGCATCGGTCTGCATCCAGTACAGCAGGCATCGCGACTGCTCTCGGGCCGCCTCAAACGCCTCGCGTCGCTCCGCCCGGCGCGCCCCGAGCAGCACCGAACGCCAATGATCCATCTGCACCCAGTTGACGAGGCAGACATCGGGTCGCCCGTCGGTGTGCGCCGCTGCGTCGACGATGCGCCGGTACCGCCAGAGCTCCCACGCGCCGCTCGCCGGCTCGTCGGGCCAGGGCGTCATCGCCAGCTCGCGACCCTCCTGCGCATCGTGGCTGGGCACGGTCCAACTGAACAGAGGCCCGGTCCATGGCGGCGACATCTCGGGGACATATGACCGCCACGCGTCATAGGCCGGCGGGCGATCGATCGTGTGGTCTTCGCCCGGGCGGTGCTCGATCGCGAAGCACCAACTGAAGGCCTGCTGATCGCGCTGGTCGTGGGTCGTGCCCGCGGGCAGGTCGGGCCGCCCGTGCAACTCGCCGAAAACCTGCTGCGACTCGGCGCCGATCATCGACTCGACGCCCGCGAGCTCGAGCAGATCACCCAGCTCCGTGGCTTCGAGGAAGAGTGTCGCTTGAGCGACGAAACGCTCGCCGGTGCGCACGTCCGCGAACGTCACGGAGCGGACATCGTTGCCGTCGACGTCCGCGCCGACCGGTTCGGCGTGAAGAACCACACGCACAAGACCCGATGCGACGTGCGGCGCGAGCATCCGCTCGAGCGCCGCGTGAAAGACCCGCGGCGGCGCGCACAGCCGGCTCACCCAGCCGTTGCCCGGGTTGAGCTGCGCCGCCGAGCGGGCGGCAGCGGTCATCGACTCGTCGCGCACGCAGTGCTCGCGCACGCGTCGACGCATCTCGGCGTACGACGCGGTGCACCCCGTGAAACCCGCGGGCGCACCCGGCCCGTCACCCTCGATCCACCGGTGCTCGTCGGGGGGCACGCCCTGGCTGGTGAGCTGCCCGCCGACCCAGGCGGTGGGCTCGACGATGACGCACGCAGTGCCGCTGCGCGCGCACGCGAGCGCCGCGGCGACGCCCCCGGTGCCGCCGCCGACGATCAGGACCGGTGTCTTAAAGTCCCGCACCGCTCAGCCCTTGACCGCGCCCGCGAAGAGCGAGGGACGCAGCCAACGCTGCATGATGAGAAAGAACGCGATGATCGGCAGCAACGCGAGCACGCTCGCGGCGTACGCGACGCGCGGGTTGGTGCTGAACAGCCCCAGCATCTCGTTGATCTTGACCGGGAGCGTGAAGTTCGACTCGCTCTGCAGGATCACCAGCGGCCAGAGCAGGTCCGACCACGCGCCGATGATGCTGAACAGCGCGAGCGTCGCGAGCGTCGGCGCCGAAAGAGGGAGCATCACGTTCCACCAGATGCGCAGCGTGCTCGCGCCGTCCATCCGTGCCGCCTCCTCGAGCTCGTGCGGCACCTGCTCGAACGCCTGCATGCACAGGAACACCCCGAAGGCGGAGACGGCGAACGGGATGACCGCCCCGGCCAGCGAATCGAACAAGCCGAGGCCGCTGGCGATCTTGAACATGGGCACGACGATGACCTGCTCGGGGATCATCGTCGTCGCGAGGATGACCAGAAAGAGGATCCGCCGACCGGCGAAGCTCATCCGAGCGAGCGGGTACGCCGCCAGCGCCGCGAGGAGCACGCCGAGCGTGGTGCGCGCCGCCGTGACGATCACACTGTTGATGAGCGGGCGGGCGAGATCGCCCCCGCCCCAGGCGGCGCCGAAGTTCTCAAGCGTTGCGCGCTGCCTGTCGGCGCCGTCGCCCTCGACGCCCAGCACGAGCGACGAGACCGGATCACCCACGTCGCCCCCCGCGGGCTGGAACGCGCCGAGCACCAGCCAGATCGCCGGGCCGACCGCGAGCGCGACAACGACGAGCGCCGTCGCGTAGATCGCCGCGATCCACCAGCCGGGCCTGCGCTCAAGCATCGCGACCCCCGGCCCGGCGGGTGATCCAGAGGTTGAGCAGGCTGAACGCGAGGATCACGACAAAGAGCGTGAGCCCCGCGGCGCACGCGAGGCCGAAGTCGTTGCGCTCGAACGCGAGCGAATAGACCAGCGGCACAACGGTCTGCTGCTCGGGCGGCACGCCGCGGACGGTGACGAACAGTTCGTCGAAGACCTTGAGGGCCGAGATCGAACTGATGATCGAGACGAGCACGATCGTGGGGCGCAGCGTGGGGAGCGTGACGTTGAGGAAGGTGCCCATGCGCCCGGCGCCGTCGATCGCCGCGGCCTCCTTCAGCTCGCGCGGCACCGCCACCAGCGCCGCGAGAAAGACCATCATGTAAAAGCCGAAGCCCTTCCACAGCGTCACCAGCATCGCGCTGATCAGCGTGAACGGGTGCGTCGTGAGCCAGTTGGCCCCGGGCAGCCCAAGGGCGGTGAGCACCACGTTGAGCAGGCCCGACTCTTCGTTGAGCAGCAGCCGCCACGCGACGGCCGCGACGATCGTCGGCGTCACCACCGGCAGGAACAACAGCAGCCGGAGCAGCGGGCTGCCCTTCACCCGGCTATCGACGATGAGCGCACAGACCAGGCTCAGCACGATCAGCACGGGCGTGACGAGCAGGTACAAAAACGCGTTCGCGAGCGCCCGCCAGAACACCCCGTCGCCCATCAGGCGGGCGTAGTTGGCCCCGCCGACGAACTCGTAGGTATCGGTGAACGGGTTGTACGACCCGAGCGAGTAGTACACCACCTGCGCCGCCGAGCCGATGAGAAAGACACCGAGCACCGCGAGCGCGGGGAGCATGAACAGGTACGGCGCCGCGGGATGGTGTGTGCGGAGCTTCACCGCGCCGGACCCGCTGCGCCCGCCCGATCGGCGGAGGGCAATGCCGTCGGCGTCTGGATCGCGTCCATCGTCGCGGCCCGCCCCCCGGTCGCGACGCGCGCGGTGTTCATCGCGTCGATCAGCCCGTTCCAGCGCGACTCGATCGAGGCGAGCTGCGACTCCAGCAGGTCGCCCGGCGCGTCGGCGGGCGCGAGCAGGACACGCTTGATCCCGTCCTCAAACACGCGCCGCATCTCGGGCCAGGCCTCCATCGCCGGGGTGAACGCCACCGCGCCGGGCAGCGCGCGGGCCACGACCGCGCGCGCCTCGGCGACTTTGGCGTCGCCCGACTCGAGTTCGCCGGGCGTCGCACCCGCAAAGAACGGGTCGCTCAGCGACGCGGGCGTGCTGGGCAGGATCGTTGCGAGCCTGCAAAAATCGAGCTGCGCCTCCGGGCTCGTCAGGTGCCAAGCAAGGGCCGAGGCCAGCTCGGGATGCTCGCTCTGCGCGCTCACCGACAGCGACATCACCGCGATGTGCGCCCGCCCCAGCGAGCCGGTGATCGGCGGCAGCACCGCCGAGCTGTCGTACACCCGCTGCGACACGCCGCGCACGCGACCCAGGAAGTTCGCCCCGGTGTTGAGCACGGCGACGCGCTCGTTCTGATAGACCTCGATCAGGTGCTCGAACCCGTTGGTCGCCGCGGCCCGGGGCAACGCACCGCTGCGGTAGACCTCGACCCAGCCGCGGATGAACTCGACGACCTCGCCGCGCGTGAGATCGGCGCGGAGCGCCCCGCCGGCGTCCTCGGCGAAGGGCGGCAGCCCGTCGGCGAGCAGCATCATCAGCAGTTGCGAGTCCTGACCCAGCGGCTGGGTGAACAGGCTGCGCTCGCCGGGCTCGGCAAAGTCGATTGCCTGCTCACAAAGGCCCGGCCAATCGGTCGCGACCGTCTCGAGCGTGAGCCCGCCCGCCTCGAGCAGATCGGTATTGACGATCATCGTCTGCGTCGTCAGGTACCAGGGCAGGGCATACAGCTCACCCCCGATGCGCCCGACATCGAGCGCCCCGGCGTGGTAGCGCCCCGCCGCATCGCCCGGCAGCACACCGTCGAGCGCCGCGAACGCGCGGGCACCGGCGAAGCGGGCGAACATCAGGTCGGACATGTTGATCACATCCGGCGCACGCCCCGCGGCGGCCGCGGCGACGAGCTTGCGCTCCACAGCACCGAACGGCACATCGACCCAGACAACCTCGACCCCCGGGTGCTCGGACTCAAAGCCCTCGATCGTGCGCTCGATGTAATCGGTGAACGTGGGCCTGAGGCTGAGCGTCCAGAGCTCGAGCGTGACCGCGGCATCGGCGCGGTCCGCGTTCGATCCCCCGCGCGCATCCCCGCACGAACCCAGGGAGATCGATGCGACAAACGCGCACACGACCGCGAACGGGGGGCATCCGTTCATGCCGGGACGACAGTGCTGGGATCGCGGCTGGCTCAAAGCGTGACGGGGTCCAGATGAGGCACGCCCGACCGGAGGCGATGCAACACGACAGCGCCGAGCGATCAACCGTTATCGTCGGGCTGATCGATCTTGCGATCACGCGTCGACCACAGCACGTCGAACGTGCTCGTGCCCTCCGGCGTCAGCAGGGAACCGACGTTCACATTCTCGACGTGCCCGTCAACAAACACCATGTTCGCCCCGCCCTCGATCGCGAACGTCTCGTTGTTGCGACGCGGGTGGCGATACCAGGGGATGTAGCTCGTCGGCGTCGGGCTGCCGGCACCTCTGGGCGTGAAGTCGTCGGCCTCGGGCGCGCGGTTGCGCGAGCCGAACGCGTTGCCAGGAAAGTCGTTGACGCCATCGCCCCCGCCGAAGCGCTCGCCGGGCAGGCCCTTGATCCCGATGTTGGAGTTGGTGACCCAGACGAACTCGCCGCCGGGGTCGCGCTGGATGCCGTTGTTGCCCCACGCGTCGGCGATCAGGATCATGTCGCTGCTGAAGTCAACCGAGGCGTCGAAGGGCTGCCCGAGCGTCGGCTGCGTGCCGCTCGAACCCGCGCCCCAGGCATCGGTCGCGCTGCTCGCCCACCAGTTCATCGCGTACGAGCGCTCGCCCTGCGGGTGGTTGGGGCAGGCCATCACCTCGCCGGCGACGGTGCGGAAGCCGTTGGCAGGCGCATCGCCCGGGAAGAAGTTGGCCCCGATGTAGTCCTTCAGGCGCGGCTCGTCGTACCAGTACACGAGCGCGGGGTTGCCCTGCTCGTTCTCCTTCGCGATGGGCTGATCGAACACCTGGTTGGGCGGAAACTTGTCCCGCCAATCGGCCGAGTACAGGATCATCGCCTGGCCCAGGCTGCGCACGTTGGTCTGGCAGACGAGGTCGCGCGCCGAATCGCGGGCCTTGCCCAGGGCCGGCAGCAGGATGCCGATCAGCAGCGCGATGATCGCGATCACGACCAGGAGTTCGATCAGCGTAAAGGCCCGGGCGATGCCTCCCGGGACGCGACCGGCGCTCCCGGCTCGGCCCGCGTCCCTCACGCGGCCTGCCCGTTCGATGCTGTGCATGCCTCTCATGGCACGATCCTTTCTGACGCCAACCCGTCACGCGCGACACGCGTGGCGACCTGGGCGCCTCCCTCTGGCGGGGCCGTCGAGCCCCGGATGATCAGCTCGGCACGCAGCGTGTGGTGCGCGTCGCGCACCCGCCCGGACCGGCACTGGTCGTACACCTCGTCGATCGCCAGCGACCCGACCTCGCTCAGCGGCTGACGCATCGTCGTCAGCGCGGGCGAGAGATGGGCCGCGCTGGGCGGGTCATCGACCGATACGACCGACAGGTCGTCCGGGATCACAAGATCCGCCCGCAGCGCGGCGGTATACGTGTTGAGCGCGAAGTAATACCCCGCCGCGAACACCGCCGTCGGGCGGTCCTCGCCGGTCAGCAGCCCCGCGAGGGCGTTGAGCGACGTCTCGTCGAGCTGCCAATCGGGGTGCAGAAAGACGAGCTTGTCGTCCTGCTCCAGCCCGTGGCGCTCGCAGGCGAGGCGATAGCCCGAGAGGCGGTCGACGTTGTTGGAGATCTGCGAGCCGCCGCCGACGAAGGCGACACGCCGGTGCCCGAGCCCCGCGAGATGCCCGACCACCTCGGCGGCGAGGTGCACGTTGTCCGTGTCGACCCAGCTCACGCCCGGGCGGGCCACGCGCGCGCCGACCACCATCACCGGCTCGCTCGTGTGGCGGGTGCTGGCCGCGGCGCCGAAGCGCGGGGAGCGGTCGAGCTGCTCGGCGAACGGGTTGACATAGATGTACGCCTGGCACTCGTTGCGCCAGTCCTCGCCGTAGCGGAGCAGCACGATGTCCATCCCGCGCTCGAACCCGCGCGAGCGGATGCCCTCGAGCAGCGCCCCGTGGTACGCGTCGGCCAGCGAACTCTCCGCGTGGAACACCAGCCCGACGCGCATCGAGCTCGCCTTGTGCTCGGGGTTCAGGTACGCCTCGTGCACGAACGTCCCGCGACCCTGCCCGCGCCGCAGCACACCCGCGGCAACCAGCTCCTGCAACGCACGGTGTACCGTCACCAGCGACACGCTCAGCATGGTGCTCAGCGCCTTCGTGCTCGGGATGCGGTCGCCCGGGCCGATCTGCCCGCTGTCGATCGCCTCGCGCACCGCATCGCGGACCTGCTCATAGAGCGGCCGCCCGGGCGTGGGCGTGACTGGGTTGAGTTGAAGCAGCCGATCTGGCATGCTGCACTCCGTGCCGGCCCGATCGCCGACTGGTCTGTCCGGTGCGGGATATTCTATAACAATCCGCAGCGGGCGTCGAGAGGATCCGGCAGGATCAACCGATCGCCCGGCGCGCGGCGACACTCCCGTTGCATTTTGTTCGCTTTATGTTCGAAATCGTGCGCCCTCAAGGCCCCGATCAGGCGATCTCCGACACGTCCACCCACGCCCCGTCGTGCTCGATCGAGGCGTTCCCGGCCAGCATCACGGCGACATTCTCGACGATGTCGCGCAGCTCCGCCGGAGCGGCCTTGCCCTCAAAGAAGCCCGTCATGCCCTGCACCAGGCGGGTGTAGACCGGCCCGAAATCGACCTTGAAGCTGTGCGTCGCCTGCTTGCCGCTGAGCGTCGCTCCGAAGTCGTACGCGCCGACGCGTTCGAGGCGCAGACGCGCGTACCGCCCGTCGCGGTACTCGAGGTCGACGAGGTGGCGATCGTCGGTCTCGATCGCGCTGACGCGTTTGACGCCCGGTCCCCAGATCGCGTCGATCATCTCGATGGTGTGAACGCCGTAGTGCAGCAGCCCGGGCGCACCGTCGTTGAGCTCGCCGGGGCCGTAGGCATCGATCGCAACGATCTCGCCCAGCGCGTCGCGGGGGATCTGCTCGAGCTCGGTCGCGAAGCGCAGGCTCGACGCCGAATAGCAGCGCGCGTTCTTGTCGCGGGCGAGCTTGAGCAGGGCCTTGGCCTGATCGAGGTCGCAGGTGAGCGGCTTGTCGACGTAGGTGGGCAGGCCGCGCTCGAGCGCGGGGCGCGCGAGCTCGAAGTGGCGGGTGCCCGCGACCGCGAGCACCATGACGCCGTCGACCTCGTCGAGCAGGCTTTCCATCGACTCGGCGGGCGACGCGCCGAGCTCGGTCGCGGACGTGATCCACCCGTCGACATCGTCGGGGTTGGGCCAGTCGTGCTTGCCGTCGGTCCAGAACCGGGTCACCTGGCAGGGCGTCTGGCCCTTGGCGTGCATCTCGTTGATGCGCCGGGTGAACTCGGGCAGGTGGCTGGAATCTACGCCGATGGCGCCAATCTTCATCGCTTCGCTCCGGCGGGCGCGGCGGCCCGCCCCTGATCGGTGGTGCCCAGCGCCGCCGGGCGCACGGGCCCGCCGACACGGATGCTGTCTCGCTCGGCCTCGAGGATACGCGTCACGTCCGCCGCCTCGCGCATCGTCGCGATCGGGACGGTCTCCAGACCCGCCGCCAGGCGCACGGCGTGGCGCACCTCGTGGTCGTACCCCGTGCCGCTCTTCAGCTCGGGCGTCCGCGAGCCCGAAGCGTCGTGCACAAGCAATGCCGGATCACGCGCGAGGTCGAAATCGGCCACGCCCCGCTCAAACTCGACCACAAAGCGCATGCGGAACGCCGCGCCGGGCGCGTTGAGCCAGCCGCCCTCGGCGATCAACAACCCCGGCCCGCCTGCCACCTCATACCGCGTGCTCACGTGCGCCTCGGTGCCCACGCTGTCGACACGCCCGGGCATCCCGAACGCGTAGCGGATGAAATCGGCATCGTGCACGTGCAGGTCGAACAACGCCCCGCCGCTGCGCCCGGCATCGCTGTAAAAGCCCTCGCCCCAGCCCGGCGCCGCGCCGAGACGCTCGAATCGTGCGCTCAGCACGCGCCCCATCGAGCCCTCGCCGATCGTCTGCGCGAGCCAGTCCCACCCGGGCCAGAACCGCATGCACATCGCCGGCATGCAGACCAGCCCGCTTGCGTCCGCGACATCCGCCAGCGCATCGATCGCGGCGCTGGTGATCGCGACCGGCTTCTCGACCAGCACGTGCTTGCCCGCGCGCAGCGCACGCTCGGCAAACGGCGCGTGCGTGTCCGTGTGCGTGCAGATGCTCACCAGATCGATCTGGTCGCTCGCGAGCAGGGCATCGAGCTCGGTGAAGCGCAGCAGATCAGCGCGCGCGAGCACGCCGTCCACCTCGTCGCCGTCCGTGTCGAGGTTGCCCCCCGCGTCGCCCTCCGCCGCGACACCCGCCGCGCCCGGCGCTCGGGCCTTGGCCCGGCACTTCGCGTGGTCACGATCGCACACCCCCGCGACCACGCAGGGCTCGCCCGCGCTCTGCGCACGCGCGTACGCGCCCAGGTGCGTCCGCCCCATGAAACCCATGCCGACGACAGCAACGCGGACCGGCGCCATCAGCCCATCCCACCCGGCTCGTCGCTTTCATTGATCTCTTGGATCTGGTCGCCCATGCGCTCGAGCACGAACCGGCGCGCCTCGGCGATATCCGCCACCCGGCTCTCCCCCTGCTCGCGCTCGATCAGCAGGTCGCAGTCCGGCAGGTGCTCGCGCAGCACGCCGAAGAACCCGTCCCAATCCACCGCGCCGTGCCCGCACACTTCCTCGCCCCCCCACTCGCCCGCGACGCGCGTCGGCGAGGCGTCCTTGACGTGCGCCTGCGCGATGTACGGCGCCAGCCGACGCATCGCCTCGATCGGGTCGCCCATGTCGTACAGGACCATGTTCGCCGGGTCGAAGTTCACGCCGATGTTCGGATGGTCCAGCTCGTCGAGCGCGTCGAGCAGCGTCTCGGCCGTCTCCTGCCCGGTCTCGAACGCGACCCTCACGCCCCCCTCGGCGAACACGTCCGCCATGTCGCGCAACCGCTGCATCAAGACGGGGCGCTCTCGGTCGCCCCGCTCATGGGGCAGAAACCCCGCGTGGAACGTCACCAGATCGATGCCCAGCCGCCGGGCGATCTCTGCGTTCTTGCGCGCATTTGCAAGGTTCTCGGGCCAGGTCTCATCGGGGCGCACGCCCCCGGTCCGCCGGATGCTGTCGAGCGACGAATAGTCCTCGCCCGCCATCTCCATCATGCCGCTGAGGATGTCGATGCCGTTTTCTTCGAGCACCGCGACCGTCCCGTCCTCGGGCCACGCGCCGCGCCGGATCGGATCCAGCGCGAGCTGCACCGCCCGGCAGCCCGTCTCACGCACCCGCTCGGCCAGATCCAAGGGCGACCCCGGACGCAGCGACCACGTGCAGACGCCCAGGCGACGGCTCACGACCCGGCCCCCGAACGCACGCCGGCACGCACGCCGGCGGCCCTCGGCGCACCGCGCTTGGCCTCGGCGAGCGCCGCGTCGGTCAACGCGCCGTCCGCAACGCTGGGCGTCCAGCTCACGAACCCCTCGATCGCCTGATACTCGGGCAACCCCAGCGCGTCGTAAAGCTCGGCCGTCGCGCGGTTGCGATCCTCGGCACGCTCCCAGAACTCCCTCGCATCGCTCGGCCCTGGGAACAACGCCCGGTCCTTCTGGCTCTCGTGCTTGAAGATCGCCATCCGCTTGCGGTCGACCTCGTCGGGGCTGAGCGGGACTGCCATCTCGATCTCCTCGGCCCCCCACTCCTGCCACGCGCCGCGATACAGCCAGACCAGGCAGTCCTTCCGCCACGGCGCATCGCTCAGGCGGTGCAGCGCCGTCGTGATCGCCGCCAGGCACACCCGGTGCGTCCCGTGCGGGTCGGACAGATCGCCCGCGGCGTAGATCTGCTGGGGCTGCACCCGCTCGAGCAGATCCATGATGATCCGCACGTCGTCCTCGCCGATCGGCTTCTTCTTGACCTTGCCGGTCTCATAGAACGGCAGATCGAGGAAGTGGATGTTCTCCGGGCGCACGCCCGAGTACTTCGCCGCCGCGCGCGCCTCGGTCCGGCGCAGCAGGCCCTTGATCAACTGGAGCTCGGGCAGGTCGACCTCGCCGGGCTTCTTGGTGCGAATAAACGTCTGGAGCTTCTCGGCGATCTGGGCCGCGTTCTCTTTGGCAAAGCCGAGCGCGCCGCAGAACTCCTGCACAAAGTCCGCGTGCCGCAGCGCCTCGTCGTCGAACACCGCGATGTTGCCGCTGGTCTGGTACGCTACGTGCACCTCGTGCCCCTGGTCGCACAGGCGGATGAACGTCCCGCCCATCGAGATCACGTCGTCGTCGGGGTGCGGGCTGAAGACCACGACGCGCTTGGGGAAGGTGTCCTCGCCGTGGCTCGCGTCGACGCCCTGCCCGGGGACGAACCGCGGGCGCCCGGGCTTGCCCGCGGGCCAGCCGGTGATGGTCTTCTGGATCGCCTTGAAGACCTCGATGTTGAGGTCGTACGCGCTGTGCTTGTGGCTCACCAGCTCCTGCAAGCCGTGCTCGTTGTAGTCCTCGCTGGTCAGCTTGAGGATGGGCTTGTCGACCGTGCCCGCGAGCCAGATCACCGCCTTTTTGACGAGCTGCGCGTCTTCCCAGCTGTGCCCGAGCGTGCGCGCCGGGCCGACCAGCCAGGGCGTCTTGAACCGCGTCAGCTCCGCCGCCGCCGCGCTATCGAGCACGAAGCGCGCGTCCCCGTGCTGCTGGAGGAACGACGCCGCGACGCTGCTCGTGATCTCGCCCTCGACCGCCCGGCGGAGCACCGGCGCCTTGTGCTCGCCGAAGCCCATCAGCACCACACGCCGGGCGCTGAGGATCGTCCCCACACCCATCGTGATCGCCTGCCTGGGCACGTTCCATTCGCCGAAGAAATCGCTCGCCGCGTCGAGCCGCGTCACACGATCCAGCGTGATCAGGCGCGTCCGGCTCTCCTTGGGCGAGCCCGGCTCGTTGAACCCGATGTGCCCGGTCCGACCGATGCCGAGCAGCTGGATATCGATCCCGCCCGCGGCGCGGATGTCGTCCTCGTACCGATCGCAGTAGGCGTGCACGTCATCGCGCCCCACCGTGCCGTCGGGGATGTGCACGTTCGCCGGGTCGATGTCGATGTGATCGAACAGGTACTCGCGCATGAACCGCACGTAGCTCTGCAGTTCGTCGGGGTCCATGGGCCAGTACTCATCGAGGTTGAACGTCACGACGTTCGCGAAGCTCAGCCCCTCCTCGCGGTGCAGGCGGACCAGCTCGTCGTACACGCCCTGCGGCGTCGATCCGGTCGCCAGGCCGAGCACCGCCTGCCCGCCCGCCGCCGCCTTCGCGCGGATCAGCGCCGCGATCTCCTGCGCCACCGCGGCGCTCGCGGCGTGCGGCGAAGCGAACACGGTCACCGGCACCCGCTCGTGCACCGTCGACTCGTCGGGCACACCGGCGTCAGCACCGGAGCGCAAGGGCGAAGATCCGCTGGCGGGCGAGGTCATGGCTGGGCTCCCTCAACGCGGGCCACGATCGGCCCGCCATCGGTCCCGATGCCCCCCCGGCGAAAGCCGCGGCGGATGGTCGGGTCCTGTTCAATCGTCCGCGGGCCAGGGGTGCCGGCCCGCGGACGCTGTCCGCAGAGGGACTCGCGGACAAGAGGGCATAGTTATATAATCCTACTGGCCCGAGCGGCCGCGTCAACCGCCCGCGTCACGCGGAGTGCATCCTCGAACGTCGCGAGGTCGCGCCGCGCGGCCCGGTCGGTCGGCCTCCGAGCCGCTTCAGCAAACGCCAGCAACTGCTCGGCGAACCGAACCTCGTGCGTCTGGACCCCGATTTGCTCGCTCGAACCATCGACACCGCGGAAGTGCAGCTTCTCGGGCTCGAAGTAGTCGTACGACAGCGAGCCGTGCGTGCCCACCAGCCGCACGTCGAACCGCTCGGGCTCGGTCCAGCCCGCAAGGATAACGCCCGAGGCACCTCCCGCAGACCCCGCCCGCACGACCACGCTCGCGCTGCTCTCGGCCCGCCCTTCCCACTCGTGGTCGAACGCCGCCCCGACCACCTCGGGCGTGCCCACCAGGAACTGGAACAGGTCCAGGCTGTGGCTCCCGGTATCGATGAACGACCCGCCCCCGGCGACCGCCGGGTCGCTCATCCACTTGTCTTTGACGGTCGGATGGTTGAAGGCGAAGGTGTTCTCGAAGCGCGTGACGCGCCCGATCTTGCCCGCCGAGGCGAGCTTCTTCATCTCGATAACCGCGGGCGCGAAGCGGTGGCAGTACCCAACCCCCGAGCAGACATCGGGGTGCTTGCCAACGAGCTGAGCCATGTCCTGCCCGTCCTCGACAGTCGCCGCCAGCGGCTTCTCGCTCAGCACCGCGATGCCCCGCTCCATCGCCCCGCGCAGCGTCTCGACCCGCGCGGTCGGGGGCGTACAGAGCACCAGCCCGTCGATCGCGATCTCGCCCGCGTCGATCGCGCCAAAGAGCGCGTCGACGCCCGCGAAGCCTCGGCACCCGTGCTCGCCCGTGAACTTCTCCAGCGTCGGCGCGCTGGTATCAACGGCCGCGGCGACGCTCAAACGCCCGCCCGTGCCCTTTGCCGCGCCCGCGTGCGCCCCGGCGATGCCGCCCGCGCCAACGATCCCCAGCCGAAAACTGCCTGCGTCCGCCATGCGTCTCTCCTCCGCCCACGCCCCGAAGAACAGTCGCGGGGAACATCGGTGCGAGCCCGGGCGAACGGCCCGGACATTCTGAAATGAGGGTAGCCACGATGCCACGCCTTTCCGCCACCGTTTGCCTCATGCTGCTCGCGCTGCTCGGCGGCGCCGCCGCCGGGCCCGCCTCCGCAAGCGGCACCCAGACCGCGCCCGCCGAGGTACGCGGCACCTGGCTCACCACTACCGCAAACACCCACATCGCCAGCCCAACCCACACCGCCGAGACCATGCGCCGCCTGCGGGAGATCGGCCTCAACACCGTCTATATCGAGTGCTGGAAGAACGGCTACACCCAGTACCCCTCCGAGGTCATGCAGCGCGTGATCGGCGTCGAACGACGCCCGGCGCTGGTCAAGCAAGACCCCTCCGACCCCGACACGCCCGTCGAAGCACGCGACCTCCTGCAAGAAACCGTCATCGAAGCGCACCGCAACGAGATGCTCGCGATCGGGTGGTTCGAGTACGGCTTCATGGCCGCGCACAAAGACACCCAGAACCACCTCCGCGAGATGTACCCCCACTGGCTCAGCCGCGACGCCGAGGGCAACGAGATCGCGCCCAACGGCTTCGTCTGGATGAACCCCCTGCACCCCGAAACCCGCCGCCTGCTCATGGACATCGTGCTCGAAGCGGTCGACCGCTACGACCTCGACGGCGTGCAGCTCGATGACCGCATCGTCTGGCCCTACTACACCATGGGTTACGACGACTTCACCGTCGCGTGGTACCGCAACGAGCACGCCGGCGCCGAGCCCCCCGCCGACCCGCGCGACCCCGAGTGGATGCGCTGGCGCGCCGACAAGATCAACGCCTACAGCCGCCAGTTCGTCCGCGAACTCCGCGAAGCTCGCCCGGGCCTGATCGTCAGCCTCAGCCCCGCGCCGTACCCCTGGTGCTTCGAGAACTACCTGCTCGAGTGGC
>JBCCDD010000026.1:0-34211 GCA_039033175.1 Planctomycetota bacterium
CGACGTTGAGCACGCCGCGGAGGCGGTTGACGACCAGCGCGGCGAGCGCCTCGTTCTCGACCTCTTCGGCGATGATGAGCAGGGGCTTGCCGCCGGTGGCCACCTTGTTGAGCAGGGGCAGCAGGTCGGGCAGGTTGCTGATCTTCTTCTCGTAGATGAGGACGTAGCAGTCTTCGAGGACGGCCTCGGCGGTCTTGGGGTCGGTCATGAAGTAGGGCGAGAGGTAGCCCTTGTCGAACTGCATGCCCTCGACGTACTCGAGCGTGGTGTCGGCGCCCTTGCCGTCTTCGACCTCGACCACACCCTCGGCGCCGACCTTGCTGATCGCCTCGGCGATGAGCTCGCCGACCGACTCGTCGTGGTTGGCGCTGACGGTGGCGACCTTCTTGTAGTCGGCCTTGCCCTTGCAGGGGGTGGCGATGGTGTCGATGGCGTCGGCGACGGCCTCGGCAGCCTTGTTGATGCCGCGCTGGAGGTGGACGGGGTTGGCGCCCGCGGCGACGTGCTTGAGGCCCTCGGTGAAGATGGCCGAGGCGACGACGGTCGCGGCGGTCGTGCCGTCGCCGGCCTTGTCGGCGACCTTCTTGGCGACCTGGTTGACCATCTTGGCGCCCATCGCCTCGAAGGCGCTTGGGAGCTCGACTTCCTTGGAGACGCTCACGCCGTCTTTGGTGACGTGGGGACCGCCGAAGGACTTCTCGATGACGACGTGGCGACCCGCGGGGCCCATCGTGCAACGCACGGCCTCGGCGAGCTTGTCCACGCCCTTTTTCATCTCGAGGAGCGCTTTGTCCTCGAACATGATCTGCTTGCTGCTCATGTCAACTCCTTGGGAGTTTGCTGTGACCGGCCCGGGGCCGATCGTGCTCGGGCGTGGGCCGCGGGGCTCTCTCCTCCTCGCGCGGCCGGCCTTCGGTTGTGTTTGCGAACGTTCTTAGCCGACGACGCCGAGGAGTTCGGTCTCGCGCATGAGCAGGTGCTCGCTGCCTTCGATCTCAACCTCGGTGCCGGCGTACTTGCCGTAGACGACGGTGTCGCCCTTCTTGACGGTCATGCTGGCGAGCTGCCCGCTCTCCAGGCGTTTGCCGGGCCCGACGGCGACGACCTTGCCCTGGATGGGCTTTTCCTTGCTCGCTTCGGGGAGGTACAGGCCGCTGGCCGTGCGATCTTCCTTGGCGATGGGCATGACGAGAACGCGATCTTCGAGGGGCTTGACTGCCATTGCATTGTCTCCGTTGATCGAATCGCGGCGTTCGGCCGCGGATGTTTCAGTGTTGTGCGCTGCGCCGACGAAACGGAGTTAGAACCCCATCCCACCCATGCCCGGCATGCCGCCGCCCATGCCGCCCATGCCCGGCATACCGCCCATGCCACCCATGCCGCCCATGGGGTCGCCGGCGCCGGCGGGCGCGTCGCCCTTGGGCTCGGGCTTCTCGGTGATGATGCAGTCGGCGGCGAGGAGGATGGTCGCGACGCTGGCGGCGTTCTGGAGCGCGCTGCGGTCGACCTTGGCGGGGGTGATGACGCCGGCCTTGACCAGGTCGGTGTACTCACCGGTCAGGGCGTTGTAGCCGTTTGCGCCTTCCTGCTCGCTGACCTTGCTGACGACGACGGAGCCTCGGGCGCCGGCGTTCTCGGCGATGGTGCGGAGCGGGACGCTGAGGGCCTTGCGGACGACCTCCATGCCGGCTGCGACGTCGTACTTGAAGTGCCCGATGTCGTCGGCGGTGACTTCCCTGGCCTTGCCGAAGACGGCCTTCCAGGCCTTGTTGCCCTCGATGGCGGTCTGGGCGCGGATGAAGCTGACGCCGCCGCCGGGGACGATGCCCTCGGCGACCGCGGCGCGGGTGGCGTGCAGCGCGTCCTCGACGCGGGCTTTCTTCTCCTTGAGCTCGGCCTCAGAGGCGGCGCCGACGTTGATCTGGGCGACGCCGCCGGCGAGCTTGGCGAGGCGCTCCTGGAGCTTCTCGGTGTCGTAGTCGCTGGTGGAGGCGGCGATCTCGGCGCGGATCTGGTCGACGCGGGCGGTGATGTCCTTGCTGTCGCCGGCGCCCTCGATGATGGTGGTGGTGTCGCTGTCGATCTCGACCTTCTTGGCGAGGCCGAGCTGGCTGAGCTCGATCTGGTCGAGCTCGGTGCCCAGGTCCTTCATGAAGGCGGTCGCGCCGGTGAGGACAGCGATGTCTTCGAGCATGGCCTTGCGCCGGTCGCCGTAGCCGGGGGCCTTGACGGCGGCGACCTGGAGCGTGCCGCGGAGCTTGTTGATGACCAGGGTGCTCAGGGCCTCGCCCGTGATGTCCTCGGCGATGATGAGCAGGGGCTTCTTGGCGCCCATGACCTTTTCGAGCAGGGGGACGAGCTTGGTGATGTTGTCGATCTTGTCCTCGTGGATGAGGACGAGGGCCTTGTCGAGCATGACCTTCATGCCGTCGACGTCGGTGACGAAGTTGGGGCTGAGGTAGCCGCGGTCGAACTGCATGCCCTCGACGACGTTGACCTCGGTCTCGAGGCTCTTGCCCTCTTCGACGGTGATGACGCCGTCCTTGCCGACCTTGTCGAAGGCATCGGCCATGATCTTGCCGACCTCGGGGTCGTTGTTGGCGCTGATGGTGGCGACGTTCTGGATGTCGCTCTTGCCCTTGACCGGGACGGCGAGGTCGTCGATCGCCTTGGTGGCGATCTCGACGCCCTGCTTCATGCCGCGGACGAGGCCGTTGGCGTCGACGCCGGCGGCGATGTGCTTAAGGCCTTCGCGGAAGAGGGCCTCGGCGAGGACAGTGGCGCTGGTGGTGCCGTCGCCGGCGTCGTCGGAGGTCTTGCTGGCGGCCTCTTTGACCAAGAGGGCGCCCATGTTCTCGGCTTTGTCGGTGAGCTCGATCTCCTCGGCGACGGTGACGCCGTCCTTGGTGACGGTCGGGCCGCCCCAGGACTTGTCAATCACGGCGTTGCGCCCGCGGGGGCCGAGGGTGGCTTTAACGGCCGATGCGAGCTTCTCGACACCGGCGAGGAGGGCCTGACGGGCCTCGAGATCGAAGACGAGTTCCTTGCTGGGCATCTGGTCTGGCTCCGCTCTGCTGTTTGTTGATCCGCCCGGAGGTCGGGCGAGGCCTGGGACGAGGCGAAGCTCGCCGCGCCCCGGAATGGACTGGACATCGATTGTTCGGGCCGGCGCAACAACGCCGGCGTGCGGCTCTGTAGGCAAGCGGTGTGCCAGGCCGGGCCGAGCCGAGCTTCGCCCCCAGCGTGTGCGTTCTCTTCGCTCTCGTGCTTGCGCGGGCTGACACAGTCCACACCGCCCGGCGTTGGGGCTGCCAACTTGGCAGCCACCACCGGTCGGTGGGGAAAGGTCTCCGCATGGGAGCACTGGCGTGCGCACCGCGGCAGAGGCCGCTATCATCGCCGACCATGACGCTCACGCTTGCGCAGACCGACCTCAACAGCTACCTGCCCGTGCTCTTGATGATCTTGGGCGCGGTCGGCTTTGCCGTCGGCAACGTCGTCGCGACACTGGTCATCGGGCCGGCCCGGAGCGGCAAGAACAAGGGCGAGGCCTACGAGAGCGGGATGACGCCCGTCGCGACCGCCCGCAAGCGGTTCAACGTGCGGTTTTACCTCATCGCGATGGTCTTCCTGCTGTTCGACGTCGAGGTGGTGTTCCTGTACCCCTGGGCGTCGACGTTTGCGAACCTCGACCCCAGGAGCGACGAGGGCCTGCTTTGGCTGGCCCGGATCCTGTTCTTCCTGCTGACGACCGTGGTGGCTTACCTCTACGGCTTCCGCAAGGGCGTCTACCGCTTCGATTGAGCGATCGGGAACCGAGTCGGCTTCGCTGGGAGAGTGATCGTGGCGGATCCAGCGGCCGCGGACCGCGTATCGGCGCCCGTGGCACGAGCACACACCGTGAGCGGGGGCACCCGCCGGCTGATCGGCGGGCTGGTCGCGTCGATCGCGGGGGCTGTCCTGCTGCTCGCCGCCGGGCTCGATGCGTCGCCCGAAGGCCACGGCACGCACACACAACTCGGCCTGCCGGCGTGCAACTGGGTCTCACTGATGAACAGGCCCTGCCCAACGTGCGGGATGACGACCTCGTTCACCCACGCGGCCGACGGGAGCCTCGCGAGCGCCGCGGCGGCCCAGCCGGCCGGCACGCTGCTCGCGATCATCACCGCCGCCCTCGCCTGGGGCGGGGTGCACACGCTCGTCAGCGGCGTGGCGCTCGGCCCGCTGCTGGGCGGGTTGCTGCGGGCCAGAGTCATCTGGGTGGCCCTGGGCCTGCTGCTCACGGCCTGGGTCTACAAGATCGCAACCTGGGGTGTCTGACGGGGCGGCGAGACGGCGGGGACGCGCCGCCGGGACCGGGCGAGACAGACCGGCGTAACCTTCATACAGAGGCGATGGCCCGGAGGGCAAGCGTGGCGATTCGAACCAAACTGTTCAGACTCTCGGCCCTGATGATCGCCGGCACGGCGCTGCTGTGTGCGCCCGGCTGTGTCTTCGCCGCGGCCGTGGGCGGTGCGGCCGAGTCGTTCCGGCGCACCGGCTCGAGCACGATCCCGGCCGAGTACACGGAGATTGCCGGGCGCTCGTTCGCGGTCGTTGTGCAGGCCGATCGCCTCATCCAGTCCGAAGAGCCCGGGATCGTGCGCCGCCTCACCCGGCAGATCAACGATCGCATCGCGCTCAACGCCGGCGCGAGCCACGGCATTCCGTCGGACGCGCTGCTCGCGGTCCTCTACAACACGCCCCAGTGGCCGGCGATGCCCCCGGGCGAGGTCGCTGCCATGCTGGGCGTCGAGCGGCTCGTCTGGATCGAACTCACCGAGTACCGCCTGCACGAGCCCGGTAACGAGTACGTCTACGACGGCGCGGCCGTCGGCAGCGTGCTGGTCTATGCCGCCGACTCGCCCTTGCCCGACGACCCGGTCTTCGATCGGGGGATCGCGGTGCGCTTCCCCGACAGCAGCGGCTTCATCGCGACCGACCTGCCCGCCGCGGCCGTGACGACCGAACTCTCCAGCCGGTTCATCAATCGTGTCGCGTGGCTGTTTTATGAGCACGAGGAATCCAATGTCATCCCCTACTAACACACACGCTCGGCGGACGGGCCTTCGAGCGGCCGCGATCGGGCTCGCGCTCGGCGTCAGCGCGATTGCGTCGTGCAACATCGCCACGCCGATCGCCTACGCGATCTACGGGCCGGGCAAGGTCGAGGCGCGTTTCGAGCTTGACCCCGAGGCGTCGACCGTGGTCTTTGTCGATGATCCGAACAGCCAGGTCGGGCGGCGCCGCGACCGCGACATCGTCGCGCAGACCGCGACGCAGACGCTGCTGAGCAAGGGCCTGGTGATCGACATGGTCGACCCGCAGGCCGCGACGCTCGCGGCGACCAAGGAACGCCACGGCGCGGCGCTCAGCATCACCGAGATCGGCGCCGCCGTCGACGCCGACGTCATCGTCTATGCCCTGCTGACCGAGTTCACGCTGTCCGCCGACGGCAACGCGTACAACCCCTCGGCCGTCTTGCGGGTCAAGGTCCTCGACCGGCGCACGGGCGGGCGCATCTGGCCCGACGACCCGCGCGGATCAACGGTGCGCATCCGCCCGGAGTTTCGTCCGGGCGAGCTGCCGCAGGACCAGGCGGACCTTGCCGAGGCTAACGCCGACCTTGCCAGCCGGGCCGGGCTCGCGATCGCTCAGCTCTTCTACAAGCACGAGATCACCGAGAGCGTCAGCCGCTGATGCACGGGCTCGCCCTGGTTGATCACCCCAGCGTCGGCGGGTGGGCGCTCGCGGCGCTGGGGGAGCCCCGAGCCGGCACGGCGCTTGTTCTCACTTCTCAACGCGATGCACGCGTCAAGCATGTGCTGCGGGGAATCCCCGGGCGTGTGCTGGTGCGCGGGGCCGTGTCGCTGCGCCTCGTGCTGCGGCATGCGCCGGCGCGGGCCTTCGACGTCGAACTGAGCGATGTGCCGCCGGCGGATCTGCTCGCACGCCTGGCGCGTTCGGGCGCGCGACGCGTGCGCGTGCCGGGGGAGGTTGTCGCGGCTCGTGTAGCGCCGGCGTTGCCCGCGGGGTGCGCCCTCGACGACCGACTCGCGGGCGATCTTGCGAGTTGCAACACGGCTGCCCCGCCGGTCTTGGTCCCGGGCCTGCGCGCGGGCGAATCGGTCGTGCTCGGGCTTGCCGATCGTCCGGGCGACTGCGATGCGCGGCAGTTCGCGCACCTCATCGGGCTGATGGGGGCCGCAGGCAAGCCGGGGGTCGGCATCATCCCGCGCGGCTCGATTGACCTGGGCGTCGCGCTGAGCTATCAAGCGCGCCTGCCCGGGCTGTTCAGGGTCCTCACCGCCGAGGAGCCGACGCCTTCGCTGCTGCGCGCGGCAGACGTCGCGGTCATCATCCGCCATCCCCGCGACGTGCGCCCCGGGCCTGAGACCATGCTGCGCGCCTGGGTGCGCGCGCACGGCGTTGCGCTGGCTGAGGTCACCCCCGTCCCGCCCGGGCATCTGAGGCGGGCCAAGTCGCTCGCGCTCCCCGTGCTCGAGGCGCTGGGCTGGAACGCGGCTACCGTCCCGGCATGAACCACCCGGTGCCGACTCCATCCAAACCGTTTGGCGTGCTCTTTCTGTGCCTGGGCAACATCTGCCGCAGCCCGCTGGGCGAGGGCGTCTTTATCCACCTCGCCCGCGAGCGCGGCGTGCTCGACCGCTTCGACGTCGACTCGGCCGGCACGGGCGACTGGCACGTCGGCAACCGCCCCGACCCGCGGAGCATCGAGGTCGCGACGCGTCACGGCGTTGAACTGCCGGGCCGTGCGCGGCAGCTCTCGCCAGAGACCGACCGCGAGCGGTTCGGGCTGGTGATCGCGATGGACGGGCAGAACCAGCGGGACGCCGTGTCACGGGGTGTGCCGAGCGAGATGGTTCGGCGCCTGCGGGAGTGGGACGACCAGGCCGACGGCGAACTCGATGTCCCGGACCCCTACTACGGCGGCGACGACGGGTTCCAACTCGTGTACGAGATGGTGCACCGGTCGTGCGGGCGTTTGCTGGATGAGCTAACCCTGCCAAAACGTTGACGACGAGCAAGCACTCTGTTACTACATAGTGGATGGAACAAAATCCACACTCGGGTTACCCGGCCAATCAAGGCGAACCACTTAGCCGAGCGGACCGATTGAGGGGATACATCCGAGCCGGTGCACCAACGATGGGTGTAACGGTGTTTCTCGCCATCATGCTGCTGCACTCTCGCTCGTGCATTATGCATGTCTGGGATCCCGTGGCATATGCCGGAACTTACGAGGTAACTGGCGATGATGGCCGGCACCTTGAGATCACAATCCGGGAAAGCAGCGAGGTCTCCATCTACTACGTCGATGCCGCGGGCGAGACGCATCAATCCGAGCAAAGGTGGTGGTGCCTCAAGGCGACTCGCATTCTCGGTCCGGTCTACAAGCCTGATCGCCACTTTTATCGTTGGGTGGCTGTCGATGTTGAACCGTATATGGTCACAGCCACCCACCTATCGGTAATGCCGACCGACTCGCAGGTGTTCCCCCCAACAGATGCAGAGACTGAGGGACTGATCTACTTCCGCCCCGACGCGTTGAAGTTTAAAGGTATGTGGCTGGATCGCGTACCGGAGTAGGTCACTCAATCACAGATCTAGCATCAGCCTCGCCGGGTCCTCGATCGCGTCCTTGATGTGGACGAGGAACTGCACCGCTTCGGCGCCGTCGACGATGCGGTGGTCGTAGCTGAGGGCGAGGTACATCATCGGGCGGAGGACGATCTCGCCGGGCTTGTCGGGGTTCTCGACGGCGCGGTTTTTGATGCCGTGCATGCCGAGGATGCCCGACTGGGGCGGGTTGAGGATGGGCGTGCTGAGCAGGCTGCCGAAGACGCCGCCGTTGGTGATCGTGAAGGTGCCGCCCTGCATCTCAGACAGGTCGAGCTTGCCGGCCTTGGCCCGCCCACCGAAGTCCTTGATCGCCGATTCGATCCCGGCGAACGACAGGCTCTCGGCGTTGCGGATCACGGGAACGACCAGGCCCTTGGGGCTGGCGACCGCGATCGCGACATCGCAATAGTCGTGGCTCTGGACCGCGGGCTTGCCCTTGTCGTCGGCGACGATCTGGCTGTTGACGCCGGGGTAGGCCTTGAGCGCGCCGCAGACGGCCTTGACGAAGAAGCTCATGAACCCGAGGTTGATCTCGTGCTTGGCGGCGAAGGCTTCCTTGTGCTTCTTGCGCAGGCTCATCACGCCGGACATGTCGACCTCGTTGAAGGTCGTGAGCATCGCGGCTGTCTGCTGCGCCTCGACGAGGCGGCTGGCGACCTTCTGGCGGAGCGGGCTCATGCGCTCGACGCTGGTCTCACGCGACTTCGCGGCGGGCGAAGCAGACGCCTTGGATGACTGGGCGGGGGGGGCCGCCTGGAGCACGGCGAGCACATCGTGCTCTCGGATGCGCCCGGCGGGGCCGGTGCCGGTGACGCTGCTGAGGGCGATGCCGTAGTCCTGTGCGAGCTTCTTCGCCAGGGGCGTGGCCGAGCCGTTGGAGGCGTGGGCGGATGCGGCGGACGCCGCGGCCCCGTTGGTTGTCGGCGCGGGCTCGGGCTTGCTCGCGGGCGGCCCGGCCGGGGGGCTGGCGGTCGCGGTCCCGCCGCCGTTCGATGCGTCGTCGCCGCCGGCCTTCTTGGTCGACTCGGCCTCAGCAGCACCCGAAGACGATGCGCTGGGCGTTGCCGATTCGTCGACGCTGCCGATCTCGGCGCCGATGTCGATCTCGTCGCCCTCGGCGGCGTTGTGCTTGAGCACGCCGTCGGCGGGGGCGAGCACCTCGACGGTGATCTTGTCGGTCTCGATCTCGGCGACGGGGTCGTCGCGTTTGACGCTCGAGCCGTCGGGCTGGACCCACGCGCTGAGGACGCCGCTGACGACGCTCTCGCCGGCTTCGGGCATGATGATCGGCGTGGGCATGGGTCGGGTCTCTCCGGGTGAATCAGGCTGAAGCCGCGAGCTTACCGCCTGCGGCCTTGGGTTTTTCGGCGGGCAGCGGACCGATGGTCTCGGTCAGGATCGCCTCCTGCTCGAGCTTGTGCTGCTTCTTGGAGCCGGTGGCGGGCGAGCCGCTGGAGGGCCTTCCGATGAACCGCAGGCGGTCCATGCCCAGCTCGTTCTCACACTTGTTGTTGACGAACACGTAGGCGGCCTGGTTGTAGGGCTCTTCCTGGGCGTAGCAGCGTTCGGCCGAGTCTGGGTAGAGCGCGAGCAGTTCCTTGAGGCGTTCGCCGTGGAAGGGGTGCACCTGCTCGACACGGATGAGCGCGACATCGGTGCGCCCCAGCTTCTCGCGGCGCTCGGCGAGCTCCCAATAGAGCTTGCCGCAGACAAGCACAACGCGTTTGACGTTCTTGCGGTCGGCCGCGTTCTCGGAGCCGTCGGCGAACATGGGGTCGTCCATGAACTCCTGGAAGCCGCCTGTGGTCAGGTCGTCGATGCTGCCGGTGGGCACGCGGAGCATGCTCTTGGGCGTCATGACGATCAGCGGTTTGCGGAAGTCACGCTTGAGTTGGCGACGCAGCATGTGGAACGCCTGCCCGGCGGTCGTCGGGTAGCAGACCTGCATGTTGTTGCCGCCGCAGAGCTTGAGGAAGCGTTCCATGCGTGCCGAGCTGTGCTCTGGGCCCATGCCCTCGTACCCGTGCGGGAGCAGCATGACCATCCCGCTCCAGCGGTCCCACTTGGTCTCGGCCGAGGCGACGAACTGATCGATGATGACCTGCGCGCCGTTGTTGAAGTCGCCGAACTGCGCTTCCCAGAGCACCAGCATGCTCGGATCGCCCAGCGAGTACCCGTAGTCGAACGCCAGCACGCCGGCCTCGCTCAACGGGCTGTCGTAGACACAGAACCGCGCCTGACGCGGGCGGCCGTCGGCGCCGGGCGGGCCCGGCGCGTTGTCCGAGCCGTGATCGCCCAACTCGCGGATGTTGTTCAGCGGCGTGTACGGCTCGGCCGTCTTGGTGTCGCGCACGACCGCGTGGCGGTGGCTGAACGTCCCTCGGCGACTGTCCTGCCCGCTGAGGCGGATCGGGTGACCCTCGATCAGCAGCGTGCCGTAGGCCAGCGCCTCGGCGTCGGCGTAGCTGATCTCGCGCGTCTCGGGCAGCTTGGCCCGCGCATCGAAGAACCGCTTGAGCTTGGAGTTGATGCTGAAACCGTCGGGGAAACGACCGAGCGCGGTGCAGACCTCGGCGAGTGTCTCCTCGTCGACCGCCGTGTCGCCCGGATCGAAGCTCCACTCGTGACTCATGCCGCTCCAACGCGCGCTGCCGGCGTCGATCGTTGGGTCGTTGGGCTGCTCCTTGACACTCCGCTGGGCCTTCTCGAGCGTCTCGTCGATGCGCGTCTCGATCGCCTTGATGTCGGCCGGCTGAATCACCCCGCCCTCGAGCAGGCGATCCGCGTAGACGCTCAGGATGCTCTTCTTGGATTTGATCTGGGCCGCCATGAGGGGCTGGGTAAAGCTCGCCTCGTCCTGCTCGTTGTGCCCGTACCGGCGATAGCAGACCAGGTCGACAAACACATCCCGCTTGAACTGCTGGCGGTACTCGATCGCGATCTGGGCCGCGGTCACGCAGGCCTCGGGATCCTCGGCGTTGACGTGCAGGATCGGCGCGTCGATCATCTTGCCGATATCGGTGCAGTAGCGGCTCGAGCGCCCGTCCGAGGGCGTCGTGGTGAAACCGATCTGGTTGTTGATCACGACGTGCAGCGTGCCGCCGGTTGTGTAGCCCTCGAGTTGGCTGAAGTTCAGGATCTCCTGCACCGTGCCCTGCCCGGCGAGAGCGGCGTCGCCGTGCATCAGCACAGGGATCACGCGGTCGCGGTCGGTATCGCCCCGCAGGCGCTGCTTGGCGCGGCAGCGCCCTTGCACCACGCCGTTGACCGCCTCGAGGTGGCTGGGGTTGCTCGCCATCGCGAGGTGGAGCATGCGCCCGGTGCGATAGCGGCGCGTGCCCGAGTAGCCCCGGTGGTACTTCACATCACCGCCGCCGTCGACAAAGTCCTCGGCCCAGGCCTCTTCAAACTCGGTGAAGATCTGCTCGTAGGTCTTCCCGAGGATGTTGTTGAGCACGTTGAGCCGCCCGCGGTGCGCCATGCCCACGACGACCTCTTCAACACCAAGGCCGCTCGCGCCCTCCAGCATGTGATCAAGCAGGGGGATGAGGCTCTCGGCACCCTCGAGGCTGAACCGTTTCTCGCCGGGGTATCGCCTGCCGAGGAAGCGCTCGAACAGCTCGCTCTTGGTCAGCAGTTCGAGCAGGTGCGCCTTGGATCCGCGATCGAGTTCGAGGTGCCCGTTGATCGACTCGAAGCGCTCGAGCAGCCAAGCCCGCTGGGCCGTGTCCTGGATGTGCATGACCTCGAAACCGATCGAGCCGCAGTAGACCCGCTCGAGCCATTCGACGACGTCGCGTAGCGGGACGGCATCACCCAGCCCGAGACGCGAGCCGTCGACCGGGCGATCGAGGTCGGCATCGCTGAGTTGGTGGTAGGCGAGGGTGAGATCCTCGGGGCGCTCTCGCGGCGCGCCGAGCGGATCGATCTGGGCGACCAGATGCCCGTGGGCACGGTACGCCCCGATCAGGTCATCAACGACGGCTTGGAAGTGCGACGTGCGTCCGGCCGGGCGGCCCGCCGCGGGTGTAATCGCCGCGACACCGCTGAAGCGGCTGCCGTCCGACGATGCGCGAGATGCGGGCGTGCCACCGAGGCCAGCCGCCGAAGCGGGCGGAGACGCCGGGCCCTGTCCGTCGAGCCGCAGATCCCCCGCCTGTGCGAGATCGAACCCGCGGAAGAACGCGAACAATTCCGGGCTCACCGCGCCCGGGTCTCGCTGGTAGACCGCGTACTGCTCGTCGAGGTACGACGGGCTCCAACCGTTTAAGGACGGCACGACCGGCTTGGGTGCGCTGCTCATCTGGGCCCTCTGGGAAGCCACAACGTCCCCCGTGAGCCGTCCGCGACCGCAGGACCGGAGAGACGAAACTGATCGTAGTCAACGCTATCGGCCGCGCAACCCGGGGGCTGCTCAAAACCTGCCGGTTTCGTCCAAGCGTCGACGATTCGCCGGGCGGTCGCCGCGCCGCGGGCCCTTGGGACGACCCACCAGATCCGGCCGGTTCCCGAACGCCTGCTCAGCCGAACCGCCCCGTGACGTACTGCTCGGTCTCAGGCAGGTGCGGCGCTCGGAAGATGTCCTCGGTCGGCCCGTACTCGACCAGACGCCCGAGGTACATGAAGGCCGTCCCGCTGCTCACGCGGGCCGCCTGCTGCATGTTGTGGGTCACGATGAGCACCGTGTAGCGATCGGCGATCTCGGTGATCAGTTCCTCGATCCGGGCCGTGGCGATCGGGTCGAGGGCGCTGCAGGGCTCGTCGAGCAGCAGCACCTCCGGGTCGGCCACCACCGCTCGCGCGATGCACAGACGCTGCTGCTGCCCGCCCGAGAGGCCCAGGGCCGATTCCTTCAAGCGGTCTTTGACCTCGTCCCAGATCGCAGCCGAGCGCAGCGCCCGCTCGGCCGCGGCCTCGAGCACGCCCCGGCGCGACTCGCCGTCGATCCGCAGCGGATAGATCACGTTCTCGAAGATCGACATCGGGAACGGGTTGGGCTTCTGGAAGACCATCCCGAGGCGCTTACGCAGATCGATCACGTCGATCTCGGGGCTGTAGACCTCACGCTCACCCAGCCGGATCGCGCCCTCGACGCGGACGCCGTCGATCAGGTCGTTCATGCGGTTGACGCTCCGCAGCAGCGTGCTCTTGCCGCAGCCGGAGGGGCCGATGAGCGCCGTCACGCGCCTGGCGGGGATGTCAAGGCTGACATCAAACAGCGCCCGGCTCTGCCCGTACCACAGGCTGAAGTCCTCGACATGGACCACCGGTTCGAAGCCCGGCGTACCGACGCGCACGGCTTCATGGATCTCGGGCTCGAAGGCCTCCCCGCCGCGGATCCGTTCGAGGGCACTGGGTTGCTCGGTCGTGGTCACCGCGGGTCTCCGGTCGGGGGCTTGCGTCTTGCGTCTTGGGGGTGGGATCGCGATCGAATCAGATGGCGGGCGTGCCTGTGCGCGCGCGCAACCGCGTGCGGAGCCACATCGCCGCGAGGTTGAGCGCCAGCACGATGGTGATCAGAAGGAGCGTGGTGGTCCACACCAACGGCTCGGTCGCCTCGGCATCGGGGCTCTGGAAGCCGAGGTTGTAGATGTGGAAACCCAGGTGCATGAACGTCCGGTCGCCGTGCAGGAACGGCGCCTCACCGGAGACCGGCAGCCCGGGTGCAAAGTTGACCGCCCCCACCAGCATCAGCGGCGCCACCTCGCCCGCCCCGCGCGCCATCGCGAGAATTGCGCCCGTGATGATGCCCGGCGTCGCGGCGGGCAACACGATCTTGCGGATCGTCTGCCACCGCGTCGCCCCCGATGCCAGGCTGCCCTCGCGCATCGAGTTCGGCACCGCCGCGATCGCTTCCTCGGTCGCGACAATGACCACCGGCAGCGTGAGCAACGCGAGCGTCAGGCTGGCCCACAAGATCCCACGACCGCCGAAGGTCGGCGTCTGCGGGAGTTTTTCGGCAAAGAACCCGCCGAAGTAAGGCGTCCGAGCGATCAGGACAAACGCCAACGCCACGCACCCGATCCAGAAGACCCAGGAGAAGCTGCGGGCCGCGCTCTGCAATCGCGTCGCCGGACGCCCCGGGCGGGCCGACCCGAGCATCGCGAGCAGCGCACCGCCGCCAACAAGCAGCCCGACCACCGCGAGCAACCCCCACCACGTACCCCGGCTGATCGGATCGACCGGCCCGGCGTCGATGTACCCGCCGAGCGCATAACAGAAGAAGCCGAGCCCGAACATGCCGTACACGATGCTCGGCACGCCCGCGAGGTTGTTGATCGCGATGCGGATCAGGCTCGTGAGCACGCCCTGGTGCGCGTACTCACGCAGGTAGATCGCCGCGATCACGCCGAAAGGCACCACACTCACGGTCAGCAGCATCGTGAGCACAACCGTCCCGACGATCACGGGCCAGACCCCGCCCTCAGAGCCGTTGGCCCGCGGCGGCTCACTCAGGTAGGTCCCCCATCGCTGCACATACAGCCCGACCTTGTCGAGCAGGCCGAGGCGGTTTGGGTACACCACACGCGTGACGTCCGAGAGCAGCATCGGCTCGCGCAGATCGGCCTGGCCCAGCGGCGCGAAACGCTCGCCCGCGTACTCGCGCACGATCACCCTGAAGCGTGCGTCCTCGGCCTGCAGCGCGGAGATCTCACCCAGCACGCGCTCAAGCTCGTCTCTGGTCTGAGCCTCACGCTCGGCGAGCTCCGCGACCGCCGCCGCGCGGTCTGCGCCCTCGGGCGCTCGCGCCGACCACGGGTGTTCGAGCGCAACGAGCAACGCCAGCGCGATTGCGGCGCACCAACACATCGCCTCGCCCGTGCGGACGAGCCGGCGCGGTGTCGCGAGTTCCATCACCGTCGCTCGCCTGCCCAGACCGATCGCCGCGATCACCCCCGCCGCGCCCGCGAGCAGCGCGGCGCCCCAGAGCACCGCGGAGATCGGCTCGCGCTCGGCCGCGCGCCGCGCACGCAGATCGATCTTGCTCGCATCCCAGCCAAGGCCCGCGAGCCGAGACTGCAAAGCCGGGATCCGCCCGGTGTTCAGTCGCTCGACCCGATCGAGCCTCGCGTCGGCCTCGTCCTGGGCCGCCTCGAAACGGTCCCAGGTTGATGCGCTGCGCGATACCTCGACCGGCGCAAAGACGCCGGCCTCACCAACCTCGCCGAAAGCCTCGACACGCCCGAGGAAGACGCCCCATGCCCGGCGCTCAACGACTGCGAGATCATCGGGGCGTTCACTCGACACGATGCGATACAGCGGCACGATGCGCGACGGGGCATCGCCCAGATCGCGGTTGCCCGTGCGGTACCGGCGACGGACCAGCTCGCCGTCGCGCATCCAGCCGCGCTCACCCGCGGCCGAGGGCCAGTCGTCGCCCAGGCGCTCGGCGAGCCAATCTCGCTCGTCGGCGCCGGCGGGCGAGGTGAACGTGTCGACCGGCACACCGGCGAACACCGACCCATCGTCCAGCTCGAGAAGCTCGGCCGGCCCCTGCCAGAAGGTCGCCCCGCCGCGCACAACGATCAACGCGAGCATCGCGCCGATCAGCACCAGGCAGAGCGCGAGCGAGCCGCCCATGAGCCACACCGCAGGCTCGCCGTGCGCCGACGCGGGCGTGCGGCGCTCGTGGCGGCGCGGCTGCCCGGTTCCGTGTGCGCCGATGCTTGGCTTGCTCTGTGCGGGGGTCGTCATCGTGTCCTCACAGCGCAGCGTTCCGCCGGCGGAACCGCTGACGCACGAGCTCCGCCGTCGTGTTGATCACCAGCGTCATCAGGAACAGCACGATGCCGCACATGAACAACAGGCGGTAGTGCGTCCCGCCTTTGGGCGCCTCTGGCAGCTCGACGGCGATGTTCGCCGCGAGCGTGCGGAAGCCCGCGAAGATATTTGCGCTCAGCTCGGGCGTGTTCCCCGTGGCCATGAGCACGATCATCGTCTCGCCCACGGCCCGCCCGAGGCCGACCATGCACGCCGAGAAGATCCCGCTCGCCGCGACCGGCAGCACGATGCGGACCGCCGTCTGCCAGCGGGTCGCGCCCGCGCCGAGCGACGCGGCGCGCAGCGATTCCGGCACCGCGCGCAGCGCATCATCGCTGATCGTGAAAATGATCGGGATCACCGCGAAGCCCATCACCAGCCCGACCACGAGCGTGTTCCGCTGGCTGAAGGGGCCAAAGATCGAGTCGCGCGGATCCAGCCCCAGGGCCTGAAGCAGCATCCCCAGCACCGCCGCGAGCATGACCGCCGCGCCGATCCGCATCGCAAAGCGCGCAACCTCGAGCGAGGCCGACGGGGTCGCGGCCGATGACCTGCCACGCAATCGCGAGCGTGCCAGCCTCGCGTCCATGATCCACACAGCCACCAGCGTGAGCGGGAGCAACGCCACCAACCAGCCGGGCCACGCATCACCGACCGCCCCATCGAGCCAGCGGCGGAACCCCAGTGTCCGTTCGCCCGCGTCCGCATCACCGTCCAACCCGGAAGGGACCACAAGCGACGAGCCGTCGGCGTACACGCCCGACCGCCGCAGCGCCCGCTGCTCCGCGAGCGTGAACGATGAACGCCCCGCGGCCCACTCGGGCGTCTGGTCCGCGGGCGCGGGTGCTGTGTGCCCCGCGAGCACAGCCGCATCGCCCGGCGACGCGCGGAACAACGCCCCGCTCAGTGTGGGCCCGACCTGCACGGCCGTGACGCCAACGAGCCCCATCACCAGCACCGTGCCGACGAGGCGGATCGAGCCGATCCGACGCCGCCCGGTGCCCGCCGGCAGCATGTGCCACGCCTCGCCGGCGGCGATTACCGCGACGGGAATCGCGATGAGTGACAGCAAGACAGCGGGCAGGTGCGCCTCGACGATCGGCGCGACCCATGCCGCGGCCACGAACCCGAGCACCACGCTGGGCAGCGAGGCCATCAGTTCGATCGCCGGCTTGGCCGTCCGCCGGACCCTGGCGTGCAGGAACTCGCTCGAATAGATCGCCGCGAGCACCGCGATCGGCGCCGACACAAGCATCGCGACAAACGTCGCCTTGAGGGTCCCCCAGATCAGCGGGACGAGGCTCAGCTTGGGTTCCGACCCGGGCGAACCGGTCGACTGGTACACCCACGCCGGCTCGGTGTACCCCTCGTACCAGACCTTTGCGAACAGGCTCCGCCACGAGACCGAGGGAAACCCCGGCTCGACGCGCCACGTCGTCAGCCCCTCGCCCGACCACGCGGCAACCGTCTCGAGCGAACCGCTCAGCCCGACCGCCTCCGCGCCGCCCGCCGCGACCACCGACGCGACCGCCCGCCCGCTGGTCAGGTGGCGAAGCTCGACGCGACCGTCGTCGAGCAAAGCCGCGATGGTTCGATCCGTTGGATTTGTCGCGATATGCCGGACGCTCCCGCCCACGGGCAGCTCGACCGTCTGGTGCAGCACGCGCGCGCCGCCCGGGTCGGCCGAAGCGTGCCACGCCGCGACAACGCCGGCACTCGACCCGACGAGCAACGTCTTCGAGCCCGTCGCAGCGGTCATCGCCGTCGCCTGATCACCGAGCGCGACGACCCGCGTTCGTTCTCCGCTGACAACACCTCCGCGATCGACGATCAGGTGCATCGCGGACCCGTCGGGCTGGACGATCACGACATCGTCACCCGACGCGGCGACGAACAGCCCGAGCGGCACCGAGGCGGGGTCGACCCGCTCGCCGATGTCGCTCCACGACACCCGCTCGCGCGACGCCGAGCCGTCGAGCGCAACCTGCACCCGTACGCGCCCGAAGAGCACCGAGCCGTCATCTCGCCGTGCGGCAAGAAAGCGGCGCTGCGCCGAAACACCGGCGCTTGCGACATGCGTGACCGCGCCCTCGCCCCCGCGCACCGCCACGGGTCGCCGACGCTCGACCGTCGCCCGCCAACGCACGGGGCCGCGTCCCGCCACCTCGCCGAACAGTTCGATCAGATCCTCATCCCGCGCGCCCGCGACCCACTCGCCCCCGCCCGGCTCGATGCCGCTCGGGAACGCCCCGATCGGCGTTGCGTCGAAGCCGACGATGCCTGTCGATACGCGCCCCGAGTCGTCGCCGATCGTGATGCGACCGAACTCCGGCTCGAACGCGATCGCCGTCGCCTCAGCATCGTCGGGCCCGAGCGCGAGCTTGCCCAGCAGCCGCCCGCTCTCGCTGTCGATCACCGCAAGTGTGGCGTCGCTCAGAACCGCCGCGACAAGCCCGGGGCCCGCGTCGGCGAAGACGTACTCCGCGCTCGCGAGCGGGGCGCCCGCCCGATCCGTCGTGGAGGGGCTCTCGACGCTCGATCCGCGAGCGACCGGCAGGGCCGTCCCGATCAGGAAGACGCAGATCCCGAGCATCGCCGCGAGCACACTGAGGCCGCCCGCGGTGATGACCACGGTCGCGATGCGATCGCCGATCAGCACACGCCGGCGCGTCCGGCGCGGAGCACGACGCGTATCGGGGGCACGCCCATCGTTCATGCGCAGGCGTCTCCTCGTCCGTGCGGGCCGCCGAAGTGGGACGGGAAGAGAATCAGAATCCCGCGGTCAGCCCGAGCTTCTCGAGCTCACGCCTCGCCAGCTCGGCCGATACCGGGTACGCCCCGTCGCGGAGCACCGCCTCCTGCCCCTGACGGCTGAAGATCATCCGCACGAACGCCTCGCGCAGCGGGTCGATCGGCTCACGCGGATCGCGGTTCAGGTAGACGTACATGAACCGCGCCAGCGGGTAGTCGCCCGAGTAGGCGTACTCGACGTTTGGCGTGAACGCTTCTTCGCCCTCGCTGAACGAGATGCGCAAGGCCTTCACGGTCGACGTCCCGTAGCCCACGCCCGAGTACCCGATGCCGTAGCGGTCGCCACCGACGGCACCGATCACGCCCGCCGAGCCGGGCGACTCTTTGACCGAGGGCTTGAAGTCCTGCCGCCCCATCGCGGCTTTCTTGAAGAACTTGTACGTCCCGCTCGCGCTGTTCCGCGCGTAGAGCGAGATCGGGCGATCGCGCCATCCCGCCTCATCGACGCCCAGGTCGCCCCACGTCATATCCGGCCCGCTCACGCTAAAGACCTGCTCGATTTGCTCGAGGCTGATCTCGTCCAGCGGGCAGTCGGCGTTGACAAACACCGCGACGCAGTCGATCGCGACGCGCAGCTGCGTCGGCTCAAACCCCTGCCTCTCCACAAAGAGTGCCAGCTCCTCGGGCTCCATCGCGCGGCTCATCAGGCCGAACTGCGCCTGACGCTCAAGCAACGCAGGCGGCGCGGTCGAGGAGCCTTTGCCCTCCATCTGCAGGCGGACCGCCGGGTAGAAGGACGCGAACGCCTCGCCCCAGTGCCCGGCCATGTTCAGCATGGTGTCCGAGCCCTGCGTCTTGATGCCGCCCGACACGCCCGGAGACGACGTGTACTCGGGCAGGGCCGGATCGACGCGAGCCGAGGCCGCGTCATCGGCGCGAGCCGCGCCGCCCAGCAGCGAGGCCGCGAGAGCGAGGCCACCAACGAGTCCAAATACCTGGCGCATGCGAGCCTCCCGCCCCGAATCACTCGGGAGGCAGATCAATGCCCGACCCGGCGGCCCGCACGCGCCAGATTGCGCAAAGGTTTTATGAAGACTCGCCCGTCGGGCGGGCCGCGCCCAAGCGGACCGTCGCCGCACCGCCCGTTTCGACGACCCGCCCGCCCTCATGGACAAACGAGGCGCGAAGCTCGGCGTTGATCGGGGGCAGACGATCCTGCCCGGGACCGAGCCTCAGAAAGAACGAGTATCCCGGCCCCGGCGCCAGCTGGACCCGCGCCCGCTCGCCCAGATCGCCGCCGAACTCCCACTTCCCGACGTTCCGCCCGTCTTCGGCGCGGATATCAAACCGGAATGTCCCGGTCGACCAGATCGGGAGGTTCGAATCGCGCGCATCGGGGAACAGGTACACGACCACCGGCACCGTGTCGGCGAACCCGTTGGCATCGCTGTCGGTGGGGGTGCCTCGCGTCAGCAGCATCTGAAGAGGCTCGAGCCGCGACACCGTCGCCGAGGGCCGCTCCGTTGCTCGCCCCGGGTCCGCGGTGTTGGCCGCCTCAGCCGCGCGAGGCGACGAGGTGCACCCGACCAGACCAAACAACGCCAGACCCAAGCCCGAGGCGAGCCCCCACGCGACACTCCGCTCGCCCCGGCTTTCCCTACCAGTCTTCGCGGTAGACCGCGCTGTTGTCGTCATCGATCGGTCCTTCCTCACCCAGCTCGAGCATGCGCTCGACGCCGCGGCGATCGTAGAGGCTGTTGAGCGACCGCTCATTGAGCCGCCGCTGACGATCCATCGCGGTCGGGTCGTCGCCCGGGATGACGAACGGTGTGAGGATCACGAGCAGCTCGGTCTTGATCCGGTCTTCCCGCGTCGAACGGAACAACTCACCAAGGCCCGGGATATCACCCAGCAGCGGCACCTTGGTCTGCGTCGTCCCGTCGGTCGTCTGGATCAGGCCGCCGATGACCACCGTCTCACCGTCTTTGACTGTTACCGTCGTCTGCACCTGTCGCTGCGTGATGATGGGCGCCTCAAAGTCGGCATCGATCTGCGTCGTCCGCGTGCTCAGCGAGCTGATCTCCGGAGCGATATCGAGGCGGACAAAGCCGTCGGAGCTGATCGCGGGCGTCACGTTGAGCGTGATGCCCACGTTCTCACGCCGCACGATCGCGGTCGTCACGTTGTCGCGCCGCTCGACGCCGTCGGTGATCGCGATGTTCTCACCGACATTGATAAACGCCGTCTCGTTGTTGTTCACCTGGATCTGCGGTCGGCTCAAGACCTCCAGCCGTCCCTGCGCCTGCAACGCGCGGATCAGGAGGTTGAAATCCGTCGTGCTCACCGCGAGGTTGGGCACACCCAGGCTCGTCGCGACACCCGCCCCGCCGGCCCGGCTGTTGAAGCGCAGGTCGTCGTTGCCGATGGGCCCGTCGCCGTCGCTCACGCTCAGCCCGATCAGGCCGCCGATCGCGAAGTCCACGCCCCACTCCTCGTTGGAGTTCAGCGTCACCTCCGCCAGCAGCACCTGAATCATCACCTGCGGGGGCGACGCGTCGAGTTCCTCGACAATCGTCAGCACCGTGTCGAGGTACCGAGGCGACGCCGAGATGACGAGCTTGTTGCTCTGCGCATCGCCGACGATCGTGACCTCCTGCTCGAGCTCCCGCAGCAGCGAGCCGCTGAGCTGCGGGCCCAGCGTCGTCCTGCGCAGCTCGCTCTCGCCGCCGAAGTACGCCTGGAGCGTCTCCTCGATCTCCGGGGCGAGCGCATTCCGCAGGTGATACACCACCCGCTCGCGGTCGTTGCCCTCGACCGAGTCCAGCGAGTCGACGATGCCGCGCACCTCGTCGATCAGCTCGGGCGTCCCGCTCGCCAGCAGCGTGTTCGTCCGCCGATCGACCGTCACGATCAGCTCACGCGTCTCGCCCGGCGCCGTCGTAAACCGACCATCGGGCGCAGCGCCATCGCCCTCACCGGCGCTCGGCGTGAGCACAAACCGATCGCCCCGCCGCGTGAGGTTGAACAGTTCGACGAGCAGTTGCTGCATCTGCACCGCGTCGGAGTTGGCGAGCATAAACCGCGCGATCACGCGGTCGCCCCGGGTCTCGCTGTCGAGATCACGCACGATCGTCTCGATCAGGCGCAGGATCTCCGGCGGCGCCTTCACCAGGATCGAGTTCGTCCGCGGATCGGCCGTCAGCGTGACCTGATCGCGAATCGCTCCATCGATCGTCGCCTCCGTCGCGGCCTGCGCGAGCGCATCGCTCATCACCCGCACCCGCGTCGCCCCGCCGTTGAGCCGATTGCCCCCGATCGACCGACCGGCGAGCACGCTCTCCAGCAGATCGACAACATCCTCCGCGCTCGCCGACTCAAGCTGGATCCGCCTGACGTCCTCAACAATCCCGATCTCCGCCTGATCGAGCTGCCTCGCAAGCTCGCGAATCTGCTCGATGTCCGAAGGCGTGCCCGAAACCACCAACGCGTTCAGACGCTCGTTGGGCACCACCGACACCGCACGCTCGCCCCGCCGACCGACCTCACGCCGGACGTACAACTCCTCGATCGCCTCGGCGATCTCCTCCGCACGTCCGGGTGAATTGAGCGCGATCAGCGACGTCTCATCGGCCCGCCCCGCGAGCCCGCTGCCCTGGCGGAGCGATTCAATCAGCTCGCGCACCGCGCGTGCGTTGTCCTCGCTGCCCACAACGATCAGCACGCCCGCCGCCGGGTCGGCCTCGATGCGGAAAACGTCCCGCGCCGTCTCGGGCCCGGACCCGCGCTGCGCGCGAATGCGCTCAAGAATCAGCCGCTGCAACCGCGGCCCAAGCTCGGCCGCGTCGCCGTCGGGCACCGGGATCACGTGCAACCCCACCGCCTGCGTCGCGTCCGGCGCGTCCAGATCGCGCACCAGCACCTCGGCCAGCGCGACCGACTCCTCCGGGCCCGCGATCAGCAGCGTGTTCGTGCGCTCATCGACCGACAACGCAACCTCGCCAAGCAGCGCCGCACCAACCATCGTCTCGCTGACGCCCCGCTGCCCGCCCACCCGCGGTCGACCGAGCGCCTCGCCCCGGCGAAAAAGCTCCTCGAGAATCTCACGCACCCGCGGCGCCGCGGCATGCTCGAGCGGAAACAACCGCAGCGTCACATCACGCCCGGCCGGCAGCACATCCAGCGATGCCGCCAACGCCCGAACCGCCTGCGCGTTCGCGGGCGAAGACGCGATCAGCAGCGTGTTGCTCGCGCGATCGGCCAGCACCCGGACCGGGACGCGCAGGTCGATCCCCGCGTCAATCCCCGCGATCGCGCCCAGCCGCCTCACCTGCTCCGCGACCGCCCGCGCCTCGGGCGTCGAGCCGCCACCCGCAGGCGACAACAGATCCCCGATCGTCTGCGCGAGCTGCTGCGCGTCCGCACGCTCCAGCCTCAGCACCTCAACGCTCTGTGACAGATCCAGGAGGTCGGCATCAAGCCGCTCGGCGAGCGCCGCGACCGCCGCCACGTCACCCGCAGCGCCGGTGACGATGATCGCACGCCGCGCCGGAAGCGTCGCCAGCGTCACCGCTTCGCCAACCAGCGAGACGCGATCGTTCCGGGGCGGGGACGAAACGCCGAGCCGATTCAACAGATCAACCATCTCCGCAGGCGATCCGCGCCGGAGCCCGACAACGCGCACCGTCGCACCGCCGACCCCAACCGTCTCATCGCCCGCCCCATCACCCGCGGGTGCGACGGACGCCGCCGTGTTGCCCCCCAGCGCCTCGACGATGCCCCGTGCCTGCTCGAAGATGCTCTCGCTCGATGTGATGACCAGGGCGTTGCTCACGCGATCGACCTCGATCGCCAGCCCCTCGTTCCGCTGCTGGGCCGCCGGCCCGAGCGACCCGAGCAAGAGCGTGCGAAGGCTCGACGCCGACTGCCCCCCGACGCGCAGCACCCGGGCCGATGCCTCGCTCGCACCCGCGCGAGCCTGGAGTTCCTGCGCAAGCGCGAGCGCCCGCATGTACTCGCCGTCCTCGGCCCGCACGATCAGCACGCGGGAGGTGTCATCGCCGATCACCACGGCGCGGCGCGGGTTGCCATTGCGCTCGGCTTCGGTCGTCAACACCCGCTGGATCGACTGGGCGATCTCGCTCGCCCGCCCCGACTCGATCGGGATCACCCGCGCCGAGGGCAGTTCCAGATAGTCCGGCACATCAAGGCTCGCCACGATCGCCTCGATCCGCGCAAGCTCCTTGCGCCCCGCGAACACGATCAGAGAGTTCGTCTGAGGCTCGGCCGAGACCGTCGGCGTCCCCTCGCTCGCCGCGAGCACCGGCGGCGACACAAAGTCGTCCCGGCTCCCGTTCCGCCGACGCTCCGCTTCGAGCCGCACGCGCTCGCGCTGCAACTGATCCTCGAGTGGCGCACGGAAACCCTCGTTGAGCGCACGCGCGACGCTCACCGCCGACGCGTGCCGCAGCGGTATCACCACCAGCTGCTGGCTGGTGTCGTACGCCTCCGTGTCCAGCGTCGAGAGCAACTCGCGAATACCCTCCCAAACGCCCTGGTCAGCGCTGATCACGAGGCTGTTGCTCGTCGGATCGGGCACGATGCTCACGCGGCGCTCCGCCGCGTTGCGTGCTTCGGGCGCAAACCGCCCGTAAAACACCCGCAGCGCCTCGGCCGTCTGCTCGGCGCTGGCAAACCGCAGCTTGACGAACTCCGTTGTCCGTGTGCCCTCGCGCTCGATGTCGAGCTCGCCGACCATGTCCGCGATGAACGCCATCTCCGCCGCCGTTGCGGTCACCGCCAGCATGTTCTCTTGAGGCAGGTAATCAATACTCGGCGCCGGCTCGTCGTTCCCGCGAGGACGGTTCCGCACAAGCTGATTCAGCGTGAACGCGACATCGGCCGCATCTGCGTGCTCGAGCGCAAACCGGCTGAACTCCAGGGGCGGGCTGTCCGGCTCATCATCGAGCTCGGCCACGCGGGCACGCACAAACGCCAGATCATCCGCCGGGCCCGTCAAGAGCAGCGAGTTCGTCCTCACCACCGGCGTGATGCGCACACGCACGCGCTCGGGCAGCGCCGCCTGCAACGCGCGCGCAACGTCCGCCGCCCGCGCGTTCGCCAGCGCGACCGTCTCGAGCTGGTCGCCGTCGCCCTCGCCGCCGTCGACGATCTCCTTGACGTACCCCTCCGCCTCTTCAACGACCCCGCGCTTGCCGATCAAGATCAGCAAGCGCCGTTCGCGGTCGATCCGCACCCGCACGGCATCGGGGTCGGGCCCGTACCAGCTCCGCCAGCCCGGCGTCGCCGTCACCGATTCGACCGTGTCGGCGACCGCCTGCAGGTCCACACCCGGCGCCGGGATCACCCGCACAACGGTGTCCGCCAGGTCGCTGGGGGCCCGGTCCAGCTCCGCGATGATCTCCTCAATCGTGTCGAAGATATCGCCCTGCCCGAACACCACAACGCTGTTGCTGCGTTCGTTGACCTGGACGTACAGCTTGTCTTCCTCGGCGCCCCCGCCGTCACCGCCTCGGAACCAACTGCTCCGCTCCCATTGCAACTCGCCGGCGATCGCCTGCACGGTGTTGCGGATGTCGCTCACCCGTACATTCTTGAGCGGGATGACCCGGAACCGGAACTCGCGGGCCTCGGCCGGCGCGTCAAACTGCGCCGCCAGCGAAGCGATCTGCTCGTAGTCGTCGTCGCTGGCCGCGATGAGCAGCGTCCCGCTGCGCCGATCACCGATGATCGCCGCGTCGCCCCCCGCCTCGCGCACGCCGCGCCCGCGGTTGATCCGCGAACGCTCGCCGAAGAACGCCTTGAGCGAGGCCGCGACCTGCCCGGCATCCGCCCGCTCGAGCGAGATGGTGCGGATCGGGAAGCCCGATGCCTCGCTGTCATCGAGGCGTTCGACGATGCTCCGAACCTCGGCCGCATCGGCCTCGCTCGCGCGCACCACCAGGACGCCCGCCGCATCTTGGGCCGAGAGCCGCACGCGGTCCCGCTTCGCCGGGTCGCCCGCGATGATCACATCAGCCACGACCGACGCCACCGCCGAGGGCCGCACCCGTTCCAGCGTGATGACCTCCAGCACCGCATCGGCATCACCGACGGGCTCGTCCGCGGCCGCGATGATCCCCGCCGCCTGCTCGTGCTGCTCCTTCGACGCCGTGACAAGTATCGCGTTCGTGCGTGCATCCGCGACGAACCGAGCCCGCGGGAGGTCACGCGCCCCGGGCCCCTGACGCTGCGCGTCGAAGAGCTGCTGGAGTGTGCGTATCAGCTCCGTCGATGACGCGTTTTGCAGCGTGTACCGCTTGATCGCCAGACGATCGCGCACCGGGTTCTGGTCGAGAATCTCGACCAGCTCGTCGATCAGCTCCAGCGCCGCGTCCGGCGCCGCGACGATCAGGCTCGTCTGCCCCGGATCGACCGTCACGCGCACGCGCGCCGGGTCGATCTCGCGCCGCACGACCTCGCCGTCATCACCCGCGATACCGATATCGAGCCCGCGGATACGCCGCGCCTGTGCGCCCACGGGCGCCGCGCGCAAGAGATCCACGACCGCCGCCCGCGCTCGATCGGCGCTCACGTTGCGCAGCGGATAAACCTTGACGGTCGTCTCGCCCGCGGGCCCGGGCCGCGCCAGCGCCGCGACAAGCGGGCGGATCGAGTCGAAATCGGTCCGGTTCGCCCAGACGATCAGCATCCCGCCCAGCCGATCGGCCGCGATGCCCACCCGACCGGTAAAGCCCCCGGGGTTGTCCGCGCTCGCCTGCCCGACCTGACGCACGGTCTGGTTGACAATCCCCGCGATCGCCTGCGGGTCGGCCGAGTCGGGCAGCTCGATCAGCCGAACCAGCCCGGGGTCGGCGGGCATCTGCTCCTCGAGCTCCCTTGCCAGCTCGGCGATACGCTCGGTCAGCCTGGGCGAGCCCTCCACCACCAGCGAATTGGTCTCCGGGTCCACCGCGATGCGCACCGCGGGGCGCTCGGCATCGCCGGGCTCATCGACCCGCAACGCGAACCCGGGCCCCGCCCACATCCGCCAGCTCTGGCCCGTGCCGCGCTCAGAAGACGCCCCGTCTTCGACCTCCGCCTCAGCGTCGCCTTCGAAACCGCCCTCATCCGGGTCGGCAAAAAGCTCGTCCGTGCTGATCACCTCGACCGACACGCCGCCCCGCTCGCCCAGCAGCCGCTGGATCGTGCGGGCCATCGACTGCGCGTCCGCCCGCGATCGATCGACCGGGATCGTGCGCAGCTCTCGCGACGCGCCGAGGGTCGCGCGATCGAGCTGATCCGCAAGGTTCGCGATCACACCGATCTGCGCCGGCGTGCCGCGCACGATCAGCGAGTTGCTCTGCACATCGACCTGGACAAGCGGCGCCGGCTCCCCCGTGCCGTCTTCGTCGAACACCGCATCGAGCGTGCCGACGACCGCCGCAGCCTCGGCGTTCACCAGCGTGATGACCCGCAGCTCACGCTCGCCGGCGTCGCTCCCGCCCGGCACATCAAGCCCGCTCACCACCTGCTCGGCCAGCTCGAGCACCGGTGCCGGGCCGCTCACCACCAGCGCATTGAGGCGCCGCTCCGCCTCGACGCGCACCGTGTTGCTCTCGACCGACTGTCCGCTGCGAGCCAGGTCGCGGATCACCTGCCAGCGTCCCCAATCCGGCACCATCGATAGCACGTCCTCCTGCTCGAGCACGCGCTCAACGATGGGCGCGACGACCTCCGCCCGGGCGTGCTTCAGGAAGATCGTGCGCACCCCGACGCCGCCCGGCTCGACCGCGACGCTGTCCATCGCGCCGATCAGCCGCTCGGCCTCGCCCAGCCTCGACGCGCTCGCGGCAACGATCACCGTGTTGCTGCCCGCCTCTGCGCGCACCACCGCGGGCGGTTCGCCGGGCAGCGCCATCGCGCCGAGTGCCTCGCCCACCGCATCCGCGACCGATGACGCATCACCACGCGCGAGCGAGAAGACGCGCACCTCGACGCTCCCGCTCGCCGCGGGCTGGTCGAACGCGTCGACGAGATCGCCCGCCATAGCGAGCAGCGACTCGGGCGCCGACACCACGATCCGCCCCGGGCTCGCCTCGACGCTCGGTGCAGGAACGCCGAGCCCGCCCGCCTCGGCCCGGCGGAGCGGTTCGGGCCACCGTGAGCGATCGCCCAGCATCGACCCCAGCGAGCGTGCAACGACCGACGCATCGGCGTGCTCGATCTCGAACACCCGCAGGCCGGCGACCACGCGCTCGGGGGCCCGATCATCGAGCTCGGCCAGCGTGCGCACCGCATCGCCGACGCGCTCGCGGGGGCCGCCGATCACCACCGAACCCGCCGCATCATCAGGCGTCAACCGCACGCGGGCGACCTCTGTGCCCAGGCGTGCTTCCAACAGCGCGCGCGCTGCCTCGACCAGTTGCGTCGGCGCAAGGCGCCGCGGCGTGAACACCACCGCCGCCCGCTCGCCCGCCTCGGCGCTATCGAGCGATTCGATGAGCTCCGCCGCGCGCGCGAGCGTCGCCGCGTCCCCGGTCACGACCAGCGCATTCCGGTTCGGCGCCGGCTCGACCGTCGCCGAAACCTCGTTCACCGGGCGCCCCTGGTGGACAAGCTCTCGGATCACCGTAAAACGCTGCCACTCGGGCACGAGGTCGATGATGCTCTGCCCGCCACCGCCCAGCACGCGTTCGAGCCTCGGTGCAAGCTCTACCGCCGAAGCATGCTCCAGCTCGAACACGCGCACGTTGAGCGCTTCGCGGTCCACCGGCTCACGATCGAGCTCGCGGACCAACGCCTCGACACGCTCCACGTCGCCCTGCGGGCCGGTGATCACGATCGCATCGGAGCCCGCGGCGGGGGTCACAGCAACCAGATCGGGCGTCGCGAGGTCGAGCGTGCCCAGTGCCGAACGCACCGCGCCCGACACCGAGCCCGCGTCAGCGTGCTCCAACGCGACAACCCGCACGATCGAGCGTCCCGCCTCCGCCTGCGGGACATCGAGCGAGGCGATCAGCGCCGCCGCGACGTCCTGCACCGCCTCGGGCGCAGAGACAATCAGCGTGTTGCTCGCCCGGTCAGACGCGACCTCGAACGCCTGGGCCGAGGCCTCGAACGCGGGATCCTCCGCCAAGCGTGCGCGCAGCAGGCGGTCCAAGAGCGGTTGCAAGCGATCCGCTCGAGCGTGGCGCACGGCGTACATCTTGAGCGACGTGCCCGCACGCTCGACACCCTCGAGATCATCGAGCAGCGACTCGACACGCTCGAAGATCTCCGTCGGACCGCTCACGACCAGCGAGCGCGCCGCGACCGCGGGCGTCACCGTGATCGGCACGCGTCCCGTGCCGCCGAGCGCGCCGGCCTCGGCAAGACGCTGCACCGTCTGCGCGGCGTCCTGCGGATCCACCCGGCCGAGCGTGTACGTGCGCACCTCGACATCGCTCGCCATCGCCTGGCTGTCGAGCGACTGCACGATCTGCTCGAACCCCGCGAGGCGCCGCACCGGCGCGTCGACGATCAGCGAGTTGGTCGCCCGGTCTGCCCGGACCACGATCTCACGCTCGGGCTGGAGGTCGGGCCTCGCCCGCCCGCGGCTGTCTCGCGGCACGGGCGGCTGCGGATACATCTGATCGATCGTGCGCGCAAGCTCCTCGGCCCGCGCGACCTTGAGCGGGAAGATCCGGATCTCCCGGTCCTCCGCGTCGAGCGAGGGCGCGTCGTTCAGACGTGAGACGATCGACTCGAGCTCGGGCATCACCTCGGGGTGCGCCGACACGATCAGGGTGTTCGTCGCCGGATCCGCCTGGATATCGACCGGACGACGCATGCGCTCCTCGGGCGCGCGCTGCTGGTACGAACGCTGCAACACGCGCGCCAGATTGTCCGCATCGGTCGATCGCAAACGGAGGATGCGCAGCGGCGGACGCTCGGCGCTATGGCGACGATCCACGCTCCGCACGAGCTGCTCGATAATCGGGAACTGCTCAGGCTGGGCCGCGATCAGCAGCGCGTTGCTCGTCTCGATCGGCTCGAAGACCGGCGAGGGACCGCCCCCGGCCCGGAGCGACTCGCTCGCCGACGCAAGCTCGCGCAGGAAATCGACGACCTCGCCCGCGCGCACGAGATCAAGCTCGATCAGGCGCAGCTCGCGGGCCGGGCCGACCTGGTCTTGCAGTTGCTCGAGGATGCCGAGGAAGCGCTGCATCGCCTCTTCGTCCGCGACCACCTCGAGCGAGTTGCTCGCCTCGTCGATGCTGACCTCGACGGCGCCGGCGCCTGGGACCTGCGCCACCTGAGCGCCATAGATCTCGAGCGCGCGCTCGCGGATGTCGTTCGCGGCCGCGTTGGCGATCGGCACGATCCGCAGCCCGCGTTCCTCGGGCACGGCCGTGAGGCTCGCGAGCACCTGCTCGACCCGCTGGAAGGTCGCGTCGTCGCCCGCGACGATGAGCGTGCCCGAGACCGGCTCGGCCTCGATCACGACGTCCATCGGCGGTTTGCCGGCCTGGGCCGGCCCGCTGAGCGTACCGCGGCGCGCGAGGCCCTGGAGCATCTGCGTCACTGCGCCAAGGTCGGCACCGACCACCGGGTACGTGCGCAGTTCCGCCACGGGCGGCAGCTCGACCCGGTCGAGGCGGGCCGCGAGCTCTTCGAGGCTCGCGATGCGGTCCGCCGGCGCGTCGATGATGAGCGAGTTACTTGAAGGATCCGCCGAGACCGTGACGGCCTTTGCCTCCTGCATCCAGGGCATCGGCCGCCCCCGCCGATCAAGCGGCACGGGCGGCGCCGCGTACAGCCTGTCCATCGCCGTCGCAACGTCCTGCGCACGCGCGACCTTGAGTGTGTACAGGACGGTCACGCGTTCGGGCCCGTCCGTGCGCTCGCGGTTGAGCTCGTCCACAAAGCCACGGATGTCGTCGAAGAGCTCCTCGTGGGCCGAGACGATCAGGGTGTTGGTCGCGCCGTCGGCCCGCACCTCGACCGGGCGTGTGGTCCGGTCGGCCGATGGACGCCTGGCGTACTGCTCGTTGAGCATCGACGCGATCGCCACGGCGTCCGCCGCGCGGAGTTGCAACAGCTTCAGAGGCGGCAGCGCGCCCGGCTCGAGGCGGTCCAGCCTCCGGACGTAATCCTGGATCAGCCTGTGCTGCGCATCTTCGGCGGTCACGAGAAGGGAGTTCGTCCGCTCGATGACGCGGATCTCCGGATCCGGCACCGCCCGCGACGCGTCGATCGGGTCGGCCGTGAGCAAGAACTCCCGCAGCGGGCCCAGAAGCGCCGCCGCGTCGGCCTGGCGCACATCGATGATCCGCGTGTCTCGCGAGGGCGGGAGGAGCTGCGACGCCTGACGCAGCGCCTCATCGAACGACGCCATCGCCTCGGCCCGGGCCGAGACGATCAGCTTGCCAGAGCGCCCGTCGAACTCGGTGTCAACGGGCCCCCACGCGGTATCCGCCCGGGCGTTGTGGATCGCCATCGCTCGCTCGACCAGCGCCGTCGGCGCATCGCCGGCGACATCGATCACACGCAGCTGGCGCTCGCCCGGACGCTCGGCGTCGAGGCGATCGATCATCTGTTCGACAACGCCGAACTGCTCGGCATCAGCGCGAACCAGGATCGAATCGAGATCGTCGAGCGCCTCGATCACCGGCGCGTTGAACGGGGATCCATCGCTCGGTGCGAGCAACGCCGGGAGCAAGCGAGAAAGCCGCCCGGCAAGCTCACTGGGCGTCGCCCGTTCGAGCCGATACATGCGCGACTCGATCGGGCCGATCGATCCAAGCCTGACCTCGTCCAACCGTCGCTCGAAGCGATCGAGGGCCGCGCGCGAGCCGATCATCGTCAGCGATCCACCCTCGGCGTCGTAGCGCGAATCCACCGGGTCTTCGCGTGCGCCGTCGTCGAGCGACTCGAGCTCCCGCGTTCTCGCGATCAGGCTCTCTGCGTCATCGCCGGCGAGCGCGAGCGTGCGCACTTCGCGGCGGATATCGGCCGGGACGTCGATCGAAGCGAGCAGGCGGAGGAAGGCATCGACGTCGCGGGCGGGGCCCGCGACGACGAGCGTCCGCCCATCGGGGCCCGGCGCCGATCGGACCATCTGATTCTGCACCGGGGTGAGCAGGCGCCGGAGGATCGCCTCCGCCTGCTGCCCGCTGATGTGCTCGAGCGCGACCGAGCGTGCGACGCGTTCGCCGTCACGCGCCACGCCCGTATTGCTCGCGGGATCGAGCTCGCCCAGCAGCGCGGACGCCTGCTGCAACTGCGCGGCGGACCCGAGCACCATCACCTTGCCGGCCGCATCGAGCGACACAACACGCGGACGCTCCGCTGGCCGCAAGCCGCCGAACAGCGACTGGATGCGCGCGGCCGCGTCGCGAGGCGTCACGGTCGAGAGCTGGTAGGTCAGGGTGTTCGCGGCACCGCCTGAAGCGGTTGCCGGGCGGTCGAGCACGCCGATCAGCTCTTCGACCGTGCGCAGGCGCGAGGCGCTGCCGATCGCGATGACCGATCCGGTGCGAGGATCGGGCTGGAGGTTCAGTCCCGCAACGTCGAACTGTTCGACGGTGCGCACCTTCCCGTCCTTCTCGATGATCTCACGCACCACGCGCTGCCCGACAAGCCCCTTGAGCGTTTCGACGACGGCGTCCGCATCGGCATGCTCGAGGGTGAACACCTTGTACTCACTGTCGACCGGCCGTTGCGAGTCGATGCGAGCGACCAGCTCACTGATGCGTCGGGCCTGTGCCGCCGTCTCGACGAGGATGATCAGGTTCTGCGCATCAACAGCCTGCACCGAGCCCGGCTCCTTGATCAGCGTGCGCACCTGCTCGGCAACACGCGACGCGGCGGAATTGTTCAACTCGATGGTGACCGTGACGTACTCGGTCGGCGCGACGCCGTCGAGGTCGGCGGGCGAGGCGACTTCGGTCGGTTTTCGGGCCGCATCGGCCAAGGAGCGAAGGTACAGGAACGACTGCTCGCGGACGACGCGGACGCCGTGGCGTGCGAGGTTGAGGTTCAGAATCTCCAGCGCCTCGTTGAGGGAGTAGACGCGCTCGGAGACGAAGCTCATCGCACCGCCGGGCACGTCGGCCTCGCGGATAACGGGCAGTCCCGTCTCCCGGCTGAAGAAGTCGAGAACCTGCGCGAAGGGCGCCTCGGCGAAGCCGAAGCGAATCTGCCCGTTGACCGGCGCTTCGCCCTCGACGGGCTGCGTCACGCCAGCGGCGCGGGCTTCGCACGCCGTTGCACACAGCAGGCAGGCCAGAAATACATATGCCCTGAACATGATCACTCCCCGGCCCCGCTTGCGACCGCCCCGCCTTCGGGCGAGCCGGCGAGATCGCCCTGCTCGATGCGTTCTCGTTCGCGGAGGCCCCGTCCGAGGCCCACGCGCCACAGCACACCGTCGATCTCAAAGACCGCGCCGGTGCGTGTGTCTCCCGATTCAAAGACCGCCCCGCCGATGCCGTCGCCCGGCAACAGCGAGCAGTTGCCCCCGCCCTCGCGCACGAGCCAGACCTCAACACCCGACGATCGCTCGACCACCGCGCTCACGCGCCACGATTCAAACTCTGGCGGCGCCGGCGCCTGGGGCGTCGCGACCCGCACGGGCGGCGCCGGCGGGGGCGGCGCCTCGGGCGCCCGGAACGCCAGACCCTGCGCGAGCTCTTCGCCCGCCTGCTGGTCGGCTTCGCTTGCGGGCACCACGACGCCATCGGCCTCAGCCGCGATCCCCGCGACGCGGACCGTTGCGACATCGAGCCGGATCGTGAACCGCTCGCGCGTGCGATCCGCGGGCGTCACTTCGAACGCCTCGACCCGGTGCACCCAGGGCTGACGCTCGGCGACGATGAGCAGCTCGAACGCCTGCTCGAGCGTCGCGACCCCCCGCACGCTGCCCCGGATCATGCTGACGCCGGGCTCGGCGCGCAAGCGGCGGCGGAGCGCCGTGCTGCGCACGCGCGAGTTGCCCACCGGCGACGCCTGCGGCGAGGGGGTCGCGCTGGAGACCGTGACCTCGCGCAGCCCGGCTTGCGCGCCGAGCCCCGCGAGCAGCGAGCGGAACGTGTGCTGGAGCTGATCGGCGTCGCCCGCCAACATCAAAGGAGCGACATCTCGCGTGAGGCTATTGACACGCCGACGCTCGGCGAGCACCGCCTCCTGGTATCGCGCGATCTCGCCGGTCAACGCTTGAGCGCGGTCGGCCTGTGCGCGCAGGTCGACGAGCAGCATTCTGTCGACACCGAAAGCCGTGATCCCAAGAACGACGACGGCAACAACGCCGCCGATCACCGCGCGCCGGACGTTCATGGACGACCCCCGTTGCGCGTCGCGTCTAGCTCAAGGTCGAACCGGTCCGCGGTATCGGCACCGCGCGGGCGCACGCCGAAGCGGTCCGCGGCGAGCAACGCTTCACGCAGGGCGAGGGCGGCTTCGCGCGAGCCGGACTGACCGGCGATGCGTACACCGGGGCGAATCTGGCTCTGCCAAGTGCCGCGGAAGGAGCCGCCGTCACCCGGCTGGAACACGATGTCGCTGGTCATGCGCGCGTGGAGAGAGTCCAGCAACGCTTCTTCCGGCCCGGGCATCGCGCCGGCGACGGCGCCGAGCTCCTCGCCCCAGTCAGCACGCGACCCGATGAGCGTCTGGGCGTGCTGGGCCTTCGCACCGCGGACGATGAGGTCTTCGAGCTCGTCGCGCAGCTCACGAAGGGCTTCGGACCGTGCATCGATCTGGCGTTCCAGCGAACGCGAACGCCCGTCGGCGACCACAAAGACGACACCGATCACGGCGATCAGCAGGAACGCCGCGACGAGCACCCCCTGGCGAGCCTTGGCGGTCTGGTCCGGGGCCTCGCGTGGGGCGAAGAAGTCATGGCGGGTTGCGGCCTCGCGCGAGGCCGCCGCGGACGATGACAAAGCCCCCACGCGCCAACCTGCGCCGGGGGCCAGGCGGTCAAGACCCGAGACGGCCGCGCCGGCCACACCACGCTCGGCGGGGAGACCGACCTC
>JBCCDD010000027.1:0-26272 GCA_039033175.1 Planctomycetota bacterium
ATCGTCGGCTCAATGCCCGTGCGCTGCAGGATCTCTTTCTGGTTATTCCGCAGCTTGCCCCTCGTATCGATCATGTGGACCGGGATGCGGATCGTCCGCGCATGGTCGGCGATCGCCCGTGTGATCGCCTGGCGGATCCACCACGTCGCGTACGTGCTGAACTTGTACCCGCGCTTGTACTCGTACTTGTCGACCGCGCGCATCAGGCCCGTGTTGCCCTCCTGGATCACGTCCAGGAAGCTCAGCCCGCGGTTGCGGTACTTCTTGGCGATCGAGACAACCAGGCGCAGGTTGCCGCCCGAGAGGTCGCGCTTCGCCTGCTCGTACTCCCAGAACACGGTCGAGATCCGCTGCACCCGCGCCGCGACCTCGCCCGCGTCTTCGAGCACGAGCGAGCGCAGCCCGTCGAGCTCTTCGCGCATGACGAGCACGTCGTCCTCGTCGAACTGCGCCGGGTCGGCGTCGGCCGAGCGCAGGCGGTTCTCCAGGTCGCTCATCTTGAGGGAGATCGACTTGAGCTTGCGCTTCAGCGGGATGATCCGCCCCGTGCGGAGGCTGAGTTCCTCGGTCAGCGCGCTCATCCGCCGGCGACGCAGCAGCATCCGCTCGCGCAGCTCGGCGACCTTGGTCTTCGCCGGGCGGGCCTGAGCCTCGAGCTCGAGCAGTGTCTCGGCATCGGCGCGGTTCTGCTCGAGCAGCGCCTCGATGGTGACCAGGTTCGCCGGGATCCGCCGGGCGATCTTCTCCTTGGCGTTCTCCTCGGCCGTGCTCACCCGCATCGTGCGATCGAAGGGGAGCTGCCCCGCGTCGACCTGACGCAGGATCTCGACCGCCTGCTGCACGACGTAGTCGCTCTCCAGGCACCGGCGCCGGAAGACCATGCGCGTGGTCTCGATCTTCTTGGCGAGGCGGATCTCCTCGTGGCGCGTCAGCAGCGGGATCGAGCCCATCTGCGTGAGGTACATCCGCACGGGGTCGTCGATCCGCCGCGCGCCCGGCTCGGCGCTGATCGCCTCGTCCAGCTCGCGACGCACGGCCTCTTCGTCCATCCGCGCCGCCTCCGCGACGTCCTTCTCGGCCTGGCTCAGCGAGCTGCCGTGATGCTCGGCGTTGATGCGCACCTGCAGCGCGCCCATGTCGCTCTCGCGCTCGCCCCCGCGGACCGACATCGCCCGGAACTGCTTGGGCAGCGAGGCCGACTCGCCGCACGCGTCGCCGTTCTTGCGGGCGCGGTACTGGCGGGCGCGGTACTCCATCTCGTCGATCAGTTCGATCGACTCCGCGTCGAGGCACGCCAGCATCGCGTCGATCGCCCGCGGATCGACCATCTCGTCGGGCAGCGTGTTGTTGAGCTCCTCATAGCTCAGCCAACCGCGCGCAGACCCGATCCGCAGCAGTTCATGCACCGCAGGATGAAATCGGTCGATCACGTGAACACCTCCTGTATCTTTCCCGCCCCAGCGTCCCGTTGCTCGGGGGCGGCACTTCTCTCACTCACTCGCTCACTCACCCGCCAAGGCACCCACGCGCCCGCCTACTCGCTCACCAGCCTGGGCCGTCCGCGTCCATCGCTCGCCAGGCGGGCCTTCACCTCGGCCAGCCGCTTCGCCAGATCGTCGGCGGGCCCTTCGCCCGCCCCGGTTTGCGTCCCCGCCGCCGTCCCGGGGCCCTGCTCATGGGTCTCGGCGGGCCCGTGCTCGCCCCCGCCCTCGCTGATCCTTGGCGCGCGGCGACGGCTCATCGTCGCCCGCACGCAATCCCGCAGCATCGTCGCCAGGCGCTCGCGGTCCCCGTCGACCATCCGCCGGGCTCGGTCGGCCAGCGCGGTCGCCCGCGAAGCCGCGGCCTCGACCGTCGCCCCGCCCGGCAGCTCGTCCTCGAGCTCCAGATCCCGCAGCACCCCGCTCAGGTCGCACGCCTCACCATCTTCGCGCAAGCGGTGCAGCGCATCGGCGACAGCCATCGACGGCGCGTCGCCAAACGCATCGACGCCCAGCGCGTCCCGCTCGTCGAGGCTCAGCCCCGCCCAGAGCGACGCGTCCGCGAGCAGGCAGCCCAGCGCCGTGTGCGCCGGGCTCGACGCCGCCCGGTCGTCGTGCGCTCCGCCGCGTGATGCCTCGTCGTTGCGCGCCGCCGGCCTTGCGCCGCTCAGCGAGGCCAGCGTCGCCCGCAGGGTCTGCTCATCAACGCTGGTCACGCCCGACAGCTCGCGCAGGATCTCGCCCCGGCGTACGGGCGAAACGCGTTCAAGACCGGCGTCACGCAGGCGGCGCAGCATCTCTTCGATCACGCCCGCCCGCTGCGCCGGGCCCGCCCCGCGCAGCTTCTCGCCCACGCCCTCGAACACCACCCGCAGCAGCAATCGCGCCTCATCGAACGCGCGGGCCAGCAGCGCCGAGCCGCCCTCGCGGGCGAGCAGCTCGTCGGGGTCCTTCGCGTCGGTCACGCTCGCGAGCGAGGCGATCTTGACATCCACCGGCTCGGCCAGAAACACGTCCAGCGCCCGGTCGGCGGCCCGCTGCCCGGCCTCGTCACCATCGAACAGCAGCACGACCGTCTCGCACAACCTCTTCAGCACGCGTGCGTGCCCCGGCGTGAGCGCGGTGCCCAGCGTCGCAACCACGTTGTCGTGCCCGTGCTGGTGGCAGGCGATCACGTCGGTGTACCCCTCGACAACCACCGCCGACTTGTGCTTGCGGATCGACTGCTGCGCGCGGTGCAGCCCATAGAGCGTGCTCGACTTGTCGAAGACGGGCGTGTCGGGGCTGTTGAGGTACTTGGGGTCGTCCTCGTCGCGGATGCGCCGCCCGCCGAAGGCGATGGGCTTGGACGCCTGATTAAGGATCGGGAAGATCAGTCTGTGGCGCAGCGCGTCGTACACGCCGCCGCTCTCGCGTTCTTTGAGCAGCCCCGCGCGCACGAATGCTGCCTGATCCCATTGTTTCTGCTCGACGAGCATCGCCAGCCCGTCCCAGCGATCCGGCGAGACGCCGATCGCGAACGCCTCGACCATCTCCTCGCTGATGCCTCGGGCGTCGATGACGTCGCGACCGGCCTTGCCGTGCTCGGGGTGCGCCAGCAGGGCCCGGTAGAACGCCATGCCGTCGGCGTTGGCCCGCATGACCGACTCGCGTGCGCCCTTGCCGGCGCCGCTTTGGCCCGGCCCGGTCCCGTGGCCCCCGCCCCCGCCCCCGGTGCCGCCCCCGGTGCGCAGCGGGGTCAGCTCGATGTTCGCTCGCTCGGCCAGGAACCGCAGCGCGTCACCAAACTCCATCGAGTGGTACCGCTTGGTGAACCCGAAGACATCACCCCCGGCGCCGCAGACAAAGCAGTGAAAAATCTGCTTGCTCGGCACGACGTACATCGAGGGATTTCGGTCGTCGTGGAACGGGCACAGCCCCACGTACTCGCGCCCCTTTGGGCGCAGGTGGACCACCTCGCCGACGACGTCGGCGATATCGCTCGCCGCGCGGACGCGATCGATGTCGTCGTTGGTCTGCGGTTGCCTGCTGGTCAACGTCGGCGTGTCCGTGCTCGTGTCACACCGATACGACGCGGTGCCCGAACGCCAGGCGCCCGGGTGCCGATGCGCACCGATTCAGTCCGTTCTCGCGAGCGTCCACAGCGGACGCCGATCGAAAGCCACGCAGCCGCACCGCCGGGTCGTGTTTGATCGTCTGGGCGGAAGGCACGTCGGCCCCGCCCCGGATCCATCGCGCCGGGGACTGTCGCACCACTGACGGTAGCACGCGTCCCTCGGGCGAACCACGCTTCTGCGTCCTCCCCCGCGTCCGCGCCGCCCGCACGCCCGTCCAGCCCGCACAAGCGTCCAAAGTTCACGCGTCAGGCCGCGGTCCTAGAACACGCCCGCGCGCCGGCATCCGAGAACCACGCCCCGCGAAGACACCCCCGCGCCTCATACCCCCGTTCCGCTCGCGCCGCCCCCAAACGAGCCCCACCAAGCACACCCACCGAGTGAAATCACCAGCGAGGCCCCCACGTGCTCATCCTGTTTGATATCGACCTCACCCTGCTCGAGTCCGGCGGCTCGGGCATCCAGGCCATCGACGCCGCGGCACGCGAGACCTTCGGCGACGACTGCAACGCCGACGGGCTCAACTTCGGCGGCCAGCTCGATCCGCTCATCATGGGCGCGATGCTCCGCCGCGCCGGGCTCGAGCCCAACGCCGAGCGTCTGGACGCCATCGCCTCGCGCTACACCGAGATCCTCTCCGGACGCCTCAAGCCCGGCGGCGCCCGCACGCTCCCCGGCGTGACGGATCTGCTCGACGCGCTCGACCGGGGCCTTTCCCCGGCGCCAACCCTGGGTCTGCTCACCGGCAACCTCGAGCCCAGCGGCACGCTCAAGCTCATCGCCGCCGGGCTCGACCCAGACCGCTTCGACGTCCGCGTCTGGGGTTCTGACTCGCCCCACCAGCCCCCGGCCCGAGACCACCTGCCCCCCGTCGGCATGGCCCGCTACGCCGAGGCTCGGGGGCAAGCGATCGAGCCTGAGCGGGTCGTCGTCATCGGCGACACCGAGCACGACATCCGCTGCGCTCGCGTCAACGGCTGCCGATCGCTGGGCGTCGCCACCGGGCACACCTCGCTCGATACGCTGCGGGAGGCCGGCGCCGATCTCGCCGTGCCAGACCTCAGTGCGACCGAGGAGATCCTCGCATGGCTGCTGGACCCGACCGACCCAACATCCCCGACGCCCGACCCGATGTGAGTGCGCCCGTCGGCGCCCGCGACCGCATCCAGTCGATCGATGTCCTCCGCGGCTTCGCGCTGCTCGGCATCCTGGTCCCCAACATCATCAGCTTCGCGATGCCCGTCGGCGCGATGACCGACCCCCAGGTCATGACCCAGACCGTCGGCATCCTCAGCGAACAAGTCGGCACCCGCATCGAGCCGCACACCACCTGGAACCAGCTGGGCTACGACATCACCGCCGTCGGCTTCACCGGCAAGTTCATGTTCCAGTTCGCCATGCTCTTCGGCGCAGGCGTCATCATGTACGACCGCAAGTTCGCCGCCACCAGCAAGCTCAGCAAGGGCTTCGCCCTGTGGGCCCGGCGCAACGCCTGGCTGCTCGCGATCGGTCTCGTCCACGCCTTCGGCTTCTGGTTCGGCGACATCCTGGTCTGGTACGCCAGCGTCGGGCTGATCGCCCTCTGGTGGCTCCGCAGGCTCTCGCCGACCACCATGCTCGTCGTCGCCGGCGCGAGCTACCTCGTCGGCGTAACGCTCATGACCGGCTTCTCGCTGTTTGGCCTCTGGGCCGTCTCACGCGGCGATATCCCGGCCTCAGACCTCAACGGCGGCGAGCCGATCGTCCAGATCACCGCCTTCACCGGCACCTACCTCGACGCCTTCCTCAACCGCGCCACCACGCTCGTGTTCTTCTACATCGTCTTCCCCTTCACCTTCTTCTGGTCCGTGCTGGGCCTCATGCTCACCGGGGCCGCACTCACCAAGACCGGCGTCCTCACCGGGCAACGCTCGGTGACGTTCTACGCCTGGATGTCCGCGCTTGGCCTGGGCATCGGCCTCCCGCTCACGCTGGGCTTCTTTGTCGGACTCCGCGCGACCGGCATGGACCACCCCGGCTTCCTCTGGCAGTCGATCGCCCAGCTCGTCGGCATCCCCCAGGCCCTGGGCTACACGGGCCTCGTCCTGCTCGTCCACAAGCTGGGCTGGCTCAAGCCGCTCACCACCGCTCTCGCCGCCGTGGGGCGCATGGCGATGACCAACTACCTCAGCCACACCCTGATCTGCACGACGATCTTCTACGGTTACGCCCTGGGCTACTTCGGGCAGGTGCAGTACCCCGAGCTATTCGCGCTCGCGGGTCTGATCTGGCTGTTCAACATCGCGCTCAGCCTCATCTGGCTCCGCTCGTTCCGCTTCGGCCCCGCCGAGTGGCTCTGGCGCTCGCTCACCTACTGGAAGCTCCAGCCCCTGCGCCGTCCGCCCGCGCCGGCACAGCCTTAGCGCCTCTCTGCACAGTTCGTGGATGATTCCTCGGATCGGTTGACGCGCGCCCCGGCGCCTGCTCTACTCAGCCTCGGCAGGAAGCCGCGAAGCCGGGAAGGAGCCCCGCCCGATGTCCGACTCTCTGCACGCGCTCTGCACCGACTTCTACGTCAACCTCAAGCTCAACGTGAAGATGGAGCTCCCGCAATCGCGTGAGACCATCCTCGACCTGTTCGAGCGCCTCCGCCGCGATCATCCCGAGATGTCCGCCCTCCGCCGCCAGCGCGACGAGATCTCGCTCGAGGCGCCGCAGTCGGCCCGCCCGCACCGCTGGGTCGCGCTCAAGCAGAGCAGCATCCGCGCGGGCGTGGTCAACCCCACCAACAGCGTCGAGGCCTACGGCCTGCACCGCACCCTCCTCGAGCTCACCCCGTTCTACCTCTCGGTCAGCCCGCTCGACGTCGACTACCTCGAACTGCTCTTCGGCTTCGACCTCGCCGCCCCGGGCAACCACGACCGCATCGTCGCCGACGCGCTCCTCGCCGGCAGCCCGCTGGCGCGCGCCCTCGACGCCGCGCCCGGCGCCGGCGTGATCGAGTGCCAGCCCCTCGTCGGCGTCGTGCTCGACGCGGGGGGCCAGGTCGAGGCCCACGTCGAGGTCAAGACCCGCCGATCCACCGGCGCCGACGACAACGCCCGCGAGGAGCCGATCAGTGTCTACGTCACGCTCCGCCACTTCGGCCGCGTGACCGACGCCGCCGAGCTGCCCCAACGCCTCGAGGAACTCGCCGAAAGGGGCGAACGCCTCTGCGAAGACGCGGTCGCCCCGGCCCTGCTCGCCCCACTCCGCGAGACCATCGCCACGGGCAACCTCTAGCGACCCCCTTCTGGCGACCCGCTCCGGCAACCGGGCGTCCTGGCAACCGGGCGCCTCCCGCCCCGTAGCATCCGACATGATTCCGCCCGCGATGCTCACGACACAGTCCGCCTCCAACGGCTCGATCTGGCTCCCGCTGGGGCTGCTGATCGCCGCGGTCATGGTGGGGGGCTTCATCGTGCTCGCCCTGCGTCGCCGGTTCTTGAACGACAGCAGCGGCCCCGCCCAAACCCCAGGCGGGCTGCTCGACGAGATGCGCCGCATGCACGAGGCCGGCGAACTCTCCGATGAAGAGTACGACCGCGTCCGCAGGCGCCTCGCCCGCAAGGCCGCCGGCCCGCTCACGTCACAGGCCTTGTCGCCAAACGCGCCCCAGGCTGACCCGCGCGAGACGCCCGATCACAACAACCCGGGCGCACCGCCTCCCGATAGCGGGGGCGGACCTTCCAACCCGTCGTAAACGCACCGTAATCGGTGTTCCTCAAAGCCTTCCCGGGGCCCACCCAGCGCCGTCGCGCGTACGCTCGCAACGAAGCCACCCCAAAACCCGGCGGTGCTGGATCCGAAGCCTCGAACGACCGATGTAAAGCCTCGCGGCCTAAGCTCAAAAACCACGCCCTGCGGGGCCAAACCGACCGTTGCGCAACGGGAGAGACGTATGCCCAACCAGCCGAACCGAGAGCCTCTGGCGTCAAGCGACGCCGATCCATCACTCGAGGCCTCGGCCCTCGTTGCCGCCTCGGGCAACGGCAAGGGCGGCGGAGACGACAGCGATACCGACGGTACGACCGACGGCGGCTCGGGCGGTGGGCCCGGCGGCGGCTCGGGCTCCGGCGGGGGCGGCGGCTTCCGAGGACGCCGCGTCACCACCTGCTCATTCTGCGGCAAGACCAGCCGCGAAGTCGGCCCGATGGTCGAGGGCCCCAGCGAGGTCTACATCTGCGCCAACTGCGTCGACCTCTGCCAGAACATCTTCCGCCAGGAGCGTCGCAAGGTCAGCTCCGTCTCCGCGGCTCTCCAGGAGATCCCCACCCCGCGAGAGATCCTCGAGTTCATGAACGAGTACGTCATCGGGCAGCAGATCGCCAAGCGGTCGCTCTCGGTCGCCGTCCACACCCACTACAAGCGCCTCAAGCACCACGAGTCCGAAGAGTCCGAATCGATCGAGCTCGACAAGTCCAACATCCTCCTCATCGGCCCGACCGGCAGCGGCAAGACCCTGCTCGCCAAGACCATGGCCCGACTGCTCAAGGTACCCTTCGCCATCGGCGACGCCACCACCCTCACCGAGGCCGGCTACGTGGGCGAGGACGTCGAGAACCTCCTGCTCAAGCTGCTCCAGGCCGCCGACTTCGACGTCGAAGCGGCGCAGCGCGGCATCATCTACATCGACGAGGTCGACAAGGTCGGCAAAACCTCCAACAACGTCTCCATCACCCGCGACGTCTCCGGCGAGGGCGTCCAGCAGAGCCTCCTCAAGATGCTCGAGGGCACCGTCGCCAACGTCCCCCCCCAGGGCGGACGCAAGCACCCCGAGCAGCAGTACATCCAGTTCGACACCCGCAACGTGCTCTTCATCTGCGGCGGCACGTTCGTCGGCCTCGAAGAGATCATCCGCCGACGCCTGGGCAAGACCCGCATCGGCTTCAGCGCGGGCATCGAGAACGACGACCGCTACTTCGCCGACGCCAAGGCCGAGCGCGAGTGGCTGCTCAGCCAGGTCACCAACGAAGACGTCGTCGACTTCGGGCTCATCCCCGAGCTGATCGGCCGCCTCCCGGTCATCACCCCGCTGATGCCGCTCTCGATCGATGCGCTTGTGCAGATCCTCACCGAGCCCAAGAACGCGCTGCTGCGTCAGTACCAGCACATGTTCCGCCTCGAGGGCGCGACGCTGACCTTCACCGACGACGCGTTGCACGAGATCGCCGAGCGGGCCGCCAAGCGGGCCACCGGCGCTCGGGCGCTGCGGGCCGTGATGGAAGAGATCATGCTCGACCTGATGTACGACCTGCCCGACCACGACAACGAAGGCGTCGAGTACGTCGTCGACAAGAAGCAGATCGTCAGCCCGGGGCCGCTCGCGGACATCCGCGTCAGCCGCGCCAACTCGGCCTGACCGTCGCCGCCAACTCGGTCCAAAGCCGGCTCCCCCGCCCAGCCGCGGGGGAGCTGTCGCTTTTGTGAACCCCCCCGTTCGATCCCGCCCGCGCGACCCGTGCGCACAAACACGCCGCGTGCGAACCCGCACGCGGCGTTGATGGAGTATCGCCCCGAGGGCGTCGTCGCTCAGAGCGCCGTCGTGATCTCGACCTCGTGCCCGTCCACCACGACCGCGTTGCGGACATGCACCCGCACACGATCGTCGAGCAGCAGCCCGCGAACACTCCGCGCCGAGCCGCTGTCGATGACCAGGTGCAGCCCGCACCCCTCGCTGTCCGCTGAGCCGCTCGGCACGCGCAGCGAGGGCTCCGCTCGCAGCAGCAGACCCAGGTGCGCGCGCACCCAACCCTCGGCCTCGATCAACGCGTCCATCGCGCCCTTGGCGGACTCGCCCACCCCGTCGCGCTCGGCCACGAGATGGAGCATGCCCGCGTCATCTGACGCCAGCCGCACCCCGTTGGCGTACGGGCAGCGCGCCTCCAGCATCGTCAGCCCCGGCAGCACCGCAGCCCCCACGCTCGGGCGCCGACCGGCCAGGCGCAGCCGCGTCGAGACCACATCCGCCGGCCGCGCCTCCGCAGCCGCGCCAGCCCGATCCGCTTCGCTCGCCTTGGGCTCGACGATGCTCGCAGCGGGCGCCGCCGCCGGCTCGGCCCACTCCGCATGGCGCAGCTCCGCCGGCTCGCCCGGTCCATCCGTCTCATCCGTTTCGTCATCAAGCGCGAGGCGCAGCCCATGCCACTCGTCTTCGGGCTCCGTGATCGCCTTGCTCTCGCCCGCAACGATCGCGTCCCAGTCGATCGCCGATCCACCCCGGTACACGAGCGCACTCGGGCACGAACCGACGCGGCTCTGCACGCCCGTGCGCACGATCGCCCTCGACAGGAACGCACCCGCGGCCCGCACCAGCTTCTCGCCCGCGGCCTGCGCCTCGCCCTCATCCTCGCCGATCACCGCCAGCCCCAGCTCCGGGCCCAGGCCCTCGCCGAAGACCCGGTCCCAGGTCGCGTTGAGCTGCTTGATCAACCGGTACGAGGCGACCACCGCCGCCTCGTCGCTGCCGCTGAGCACCGTGACGCGATCGATCCCACCCTGCTCGACCAGCCACGCCTCGGCCGTCTCTTCACCCCGCACGATACATCGATCGACAACGCCGGCCATCGTGCGCATGGCTGCACCCACCGACTGCTGCTCTTCGATCCGTGCCGCGTCGCGGGCATCGACGCCCACCAGCTCAATGCTCGACCCGCTCGGCGCCGAACGCACCAGCCCGACCGGCCGCCCCAGATCCCGCGCCACGCTCGCCGCGTACTGCTTGACCCACACCGAGGCCCGCACGGGCAGGTGCCCCAGCACGAGCAGCTCGGTGCAGACTTCTTGTGTCTCGTCGATGATGCGCCGCCGGATCGCGGGCCCGCCCTCGTCGGCCGAGGCACGGGCGGTCAGCCGCATGTCATCCACGCGCTGTTCCAGCCGCTCACCGCCCCGCTCGTCGCCCCGCTCGTGCGCATGAACCGGCTGCCCCGTGCCCACCGGCACCGACAACTCGCCCTCATCCGCTCGCCCGTCTGCACGCCCAGAGGTCCCCAGAAAAAGCTCGGCCAGCGCGTCGTAATCGTCGCCGCCCAAACCCTGGGATCGTCCATGATCCATCGCTCGCTCCCGTCGCTTCGTCAAGTCGGCGGTCCCCCCGCCAGCCCGACGCAGCTTACCCCCGCGAGGGCAGTTCGATGACGTTGTTCACGTCGCCGCCGTCATGCGGGGTTCGGTCTGTATTGAATGTATCGATTGTCCAGCGTCCGTCGATGACCAGGCGGTACTCGTGCCGACCCGCCGGCAGTTGCAGGTGCAGTTCCTGAACCCCGATCGTCGCGTTCGCACGCATCACGTTGCGCTCTGGGTCCCACCCGTTGAACGTCCCGGCGATCGCGATCGTCGAGCCCAGCGCGATCGGCTGCACGAACAGCGCGCCCGTCGAGGTCGCCCGCACGCCAAACAAGCCACGCACCGAATCGGGCGTCCGACCCTTCGCATCGCTTTCAGCGGCCTGCTCAGCCGCCGAGTCGCCCACCAGCTCCAGCGCCACCGGCCGCCCGACCAGCATGGTCCGCGTCAGCATCGTTGTCGTCTCAGGCGCCGCCGTCGCGGTCTCGCCCGCGGCCGGAGGCGAGCTTTGCGTCTCGAGCGCCTGGGCCGCGACCGACGCCGCCGGTGCGCTCAAGGGCGCTTCCACCGCCATCGTCGGCCCGTCCGTCCCCGTCGCCGCGGGCCGCTCGACCCGCCGGTTCAGTTGCAGTGCCCGGGCTCGCTGGGCCAGTTCTTCGAGTCGAGACAGCGTCGCCTCGCGTCCGGATGTCCCAACCGGCCGCAGCGGGCGCACTTCGATCAACCCGCGCGAGGTCTCCGCCTGCTCGGCGTCGCCGATCTGCGCCCGATCGTCGGCCAGGTCGCCGTCGTGCTTGGGGCGCGGCGCGTGCGAACTCCCGTTGTCGCGCCGCCCGAGCGCGAAGTCCAGGCGCCCCGCGATCGCCTCGGTCGGCTCGTCTTCGATCAGCGCGGCCTGCTCGATCCCGGCCTGCTCGACCAGCCACTCGCAGAGCGACAGGTAATCCTTGGCGCCAGCAGACTCCGGCGCGTACGTCGCCACCGGCTGCCCGAACGACGCCGCCTCCTTGAGCGCCACGTCGTAGCGGATCGAGACCGGCACCATCGCGTCGCCGAAGCCCGTCTTCAGTTCGTTCAGCAGGTCCTTCGCCAGCGGGACGCTCGCGTCGTGCATCGTCGCGAGCAGGCGCGGGCGGAACCGCAGGCCCAAACGCCGCCCCAGGCTGCGGATCGTGTTGACCTGCTTGCCGGCGCCCCGCAGGCTGAAGAACGAGGTCTCGACGGGGATCAACACCTCGCGCGCCGCCGCCAGCGCGTTGTAGGTCAGCAGACCGATCGAGGGCGGACAGTCGATCAGGCACACGTCATACGTGCTGCCGGGCGAGCCGTCCAGGCGTTTGGGCGCCTGGTCTCGGTCGAGCCGCTCGAGCGTCCGCAGCAGGCGTCGTTCTTTGTCGGGCTGATCGGCGAGCCCGCCCCGCGCCGCCTCGAGCGCCGCCAGGCGCATCCGGCTCGGCGCGAGGTCGAACCCGCGACCGATCCGCCAGAGCAGGCGCGTCGCGTCGAGCGCGCGCGTCGCGGGGGTGAGCATCGCATCGCCGATGTCGCGTTCGATCTGTTCCTCGGGCACGCCCAGCCCCGCCGCGCAGTGCGACTGGGGGTCCATGTCGACCAGCAGCGTGCGGTACCCGCGCGAGGCAAACACCGCCGCGAGGTTCACCGCGCTGGTCGTCTTCCCGCACCCGCCCTTTTGATTGATGATCGCGATCGTGCGCACGTCGGGCTCCATGACCGAAACAACACCAGTCGCCTCCGCGGCAACACCAGTGTCGCATCGCAGGCGTTATCGGGACCACCCGACCGAACCCTTGAACTGGACGCGTGTTGCGACAACAACTGCCCACAACAGGTGGGCTTTCGAGCCAGAATGCTGTGGTTTGCCACCAGATCGTGGAGGTGTAGTCAGCCGGCACCCTGTCGGCACGACCTCAGGCCTGCCCGATCGCCGCCAGTCCCGCCCGCGCCACCGCCGGCTCGACGCCGGAGACCACCGACGCCCGCCCGCCGGGCTCCGGCAGCACCAGCCGCAGCCCGCCGTCGAGCGACTTTTTGTCGTGCCGCATGCGCTCGATCAGGGAGGCCAGATCCGGCAGCCCGCGGACACCCGTCGGCAGCCCGAGGCGTGCGAGCAGCGTGCGCAGGCGTTCGCCCAGCGTCCGGTCGCCCCGACCCTCGGCCGCCGCCGCCTCCGCCGCCGCGATCAGCCCGACCGCGACGGCCTCGCCGTGGCGGAGGTCCTGATGCGCCGCGCCGCTCGCATCGTTCCAGCTCAGCCCGCCGAGCGTCTCGATCGCGTGCGCAAACGTGTGGCCCATATTGAGCAGCGCCCGGCCGCTGCCCCCGTCGCCGCCCATCTCGCGCTCGTCGCCCGCGACCACGCTCGCCTTGATGCGCACGTTCCATTCCACAAGATCCGCGAGCACCCGCGGCTCGCGGTTGAGCAGCCGGTCCGCGTGGTCTTCGAGCCAGCCGAGCCGATCGGGCTCGTCTTCCCGGGCCGACCGCGCGATGACGCCGTGCTTCACGCACTCGGCCAGACCCGAGCGAAAATCCCGCTCGCGCAGCGAGGCGAGCGCCGCGACATCCGCGACCACCAGTGCCGGCTGGTGGAACGCCCCGGCCATGTTCTTGAGCAGCGCCGAACCGTCCTCGAGCCGCGCGACGAGGTTGACCCCCGTCTTGCCCCCGACGCTCGCGTCGACCATCGCCAGCAGCGTGGTCGGGCACTGCACGAAGGGCACGCCCCGCCGATAGCTCGCGGCGACATACCCCGCGACATCGCCCACGATCCCGCCGCCCACCGCGACAACAGGCTCGGCCCGCGTCTGACCCGTCGACGCCAAACGCTCGAGCAGCGCCGTCGCCACGGGCATCGACTTCTCACGCTCGCTCGCGACCGCCGACGCGAGCTGGACCCGCCCGGCGCCGAAGCCCGCGCGCACGCGATCGACCAGCTCGCCCGGCACGCCGTCATCAGCGACAAGGAACACCCGCGCCGCCGAGCGTCCCAGCGCCCTCTCGCTGAGCGCACCGACGTCGCTCGCCACCCCGTCGCCGATGACGACGTCGTACGAGCGTTCGCCCAGTTCGACGCGCACGCGCCTGGTCGGTGCGCCGCTCATGGCGATCAGCCCTCAGCAGCCCGGCGGCCCGCGAGCCGGCTCGGGCGATCGGGGACCTCGATCCGCGGCGCGTCGCCCCACATCATCTCGAGGTCGTAGTGGGCCCGCGTCATCGGCTCGAACAGGTGCACGACCACGTCGCCGAAGTCCGCGAGCATCCAGGTCGACCGGTCGTCCCCGTTGGTCCGGCACGAGCCCGCGTTGATCTCCTGGGAGATCTCCTCGAGGTCCTGGATCGCCGAGTGCATCTGCCGATCGCTCGTGCCCGAGCCGATGACGATGTAGTCGGCGAGTTGGCTCAGCGCGCGCACGTCGAGGACCACGACGTTCTGGCACTTGTCGTCGCGCAGCGCGAGGGCCAGCTCGACGGCCGTCGCGCGCACGTCCTCGTCCGGTCGCCCGGATCGTGAGGGAAAGCCCGGCTCGCGTTCGACAGCCGGTTCACCGTCGCGGACGGGCTGGGGCGTCGGTTCGCCCGCGTGATCTGCTGTGTCTTTGGTCATCGCGGCAAGCCTAGCCGGGCGTTCTGCCCGCGGCGGGCTCGTGCTGGTGGGCGCCCGGCGCTTTGGTCGCGATGATCGTGATCTCCCGCTTGCCGCTCACAGCCTCGATGTCGCTCGCCCCCGGGCACGCCGATCGCACGAGGGCGAGCGCGTCCCGGGTGTCGGGATCGGCCATCGGGTCGAGCTTGCTCGACCCGGGGTCTTCCTCGCTGAGCAGGAGCCAGCCGCCCGGCCCGACGAGCCGCCACAGCTCGCCGATCGCGCCGTGCGCGCGCGTGTCGCGGAAGCCGCTTGTCTGATCGATCGCGAGCAGGGCGTCGAAGGAGCCATCGGGCTCGCCCGGGACGCGCCTGGGGTTGCTCGCCAGTTCGAACCCGACGTGCGGGGCCGCGTATCGACGCCGCGCGAAGCGGATCGACTCGTGGTCCTCGCCCGTCGCGAGGACGGCGCCGGAGGGTCCGACCAGCCGGCTCAGTTCGCGGGTGCCCCCGCCGGTCCCGCAGCCGATCTCCAGCACGCGCGAGCCTGGGCGGACGCGCGCCGAGATCCGTCGATACAGCGCCTCGCGCCGGCAGGGCATCAGGTCCGCGTAGACCCGCTCGCGCGTCGCGCGGATCCGCATGGGCCTCGGCACCATCGCCGGGCCCGTCCCGCCGACCACGGGCGGGAAGGTCACGCCGTACGTCAGGATGCCGGGCCCGCCCGGTGCGAGCGCTCGTTCGAGCGGCATCGACGAGCCGGCGCGGTACCGCACACCCTCGACGACTGTCACCGGGCGCACGCCGATGCGCGCGAGCACCGCGCGCCAGGCCGACGCGGCCTGCCCGCGTGCCGATCGCCTGGGAGCGCGCAGCACCGGGGCGTCGCCCGCGCGGCTTTTGGAGACGCGGTACCCGGCGCGTGGCGTCATGCTCGCGCCCCTTCCGCCCCGTGGGCCGGCGTCGCGAAGAGCCCCATCTGCCGCGGCGCCGACCGCTCTTCGATCACACCGGCAGGCTCGGTTTCGTTGCGCGCCGGCGGCACTTCGACCCAGCCGGTCGCGTCGTACTGCCCGCTCAGGCGCACACCAAACCCGTGCGACGCGTGCACGCCCCGCGCGCGCTCGGGTGAGTTGCAGTCTCGGCTCAGGTGCAGCAGGAGAGCGCCGCCCGCGGGAGCGATCGAGCCGACTGCCTCGGCGGATTCCTCGTTGCTCAGGTGCCCGGCGCCGCCGGTGATGCGGTTTTGCACGAAGACCGGTCGCCCCGAGTCGCGCTGCATGCGTGGGCAGTAGTTCGACTCGATCGCGAGCAGCCCGCAGCCCCGCAGGTGGTCGAGCAGCGGGCGCTCGGCCCGCCCCAGGTCGGTCGCGAAGCCCAGGCTGGCCGCCGGCGTATCGATGCGGAACGCCGCGACGCCCAGCTCGTCGTGGGGCAGAAGGTGCGGCGCAACGCGGGCCGGGCCGATGTCGAAGGCCTCGCCCGCGAACGGCTCGCACGCCCGGATGCCGCTGAGCAGGCCCATGCGTTCGGCCCGCCCGAGGTGACGCTTGTGCAGGCGGAGTGTCGCGCGCCAGGCGCGTCCGCTCAGGGCGCCCCGCCAGCCGGCGTGGCAGTGGTCCTGATCGAGGTGGGTCAGCAGGACATCGTCGACCTCGTCGGCCCGCACGCCGACGTCGTCGAGCAGCTTGCGCGTGCGCATCGGGCTCAGGCCCGCGTCGATCAGCACCGTGCGCACGCTGGAGGTCGTGCGCACACGCAGGACCGAGCAGTTGCCCGACGACCCCGACGCGAGGACGTTGAGCACCGCCGCGCCGACCGGCCACTCGCGCGCGTTCTCGCTCACTCGACCGCCCCGGCCGGTTCGCCCGGGGTCGCCTCGGCGTCTTTGGCGGTTGATGTCCCCAGGTGCGCGGTCATGCGGGGCGGCTTGCTCGGGCCCGGGCAGATGGGGCGTTTGGCCGAGCGCACGAACGCTGCCATCTCGGCGACCGCCGGCGACTCGGCGCCGATCCGATCGAGGATCTCGAGCATCTCGCCACGCGGCAGCGTGCGCTTGAACGCCTCGGTGAACGCGCGGCGCACGGCGTTGACCTCGCTCGCGTCCATCCCCGAGCGCCGCATGCCGATGCGGTTGACCCCGCCCATGCGCTGACGCTCGTTGACGACGCAGAAGGGCGGCACGTCGGCGCTCACGCCCGTCCCGCCCGACATCATCGCCAAACGTCCGACCCGAGTGTGCTGGTGCACCAGCGCCTGCCCGCTGAGCAGCGCGCCGTCGCCGATCTGGGCGTGCCCGGCGATGCCCGCGTAGTTGACAAAGATCACGTTGTCGCCCACGACGCAGTCGTGCGCGACGTGGGTCATGCCCATCAGGAAGACGTTGTTGCCCACGGTGGTGGGGCGGTCGTTGTTGGTCGCGGCGTGGATCGTCGCGTGCTCGCGGATGATCGTGTCGCTGCCGACTTTCACGCCCGCGGTCTCGTGCCCGATGCCGAACTTGTAGTCCTGGGGCGGCAGGCCGACGCACGCGAACGACCAGACGCTCGACCGGGCGCCGATCTCCAGCGGGCCGACGAGGTGTGCGTGCGGCGCGATGCGCACGCCGGGGCCGAGGCGCACGGGGCCCTCGATGACGGTGTAGGGGCCGATCTCGCAGTCGTCACTCAGCTCGGCTTCGGGGCTGATGACCGCCGTAGGATGGATTCGGGGCATGGGGCCAGTCTATGAGGCTCCCCGCTCCCGCGCGTATGCCCGACTCCGCCCAAACATCGCGTGCCGAGCAGAACCCCGCGCCGGATCGCGGCTCGCTGGCGGTGTCTGTTGTGGAGCTGGGACGACTGGGATACGACGAAGCGTACGAGGTGCAGCAGGCGCACCACGCCCAGGTGCTCGCGGCCCGCGAAGGCGGCACGCCCGAGCTCGCCCGGCTGCTGCTGGTCGAGCACGACCCGGTCGTCACCGTCACCCGGCGCAAGACCGCCCGGGGCAACCTGCTCGCCTCGCTCGAGGTCTTTGCCGCCAGCGGCATCGACGTCCGCCCGACCGACCGCGGCGGCGACGTCACGTACCACGGCCCCGGGCAACTGGTGTGCTACCCGATCGTTGATCTGCGGGCCGCGGGGCTGCGCCTGCACGAGCACATGCGCGTGATGGAGCAGGGCGTGATCGACACGCTCGCGCACTTCGGCGTCGCGGGCGAGCGAGACGGCGACGCGACGGGGGTCTGGATTCCCGGCGCGGGGATCGGCGGTGAGGCCGCCAAGATCGCCGCGATGGGCGTGCGCGTCCGGCGCTGGATCACGATGCACGGGCTGTCGCTCAACGTACGCCCGAACATGGGCCACTTCGACCTGATCGTGCCCTGCGGGCTGGCGGGTCGATCGGTCACGAGCCTCGCCCAGCAGCTCGGCGAGCGGTGCCCGGCGGTCGAAGAAGTCGCGCCGGTGTTGACCGGCGCGCTCGAGGGGTTGCTCAGATCGGACGCGTTCCGCGTGCGGGCTCAGCCGCCTTCGGAAGGCGCGGCGGGCGTCGACCCACCGTCGCCCTGACCGGCGTCGGTGTCCTCGTCGCCTTCGGGGACGTACGCGACGAACGCCAGCTCGGCGCGCACCAGATCGGTGATGTCGTTGCCCTCGACGCCGCGCAGCATCGGGCGGGCGAGGATCTGCTGGGTCACGGTCGCGAGGTTGGGCAGGGCGAGGTCCGCGAGCGATTCTTCGGAGCGGTGCATCATGACGAAGCGGTAGCCCTCGCGCCCCCCGACGGCGTCGGCGGCGGCTTGGATCAGGTTGTAGATCGCTGCGGCATCGTCGGCGACGGTCGCCTCGAACTCAGCGTTCGCCTGCTGGGCCTGGCCCTGAGCCGCCTGCTGGCGGGCCTGATACTGCTGGAACAACGCCTGCCCGCTCGGGTCGTTGGGCCCGAGCAGGCGGAGTTCCTGCTCCAGCGCCTGGAGTTCCTGCTGGAGGGCGGTGAGCTGTTCCTGGATCGCGTTGCCCTCGGCCTCGCGGTCGACCGCGAACGGCTCGGCCTGGAGGCCCTCCTGGAGCAGCGCGACGACATCGACAATCGCGATCAGGCGGTCGTCGTGATCGTCGAGTGCTTCGGCGGGGCGGGTGACAAAGGCCGTCGCGGCGGCGACGCCCAGCACCAGAAGGCCGGTGAGTGCGAGTCGATTCCCCTTGAACGTGGTGGCCATTGCGGCGTCCCTTCGGTCGTCGCCCGCTCGCGGGGCGTTGTGGATCAGCAGGTCTGCTCGCCCGCGCAGACGAAAGCGGGCGAAACTCGAGCGGGAGTCTAGGGGCCCGGGTGACTGGTTCCGCCGCCGCCCGCGCGTCCGAACCCCCGCCGGGCTCTGAGGCGAGCTTCGACGCTGAGCAGGTCGGTCCCGCATTCGGGGCAGACGCTCGCGTTGGGCACGGGCGTGGTGTCGTAGCCGCAGAAGCCGCAGCGACCGGCGGGGTCGACGGCCCGGTCGCCCAGGATCGCCGACCAGATGTGCGGCAGCGCCGCGCGGGCCTGTTCGAGGCGGGCCGGGTCGACATACACCCGGTGGCGTGGTCGTTTGAGCAGGCCCGGACCGGGCTCGGTCGCGGCTCGGGCATGGATGGACCGGACACGCAGCCCGATGAGGATCTCGTTCGCGTCGCTCGCGGCCTCGACCGAGACCAGCTCGACCCAGTCCGGTTCGGGCTGACCAGCCCGGGCTCGACGCTGGTGCGGCTCGCTGCCCATGGCCATCAGGGCCTGATCGCCAGCACGACAAGACCCCAGACAATCGCGCCGGTCAGCAGCATGAAGGCGAGCATGCCGAGCGTGACGCCCGCGGCCCAGACCAGGTTGCTCCTGGTCGGCGGGGATTCGAGGTGGAAGCGCGGCGTGCCGGAGTCGGGGCGGAGGGTCTCGGCGTTGCACTCGGGGCAGTGGGTGCCTCGGGGCAGGCCCTCGAGGTTGTAGCCGCAGCTCCCGCATTGCTTGCGGGCGATCTCCTCGGCCTCGATCGCTTCGAGGGCCTTGGGGTAGTCGTGCTGGGCGATGTGAACCTCGTTGCGGACGAGCATCGAGCCGAGCGTGAACGCGCGCACGCCGTGTGATTCGAGGCGCGATCGCAGCAGTTCGGCGTCGATCTCAGTGTCGCCGACGGCGAACCGCATGAGGCGTGCGGTGTCCGCGAGCGGGGCGTGCTCGGGCTGGGGCGGATGCTGGTCGACCTGGTTGTCGGCGGGCTCATGCACGGGACCGATCGTATGAGGGCGGCGTAGGCTGAGAGCGTGAGTGAGCTGGGCCCGGCTGGGCGGCACATCCCGGTCCTGCTGGCGGAGGTCGCCCGGGTGCTCGGGCCCCGGGCGGGCGAGGTCTACGCCGACGCGACGGCGGGGCTGGGCGGGCACGCCGCGGCGATCGCGCCGGGCCTCTTGCCGGGCGGCGCGGTGGTGCTCAACGATCTGGACCCGGGCAACCTGGCGCGGGCGGGCGAGGCGGTGCGCCGGGGCGGTGATGTGCGGGTCGAGGCGGTGCACGGCAACTTTGCCGACCTGCCGGCTGCGCTGCTCGGGCACGACCTCGCGGCGGACCTGCTGCTCGCGGATCTTGGCTTTGCCAGCTCGCAGGTCGACGATCCGGCCCGGGGGCTGAGCTTCCGGTCCGACGGGCCGCTCGACATGCGGCTCGACCCGGGCGGGGCGGTGACGGCGGCGGACCTGGTCCGCGACATGGGGGAGCGCGAGCTGGCCGAGACGCTCTGGCAGATGGGCGAGGAGCGGCACGCGCGCCGGATCGCAGCGAAAATTGCCGAGCGGCGAGCGCAGACGCCGATCACCACCACTGGCGAGCTCGCACGGGTGGTGCGTGCGGCGGTGCCGTCGACGCGGGGCCCGCAACGGATCGACCCCGCCACACGGACGTTTCAGGCGTTGAGGATCGCGGTGAATGACGAGCTTGGGAGCCTGGAAGCGTTGTTGCGACGGATCGGCGAGGCCGCCGAGGACATCGCCTCCGGCACGCCGGCCTGGCTCAGGCCCGGTGCGCGGGCCGCGTTCATCACGTTCCATAGTTTGGAAGACCGCCCAATCAAGCGGGCCTTTCGGTCGCTCGTTGGGGCCGGGCTCGCGCACGCGATCACCCGCAAACCGATCACGGCGGGTGATGAGGAAACGGGCTTGAATCCGAGGGCTCGATCGGCGAAGCTGCGGGCGATCCGCCTCGGCGGACCCGCATGATGAGATGGCCATTCGACGGGCGCACGGACCGCGCCCGGGACACACCGAGACGATCGCGGGCGAGCCACTCGCCCGGACAGCGCAGGGACGCGACGCGTGAGCAAGGAAAACAAACTGGCGCTGATCGTCGGGTTCACCCTCATTCTTGTGGTGGGCGTGCTGATCAGCGATCATCTTTCAGCAGCGAGCCGCGCTCGCCTCGACGGCGTCGCGTTGGCGGTCGTCGAGCCGCCCGCGCTCGGCGGATCCGTCGCGCCGTCTTCTCAGGCGATCAGCGACCCGCTGAGCGGGGCGCCCCAGGCCACGCCTCAGAACGCGTACCGGGCTGCCAATATGCCCGAGGACCGCGGCGTGCTGGGCCCCGGGCCTCTGGTGATCGATCAGGGGCGGAGCGTGCGCACGCCGGACGTCGTGCGCGACGTGCTTGAGCGCATCGGGCAGGCCTCGCCGCCGGCGCTCGCAGAGACGGCCCCGAGGCGCGAGACAGCGCCCTCGATCCGCCCGCAGACCACCGCCCGCCCGCGGGCCGAGGCGACGACGTACACGGTGCGCTCGGGTGATTCGCTGTTCCGCATCGCTCAGCGTCTGCTGGGCGACGGGCACCGCTGGGGCGAGATCGCGGCGATGAATCCCGAGAAAGTCGACCGCAACGGCGGGGTGCGCGAGGGCGTGACGCTGGTGCTGCCGGCCGGGGCGCGTGCGGTATCGAGGCCGCCGGCGGCGAACCTGCGGCTCGCGCGCACGCAGACCTACACCGTTCGGCGGGGCGAGACGCTGGGCGAGATTGCCAGGCGGACCATGGGCTCGGCCCGCCACTGGCCCAAGCTGTACGAGGCCAACCGCGATGTCATCAGCGACCCCGACCGCGTGCCCGCGGGCGCTGAGCTGAAGATCCCGGCCGTTGATTGATGGGCGCGATCGCGTGCAAGCTGGCGGTGGTCGTGCTCGCGTGCGGGGCGTGCGGGGGCGGGCTGCTCGCGTCGCGGCACGCGCGCATCCAGTCGGCGCACGAGCTGGCTGAGGCGAAGCTGCGGATGCGTCAGCACCGGATCGAACTCGACCGCCTGCGCAACGAGATCGATCGCCTGAGCGTGCCGACGCGTATTGCGACCACGATCGCCGAGAACGGGATCGATGCTGTGTTGAACCCTGCGGCGGAAGCGGTCTACGAGCCACCGCTTGCGGTGATCGGGTCGCCCGCGTTCGATGAGCCTGGCTTGAGCGAGCGGGGCTTCGGCGAGGCGGCGCGGTGAACGAGGCGCGGGTCAACACGGTCGTGCGGTTGGTCGCGGGCGGGACCGTCGTGCTCATGGTCTTGCTGGTCGCGCGGGTCGCGCAGTTGCAGGCACGCCCCGACGCTCGCGTGGCCGCGATCATCGAATCGCGGGAGCGCGCACGCGCGTTGCCCGAGCCGCGGGGGCGGCTGCTCGATCGCGAGGGGCGGCTGGTGAGCTCGACGCGGCTGGCCCATCGCGTCATCATCGATCCGGTTTCGTTTCCAGAAGAAGTCGACGTCGCGGTCGCGAGGCTGAGCGCCGCGATGGGGGTCGCCCCCGAGGATGTCGGTCTGCCCCTGCTGAGCGCACTTGACGCGAACGCGCGGATCGCATCTGGGATCGAGCGCGAGGCGGACGAGCGGCGCGAGCGCGTGACGGTCGAGACGGTCGTCGATGCGTTCCGCGAGCGGGTGGGCATCGACGAGCGCACTGCGCAAGAACAAACGAGCGGGGGGCCCAAGCTGCGCCGGTATCTGGCCGTCGGCGGAGCGATGGATCGCGAGCGGGCGGACGCCGTGCGTGCGCTCGGCCTGCCCGGGGTGAGCCTCGAGGCGAGGCCCGTGCGTGTCCGGGCGGATGAGGTTTCGGTCGCGGCTCTGGCGGGGCAGGTGCGGGTGGACCCGGGGTCGCTCGAGCACGCGGGCGTGCTCGGGGCCGAGGCACGTTTCGACGCGAGGCTTGCGCCCGAGTCGGGCGAGTATCGCGCGGCGTCGGATGCCTGGGGGCGCCCGCTGTGGATCGAGCGTGGGCGGTGGCTTGCGGGCGAGGCCGGGGCGGATGTGCGGCTGTCGATTGATCTGGAGATCACGCGGATCGTGCGCGAGGCACTGGAGCGCGGGGTCGAGCTGGCGGATGCGCAGGGTGGGCGCGCGGTGGTGGTCGATCCGGCGACGGGCGAGGTGCTGGCGATGGCGGACATCGCGCGCGCGCCCGAGGACGCCGTTGCGTTCCCTTGGCTGGTCAAGAACGATGATGATGAGTGGGTGCTGCCCGAGGGCCTGAGCCCGGAGGTGGTGCTTGAGGGGCGCGACCGCCTGCGGTACACGGTGCTGTCGCCGGTTGAGCACCCTTCGGGTGAGCCATCGCTGCGGCGGAACCGAACGGTCGAGGAGGCGTACGAGCCGGGCTCGACGTTCAAGCCGTTGGTCTGGGCGCTCGCTGCGGGGCGCGGGCTGCTGCCCGAGGACGAGGTCATCGACGGGCACCAGGGCGTGCGCCGGCTCGAGTACGGGCGGACGGTGCGCGACGTGGCGGCGAAGGACGAGCTGACGTGGGACGAGGTGCTGGTGCACAGCTCGAACGTCGGCATGAGCCAGCTCGTCGAGAGGCTGGGTGAGGAAGAGCTGCGCGCGTATGTGCGTTCGATGGGGTTCGGACGCGAGACCGGGCTCGGGCTGCCGCGCGAGTCGCCCGGCATCGTGACCAGCGCGAAGAACTGGAACCACTACACGCAGACGTCGATCGCGATGGGTTACGAGGTCGCGGTGACGCCGGTGCAGATGGTGCGGGCGTTCAGCATGCTTGCGCGGACGGGCGAGCGCGCCGGGACGGTGCCGGACCTGCGGCTCGACGCGGCGGGGGGCTCGCCCACGGTGGCGGAGCGCGTGCTGCCGCCCGGGCCGGTCGAGCGTGCGCGCGAGCCGATGCGCCGGACGGCCGAGCGCATGGACGATCTTCGGATGCGGTTCAGAGAGGGCGCGGTGCCGGCGACGTACAGCATGTTCGGCAAGAGCGGCACGAGCTTGATCGCGATCGTGCCGCCGGCGGGCATGGGCAAGCCGCGGGGCGTGGGCGGGTACTTCCCGAATCAGCATCACACGAGTTTTCTCGCGGCGGCGCCGGTCGATCGTCCGCGGATCGTCGTGCTGGTGGTGATCGATGACCCCGGGCCGGCGCTGGTGCGGACTGATCGGCACTACGGGTCATGGACCGCGGGGCCCGTGGTGCGCGAGATCGTGGAGGGGACGCTGCGCTACCTGGGCGTGGCGGGGGATCTCAGCGATACTGACGAGGACCTCGCGAGCGCGCAGTGAGGGGAGGAGACCCGCTCCGGCCCGGCTTTGGCCGGGCCACCTCCCCCGCGGGGCGCGGGGGAGGGGCGTAGAACCGCTCGGCGGGTTCGGTCGGGGGTTGAGCCAGAGAGGTTTGGTCAGGGGACGGGCGATTGTCCACGTCGGACCTTGTCGCGTGAGCCGGGGCGGATGGCCCGGGCGAGGAACCGCTTGTACTCGGTCTCCATCGCGTCGAGGTCGCTGCTGAGGTAGGCGAGCGCGGCGCCTGGGCCGACGCGGAACCGCATCGCGATCGATGCCTCGCGGCGTCCGACGGTCTGTTCGAGCTTGGCGCGGAGTCGCCCCGCGGCGGCGTCCTGCAGCATCGCGTGCAGCGGCTGGCGGTACTTGCCGCCCTCGCCCTCGTGTAGGAAGTGGACGAGCGCCCAGCCCTGAGCGTAATAGGACAGCGCGCGCGAGCGGTCGGTCGCGAGCAGGTCTTGCGGGCGACGCGAGAACAGCTCGGCGATGGGCAGGAACTGGCGCGAGGTGAAGGCGGTCACCAGGTCGCGGTGGCGCGAGGTGTTGGCCCAGGGCGAGAAGACGGGGAGGTTGGCGTCGTGGCGGGCGAAGCGGAAGCCCTCCATCCACGAGGCAATGCCCTCCTCGAGCCAGATGGGCAGCGGGTCTTTGAAGACCGATTGAGTGTATTGGTGCCAGCCTTCGTGGGCGGCGATGGAGACGGTGTCGTCGTCGCCGATGTCGTAGTAGACGCCCTTGCCGCCCGCGGCGAAGCCGCCTCGTTCGACGCGGAGGTAGATCTGTGCCTGGTTGCCGACGAGCTGGCGGGTGATCGCTTCCCACTGTGAGCGCGTGCCCATGAGGTAGGTTTCAAGCTGGCCCTGGGGCGCGGGCAGGTCGCCGAAGGCGGTGCGGTAGCGCGTGAGCGCGAGCTCGAGGAAGATCGGCACGCGCGTGAGCAGATCGCTGTCGAGCGTTGTGGTGTGCAGGCGGAAGTTGGGCGTGATGATCCTGCGCCCGCGTGCGCCGTTGAAGGACCAGTTCTCGACCGCGACGATGACGTCGGGCGCTGCCCTCGCGGCTTGCGCGGCGCGTGGCAGCGCGAGCGCGCCGGCGAGCGTTCCCGCGAACGCCGCGACGAGGGCGCCGGTCGCTTCGCGGCGGTTGAGCGCAGGGTCGATCACGCGAGCGCGTCCAGCGAGCGTTGGGCCGCGTCGCGGTCGGCCTTGAGGGTGGCGAGCTGGGCGCGGCTCTCTTCGACGAGCTTGGCGGGGGCCTTGTCGGTGTAGCCGGGGTTGGAGAGGCGCTTGTCGAGCGCGCCGATGGATTTGTCGAGGTCGGCGATCTGCTTGGTGAGGCGGTCGCGCTCGGCGCCGGCGTCGGCGGCGTCGGCGAGATCGCCCAGGCGGTGCTCGGCGCCCTCGAAGCTGAATGGCGCGGCCGAGGCGTCGGGCTCGCCGGGGGTGACCTCGCGCACGCCGGCGAGGGTCTCGATCAGGGGTGACCAGCGCGCGCAGTCGGCGGCGAGCGCCGCGCTGGTGTGCAGCACGATCTGGCGCTTGGGCGGGACCTGGCGGAGCGCGCGAACCTGGCGGATCGCGTCGACGAGCGTGCGCACGCGTGCCATCGCTTCCTCGGCGGGCTCGTCGAGCAGCGCGGGGTCCGGCGCGGGCCAGCCGGACTGGCAGAGAGTGGCGTCGCTCTTTGTTGATGCGAAGTGAAAGCCGTTGATCTCGGGCATGGGCAGCGTGCGGAGGCGCTCGTGGATCGACTCGGTGATGAAGGGTGTGATCGGGTGCAGCAGGCGGAGGATCGCGTCGAGCGTGACGCGGAGGACGGCGCGCTGGCGCTGCCCGGCCTCGCTGTCGTCGCGCACGGTCGGCTTGATGGCTTCGAGGTACCAGTCGCAGAAGTCGCGCCAGAGCAGGTCGTAGGCCGCGTCGGCGTAGGTCTTGAACTCGTAGTTTTTGAGCGAGTCGTTGATCTGCTTGGTGGCGCGTGCGACGCGGCTGAGCATCCAGCGGTCGGTGAGGCTGAGCTCTTCGGGGTCGATGGGCAAGGCGGGGGGCGCGGCGTCCTCGAGCAGGTTCAGGGCAAAGCGGGCGGCGTTCCAGAGCTTGTTGCAGAAGTTGCGACCGGCGTCGAACTTGGGGCTGGTGTTGCGTCCGGTCTCGGGGTCGCGCTCGACGGGCATGCGGACGTCTTGGGTCTGGGTGGTCATCTGCGCGAGGGTGAAGCGCATGGCGTCGGCGCCGTGGGAGTGGATGATGTCGAGGGGGTCGACGCCGTTGCCGAGGGACTTGGACATTTTGCGTCCGTCGCCGTCCTGGATCATGGCGTGGATGAAGACGTCTCTGTAGGGGGCGGGGCCGGGGGTTCGCCGGGTGGTGGGACTGGTGGGACAGGCGGCCCGCCGGTCCGCGTGGGGGTGGGGGGTGGGCCGGACACGCGGGGCGCCGGGCCCACAGGCACGGG
>JBCCDD010000028.1:0-23003 GCA_039033175.1 Planctomycetota bacterium
ACATCCGGCCCATGCGCCCGGATCGCGGGCAGGGGCCGGGCTGGGGGTTGCCGTTGGCGGCACCGTTTGCGGCACCGGGGGGCCAGTCCGCGTCGCGGATGACCGCCAGGGCCTTATCGAGGTCATCGAAGCGGAAGACGCAGCGGACGTTGCCGCCCTCGCCCTGTTCGCCTTTGGCGCTCCCGTTCACGCCTCGGGCGGGCATGAGGTAGACGTAGCGGATGTTGATGCGGTTATCGGACATCAGCACGGCGATGTCGCGCACGGCGCCAGGGCGGTTGTCGATCGGGATCGCGACAACGGGTGCCTCGACGATCGGACCGACGCCGGACTCGACGAGCGACTCGCAGACGCGCCTGAGCGTGTCGACGGGCTCGCCGATGATGCGGACGCAGCCGCGTTCCATGTGTTCGGTGGTGGAGATGCTCTGCATCTCAACGCCCGCGGCCCGAGCGGCACCGAGCAGACCGGCCAGTTCGCCGGGGCGTTGGTCGAGGTACACCGAAAACTCAGTCAGGCAGACCGGATCCATGGGGACAGGGAGGGTAGGCAGGCGCGCGGGCGGGGTCGCTCCAGCTTCACAATCGGGGCGGATCACCCGCCCTGAGGGGCGTCCGCGGGCTTGACGGCGCCGCTGCCCTCGGGCTGATCGGGGGCGTTGGGCTTCGCGGGTTCGGCGGGCTCGGTCGGCTCGGTCGGCTCATCGGGCGAACCGGCCCAAGCGGCGAGGCTGAGCCCGCTGAGGCCCTCGGCCCGCTCGCGCACCAGACGGGCGGCGGCGTCGGCGCTGGGGCCGCCGGGCAGCACGGCGCGGGCCGCGATGACACGCAGCACCCGACCGGCGTCGATCGCCTCGGGCGGGGCCGAGAGCGCGAACCCGGGCGACCCGTTGCGGGCCGTCACGCGGTGCAGGATGCCGTCGTCGGCGAGCGCTTCGAGGACGCCGGTCGTCAGGGTGTCGGGCAGGCCGACCTCCTCGGCCAGGTCGGCGACGCTCGCCGGCTTGCCCTTGCGGAAGCGACGCGCGACGCCCGCCGCGAGGGCGAGCGACACGGAGAGATCGACCACGCGCGGGTTGGCCTCTTCGTCACCCGTCCCCCACTCGCTGACGTGCTGCAGCGCGTACGCGACCTGGAGCCCGAAGAGCAGCACGACCCAAGTGAAGTAGACCCAGAGCAGGAAGAGCGGAAGCAGCGCGAGCTGCCCGTAGAGGCGTTCGTAGCCGCGCGAGGTCTCGAGGAAGAGCCCGAAGCCCCACTTGGCGGCCTGCCAGACGATCGCCGCGATCACCGCGCCCGCGATCGCCGGGCGCACGTGCACGCGTGCGTTGGGCACGCCCAGGTACAGCACCGTGAGCAGCGCCGCGGTGATGACCGAGGTCACCGCGACATTGAGCAACCCGGCGCCCAGCGTGCCGGCAAGCGCGTCGGAGAGCGTCGCCTCGACCACCTCGCCCGCCGAGAGCGCCGCGACCAGCAGCAGCGTGCCCAGGGTGAGCAGCGTCCAGTACATCATGACGCGCCGCCCCCAGCTCCGACCGGTCGGCGCGCGGTAGATGTGGTTGAACGATCGCTCGACCTCGATGAGCATGCTGAGGGCCGCGTAGATCAGGACCAGGCCCGTGCCCAGCGCGACCCAGACCGTCCGCACGGCGCTGAGACTGCCCTGCACACGCCCGACCAGCTCGGCGATGATGCCGTCGAGACGCTCGGCCTCGTTGGTCGCGGCGTCTTCATCGAGCGGCTCGGTTGGGAAGCCGCCCGCGAGATCGGGTGTCGCGTCGGGCGCGACGGCTTGCGGCGCAAGCGCCTGAGGCGGGGTGTCGTCGACAACGATGCGGTCGATGCCGGTGAACGAGAGCGCCCGCTTGAGCATGCCCTCGATCTGCTCGTCGGTCACGATCGAGCCGACGATCAGCAGGCTGACCGCGGCGATCGGGATGATGCTGAACAGCGTGCGGTACGACAACGCCGCGGCCATCCGCGGGATCTGCGAGCGGTACAGCCCCCGAAGCCCGGACTGCACGACCCGAACCGTGCGCTCGAGCTCTTCGCGCTCGTGCATGAGGCGCTGCCAGAGGCTCTGAGCCGGATCGGGCCTGGACGGCGCGGACGCCCTCGGGCGGCCCGGCCGGGTGTTGCCCTCGGATGTTGCGTCGTTGTCGCCCAAGGGCGGATCACCTCTTTGGTCGCGTGTGGTCGCGGAGTCGGCCCGGTCGCGAGATCAGCCGCCGCCGGCGCCCGCGCGTCGCCCGGTCGGACCTTTCTTCGGCGAAACCGGCCCCCGTCTGTCGCTCGACCGCGGCGCACCGCGCCCGCGCTCGGCCTGGGCCGCCGATCGGCGCAGGGCGCGGACCTCGTGGGCCGCGAGCACCCGCCAGCTCCCGCGGGCCACGCCCTTGAGTCGAAGGGGGCCCATCGCGACGCGTTCGAGCTTCTTGACCGGGTAACCCACCGCGCTGAGCATGCGCCGGACCTGGCGATTGCGCCCCTCGCGCAGCGTCAGCTCGAGCCAGGTGTCCGGCCCGTCCCAGCGGAGCACCGCCAGCTCGACCCGGCTCGTCCGGCTCGCTCCGGTCGTCTGCCCGCCCTTGCGGTCGGCGAGATAGATGCCCTCTTCAAGCTCGCCCACCGCCTCGGGGTCGATCCGCCCGCGGACCTTGACGCGGTAGGTCTTGGGCACCCCGTAGCGGGGGTGGGTGAGGCGGTTGGCCAGGTCGCCGTCGTTGGTGAGCAGGACGAGCCCGGTCGTCTCGAAGTCGAGCCGCCCGACGGGAAACAGGCGCGGGGCGGCGGGGTGGTCGACCAGATCGACAACGGTGCGCCGGTCGGCCCCCGGCTCGTCCTCGACCGTGGTGAGCGTGCGGGCGGGCTTGTTGAGCAGGATGTAGTGGTTGTCGGGCTTCTCGCGCCGGATGGGGCGACCATCGACGAGGATCGTGTCCTGGGCCGGGTCTGCCCAGGCGGGCAGGGTCGTGACGAGCTCGCCGTTGACCTCGACGTGGCCCTCTTCGATCAGGGCCTCGCACGCGCGGCGTGAGGCGACGCCGGCGTCGGCGAGGACCCGCTGGAGGCGCTCGCCCCGCTGCGCGTTGCGCAGGTCGGAGGCGGGGTCGGAGGCGGGGTCGGCGGTCGGTCCGTGCTGTCGGGGTCGTCTGGGCACGGGGTGAGTCTAGAGGGCCCGCCCGTCGGACCGGGCCGGTGCCCCCCGCCGAGCCGGGCCCGGGGGCGGGCCGCAAGCCGAGCGGGGGGCGGTTGTTGGAGGCCGGCGCGGGGGGGAACCGATGATCGCTGGTCCCCGGGCGGTCTTCCGGGCGAGGAGGTCGAGCGCATGGAGCGTGCCGAAGCGTCTGCTGCACCGGGCGGGATCGAGGCCAAGCCGGGCGGTTTGGGCAATGCCGCGGGCGTGCTGGACGAGGTGTTCATCACGCCGCGGGTGCTGGATGAGTCGGCCTTCAACCGCTTCAGCGAGCGGCTGGCGCTTGCGGTGCGCCAGACCGCCGGCGCTGAGCAACGCCTCGCGGACACGCAGGCGCGGACGGCCGATCTCGTCGGCGACGCGACCGACAAGGGCACCAAGCTGCGCGGGACGCTCGAATCGGTCGCGAAGGTGCTGCCCAAGCTCGAGGAACGCGCCCGCACGCTCGAGCACGCCGCGGCCCAGGCCGAGGCCGCCGCCGAGCGAGCGCTGGGCGACGGCGGCGCCGCGAGCGCGCGCATCGACGCGATGATCGAGGGCAAGCTGCGCGAGCTGGACCGGCGCATCGACGAGAAGCTCGCCGCGGGCGAGGCGCGCGAGCGCGACCTGCACGCCTCGATCGAGAAGCACGAGCACAAGCTCGACCTGCTGGAGCGCAAATCGACGCACGCCGAGGGGCTGGTGCGCGAGCTGCAACCCATGGCGACCGCGCTGCTCGCGCGGCTCAACGAGACCCAGCTCGAAGCCCAGGCCAAGGCGAGCGAGATCGAACGCACCGTCACGCCCTTGCTCGAGCGCTGCGCCGGTGTGCTGGGCACGGGCGACGCGTCGCTCGAGGCGCTGGTCGAGCGCGGCGAGGGCGTGCGGGACCGGGCGGAGTTCGCGGCCCAGCAGCTCAACGCGATGCGGGCGATCGCCGACGAGCTGCGCCTGGCGATCGGCACCGACATCGACGCGGCATCGCACAAGATCGACGATCTCGAGCAGCGTCGCGCACGGATCGAAGCGCCGATCGGCGAGGCGCTGGCGTCGGCCGAGGCCGCCGCGCCGGGCGTGATCGAGGCCGTGCGTCGCGCGCACGATGAGCTGAACGAGCTGCGCATCGAGCACGAGCGCCTCGTCGGGCAGCTCGGGCAGACACGCTCGGCGATGGGGCAGACGTCCGCTGGCCTGCAGAACACGGCCGATCAGATCAAGGCACTGACCGACGCCGGGCTGCTGCGGATCAACGACCGCGTCGAGCAGGCGGGGGCGTGGCTTGGACAGCTCATCAAGCGTGCGGAATCGGCCGGGGGACGGATGGGCGACGCGGGGGCGGTGCCCGCATCCGCTCAACCACAACCGGCTCCGGCGGGCGAGGCCACGGGTCGCCCGCGGATCAAGCCGCTGGCGACCCCGATCGACGCTGCGGATTTCTCGGGCGCATCGACGGTGATCCCGTCGCCCACGCACGGGGAAGACGCTCGGCGGGCCGGCTGAGCCCACCGAACGCGTTGGATCGTGCACGCCGCTTTAGCTGAAGCGGCTGAATGCGCCGAGGAAGACGCGGAAGTCGAAGAAGTCGAACGAGCCATCGCCGGTCAGATCGGCGCGGGGGTCGCGGTTCTCGAAGAAGTTCAGGTATTCGATGACGTCGAAGATGTCGAGGTTGCCGTCGGCGTTGGTGTCGGCGCTGAGGAAGAACACGTTGTCGTGGATCTCAATAGCGCCGCTGTTGCGCCGGATGACATCGGCGAGCGTGGTGCTCCTGATCTCGTCGATCTCCGCGGCGCTCAGCGCGTCGGGCGATGCGGGGTTCTCGAACCAGTAGCGGTCCCCGTCACGCGTGCGCGCGAACTGATCGAGCAGGATCTCGGTGAAGGTCGGGCCCAGCGAGCCGCCGGAGACACGGTCCTCGGCCAGCCCTGCGACCCACAGGTCCATGTCGTCGACCGACCCGTAGAGCGTCGCGAGCGTGGCGCCGAGCCCGGGGTCTGAGGTGATCTCGGCGAAGGAGGTCACGCGTGCCAGGCCGATCGCCTCACGCACGTCGTTGTAGCTGGCGAGCCCGTGGTCGCGCCCGCGCTGGATGTTCACGCTCGCGAGGTCGAGCCCGCCCGAGCCGGCGGGGAACAGCATGTTGCGCAGGTCGTCGACGATCTTCGTGTCGACCTCCTGCATCGCCTGGAAGGCCTGCCCCCGGATGATGCTGTCGACGCCAAACTCGGCGATGTCGCCCGTGTTGAAGAACGCGTCGAACAGGTCCAGCGGGCCCTCCGGGCTCACGCGCCAGCCGGAGTCATAACGCGGGAGCTGGGGGTTCACCGTCGTGTGCCCGAAGCGGAACGCGGCGTGCGCAAACTCGTTGGCGACGCCCGGGTTGACCGACGCGTTGTAGCCCGCGTACGCGGGCAGCTCGCGCCCCAGCAGCGCGGGAACGTACTCGTACGCGGTGATCTGCTGGATCAACGCCATCACGTGCTTGCGCGCGGCCTGGAAGACGGCCTCGTCGCTGAGCATCGGGTCGCTCGCCGTGATGAGCGCGGCCTGGCGGTTGTGCTCGCGGCTGAAGACCGTGTGCAGCGCGGCGAGCGCGGGGTTCTCGTTGGCGCGGACATCCCCGGCGGCGAACAGCTCGAGGTTGGTCGCCCCGAGCGGGTTGGCCATCCCGATCTCCATGAAGTTCCAGGGCATCAGGTCGCCCTCGCCCTTGATCAGCTCACCCCCGGTGAACGCGCGCAACGCGTCGACACGCTCGGGCGTGTGCCCGTAGACCATCGACGCGTCGAGGAAGGCGGTGATCTCGTTGGGCTGCTCGGTCGGGTTGTCGGGCCCGGTGCCGGTGAGCGCGTCGGTGCGGCTGCGCATGAAGGGGATCAGCGTCACGCCCGCGGGGCCGAAGGTCGGGTCGCCCGCGGGCACCGCGACGGGCATCATCACGACGCCGGCCTTGGGCGGCTCGGTCAGGCCCATGTCATGGTCGACAAACTGGCCCCAGAAGACCGTCAGGCTCGTGAGCGCCCGGCTCGACCAGATGGGCGTGCGTCCCTGCGTGGCGACGGCGTTGGAGATGTCACGCGGGTTGGGGCGCGTGGCCCCGGCGGGCGCCCAGACGCCGTCGGCATACTGCGGGGGTGCCAGACGCACCAGCGGCGCGTTGACCGAGCCCCACTCCGGAGACCCGAGGTTGTTGGCGAAGCCGTCGTACGGGCGCGACGTCTGCGCGATCGCGCTCCCGGCGAGGGCAGCGACGGCACCGGCGCACAACGCCTTGTGGGCGAAACGGATCTGCATATCGATACTCCCCATCGAATCTGAGCACGCCTCGCCCTGTGTCCCCCACAAGACCGACGTGTCTGTTTTTCTTCAACTCGCGAATGCTTCCTGGCGGGGGCGATTGCCCGCCCGCCCAGACCAATCTGCGATACCACCGGCCGGGGATGAGCCCCCCTGACAACAGAACATGACACCGAAACGGGTGACATCGTCCGATCGGGCCAGATTAACGCGATTACGGACCTTCGCAGAGGGAGAATCCGCGAGTTTCGGTCCACTTCAGGGGGTTTGTCGCACCGACCCACCAGAAGCGTGCAGCGCGCCACACGCCCGACGAGCGCCCAACGGGCGGCCCGGCGGCGAGGCGGCGCGGCGGCGAGGGAGCCTTGGGAAGGGCCTCAGAGGATCCGCGTCGAGCGCGGGTAGCTGCCCAGCACGATCATCTCGCGGCAGTGGGCCTTCACCCGCGCGGCCGCCGCGGCCATGCTGTCGTCATCGCGGTGCCCCGTCGCATCGACAAAGAACGTGTAGCTCCAGTTCTCCCGCCCGCTGGGGCGTTTGTCGATGTGGCTCAGGTTGATGCCCAGCGCGTGGAAGACGCCCAGCACATCGACCAGGGCCCCGGCCTTGTCCTCGGTCGTGAACATGATCGAGGTCTTGTCGTCGCCGGTGCGCAGGGCCTTCTGGCGGCTGATGACAAAGAACCGCGTGATGTTGTCGGGGTTGTCCTCGATCTTGGGGAACAGCACGCTGAGCCCGTAGAGCTTGCCGGCCAGCTCGTTGCCGATCGCGGCGACCTCGGGCTCTCGCCCGCGGGCGACGGCCTCGCGGGTCATCTCCGCGACGGTCTGCACGGCGCGGCTCGAGCTCGCCGCGGCGATGCGCTCCGCACGCGGGTACTGCGTCGTCAGCCAGTGCTGGCACTGCTGGAAGACCTCGGGCTTGCTGTGGATCTCGCGCACGTCTTCGGGGCGCGCGGCGCTCAGCAGCGTGTGGTGGATGTTGATCTGAAGCTCGGCGTACACGCTGATCTTGCCGGCGTGCTGCTTGAAGGCGTCGAGCGTCTCGACGATGCCGCCGCCCGTGCTGTTCTCGATCGGGACCAGCCCGTAGCTGACGTGCCCGCGGCGGACCTCGGTGAAGACGCCCTCGATCGTGCGCAGGTTCTCGTACTCGACGCTGGAGCCGAACTGCTTGATCGCCGCGGCGTGGCTGTGGCTGCCCGCGGGGCCCAGGTACCCGATGCGCAGGGGTTGCTCGAGCGCAAAGCTGCCCGACATCAGCTCGCGGAAGACCGCCTCGATCGTTGACGCGGGCAGCGGCCCCTCGGACAAACCCAGCACACGCTGCAAGACCGCGGCCTCGCGGTGCGGGGCGTAGATGGGCGTGTTGCTCCCTCGCTTGAGCTTGCCGACCTCGACGACCTGCTGCGCACGCTCGTTGAGCAGCTTGACCAGGCGGGAGTCGATGCGGTCGATCTGCTTGCGCAGGCTCGCCAGCGCCGCCGAGTCGGCCTTGGTCTCGTGCCCGCCGGCGACGCGGGGCGGGGCCTTCACGCTGCGCTTCTCGGCGGGCGGATTCTTGGAGACGGCGCCGGTCGGCTTCTTCGCCTGCCTCTTGGTCTGCTTGCTGGTCTGCTTCTTGGTCTGCTTCTTGGGCATGGTCATCCCGGGGCGATCGGAGCGGTGGTCGGGCGAGAGGGTATCGGCGGGTAGCATGTGTTGGTCCAGCCCGGTTGGATGATCTGAGGCCCCAGACGGGGGCGTCGGCACGATCGGCGGGCGGGGCCCGGCGGAGACCCACCATGTTCGCGACGCTGTTTATTCTCGCTCAGCAGGCGCCAGAGGCGGCGGCGCTGCCCCGGGCCGCGTGGCTGGCGGTCGCCGTTGCGCTCGTCGGGGGCGTGCTGCTCTGGCTCAAGGGGCGGGTCGCGATCAAGGGGGCCTTCGCGCTGCTGGGCCTGGCGCTGGGCGGGCTGGTCGGGCTGGTGCTGGTGCCGCTGATCGGCGTGGGGCCGATCGCGGGATTCGGGCCCGGGCTGATCGGGCTGGTGATCGGCGGCGTCGCGGGGCTGCTGCTCGCGCTCTCGCTGCTGCGGTTCGTGGTCACGGTGTCGGCGGCGCTGGTCTGCGCGGTCGGGGGCGGGCTGCTGGGGCTGGCGTTGATGAAGGCCCAGCCGATGCCCGAGCCGGGCTTTGACGACCCGGCCGCGGAGATCCGCGAAGAGCCGCAAACCCTGCGCGAACGCGTCGGCGAACGGGTTCAAGAACTGGGACAAGAACTGGGCCAACAACTGGGCGGGCAAGTCGCCGGCGAACAGGCAAGCGATGCGCTGAGCGACGACCTCGGCGAGGCGGCCGACCAGGCGCTCGTCTTCGCCCAGAGCGTCGCATCGGGCGTGCGCAGCGAGTGGGAACGCCGCCCCGGGCGGGCCCGAGCGATCGTCCTCGCGACGACGGCCCTGGGCTTTGCGATCGGCATGCTCGCGGGCATGATCTTCCCCGATCGCATGACCAGCCTGATCACGGCGTTGCTGGGCTCGGCGATGTGGCTGGGGGGCGGGGCGATCGCGCTGCGCAACGGCATGGGCGTCTCGGCCCTCGACCGACCGGCGGCGTTCTGGCTCGTCGCCTGGCTGCTGGTCGCGGCCCTGGGGCTGGCGATCCAGCTCAAGCTGGTCGGCGGCGGCACAAAAGACAAGCAGAAGACGAAGGGCGACGACGAGGACTGAACCCGCGGGGCGGGCGTCACGCCAGCGAACGCTCGACGGCGACCGATCAGCCCGCGTCGCTGGCGGGTTGCGCGTCCCGACTGGTGATCGGCTCGCTCAGCTGGAGCAGGGCGTCATCCGCGGCGGGAGCGACGGCCTCCACGGCCTCGACGGGCCGGTAGCGCGACGACTCGTGGGCCGCCTCGAGCAAGGGCTGGACCGCGATGAGCAGCACGATGACGCCGCCGGCGCTGATCGCCGCGGCGATCGGGCGGGCGACGATCGGCTGGGTATCGATCGCGGGCGCGTCCTCGTCCTTGGGCTCGAGGTAGACCGTCGCGACGAGGCGGAGGTAGTAGAACGCCGCGATCGCGGAGTTGACACCGAGGATCAGCACCAGCGGCAGCAGGCCCGCCGAGATGCCCGAGGTGAACAAGGGCACCTTGCCCAGGAACCCGAGCAAGGGCGGGAAGCCCAGCAGGCTGAGCGTGCAGAGGATGATCGCCCAGCCGTGGAGCGGGTGGGATCGCACGAGGCCGCGGAGGCTGTCGAGCGCGTCGGGCTCTTCGCCCCGGCTGTTGCGCAGGCTTGCGAGCACGGCGAAGACGCCGACGTTCATCACCCCGTAGCACAGCAGGTAGAACAGCACCGCGGCGAGCCCGTTGCTGGCGATCGTGTCGCCCGGGCCGGCGAGCACGCCGACGAGCATGTACCCAGAGTGCGCGATGCTCGAATACGCGAGCATCCGCTTCACCGAGTCCTGCAACGTCGCGAGCACGTTGCCGACGGTCATGGTGAGGGCCGCGACGACCCAGAGCATCGCGTGGACCGACTCGGGCAGGCGATCGCCCCCCTCGCCGAAGCCCCACCCGACGAGCCCGCAGAGCGCGAAGATCGACATAAAGCCCGCGGCCTTGGGCACGAAGGCGAGCATCGCCGAGACCGGCGACGCGGCGCCCTGGTAGACGTCGGGCGTGTAGAAGTGCATCGGGACGGCGGCGATCTTGAACGAGACGCCCAGCAGCGCGATGAGCATGCCGGCCGTTCCGATGCTGCCCAGGCCGTCTTGGGCGAAGGCCGCGCGGATGTCGTTGAAGTCGGTGCTGCCCGCGGCGCCGTAGATCAGCGCGAAGCCGTACAGGAAGACCGCGGCCCCGAGCGCGCCGAGGAAGAAGTACTTGACGCCCGCCTCCTGGCTGCGCGTGCCGCGGGTCGAGATCACGACCATGACGTACGTGGGCAGGCTCGTCAGCTCGAGCGCGAGGAAGAGCCAGATGAGATCATCGGCCGTGGCGCACAGCATCAGGCCGGTCAGGCTGAACAGGAAGAAGCTGTAGAACTCGGCCCGGTTGGCCTGGAGCGGGTTGAACTTGATCTTGCCGCGGTCGATCAGGTCTTCGAGGTCGCGGTCGACCGTGCCGGCGAGCGCGAGCAGGAGCATCAGCCCCACCACCGCGGTCAGGCCCTTGAAGTACGGGATCAGATCCGGGAAGAGGGCATCGGGGTTGGCGGGGGTGGAGGCCGCGAGCCCCGCGGCGAGCAGCAGCGCCACGCCGCAGATCCACGAGCAGAGCCGCCGGGCGTTGGCCGCGGGGCTGAGGCCCACGATCATGACCAGGCAGGTCGCGATGAAGAGCGTGATCTCGGGCCAGAGGTAGGCGAGCTTCTCGATCACGGGGCGACCTCCGGGCTCGGCCCGCTCGTGTCGATGAAGCCGGTGGGCTGGGCCGCCTCGGTCCGTGCGTCGATCGCCGCGTCGGTCACGAGCTGCACCTGGCGGGCGACGGGCGCCGCAGAGGCATCGACCAGCGGCTTGGGGTACAGCCCGAAGATCAGGCAGCCGGCCGCGAGGGGCAGCAGCGTGACAATCTCGCGGGCGTTGAGGTCGGCCGGCAGGCGGGCCGCGCCGGCGCCCTGATGGTCGTCATGCCCCGCGGGCTCGCGCAGCTCGCCGAAGCAGATCCGCCCGACCATGTACAGGAGGTAGATCGCGCCGACGACCATGCCGATGCCGGCGACCACGCCGTACCAGCGCCCCAGCGTCATGCCGTCGGCCCCGGGCTCGCCCGCGAGCGACCACGCGGCGTCGGACTGGAACGTGCCGATCAGGCAGAGCAGCTCGCTGGGGAACCCGTTGAGCCCGGGCAGGCCCACGCTCGCCATCGCGAAGAAGACCATGAAGCTGGACCAGACGGGCATCTTGCTCGCCAGCCCGCCGATCTCGCGCATGTCACGGGTGTGGTACCGCTCGTACATGAAGCCGATCATGCAGAACAGCCCGCCGGTGCTGAAGCCGTGGCTCAGCATGTAGAGCACGCTGCCCGTCACGCCCGTGTGGTTCGCCGCCAGCAGGCCCAGCACGCAGAACCCGAGGTGGCTCACCGACGAGTACGCGACGAGCTTCTTGACGTCGGTCTGCACCCAGCAGATCAGCCCGGCATACAGGATGCCGACGATCGCGAGCACCGCGAGCTGGGGCGCAAAGGCCGCGAACGCGTCGGGCGTGTAGCCCATCGCGAAGCGGAAGATGCCGTAGGTCCCCAGCTTCAGCAGCACCGCGGCCAGCACGACCGAGCCGGCCGTCGGCGCCTCGGTGTGCGCCAGGGGCAGCCAGGTGTGCACCGGGAAGAGCGGCACCTTGACCGCAAAGCCCGCCAGCAGGGCGCCGAGCACCCAGGCCTGCTGCCCGGGGCTCATCGCGCGGGCGACCTCGCCCAGCACCGCCATGTCCAGCGACCACAGGCCGCCGGACTGCTGCGCCGCCTGCCAGGCGACGTAGACAAAGCCGGCGAGCGTGATGATCGAGCCAGTAAAGGTGTAGAGGAAGAACTTGGTCGCCGCCTTGACCCGCCCCGACGACCCGTAGACCCGGATCAGCACGAACATGGGCAGCAGCGTGAACTCGAAGCAGACGTAGAACAGCAGCAGGTCGCGGGCGCAGAAGACGCCGATCATCGCTGCCTGCAGCGCGAGCAGCCAGCCGTAAAACAGGCCCTGCCTCGTGTTAATCGCCGTCCAGCTCGCGAGCACACAGACCGGGCCCAACAGGGCCGAGAGCGCGATCAGCAGCATGCTGACCCCGTCGGCACCGATCGACAGCTCCAGCCCGAGCGCGGGGAGCCACTCGACCGCGCCGGCGCCCTGGAAGGCCGCGGCGTCGGACCAATCGAACCGGTCGAGCGCGACGATCGCGGGCAGGATGCTGACCAGCGAAGCGGCCAGCGCCGTCGAACGCGCGCGGGCCGCGGGCACCAGCGCCGCGGCGAACGCACCCAGCAGCGGGAATGCCATCGTTGCGATCAGCAGCCACGGGCTCACGAGGCACCTCCCGCCGACGCGAGGATCGCGAGCACAACCAGCAGCAAGGCCGCCACGCCCGCGAGCATGCCCGCGGCGTACCCGTGCAGGTAGCCCGATTGGCTCGGGCGGATCATGCCCGCGATGAACCGCGGGGCCGTGCCGAAGGCGTTGACCAGCCCGTCGACGATCAGCTTGTCGAACCAGAAGCTCAGGTGCCCGATCACGATCAGCGGCACACGCAGCATCGCGTTGTAAAACTCATCGACGTACCACTTGTTCTCCGCCCAACGCGGCAGCGGGCCCAGCTTGCTCGCGACCGCGTCCATCCGGCACTCGGCGGCGGTCGTCCGCCCCGCGAGGTGGAAGAACCACGCCAGCCCGATGCCGACCAGCGCGATCACGCCGGAGATGTAGTACATCGCCTTGTGCGGGTCGAGCCCGGTGCCCAGCACGCTCAGCGGCTCGCTGATCGAACCGCGGGGGCCCGTCCCGGCACCCGGAGCCGCCAGCAGCTTGCCGTCAACCAGCACGTAATGGCTTGACTGGACCTCGGCTTCAACGAGCACGCCGTTGATCATGACCTGTGGGTTGCCGGTTTCGATCTCGTCGTCGCCCGGAACACCATGCGCATCCGCATGTTGCGCGGCGCCACCGCTGTGGTTCGCGTGGTCGAACGCGTGGTGGTCGTAGGGCGTGACGAACGCGGCACTGGACTTCTGCACCATCGTCATCGCGTAGTGCTTGGTCTTGACGTGCTCGCCGCGGTAGGTCGTGACGTCTTTCTCGCCGCCGACAAAGTACAGCCCGGTCGCCGCGATCGACGCGATGGTCAGGATCGCGAGCACCGTGTTGATCGCCCAGCCCGGCGGGTGCGGGTGGAAGGCGTTGTGCCCGGTCTCGTCACCCGCGTGCGCGTGATCATCGTCGTCGTCGCCGTGGGCGTCATCGCCGTGGTGGTCGTCGCCCGGCTCGGCGTACACCGGGCCCATGAAGACGCGGAAGAAGACGCGGAAGGTGTAGTACGCGGTCATCAGCGCCGTGATGAGCAGGATCACACCGATCACCTGATAGCCCGGCGTGACAAACGCCTCGGCGATGATCGTGTCCTTGCTGAAGAAACCGGCCGTGAAGGGCAGGCCCGCGAGGTTGAGGCAGCCGACGAGCATCCCGATCGAGACGATCAGCCAGCCCTTCATCTTCCAGACGCCGCTGAGCTTGCGCAGGTCGAGCTGGCCCGCGAACCCGTGCATCACGGCCCCGCAGCAGAGGAAGAGCAGAGCCTTGAAGAACGCGTGGGTCAGCACGTGGTACGCCGCGCCGTTGGGCGTCAGCACGCCCAGGCCCGCGAACATGTACCCGAGCTGGCTCACGGTCGAATACGCCATGATCCGCTTGATGTCGAACTGCGCCATCCCGATCGTCGCGGCGAGCAACGCCGTGATCGTCCCGATCCAGGCCACGACCGGCAGCGCCCACTCGCTGGCCAGGAAGACCGGGAACATGCGGGCGATGAGGTAGACCCCCGCGGTGACCATCGTCGCCGCGTGGATCAGCGCACTCACCGGCGTCGGGCCCTCCATCGCGTCGGGCAGCCAGACGTACAGCGGGAACTGCGCGCTCTTGCCGAACGCCCCGACCATCAGCAGCAACGCGATGATCTGCCCCTCGAGCGGGATCTGGGCGAAGTCGCCCACCATCGCGGCGTCGACGTAGCCCAGCAGCTTCTCGTTGCTGAACAGCTCGGCGTACTCGATCGTGCCGAAGTGCACGAACATCAGGTACAGCCCGAGCGCCAGACCCAGGTCGCCGATGCGGTTGACGATGAACGCCTTCTTCGCGGCCTGCACCGCCGAGTCCTTCTTGTAGAAGTACCCGATGAGCAGGTAGCTGCACAGGCCCACGCCCTCCCAGCCCAGGTAGAGCATGACGAGGTTGCCGCCCATGACCAGGCAGGCCATGCTGAAGACGAACAGGTTGAACGCGAAGAAGAACCGGTTGTACCCCGTGCCCACGTCGTGGCTCATGTACTCGCTGGCGTACAGCGCGATGAGCGTCGCGAGCCCGGTAACAAACAGCATCCAGTAGATCGTCAGCGTGTCGATGTAGAAGCCGAAGGGCGCCGTGAAGCTCTGCCCGGGCCCGTCGCCCCAGGTGATCGCGAACCACTCCCACGCGTTGACTTCCAGCGCCCCGCCGGCGGGGTCGAAGTGCATGAGCAGCGCGACCGTGGTCGCGAAGGCCCCGCCCAGGCAGCCGACGGTGAGGTACGCGGGCAGCTTGGTCTTGACGCCGAAGATCGCGCTGAGCGTGCAGATGAGCGCGCCCAGGATCGCGAGCCCGGGGATCGCCATCGCCCAGGCCGGGCCCTGCGAGGTCGCGACGGGCGCGCCCGCCGGGTCGGCCAGCGCCAGCGTCAAGCTGTTGAGGATGCCGGTGGAGAGTTCGATCACCCGCTGAGCTCCCGCCATTCGTCGGCCGACAGCGATTCACGCCGGCGGAAAAGCAGCACGGTCAGCGCGAGCGCCATCGCCGCTTCCGCGGCGGCGACCGTCAGCACAAAGATCACAAACGTCTGCCCGTCCAGATCGAGGTGGTACCGCCCGAAGGCGACCAGCGCGATGCCCGCGGCCTGGAACATCAGCTCGGTGCACAGGAACATGATGATCAGGTTGCGACGCGTCACAAACCCAACCAGCCCCAGCACGAACATCGCCGCAGACACAAACAAATAGTGCGCCAGCGTCACCCCGCCCATCAGATCGGGGAAACCCGTCTGCGCCAGCGTCACCCCGCTCAGAACGTCAGAGAGCATCAATCAAGGCCCTCCCGCTCGGTGCGAGCGTCGTGCAAGCGCTTGGCCTGGCGTGCTTTGAGCGATTCTTCCAGCTCGACCTGCTTGCGGGCCAGCACCGTCGCCCCGAGCATCGCCATCAGCAGCAGCACGCCGGCGATCTCGATCGTCATCGGGTGGTCGCGCAGGAGGTTGATGCCCACCTGCTCGACGTTGTTGGCCCGCATGTCGTCGGGCAGCTCGATCGCCCGTCCGTCTTCGGTGAAGAAGGTCCGCCCCTCATGGGCCAGACGCCCGAGCACGTCGCCGTCCGGCGCGATCTCACGCTGCAGACGCTCGTCCTCGCCCAGCAGGACAAACGGCTCGCCCCCGCCCGCGGGCACCCGCTCGATGCGCAGTTCGCGCTCGACCTTCAGGGGCAGCTGGGCCAGGACAGGGGTGTCGTCGACCGGCTCGGGCACGGGCAGCTCGCCCGCGCCCCGGAACAGCATCGTCGTCAGGATCCCCAGCAGCACAAACCCCGCCGCGGACATCGCCCAGGGCTCGCGCCCCTTGGTGTCGTAGTCGGCCAGGTGCTCCAGATCGCCCTCTTCGGGGGCCTGCGTCGCGAGCATGATCACAAAGAGGTACGTGATCAGGATCGCCCCGGCATAGATGATGATCAGGGCAAACGCCATGAACTCGGCCGAGAGAATCAGCAGCAGGCCCGCCGAGGCGATGATCGTCAGGATGAAGTAGAGCGCGCTGTAGACCGGGCGCGGGTGGGTGATCATCCGCAGCCCGCCCCCCAGCGCCATCGCCGAGAAGACGTAGAACGCCCAGTTGGGCAGCTGCTCGACCCCGCCGGCAAAGCCCAGCAGGACCACAACGAGCCCCGCGCCCGCGGCGGCAAGGATGCCCCCGAAGATCGCCGGGCTGATTCGGGGCCTGGGCAGCGCCAGCGCCACGCCGATTGCGCCGAGGGCACAGGCGAGGTACAGCGCCAGCGGATGGATAATGGTCGCCACGGCTCGATCGGCCCCGTCTCGCCCGCGACAGACCCGCCGACAGCGCCCATTCCGAGGGGCGCGCCGGCGCGCGGGTCAGCAGGATAGGGGTGCCCCGTCGCCCCAGCAACCGCCGGTGCAAATGCGATCGCGTGCCGGGACGCCATCGCCCAAGTCTGGGTCGCCCAAAGCCGGGCGTTCGAGCCCGAGCCCGGGGGGCCTGTACGATGCCGCGATGCCCGCCCCGCCCGCCAGCTCAGCGCAGACCCGCCCGCGCCAGCCGGAGCGCAAAGAAGATCGAACCGAGGCCCGCGCCCGCCTGCGTGCCCGCGTCCGCGCGGCGATGCCCAACGCTCTTACCGGCGCCCGCGTCGTGATGGCCGGCCTCTTCGTCATGCTGCTCGCCGCGGTCCGCCTGCCCGAAGCTCCCGCCGAGCCCGGCCCCATCGACCAGCTCCGCCTGATCCTGCACCCCGCCTCGTCGGCGCTGGTGGTCGCGGCGGCGCTGTTCGTCCTCGCCGCGATGACCGACGCCCTCGACGGGCACCTCGCGCGCCGATGGAACGCGGTCACCCGCTTCGGGCGCGTGATGGATCCGTTCGCCGACAAGCTGCTCGTCCTGGGCGCGTTCGTCATGCTCGCCAGCCCGGTCTTCAGCGTGCCCGGGCCCGCCGATCAGGGGCGCCCCCTCCAGCTCAGCGGGGTCGAGGGGTGGATGGTCATCGTGCTGCTCGCGCGCGAGCTGCTGGTCACCTCGCTGCGCGGCGTGCTGGAGAGCGAGGGCATCGACTTCTCGGCCGGACTCAGCGGCAAACTCAAGATGGTCCTCCAGTCGATCGCCGTGCCCATCGTGCTGCTGCTCGTGGCGATGGCGTGGCCCGTGCCCGGCACGCCCGCGCGCACCGTTGTGCTCGCGCTGGTCTGGACGACGACGATCGTGACCGCCGCGTCGGCCCTGCCCTACATCGTGCGCGCGCTCACCGCCACGCGAGCCACGGCACGGGCCACACCACGGGCCACGACCGACCGCACAGAGCCCCCGCAGCGCGTCGAGATCCCCGTCACCCACGTGCGCAAACGCCAGCCCCGCAAACGCCCCGGCCCGAACGCCGCCGGCGGCAAAGGCGGACAGGGCGGAAGGAAGACCTGAATGAGCACCGCAGCGCCCCAGCAGACCGCCGACCCGACCGCACGCAACCGCCTGGGCGACATGCTCGTCACGACCTTCGGGCTGGGTCGCTTGCACCCGGCGCCGGGCACCTGGGGCTCGCTTCCCCCCTGTGCGCTCGCCGCCGGTCTCTTGCTGGTGGGCCTGGGCCCGCACGACGGGCAGCTCGCCTTCGCGATCTATCACGTCTCGCTGATCGGGCTCATGCTCGCGTCGTGCGCCGCGTGCATCGCCTTCGGCGACAGCGCCGAGGCGCGCTGGGGCAAAGACCCCAGCCCCGTTGTCGCCGACGAGACAGCCGGGCAGTGCATCCCCCTGCTGCTGTTGCCCCAAGCCATCGGCCCGCTCGGCGGCTGGTGGGGCGCCGTCGCGCTGATCGCGATCGCGTTTGTCGCGTTCCGCCTGCTGGACATCTTCAAGCCCTTCCCGGCCGGCGACGCGCAGAACATCCGCGGGCCCTGGGGCGTGCTCGTCGATGACCTCGTCGCCGGGCTGTACGCGCTCGCTTTGGTGCAGGCGCTCGCGCTGCTGCTCTGAGCGATCGCTCACTGCTCGCGGACAGGCGGGACGCCTGCCCCACTGCTGCGTTTCCGCCGTGCGCCGGTGGGATAGGCGTCCCGCCTGTCCGCTCGGCTCACCACCCCACCGGCCTCGCCCTAACCAGCCCAGCCACTCGACAGGGCACGGCCGAGCGAACCGGAACTTCAGTACCCCAGCACGCCGCGCCGCGGCGTCACCTGCGCCCCCGGCACGTCGGGACCCAGATCGGCCTCGTCGCCGCCACGCCCGTCGCCCGAGCGGGCGCTGGGCCAGGCGTTGTTCGCCCGATCGATATCAGGAAACACCCGGCGCGGATCGACCACCACCGACGCGACCGTCCGCCCGCCCGCGTCCCAAGCGGCCCGCCACTTGTCGCTGGTGTGCCAGATCTGCACAGGCAGGCGGCGCGTCTCACGCGAGCCGTCGGTGTACTCGACATCAAGCTCGACCGGCATCACCTGCGTGCCCAGGCTCACCAGATCAACCGCCACGCGCCCGTTGCCCGCGTCGATCGCGCCGACGACGCCCTGATCGAGCACCGCGGGCTCGAGGAACCAGCCCCGCCAGAACCAGCTCAGATCCGCGCCGGCGGCGTCCTCGATCGTGCGGAAGAAATCCCCCGGCTGAGGATGCTTGAACGCCCACCGGTCGATGTACGCGCGGAACGCCCTGTCGAAGCGCTCGGCCCCGAGCACCTCCTCGCGCAGCAGGTACAACGCCAGCGCCACCTTGCGGTAGTTCAGCCGACCGACCCAGCGGGGCCAGTGCTGGTCGGGGTTCCGCACGATCGGCTGCGGATGCACCGCGTTCGCCACGCTCAGCACCTGCTCGAGGTGGCGGCGGACGTCCGGGTCCGTCCCGCGCCACTCGGCGCCCGAATAGATGCCGATGAAGCTGTTGAGCCCCTCGTCCTGCCACATGTGGCGGCGCTCGTCGCTGTTGACGATCATCGGGAACCACGTGTGCCCGACCTCGTGATCGGTCACGCCGAACGGCCCGTCGTCGTCATCGCGGTCGCCGCAGAACATGATCATCGGGTACTCCATCCCGCCCTCGGGCCCGTTGACGTTGGTCATGTGCGGGTAGGGGTAGGGATAGAGCCAATCGCTGTAGAACTCGATCGAGTGCTTGACCATGCGGGTCGAGCCGCCGGACTTGTGCGCAGGCGACCAGCCGCGCGCCTCGCGGGGGTAAAGCGACTGCGCAAGCACCGTGCGCTCGCGACCGTCGTCGCCGGTGACGCTCGCGCCAATCGCGTCCCAGATGAACGCGTCGCTCGCGGCCCACGCGAACGTGCGCACATCGTCGGCCTCGAAACGCCAGGTCGTCTGCGCCGGGCCCGCGGGGCGCACGCCCGGCGTGCCCACCTCGCCCGGCGCGATGATCGAGACCGGATCGTTCGCCGAGAGCGAACGCGCCAGCCTCGACCGCTGCTCGCTGGTCAGCACCTCGCTCGCGTTGGTCAGCGTGCCGGTGGCGGTCACGACGTACTCACGCGGGACGGTCAGATCGACGGTGTACCGCCCGAAGTTGGTGTAAAACTCGCCCGAGCCGAGGTAGGGCAGCGCGTTCCAGCCGTTGACATCGTCGTAGTTGCACACGTGCGGGAACCACTGCGCAAACTCGAAGATCGTCCCCTGCTCCACCCGCTCGGCGCCCATCCGACGCAGGTGCGGCGGCACGTCGAACGCGAACCGCAGCTCGAACTCGAACCGCTCGCCCGCGCCGATCGGGCGGGGCAGCTCGACGCGCGCAAGCGTGTCGTGCACGCTGAACTCGAGCGTCCGCCCGCCGGCGACGATCGCGGGGATGTCGTACCCGCCCTCGAACGCGCTGGTCAGCGGCTTCATCACACTGCCCGGGCTGCGGCTCAGCGTGCCCAGGCTGTCGGTGCGGAACAGGTTCTGCTCGAGCTGGAGCCAGAGAAATTCCAGCTCGTGCGGGCTGTTGTTCTGGTACGTGACACGGACCGATGCCTCGAGGCGCCCCAGCGTGCCGTCGCGCTCGGGGTCGTCGCTCGGGAGCAGCGTCGCGTCGATGTCGTAGTCGACGCGCTGCTGCCAGTAATCCGGCCCGGGCGCGCCCGATCCCAGTCGCTTGTCGCTGGGCGCGGGCAGGTCGAGCGGGGCGAAGGGGTCGTTGGTGACGGTCCCGCCCCGGCGGAACTCCGGATCAACGGCGCCGACCGCCAACGCGTCTTCACCTGCCGGGGCGGCGCCCGCCGCTTGGGCGCCGCGGCCATCGCCCGCATCGGGCGAAGCAGCGCACGAGGCAAACAGGAGGGCGGTCGCGGCGATCGCGGCGACAGAAACGGCAAGACGCAGAGCGTGCGGCATGATCGTTGGTCCTCTCGGAAGCCGCGCGGCAGAACCGCCGCACGGGCCGCACCATAGCCAAATGCGCGGCGGAACCCCGCCGACGACGGCCGCAGCGGCGGTTTCAAAGAATTCTCAAAGAACGGTGGCAAAACCCAAGTTTGTAGTCCCAGAAGGCGGGCGCACGCTGGTAGGCTCGCGGCTGGAGTGTCACCATGCGTGCCGCGTGGTGTTGTTAGAAGAGAACCGAGACAGGAGAACAGACATGAACAAGTTTGCTTTTGCCGTGGCTATCGCTGCGCCCGTGGCGTTGGCCTCGGCCCAGACCGTCTTTGAGCAGGCCCCCGGCGACGGCGCCGGCGGCTTCGCGGGCACCGTCAGCGACGAGGCCGGCGGCTTCTTCGACGTGCGCCAGGCCGACAACTTCAGCCTGAGCGAGGCCACCACGATCACCGGCGCCGCCTGGTCGGGCTTCGAGGAGAGCTTCTTCAGCCCCGACTTCCCGGGCAACATCGCCGGCTTCAGCGTTGAGTTCTTCACCGCCGCCGGCGGCGTCCCGGACAGTTCGGTCTTCCAGGCCGACTTCCTGCTCGCCGACCTCAGCCAGACCATCCTCTCCCCCGGCGTCCCCGGCCTGACCCTGACCGTCGCCGAGTGGGAAGCCAGCTTTGCCAGCTTCGACCTCGCCGCCGGTGACTACTTCTTCGCGGTCAACGTAATCAGCGTCAACGGCACCGCCAACGACGACTCCTTCGTCTGGAACACCTCGATCGCGGGCGACGGCGCCGCGGCGACCGAGACCGGCGTGGGCTCCGGCGCGTGGGCAGCCAACGCCAACGACCAGGCGTTCGCGATCCGCGGCGTCCCGGTCCCGACCCCGGCCGTCGCCGGGCTGTTCGGCGCTGCCGGCCTGCTCGCGGCACGTCGTCGCCGCTAAACCAGTCTCCGGCCCGCGCGAAAGCGCGCGCGACTGACAGGCTGCAAAATCATCTCGCAACCGGGAGGCTCAGCGTCGCCCGGTTGTTTTCATCTGCGCACCAACGGACCGACCACGCCTACACACTGGAGAGGCGCCGATCGAGCAGGCGGTACTGCACCGCCTCGGCGACGTGCTCGATCGTCACGCCCGTACTGCCCGCGAGGTCGGCGATCGTGCGCGAGCTGCGCCGGATCTTGTCGTACGCCCGCGCGCTCAGGCCCAGCGACTCGATCGCCTGGCCCAGCAGGGCCGTCGCGTCGTCGTCGATCCCGCTCATCGCATCGAGCTCGCGCCCGCTGAGCGATGCGTTGGGACGCCCCGGGCCCTGGCGCCCCTCCGCCACACGCCGTGCACGCAGCACGCTGTCGCGCATCTCGACGGTCGATAGCCCGCCGCGCGGGCCGCCCAGCTCTTTCCACGCGACCCGCGGCGCCTCAACATGCAGATCGATCCGATCGAGCAGCGGCCCGCTGAGCTTGCTGAGGTACCGCTCCATGTCGCGCCGCCCCTGCTCGCCCGCGGGCAGGTCGCCCTTGGGCGTGGGGTTCATCGCGGCAACCAGCATGAACCGGGCCGGGAAACGCACCGTGCCGCTCGCGCGGGCGATGGTCACGACGCCGTCTTCGAGCGGCTGGCGCAGCGTCTCGAGCACGCCGCGCGGGAACTCGGGCAGCTCATCGAGGAACAGCACGCCCAGGTGCGCCAGGCTCACCTCGCCCGGCCTGGGCACCGCACCCCCGCCCACGATCGCGGCGCTCGACGCGGTGTGGTGCGGCGTGCGCACCGGGCGCGTCGTCACCAACCCGGGCCCGCCTCCCGCCTGCGTCGCCGCCGAGTGCACGCGCGTCACTTCGATCGCCTCGCCCGGGCTGAGCGGGGGCAGGATGCCCGGCAGCGCGCGGGCCATCATCGTCTTGCCCGAGCCCGCCGGGCCCAGCATCAGCAGGTTGTGCGCGCCCGCGGCCGCGATCATCAGCGCCCGCTTGGCACCCTCCTGCCCTTTCACATCCGCGAAGTCGACCTCTGGCTCGGCCTGGGTGACCAGCGAGGCGACATCGGCCGGGGGCATCGGCTCGGGCTCGAGCTCCCCGCCCATGAGCCCGACGACCTCGGCGATCGTCGAGACGCCGAACACGTCGATGCCCTCGACCACCGCCGCCTCGGGTGCGTTGTCGCTCGGCACGATCACGCTGCGCATGCCGTCGCTGCGCGCACGGTCGGCGATCGACAACGCACCGCGGATCGGGCGCACCCGCCCGTCGAGCGACAGCTCGCCTGCGAGCACGGTCGTCCGCGGGTCCAGCCCGCCGCTCGCGGCCCCGGCGCCGATCACCTGCTGGGCGAGCAGCAGGCCCGCCGCGATCGGCAGGTCGTACATCGGCCCTTCTTTGCGGACATCGGCGGGCGCGAGATTGATCAGCGTCTTGCCGACCGGGAAGGGATACCCGGCGTTCTGCAGCGCCGCACGCACACGCTGGAGCGACTCCCGCACCGCCGCATCGGGCAGCCCCACGACCCCCTGCTGGTCGAGCCCGGACGGATCGAGATCCACCTCGACCTCGCACGGGTGGGCATCGATCCCGACAAGCAACGCACTATGGACCCGGCTGAGCATGGAGCAAGGATAGCAAGCATCCGACCGAGACCCGAACGAAAATCGGGGTGCGTTGGGGCAGGGCGGGCCCCCGTGGCACCCCGCGAGATAGGGAGCACCACACGGGGGGGGGCGGGACCCCCGGGCGGAAGCCCAAACGCCCCCCC
>JBCCDD010000029.1:0-13371 GCA_039033175.1 Planctomycetota bacterium
GGCGTTTTTTGTTGCGCGCGCACGGCGGCTTCGCAGGTCCGGGCGTGTTCTTGCCGCGTGTCGCGCGGGGGTGTCGTCCGATACGTCGTGCTTCGTGGATGAGGCGGCGCGGGCGTGCGCTCGAGGACATCGCGTGAAACGCGGGCCGTGCCAGGCGGAACAAGCTGACAGGCGGGCGATGCTCGCGGGCAACAAGTCTGTTGCCGGGGCGTTGGTCGGATGTCACCGTCGGGGTTCTTGGCGGTGTCTTCCGCGTGTGCGTGGCGCGATCTGGTCGCGTCGGGCGGATGGAGCGGGCGCGACAGGACGCGGCCCGGGGCGCATCTGCGAGAACGTTCGCCGGTGCACCGGGCGAGAGTACCGGGCGAGAGCATCGGGCGGAGTTTGACGGGCGAAGCCGGACCGGGCGCGCTGGTGCGTCTGGCGAAGGCAGTGGGGCAGCAAGGCATGGCAGGCGGCACAGCAACAGCACGGGTCGAGATCAACAACGCCAACGCGTCTGAGGCGATCCAAGGCGACGGCGCTGGCGGGTCGGGATCGGTTGGGAGCGCGACAAAGCGTTGCCCTTGTTGCAACGCGCCGGCGGCCCGGCTGCACCGGGTGCGGATCGGTCGCACGGGGCGGAACGCATCGCAAGCCGAGGGTTGGCGGCTCGGGTGCGCATCCTGTGTGGCGCGGGTGCTCGAGGCGTGCGCCGGTTCGGTGTACGGCGGGCGCGTGGCGTCGTCACGGCGTCGGCGGCGGGGTGGTCGCGCGGCGTGAAGCGGGCGAGCGCGACGCGGAGCTTTGCAATACATCTTGAGCGCGCTGGCGGCGCCGGCGCGGGCTTGGACCTTGTTGTTGGTGCGCACGCACGGCTCGGTTGGGCGCGCGGTTGTGTGCAGCGCGGGTGAGCCAAAAAAAACAACCGCCCGGTCGCTGGTGGCGCGGCCGGGCGGATGGTGGGTCGAGTGCTCGGGGGCAAGCCTTGTGCCTCCCCGTCGGGAGGATTCGGGCAGGCGATCGTGGGGCGCTGCGTCCTTGCAGGCGTCCCGCCGTCCTTGGTTGGTCGCCGGGGCCCACCAGCCCCAACGCCCCTTTGCGAGCTCAGTCCCGGGTTGTCTGAAGCGGGCGGCGTCCGTGCGGGGGGCGCCGCTCGCTGGGTCGCTTGCGAGCCGGTCAGGCGGTGCGTGCCGGACCGGCCCAGAGAGCGGATTGATCTGTTGCGTCGGCGTTCAGGCGCGCGGGGCGTTCTCCTCTTGGGCGAGCAGTTCGGCCAGCCTGGGCAGGTCCTCGAGCAGGTCGTCGAAGGCCTGGCCCCAGTTCTCGCGAGCCCGCACTTCGAGGCGATCGCCCGCGCCGATCACCACAACCTCGCGCGGGAGCTTGAGCTTCTCGACCTGCCACGCCTGGAAGCGCACCCGGTGATTGCTGTCGACGTCGAGCTGTTCGGTCGCGCTGAAGAGCGCTCCGTCCAGGCGTGCCCGGGTGGGGCTGGGGGTGAGCGAGGGGCTCCGCCGACCGGCCAGGAACAGGTCCTCGAACATCCGCTCGGTGTAGAGGCGCAGGCAGGCGTCGGGCGCCCAAGGGACGGCGAACCAGGTCTTGCCGTCCCGTTCGGGGTTCCAGCGGTTGCGGAACTTGGCCGGGAGCGCAAGGCGATGCTTGTCGTCGATCGCAGCGTCGGCTTGTCCGGTGAACGGCATCGGCTTGTGCCCCAGAGGTGGTCATCTATGGGATTATCTCCCACAATGCCCCCTGTCGGCAAGGCCGATCCTCATGTTCTTTTCATCTGGGGCTCATACACACGATCGTTGGAATTGTATAAGGCCTGTGTGAACAGGGTTTTGGGAGAGGCTGGCCGAGCGTTATCCACATTTGTGCGCACGAATTGTGCATAACTCGCGAGAGGTAGACTTTGGACGGGGTCTTTGGGGCTTGTGCATGGGTGAACGCGCGGCAATTGAAGGGTTGGGCGACGCGGCGGACGTGCTCGGGCTGTTGCCCAGGGGCTCGTTTGTGATGACTTCGGCCTTTGAGGGCACGCGGGCGGGGCTGCGGCTGCGGGCGGTGCAGCAGTGCGCCGACGAGCCTTTGCTGGTCTCGGTGGCGGCCCGCAAGGGGCATCGGATTGATCCGCTGATCCGCGATAGCCGGGGGTTTGCGGTCTGCTTTGTGGCGCCGGATGATCGGTTGATCGAGCGGAAGTTTGCCGAGGAGAGCCATGTTGCTCCCGCGCCGGTGGCGAGCGGGGGTGCGGGCGGGGTCACTCACGCGGGCGTCGAGGACGAGCCGGACCCGTTCGATTCGCTGCCGACAATCACGCTGGCGACGGGGTCGCCGATCCTGACGCGTTCGATCGCGGCGATCGACTGCGAGGTCGTTCGGCACTTTGACCTTGAGGCGGACCACGAGCTGTTTGTGGGGCAGGTGCTGGCGGCGAAGGTCTTCAGGGCGGCGGGCGGCTGACGGGCGCTGCGGGTGCGCTGGTGAGCTTGGGGCAGAGGGCTCGGGCGGCGCGGAGCAGGCCTTCGTTGAAGGCGTGTTCGGCGAAACGCTCGGCGTTTGCGCGCGCTGCTGTCGCGAGGGTTTTGGGGTCGTGCTGGTCGATCGTGCGCGCGGCCTCGGCCACGGCTGCGGGCGTTGGGCTGTTGAAGAACGCGCCGGCGGTGGGCGCACGGACGGTGTCGATCGCCCCGCCCTCGGCGCGGGCGACGACGGGGCAGCCGCAGGCCTGGGCCTCGACCGCGACGATGCCGAAGTCTTCGATCTGGGTGAAGAGCAGCAGGCGGGCGCGGCGGTAGAGGTCGATGAGGTCGGCGTCGCTGACGCGCCCGAGGAAGCGGATGCCGGCGGCCTGAGCGTTGGCGTGCCCGGCGGCTCGGGCGCGCTCGTCGGCGAAGCGGCGGAGGTCGGCGGCGCGCGAGCCTTGCCCGGCGATGCGGAGCTCGACGGCGGCGAGCAGGGCGGCCTCGATCGCGAGGTCGACGCGCTTGTAGGGCTCGAGTGCGCTCACCACGAGCCAGAACGCTTCGCGCGGGGTGTTGGCCGGGGTGTTGGCCGGGGTGTTGGTCGGGGTGTGGGCTGGGGTGAAGGTGTGCGTGCGGACGGGCGGGTGGAGGACGGCCGATTCGCGGTGGTAGACGCGGGCGATCTCGCGCTGGATGTGGGTGGAGTTGGCGAGCAGTGCGGTGATGTGGCGTGTGGCGCGTCGGTCCCAGGCGCGCAGCGCGGGGCCGGCGGCGCGCAGGCCGAGCGCGTGGAGTGGGGAGGCGTCGGCGTACTCGTCGGTGCGGGTCCAGAGGTAGCGGGCGGGGGCGTGGCAGTAGCAGAGGTGGGGGAGGCCTTGGGGCGGGCGGAGGTTTTTGATCGCCGACGAGCTGGTGCTGATGAGCAGATCGAAGGGGTCGCGTGCGTGGGCGCGGGCGAGTTTGCGGGAGAGCTGCGCGACAGCGGCGGGGTAGGCGGGCAGGAGCCAGCGGCGTGCGCGGTCGGGCGTGCGGTTGAGCGAGCTGGCCCGTCGCGGGAGGGCGTCGATCGCGGGGGTGAGCGGCTCGCGGTTGTCGAACATCGTGAAGATCGGGCCGATGCGTGCGATGGGGGCGAGGGTGCGCACGATGGCGTCGAGGACGAGTTCGCCGCCTCGGAGGCCGACGAGCCAGTCGTGGGCGAGTGCGATGCGCGGGCTGGGGTCGGCTTTGGGATCGGCGGAGTGGGGGGCGGGCTTGGGTACCATCGTGGCGGTGCTCCGGCGAGCGCGTTGGTGGGCCGGGCTGGCCGGGCTGCTGGCTGATTGTTGGGGCGCGGGCGGGGGCGCGAGCGACGGGTGTGGCAGCGGGTTTGGGGGCGGCATTGATGCGAGCGGCGAACCGGTTGGGTCTTGATTATCGAGCCGAGGCGGCGGCGTTTGATCGGCGGCTGCGGGCGTTTGATCCGGGCGAGCTGAGCGGGCGGGGTGGCTGGATCATTGATGCGCACGCGCACATCAACGGGCGGCGCGCGGCCGCGATCTGGGGCGAGGCGGCGTCGGCGTACGGGGTCGAGCGCGTGTACACGCAGACGCAGCTGGGCGAGGCGGAGGCGGTGCGCGCGGTGCTGGGCGATCGGGTGCGGTTTGTTGCGATCCCCGAGTACATGGCGAGCGACCGGCGCCATGCGATGACGCACGGGTTTCTGGAGGGCCTTGAGCGTTGGCACGAGCTGGGCGCACGGATGGTGAAGTTCTGGGGCGCGCCGCGGCTGCGCGATCTGGTCGAGCAGGGCGGGCTCGATGCGGGCGAGTTTGTCGCGTTTGACGCGCCCTGGCGGATGCGTGTGGCCGAGCGTGCGGTCGAGCTTGGGATGATGCTGATGGTGCACGTCGCGGATCCGGACACGTGGTTTGCGACCAGGTACGCCGATGCTTCGCGGTATGGGACGAAGGCGGGGCAGTATGACGGTTTGCACCGGCTGCTTGAGGCGTTTGATGTGCCGTGTTTGGCGGCGCATATGGGGGGTTGGCCCGAGGACCTTGGGTTCCTGGATCGCTTGCTGGAGCGGCATGCGCGGCTGGTGCTCGACACAAGCGCGACCAAGTGGATGGTGCGTGAGCTGAGCAGGCATCCGAGCGATGCGTTGCTTGGTTTTCTCGAGCGGTGGCGCGGGCGCGTGCTGTTTGGGTCGGACATCGTGTCGACCGACGAGCACCTGGTTGAGAGCGCCGATCCGGGTCGGTTTGCGGCGGGTCAGGCGAGCGACGCGGAGGGGGCGTTTGAGCTGTACGCGAGCCGGTACTGGGCGCTGCGGACGATGTTTGAGACGGGGTACCGGGGGGAGAGCCCGATTGCGGATCCGGACCTGGCGATGGTGGAGCCGGGGCGGTTTGGGGCGCTGGATGCGCCGGCGTTGACCGGGCATGCGCTGCCCGGGGCGATGCTTGTTGAGCTGTACCGCGGGGCGTGCGAGCGGACGCTGGATGCGTGGTACGAGGGGCGGGCCTGGGGGACGGCCCGGGGCGGTTGAGCGGGGGCCTCAGTCCTCGACGGGGGCGCTGACGCGGGCGTCGACGGGGTCGGCGTAGCGGGCGAGGGCGTCGAGGCGTTCCCTGAGGGTGGCGGCGAGTTCGGGGTTGTTGGGTGCGTTGAAGTCGACGCTGAGTCGGGCGGGGCCGAGGAGGTCGACGAAGTCGGGCGTGGCGCGTGCGAGGCGGACGTCGGCGCCGGTGAGGCTGGCGGCGAAGCTGTTGCCGCCGGGATCGGAGCGTGGGAGGCAGAAGCCGGCGCCGGCGTAGACACCGATGCTGCCGTTTGACATGATGGCGTAGCGGACGGTGGCGCTGATGGCGGTGGGCTCGATGGGGGTGCGGCCGGCGCGGGGTTGGATGAACATGCGGACGTGGACGATCTGGCCCTCGAAGGTGGCCCAGGAGGCGTCGTCGTCGAAGAAGCGTGTCAGTTGGTCGTCGGAGAGGTCGGTGAGGTAGACGTCGGCCTCGCGCTTGTCGAGGGCGACGTATGCGCGGACGGGCAGGCTCGGCGAGAGCAGGACGGGCTCGGTCATGCTGCGGAGCTCGGCCTCGCCCCGGTGCAGGAAGGGCACGTGCACGCAGGCGCCGAGCGGGATGAGCAGGGCCAGGACGGCCCAGATGGCGAGCATGCTCAGGCAGAGCGTGGCTCGAGGCGGGGTCGATGGTCGGCTCGTCGTCGGCATGGCGGCACGATACCGCTTTGACGCTCGGCGGGGTCCGGGGCGGGGTCCGTGGTGGTCCCGGGGCGGGGGATCTGGAACTCGGGCGGGCAATCGGCGAATCGTTCTTTGGACCGGTAGCGGCCCTGCGATGGGCAGCAGCCGAGCAGCGGCGGCGAGACAGGGGACAGAAGGGGGCGGCGATGCGGGCACGGATGGTCAAGGCGGCGGTCTGGGGCGGGGCGTTGATGCTCTCGGCGGGGGCGGCGCTCGCGCAGACGGGCAATCGGCAGACGCAGCCCGACGGGCGGACGGGCGCGGGGGCGGCGACGTACCGGGTCGAGGGCAACGCGACGTATGGCAATGGGCCGTTTGATCCGTGGGCCTCAAACCACTCTCGTGGGGGGTCTGGGGTGTATTGGCACCTGGGCGGGGGGGCTTGGCCTGGGTATTGGGTCGGTGGCCAGTATGTGACGTACGGCAGCGGGTGGGCGTATGGCTTTGATGGGACGCACGCCCGACGGGGCTCGATCGCGTACCCGGGCTGGCCCTTGAACAGGCGGTTTGGGTATGGGTTTGGGGGCGGCTTTGGCTGGAGCCCGTGGAATTATCGGTATCCGTACGCGTATCGGGTGACGCCGACGCAGTACTGGGGACCTTTGGACGGGCGGTACTCGGGCGGCTGGGCGACGACGGCGGGCGCGGGCGAGGCGTTGCCCGAGCCGACGGCTCGAGAGTTGGCGGACGGTGCGCTTGCGGCGGGGGCGTTTGGGGCCGCGGCGGGGCTGTATCGCGACCTGCTTGAGGCGGGTGGGGATGAGGCTTTGGCCGCGGGCGAGGTCGGTGAAGTCATGCGTTTGCTTGGCGTTGCGCTGCTTGGCTCGGATGAGCGGGACGAGCGGCTTGATGGGATCTCGGTGGTGCGGCTCGCCCACGAGCAGTATCCGGAGCTTGCGCGAGAGGCGGTTCCGATGTGGGTGTTTGGGGGGAGCGTGAGCCGCGTGCGCGGGGTGCTGCGGGACGTGGTTGCGGAGGGGCATCGCGCTGGTGGCGAGGCGGAGTCGGCATCGGCGTGGCTGTCGGCCGCGGTGCTGATGCAGGCGGAGGGGCGCGACGCGGTGGCGTTGAAGATGCTGGACCGGGCGTCGGCGGGGGGCTTCGCGGGCGAGGGCGAGGCGGCGCTTCGGCGGGCGTTGTCGCCCAGACCTTGAGGGGGCGGCGGGCGGGATCTTGAGCGCGGTCGGGCGCGGTCGGGCGGGGGACTTGAGAAAATGCGTGCGTGGCTGATTGTCCGGGCGCCGCGGCTGGGTCTACAGTTGCGGTCCCACTGGGCGCGGCTGTCGCGTCCGGTGCAATGACCTCGAACCGGTTGAACCACCGGCTCTTCCGTGCGGCGCCTTTGTTGGCGGGCGCGGGCTGGGGGCGGTCTCGCGAGAGCGGGCACGCGTCTGGGAGCGTGGTGGGAGGTGGAGAAGGCGTATGGCGAAGCGCGAGCTTACTGAGACGTTCAAGATCATGGCCCCGGGCGGGCAGGCGACGCCTGCGCCCCCGCTTGGCCCTGTGCTTGGTGCCAAGGGTGTGAACCCCGGGCAGTTCATCCAGCAGTTTAATGCGGCGACGGGCTCGCTCAACGGCAAGGTCGTTGGGTGTGTCGTGCGTGTGTTCAGCGATCGGTCGTTTGAGTTTGACATCAAGTCGAGCCCGGCGAGCGTGCTGATCAAGGAGGCCGCGGGTGTTGAGAAGGGTTCGGGCGAGCCGCACACCAACAAGGTTGGGACGGTGACGCGGGACCAGGTGAAGAAGATCGCAGAAGAGAAGCTCGAGGACCTGAACAGCCGCTCGATTGAGGCGGCGATGCGGGTGATCGAGGGCACCGCCCGTTCCATGGGCATCACGGTGGAGGGCTGAGCCATGGCAAAGCGTGGCAAGCGAAGCCGTGCGAACGACGGGCTGATTCCGGAGGGCAAGCTTGCCCCGGTTGAAGCGATGTCGGCGCTGAAGAAGTTCCAGGGACCGAAGTTTGATCAGTCGGTCGAGGTGGTGATGCACCTGGGCGTGGACGTGAAGCAGGCGGACCAGATGATTCGCGGGTCGGTGAGCCTGCCCAAGGGCATCGGCAAGAGCAAGCGGGTTGTTGCGTTCTGCAAGCCCGAGGACGTGAAGGCGGCGTTGGATGCCGGGGCGGTGAAGGCGGGCGGCGAGGACGTTGTTGAGGAAGTCGAGAAGGGCTTCTTTGACTTCGATGTTGCGGTTGCGAGCCCGGACATGATGCGTGTGGTGTCGAAGCTTGGGAAGGTGCTGGGCCCCAAGGGTCTGATGCCGAGCCCGAAGAACGGGACGGTGACGCCGAAGGTTGCCGACGCGGTCGGCGAGTTTGCGGCGGGCAAGGTGGAGTACCGGACGGACAAGGGCGGGAACATCCACGCGATCATCGGGAAGATGAGCTTTGCCGACGCGGACCTGGTTGAGAACTACGAGCACTTTGTCGGCACGATCGAGGGCGCCCGGCCGAGCACGGTCAAGGGCGAGTACATCAAGTCCATCACGGTCAGCGGGACCATGACCCCCGGCGTGCGGATTCTGCACGTGACGGCGGGCGAGTAAGGGGGCCGGCGATGAGTAAGCCAGTCAAAGGCATGATCATGGAGGCGTACAAAGAGCGCTTCGGTGATGCGACTGATGCGACGTTGATTTCGCTGCGCGGGATCAGCGCGAACGACAACAACGCGATCCGCGGCTCGCTCGCGGAGAAGGAAATCCGCGTCACGATCGTGCGGAACAAGCTTTTCGGCAAGGTTGCTGAGGGCTCGGGCCTGGAGGCGCTTGGGAGCCTGATGACGGGCGCGAACGCGCTTGTGTATGGCGCCGAGAGCGTGGTCGAGGTTGCGCGCGAGCTTGTTGAGTTGCTGAAGGCGTACCCGGATCTTGAGCTCAAGGGGGCCGTGCTTGACGGCGACCTGTACGAGGGCGAGGCGGGCGTTGAGCGGCTCAGCAAGTTCCCGACCCGCGAGGAAGCGATCGCGCAGGACGTGACGCTGATCCTTGGGCCGGCCCGCAAGCTGATGGGTGCGATCAAGGGCCCCGGCGGCGGTGTTGCGGGGCTGATCAAGGCGATCGAAGAGAAGCTCGAGAAGGGCGAAGCGATCGCGAAGGCGTAGGACGGCGACTGGCGACGGGGGATCGGCGGCTGGGGAGCGGGGGGGGAACCTCGAAACCCGTCGGCCGAGATCTGTTGCCTGAGATCACAGGACATCCGACATCCGACTGGCCCTGAAGATCGTCGAGTGCGGCGTGGGTTAAAGCGAGGGCGGCGTGCCCTCCCCTCTCGGGTGCGAATGGCGAGCGTGGGCGATGAGCCGGCGCGTGTTTGAAGAACGGTGAAGAGCATGAGCGACGACGCTGGAACGGCAAAGAGCTTTGACCAGAAGATCACGGACCTTGGCGACAAGCTCGCGGAGCTGACGCTGAAGGAGGCGGTCGACCTGGGTGAGTACATGAAGGACACGTACGGCATCGAGGCGGCGGCCGGCGGTGCGGTGATGGTGGCCGGCGGCGGCGACGCGGGCGGCGCGGCTGCTGAGGAGCAGTCGGAGTTTGACGTCGTGCTCAAGGGCGACGGCGGGAACAAGATCAAGGTGATCAAGGTCGTGCGCGAGGCGACGGGTCTTGGCTTGAAGGAAGCCAAGGACATGGTCGACGGGATGCCGACGAAGGTGAAGGAAGGCCTGTCGAAGGAAGACGCCGAGGCCTTGGCCGAGAAGTTCAAGGAAGTCGGGGCGGACGTCGAGGTCGCCTGATTTTTTGATCGCAGACTGCAAGGCCCGGGCGCCGAGATGGCGCCCGGGTCGTTTGGTATTTGGTTGATTCGGCAATCGAGAGCACTGCGGACAGCAGAGCGGGAGCTTGGCGGCGGACAGCCCTCGGGCGATGGCCCGAGCGGCGAAATCGGAATCTGGTTGGGTGTGCGAGTTGGCGGAATCGGACGCGTGTGCAATCGGCGGGCCAAGGGTGGCCCGGCGTTGGCGAGAGCGCTAGGATTTGGCATAGGCGGACACCCAACATCTCACGACTGACACTGCACCGGGCGGTACCGATCGCGGCTGGCGGCGATCGCTGTTCCTCTCGGCCCAACCATCACGAGGACGTCGATGGCTGAAGCGATTGTGCGCGGCGAGGCGCGAACCTGCGCCCCGGAGACGGTTCGGAATTACAGCAAGCGCGGCGACGCGACTGGGGTCCCCGACCTCACTCGTGTGCAGCGCGCGGGCTACGAGCGATTCCTTCAGATTGACAAGGCTTCGACGGAGCGCAACCCGGAGTTCGGGCTTGAGTCGCTGCTGCGCGAGGTCTTTCCGATCGAGTCGTACGACGAGACGATGCAGCTGGAGTACATCCGGTACGAGCTGGAGGATGCGCGGTACACCTCGGACGAGTGCCGGGAGCTGCGGCTGACGTACGGGCTGCCGTTCCGGCTGGCGCTGCGTTTGAAGCGCGAGACGCACGGGGACCTGCCCGAGGAAGAGATCTATCTGGGCGAGTTCCCGATCATGATGGGCGGCGGCGAGTTCATCGTGAACGGGGCCGAGCGCGTGATCGTGAGCCAGCTGCACCGCAGCCCGGGCGTGGACTTCAGCATCATCTCCAGCGAGGGCGACCGCCCGCTGCACTCGGCGCGGGTGATCCCCGAGCGCGGGTCGTGGATCGAGCTTGAGGTGACCAAGAAGGACGTCCTGGTCATGCGGATCGACCAGTCGACGAAGCTGGCCGCGACGACGTTTTTGCGTTGTCTGGACGAGTCGGTGGCGTCGACGGACGCGATCATCAGCCTGTTTTACGAGGTTGTTGAGATCGACGCGAAGGACGTGCACGAGCAGGACTACGCGGCGAGCTCGATCATCGACACGGAGACGGGCGAGGAGCTGGTGCACGTCGGTCGTCAGGTGGGCGAGGAGCACGCCGAGACGATCCGCAACAGCTCGCTGGGCAAGATCCGTGTGGTGCAGAACCCGTCGGACGTGCTGATCCTCAACACGATTGCCGAGGAGAAGCTCGAGCAGTTTGACGAGGTGCCGAGCGTCGAGACCGAGTACGACAAGGCGTTGCTGAAGGTGTACACGCGTCTGCGTCCGGGGAACCCGCCGCAGGTTGAGAAGGCGCGTCAGCTCTTCCATGAGAAGTTCTTTGACGACAACCGGTACCGCCTCGGGCGGGTCGGTCGGTTCCGGATCAACCGCAAGTTTGAGATGGACTCGCCCGAGGACCAGATGTTCATCACGGGCGAGGATTTCCTGCGGGTGATCCAGTACGTGCTGGATCTGCGTTCGAGCCGGGTGGATCCGGAGACCGGGCGTGCGATCGCGCAGGTGGACGACATCGACCACCTGGGCAACCGTCGCCTGCGGACGCTTGATGAGCTTGCGGTCGAGGAGCTGCGCAAGGGTTTCCTGAAGCTGCGCCGGACGGTGCAGGAGCGGATGAGCGTGAAGGACCCCGAGGAGGTCACGAAGATCGCGGATCTGGTGAACTCCAAGAGCATCAGCAGCGCGATCGATTTCTTCTTTGGGCGGAGCGAGCTGAGCCAGGTGGTGGACCAGACGAACCCGCTGAGTTCGCTGGTGCACGAGCGTCGTTTGAGCGCGCTCGGGCCGGGCGGCTTGAACCGCAAGCGCGCGGGCTTTGAGGTGCGCGATGTGCACATCAGCCACTACGGGCGGGTGTGTCCGATCGAGACGCCCGAGGGGACGAACATCGGGCTGATCGTGAGCCTGGGGATTTTCTCCAGCGTTGACGACTACGGCTTCCTGCGCACGCCGTACCGCGAGGTGAAGAACGGCGAGCTGACCGGGGAGATCGTGCAGCTGCGTGCGGACGAGGAGATCCGTGCGGTGCTGGCGCCGACGGACGCGCTGACGCTGGACGGGAAGCTGACCGATGGGGCGCTGCTGGCGCGTGTGGACGGCGAGCTGGCGGAGGTGAGCGCGGATCAGGTGAACTACGTCGATGTCTCGCCCAAGCAGATCGTGGGCATCTCGGCGGCGTTGATCCCGTTCCTTGAGCACGACGACGCGAACCGGGCGCTGATGGGTTCGAACATGCAGCGGCAGGCCGTGCCGCTGATCAAGATCGATCCGCCGGCGGTGGGGACGGGCATGGAGATGCCGGTCGGGCTGAACTCGGGCATGGTCGTGAAGGCCAAGCGTCCGGGCAAGGTGACCCACGCGGACGCGCAGCGTGTGATCGTGGACAACTCCGACGAGTACGTGCTGCGGAAGTATGTCGGGCTGAACGAGCGGACGTGCCTGAACCAGAAGCCGATCGTGCGCAAGGGCGATGTGGTGGAGGCGGGGCAGGTGCTGGCCGACGGCGCGAGCACGAAGCAGGGCGAGCTTGCGATCGGGAAGAACGCGCTGGTCGCGTTCAACACGTTCGACGGGTACAACTTCGAGGACGCGATCGTGATCAGCGAGCGTCTGGTGAAGGACGACACGTTCACGAGCATCCACATCGACGCGTTCGACGTGGAGATCCGCGAGACCAAGCTCGGCAAGGAAGAGTTCACGCGGGACATCCCGAACGTGTCGGAGAAGTTGCTGCGCAACCTCGACGAGGCGGGCGTGATCCGTGTGGGCGCGCGTGTTGGTCCCGGGGACATTCTTGCGGGCAAGGTGAGCCCCAAGAGCAAGACCGAGCTGACGCCCGAGGAGAAGCTGCTGCACGCGATCTTTGGTCGCGCGGGCGAGGACGTGAAGAACGACTCGCTCGAGGTGCCCAGCGGGTGCGAGGGCATCGTGATCGGGACGAAGCGGTTCAGCCGTCGCGTGCACATGACCGAGGGTCAGAAGAAGGATCTGAAGAAGCAGATTTCTGATTACGAGGCGGAGATGGACGCGGAGGCGATCCGTCTGTTCAAGGAGATGAGCCGTCTTGTGAACGAGGCGATCGGGAGCGAGATGGTCGACCCGATGACCCGCCAGAAGGTGGGCGCGAGCGACATTCCCGAGGTGCTGCTGGAGCAGATCAAGACGTTCAACACGAAGTGGATCAAGGGTTCGAAGGAGGCCAAGGAGGCCGGCGAGACGATCCACGCGCAGTTCTGGCCGCGCATCGAGGCGATCGAGACCGAGAAGCAGCGGAAGGTCGCGCACATGAAGCGCGGCGACGAGTTGCCGAGCGGTGTGCTCGAGATGGTCAAGGTGTATGTCGCGACGAAGCGGACGCTGAGCGCGGGCGACAAGATGGCCGGTCGCCACGGCAACAAGGGCGTGATCGCCCGGGTGGTGCCCGAGGAGGACATGCCCTTTATGGACGACGGGACGCCCGTCGACGTGATGCTCAACCCGCTGGGCGTGCCGAGCCGGATGAACGTGGGGCAGATCCTGGAGACGCACCTTGGGTGGGCGGCCCGCGTGCTCGGGTTCCGGGCGTTTACCCCGGTGTTCGACGGGGCGACCGAGGCGCAGATCCACGAGGCGCTCGAGGACGCGAACACGTACGTGCGTGACCGCTGGGCCGAGTGCGAGGCGAACGGCACGCACCCGCACTGGCGGTGGTCATCTGGATCTCGGGGACCTGGGTTTTGGGAGGTTGTTATTGTGGTTGCTGTTTTTGTTGTTGTTGTTGTTGTCGGCGATCATGATTCATGTTGTGACATCGACATGGATGGTCCAGAGGCGAGCGAAAGTTGAGGCGATTGGATCGGCGGGGGGAGGGAGGAACGGACGGAGAGAC
>JBCCDD010000030.1:0-9414 GCA_039033175.1 Planctomycetota bacterium
CCGCCGCCGCCGCCACCACCGTAGCCGCCACGCCCACCGCCGCCGCCGCCACCGTAGCCGCCGCGGCCACCGCCGCCGCCGCCGAAGCCGCCGCGACCGCCGCCACCACCACCGAAGCCGCCACCGCCGCCGCCGCGCGGGCCGCGGTCTTCACGGGGACGGGCCTCGTTGACGACGAGCGAGCGCCCGTCGATCTCGGCGCCATTCATTTCCTCGACCGCCTTGTCGGCCTCGGCATCGTTGGTCATTTCAACGAAACCAAAGCCACGGCTGCGGCCCGTCTCCCGATCGTTCACGACCACCGCAGAGGTCACTTCGCCGCGCTGGCCGAAGAGGTCCTCAAGGTCACGTGCGTCCATGTTGTACGGGAGATTTCCGACGTAAAGCTTCTTCATCGCGATCAGCTATCCAGCCCGAGAGATCTATCAAATGGCCGTCGTCCCCGGGCTCGAACCGAACGCGCCGCCTTGGGCCCAACTCGGGCCCTCGTCACTGAGCACAAGTCTAGTCTGCGCCGGGGCCACGCACCCATAAATCTCTGACAAAGCCGCCAAGCCCCCCGCTCTAACCCCTTGATTGCCCCCGGTTTCGGGCCCAGCCTTTGAGCCCAGTTTCGGGCTCCTCGCACCGCGCCGCCTCGACCGAGCAACCAACCCGCCCGGCCTCCGCAGCCGCCCCCTCAGCCCCCCGCCCCGCCACCCGACCCGACCCCCGACCCGCCCCCCGACCCCGCCGAAGCATCGACCTCGGGTGCCGTTTGCAGGCGCTCGGCAATCGCCCGGGCCGCCTCCGCCTCGACCCGTCTCGCACGCACGATCACCACCGGCTCGATCGGCACCGACCGCAACCCCTCACGCATCGTCGTCGCCACTCCCGCGATCCGGTCGATCGTCTCCATCCCCGCCTCGACCAGCCCGAACACGGCATACCCAGCCGACCCCTTCGCAGGCTTGTCCAGCCGCGCGTTGTCCGCCAGATTGATAAAGAACTGATTGCTCGCCCCATCCACCCGAGACGCCGGCCTCGCCATCGCCAGCGTCCCGCGCTCGTGCAACAGCCCGTTCTCCCACTCGTTGGCGATCGTCGCCCGCGATGCCCGCTTGCGCAGCTCGGCGTCAAAGCCACCGCCCTGCACCACGTACCCCGGCACCACGCGATGAAAAATCGTTCCGTCGTAATCCTCGCCCTCGACGTAGGTCAGAAAGTTCCGCGTGCTGATCGGCGCCCGCTCCGCATCGAGCCGCAGCAGCACCTCGCCCATCGACGTCTCGACATGCACCCAAGCCGGCGGGGCCGGCGACGCGGGCGCAGCCGGCTCGCGGTCGCCATCTTGCCGGGGCTCCCCCAATGCCACCGGCAGCACCGCCGCGATCGCCGCGACGATAGAGAAACGTCCGAATAACCGGGACGATCGCGCCGGTCGTGCCGACGCGGGGGCGATTGCGGGCTCGCCTTGGGGGGCATCAGATTGCATCCGCCCAGCATACTGGCACCCAGCCTGCCGGCATCCGAACCTCTCACTTTGCCCCGCGCCACACCGCTCGGGCCATGTGAGGAGGAGGACCAGCCATGCGCACCACCTATGCACTCCCAAGGCACGCCCAAAGCGGCTTCACGCTGGTCGAGATCCTGATCGTCGTCGTGATCCTCGGCGTCCTCGCCGCGATCGTCGCCCCCGCCCTCGCCGGCGCCAGCCGCGAGGCCCAGATCGGCGCCTTCATCACCGAGCTCAAAATCTTCGCCGACGAGGCCGAGTACTATTCCGCACGCTCCGGACGCTTCCTCGCCGACAGCAGCTCGGGCAACTTCCCGCCAGAGCTCGCCGGCGGACGCATCCGCGCAGACGACTGGGAAAACGGCACTCCACTCGGCGGCTCATGGGACGTCGAGTTCGACGAGAGCGGCATCACCTCGGGCGTCGGTGTCCACTTCCAGGGCGACAACCCAGGCGTCCCCCTCATGGCCGACGTCGACGCACGCTTCGACGACGGCAACCTCGGCTCGGGCGTCTTCCAGCAGCTCACCGATGCCGACCGCTTCTACTGGATCATCGCCCCCTAACCGCCCCCGCCGACCGTCCCGCCTCAGACGCACGCATCCACCGCCCGGGCGCGCACCGAAGCCGCCCGCATGACGCGCTCAACCGAAGCTCAAACCGCCGACACCCGCCCGGGCACGCACGTCGCCCGGGCTGTTTCTTTGGGGGACGTCTGGGGCGAGAGCCTCTCGCGCGTGCCCCGCCTCCACTGGCTCGACGCCGCAACCGTCGGCGCCGCGATCGCCGCGGCCGTCCTGGCAATCCTCGTCGCCACCTCCGCCCCGCGCGACGGCACAAGCGTCCGATACGCCGCCGGCGCCCTTACCCAGACTCTCCCCGCCGACCAACCGCGCCCCTGATCCCCCCGGTTTCGCGAGCCGGGCCCCCCTTTCGATCCGATCCTCTGCCAGAGAGGATTCCGGCGCTGGCGCGCCCGCCGGACACGCGGAGATCGATCGCCCTTGCTCACCCGAATGCTCACATCCGTGGTCTGCCTCATCCTCGCGGCGATCGTGCTCGCCGGCGCTGGAGGCACCGCGCACACCCTCTATCAACAGCACCGCACCGCCGCATGGCCCTCAACCTGGGCCCTGGTCATGCAGAGCGACATCCGACGCGAACCCGGCATCCTCGGCATCCCCGCCAACCGCCACCAACTCTCTTACGAGTACACCGTCGGCGGACGCCCATACATCGGCAGCCGATGGACCGGGTACGTCGGCCCGATCGACACCACACGCGACGGCCCGGACACGCGCGCCAAAGCCGCCCACCTCCTCGACGAGGTCAAGGTCTTCTACGACCCCGCCGACCCGCAGCAAGCGGTCATCTCGCCCGGCGTCCGCACGCACGAATGGGCGATCGGGCTCACGCTCATCCTCGCGATGGTCCTGCTCGCCCTCCGCCTGCTGCGCGACGCCTGGCGCACGATCGCCGACGCGTTCGGCGCCGTCGACCGCCGCGCCGCCGCCGCCGACGAGCACGACCGCACCCACCAGCTCCTGCCCAGCAACGGCCCATCCAGCACCGACTCCACCCCCGGCTCCATGGCCCCGCCCGTGCGCACCTTCCACTTCAACGCACCGCCGGCGCCCCCGCCCGCGCCCGCCCGGCCGCCCCACCGCTCCCCGCGCGCTGTCGCCGACGACATCTTGGGCCAGCTCGCGAGCGACCCCCTCGACGACCTGCCCGACCTCCGCAAGGCCGCACAACGCACCCGCCCTCCCCGGGCCCCACGACCGCCGCGCCGGAACGACCGCGCCGCCTGAACGCATCCGCAGCGCCCGCCGAGCGGATACAACAACCTCATGCCGCTGACAATCAACCGAACACTCCCGACGCGTGCAGCGCTCCAGGCGGCCCTCCGCCTCGCGGGGCTCGCCCTGGCCGCTTGGGGCGCCGTCCAGATCACCTCTCGCCTCCTCTTCGGCACGCTCGGCAACCAGCAACTCTCCGCCGCGTGGACCGTGTGGAACGGCATCGCCGACACCCACGGCATCTTCCGAGGCCTCCCCATCTTCCTCCTCGGCGCCGCCCTCCTCGCCGCCGCCAAGCCCCTGGCGACCTGGATCGTCCGCCCCCCGGCGCAAGGCTGCCCGCGATGCGGCTACGCCCGCGAGCGCGACGAACCCTGCCCCGAATGCGGCGAGCGCTGCAACACCGACAACGCGGGAACCACAGAGTGAACCGGTCTCCCCCGCGCCTGACAGCCCTCGCCGCGCTCGCCACCGCGGCCGCGATCACCAACGCCCAGCCCGAAAGCCAGCCCAACGCCCAGCCCGAAAGCGCGACCAACACCAGCATTCCCGCCGACTTTCTCCGCGGCCCAAACGTCGACGCCGACACCCTCCGCACCCTTGTCCGCCGGTCGGCCGACGGCTCCTTCGAGCGCGTCGCGGGTCGCCCCGAGATCGCCGCCGCGTTGCTGCTCAGCGAAGACGAAGGCACCCGCGAGCGCCTGCGCGCGCTCGAGCACGACCGCAGCGAGCGCCTCCGCCGGATGATGCTCGCCAACCTCGACACCGTGCTCGCCGCAGCCGACGCGCGCCGCACCCGCAGCAGCGAACGCGCCGCCCAACTCCTCACCAGCCTCCAGCGCACCTTCGGCACCGCCGAAGGCCTCGCCGGCACCCGCGACCCGCTCACCCCGGCCGTTCGCGCCATCCTGCCCGAGAACGCTCACGCCGAGCACCGGTCCATGGTCAACGCGTACTGGCGCGCCTGGGTCGACAGCGCCGCCGCCGGGCGGGCCCTCACGCTGCAAGACCGCTCGCAGATCGAACGCCGCCTCGCCCATTCACTCTTCCGCGACGAGCTCGTCCGCCTCTACCGCCGCACGATGCAAGGCCACGACGAGTGGGCCCGGACGACGGCCCAGGAACTCCGCCTCAGCACCCCCGAGCTCGCCCGCCTGCGCCGAACCCTGGGCGACGCCCTGCTCGCCGCCGAAGACGCGGGCAAACCCGTCGACCACGCGGCCATCCTCGCTGCGTTCGCCCAAGCACCCGAACCCGCACCCTAACCCACGCGCCGGCCCCCGCGCAGACCCACGCGCAGACCCGCTCGACACACCACCGCACCGGGGCCCAACCGGGCGCAACCGCACAGCGCGATCAGACGAAAAACCCCGCGTAGCGTTGCTCCAGTTCCTCTTTGTTCTCCGTCAATGCGCCGAACGACCAGAAGCACCTGGGCTTCTCGTGCAACGCACGCGACTGCGCCCACGAATCAAACTGCACAAGGTCGTACGCCGCACGATCGGAGTCGCCCAGATGCTCGATCAGCCGACGCATCAGCCCGTCCTCGTCGGCATGCACGTCGCGGTTGACCAGGAACGCCTCGTTGTTCTGCCTGTGCAGCCAAGGCACATTCCGGCTGTCGAACACTTCGCATCGCTTCAGGTCGACACCGTCCACCTTCTCCAACTTCGCCTTGATGTGCCGGCGGATCGCATCGAGATTGTCGTCCGCTTCGATCGGCGCGCACATCACCATGCACGTGTGCCCGCAAAAACTCCGCGCCGCCGCGCGGATCAGGCTGCGGTTCGCGTCCATCGCAACCTTCTTCCCCGCGGTCGGACGAGCGTGCGAGATCGCCTCGACACACGCCCCATAGCTCCCCAGCGCGTCGTTCGCCTGCACAATGACGTACGCGAACCGGTGCTCATCGGCCAGCACCCGATCGACCGGCAAACTCCCGGGCACCATCCCCCGGTCCGCCTGCGGAGGCGTCGTGTCCAACGTCTCTTTCACCGGGCCGGCGTCCTCGTCGAACGCATCGTCGAGGATCTCCCTGATCAACGCCTCGAACAACGCCTGGCCGCAATCGGTGCCCGTGCGTAAACGGAACGTGTGATCGCACAGAAACGGCGTCCCGAACCGCTTCCGGTCCTCCTCGGTGAAACGCCGGAAGACCGCGTCATGCTGGCAGATGCTGATGCCCCGCTCGATGAACCCCGTCGTGAGCTTCGCGAGCACCCCCGGGCGGTCCTTGTGACGAAACGAAGCGAACCGAATCCGCGGACGCATCTCATCCACTTCATCCATCAGAAACGGACCGCCCTCCTCGACCCCCACCAGAAACGCCGGCGCTTTCCTGTCCATGTCCTCGATGATGTGCGCCCGCGAAGCGGTATGAACCAGGTCCTGCGCGTCGTAGTGGTCACGCAGCGCCGCGACGTACCCCTTGCACGCCTCAAACGCGATCATCGCGTACCCCACCCCGCCGATGGCCCGAGCGCTGATCTGACGCACGATCGCAGAAGGCCCCCGCTCAGGCGCGTTCGCCGGCGTGGCACCGGCCGCCGACGCTCCACGCATTTCCGACACCGTCTGCTTCAGTTCCTCGGGGTGCTCGATGAAATGAAGCTCGCGCAGCAACGACGCCGGCACGTTGACACCGGTCATCACCAAAATCCCACGCTCGGGAAACGCATCGAGATGCTTGCCGTCGAGCCGCTTGGCCGTCATGTCTTGCGTCATCGACAGACCCCATCTGCGCTACCGCGCGCGTTGAATGCAATGCCCCCTCCGCCGCGCCCCGGCGCGGCAAAGCCGGGGGTTGTTCGAGTGACGATCCAGGAAAGTTGCACACCGCGGCGCCGACGAACAACGAACGCTCACCCCGCCCTGTCCCGCAGGAAAACATCCTGCCAAGCGGCAACACGCTCCCACAACAGGGGAGGGCTCACCCCCGTCCGGTCAGGTGCCGCCGCCACCACCCGCTGCCCGAGGCCCGACGACCAGCCGCATGTGCACCTCATCGTGCGAACGCCCGTCCACACGCACCACATCCGGCTCAACACCCCACGCGCGAAAACCCAGCGACGCGTACAACGCGATCGCCGGCGCCGCATCCGCAGACGCCGAGAGGCACAGCACCTCGATCCCACGCTCCCGCGCCACCGCGATCAATCGCACGATCACCTGCCTCGCCAGACCCAGACCCCGGGCCGCCGGCGTCGTGTACACGCCCACAATCCAACCGCGGTGACGCATCTTCACGTGCCGGTCGCGCAACAGCGTCGCTGTCGAAAGCAGCGGACCATCCCCCCGGCCACCAACCGCCGCCGCCGTCACATGATCCGGGCCCGCCAAACGCTCCGCCGTCACCGCCGGATCCAGCCCCGCGTCATCCTCAACGCTCGACGCAAACGACCAGGGCGTGTCCGCAAGCATCTCCCGACGCAGCGTGACCCACCGCGACGCATCACCCGGCACAAGCAGCACAATCTGCGCGTCGCGTGATATCACCTGCCCCCCCAACCGCCCGCTCTGATTGTTGCCCGCCAAGACCCCGGCAAACGCTCTTTTCGGACCAGACTTCCCAATCCACTGGCCACGCCGCTCCCCCGGTGTAGCTTCTCATCCGTGCGCGATATCGGCGCACGAAGCGCCGAGAGATCCCATCGCTCGCGCACGCCGCGGCACAGCTTCGGGCGCTCGCCGCCCGCTCAGGGGAGTGACGGATGACACGGATCGCATTGCTGACCACCGCCCTCATCGCGGGCCTGACGACTTCCTCAGCGCTCGCCCAGACCGTCATCTATACCTTCTCCGGAACAGGCTCCGGCGACGTCGCGGGCCAGACCTTCGTCCGCACCGACTACACCATCACGCTCGTCGGCGACATCAGCAACCGCGAGATGAACCTCCCCGGCGTCATGCGCGTCGTCGTCGACTCGGCCACGATCTCGATCGATGGCCTGCTCGACGAAGCGACCTTCACCCCGACGCTCAACGTCGCCTCGAACATGAACACCGACGTGCTCGTGCTCGGCAACTTCGACACCAACCTCGCGCTCTTCGTCCTCGACGACCCGGGCTTCGCCGACTACAACCTCTCGGCACCCTTCGGCCCGGTCACCGACGGCACCCCGCTCGCGACCGATCAGTTCCTCGACATCGCAACCAGCGGCGGCGCCGTCTCGATGCAGAGCATCGTCGATGTCACCTTCACGGCGACCCCCACGCCCGGCGCCGTCGCCACCCTCGCCCTCGCCGGCGTGCTGGCCTCCCGCCGCCGACGCTAACGAAACACCCAACGGAACCCCGGGAAGACCTCCAGACGCGGGCGCCCAGACGGACACGCCCGCGACCCGAAGCCCTCTTGGTGGATGCCTTCGAGGTCAGACTGGATCAAGACGGCCCTCTCGGGGGCCGTCTTTTTTTGCCGGTGCCCACAACCGGGCAGGCCTCGACCGGCAGCAACCCGAACACCTTGCGGCTCCGTGCCTTGTGCGGGCCTTGCACCAGATTAGGTGGCGCGTTTCGGGAAGGCATGCTGTATGCTCGCCCCGCGGATCGCGGGGAGTGGGATTCCCGTGAGCCCTGAGTGAGACTGCAGGAAAGACAGGAGACAGAACATGAAGACGATGATCGCACTGTGCTGCGCGGCCGTTGCGTCGAGCGCCGCCGTCGCCCAGCCCATCACCTACAGCTTCACGGGCACCGGCTCGGGGGCCGTGGGGCTGACCGACTTTGAGAACTTCAACTTCGAGATCACGCTCAGCGGTGATTTCTCGAGCGTGTTCAGCACCGGGCCGGGGCTGCTCCGTTTCGAGACGACCAGCGCGACGATCTCGATCGACGGGCTGCTGAGCGACGCCGTGTTCAACCCGACGATCAGCCTCGTCGCGAACAACAACAGCGACATCCTGGTCTTCGGCAACGCCAGCACCAACCAGGCGCTGATCGTCATGGACAACCCCGAGTTCGTTGATTACGACCTGAGCGCGCCGTTCGGGCCGGTGACCGACACCACGCCGGGGGCGACGTTCCAGTTCGTCGCGCTGTCGACCACGGGCGGGTTCGTGACGCTCGACGAGATCTCGACGGTGACCTACAACGCCGTCCCGACGCCGGCCGCTGCGGGGCTGCTGGCTCTCGGTGGGCTGGTCGCGGCGCGTCGTCGTCGCTCGAGCTGATCAGGATCGATGGCCCCGCGCCGAGAACACGGCGCGGGGCGCTTTGCAGGACGCCGCGATGGGCGCGGCGATGTGTTTGGCCGCGCTCGCGGCCCTTGCCTCTTGGGGAGTGATGTGAAGATGCAGACCTTTGCGATGCTTGCGCTGTGCGCTACGGGGACCGTTGCCGGCGCTTCGGTCAGCCATTCGGTGAGCTTTCTGCAGGATCAGAACGCCTTTGACGCAGACATGGACGGATTCATCACGGGTGATGAGTTCACGACCAACGGGACCAGCGGCGGGATGGACGACGGGACGGTCTGGGCGTTCACGCCGATCAACAACCTGGTCGGTTTCCCTCGCCTGCAGTTCAGCGAGGAGCGCGGGCTGCAGTTCGGCGGGGGCGGGGGCAGCGTCCTGACGTTTGACTTCACGGTGAGCTCGGACGTGTTCCTGGAGAGCTATACGATCGACGATTCCACCATTTTTATTCTGGGCAACCCGGCGTTCGACATCCGCGAGGGCGCGAGCGTGTTGAGCGTTGGGAACGACGCGAACGAGAGCGGATCGACCAACGCATTTGAGGGCGGGCCGATTCTGCTCGAGGCCGGGACGTCGTACTCGTTTGTGACGACGACGACGGGTGCCGCGATCCAGAGCTTTATGGCGTCTTGGCAGTATTCGATCGTCCCGACGCCGGGCGCGGCGGGGCTGCTGGCGGTCGGCGGGCTGGTCGCGGTGCGCCGTCGGCGCTGAGGGCGGGCGGACAGTTTGATTGATTGTGCAGGGCCCCTGCTGAGGCGGGGGCCCGGTTGTGTTTTGGGCGGGGGGAGGAGGGGTAATCGGGGAGTACGATGAGTGCGTCATCACGAATGCGAGGCGCGACGAAGGTGGGCGACTCCACATCGTCAGCGCTGAAAGTGATCGTGGGCCCACCCAACTGCTCCCACTTGAACGTCGGGGTGTCATCGAC
>JBCCDD010000031.1:0-8560 GCA_039033175.1 Planctomycetota bacterium
CCCAACCCCCCTTCGGCCTCGCCCTTGGCTCAGCCACCTCCCCCGCGGGGCGGGTGACGAGAGAGGCGCTACGACTCGTCTGACCTCAGCCGCGCACGCCGCTTGCCCCGCGCCCCGGGGCGCATCCACGTCGGAAAGCTCAGCCAGAAAAACCCTTGCACCGCGCGGTACACCCCGCCGATCCAAGGGCGGCACCAGCTCGCCAGCTCCAGCCGCACGCGCGTCCGTCCTTCGCCCGCGTCCTCGACCCAGAACCGCAGCGACACCGGGCGGATCCACCGGAACGCGACGACCCTCGAGCCATAGCCGTACAGCAGCTCGCGGTGCGCGCCCTTGCCGTCGTCTCCATCATCGACAACCGTCAGCACGCCCGCGGCCATCAGCAAAGGCCCGTGGTGCGCGTTCAGCACGCCGGGCGCAAACCCCGACGCGCCCCCCTCCCCGCTGCCGTCGATGAACTCGACGCGGTAGGGCCAGATCTGCTTGGTAAACGTCCGCGGGTCACTGAGCCAAGCCCAGACGTCCTCGCGTGCCTCATCGACGACCCACTCGCGCGAGACGACGTGATTGACCATGTTCGCCGGCCGTGCATTCCGCGGGGCAAGCCCGCCTGTCTCAGCATCGGCATCCATGCCCAACCCTTCGCTCGAACCGACCACCCCGGCGGCGGATCCCCAGCCCCCTCTTCCCACAATGCGGGCGACAGGAATCGAACCTGCACGGCCTCGCGGCCACGGGGACCTAAACCCCGCGCGTCTGCCAGTTCCGCCACGCCCGCGACGCCCCGCATCCTAACCCCAGAGCCCCTTCTCGCCGCGCACGCCCCCGTGCTGCCCCGTACGCCCCCCGCCCGAAACCCCCGCCCGCCTTTCCCGAGTACCCTTCATCCGGGAGTTCGCCCAAGGAAGGGAGCCGCCATGCGTGTCCGCGATCAACTCGGCCTCAATCTCGCCCCGCTCATGCTGCGCGTCATGCTCGCCGCGACCTTCTTCTGGGCCGGGCTCGGCAAGGTCGTCACGACCGTCGACCTCTCGCCCGAGCAGGCCGCACGTTTGGCCAACATCGGCGGCCCGCCGCCCGGCGCACCCGGCACCTCGCAGCCGCCCGTCGCCCTGCCCGACCCGCAGCCCGACCCACAGCCCGACTCGCAAGCCGAACCACAAGCCGAGGCCGCGGAGCCGCAGGCGAGCGCCGCCTCTGCGCTTCGCTTCGTTAGCCAAGACGCGCCGAACGCCACGTCAGACGCCGCCGCTGACGCAGCCGCTGACGCAGCCGCTAACCCGGACGCGGATCAAGGCGCCGCCGGCGTGCGCGCCTACGTGCCCGCTGACTTCCCCGATGGGCTCTCCGTCCGCCGCCTGTTCAACCTCGCATTGCTGATCGACGCCGCTGCGATCCCGGGCCTCGACGATCAGAGCGAGCCCAAACGCGCCATCTGGCCGCTCGCGCTGGGCGAAAAACCCTGGCCCGTCGCCCTCGCCTGGGCCGCGGCGATCACCGAGCTCGTCATCGGTGTCACCCTCCTGCTGGGCCTGCTCGCCCGCATCAGCGCGGTCCAGGTCGTCGGCATCATGGGCGTCGCGATGTGGCTCACCCAGTTCGGCGCCGCGATCCAATCGGGCACCACACAGCTCGGCTTCCTCCCCGGGCACGCCCCGTTCGACACCGGCGCGTGGATGCCGCTGGCCTGGCAGCTCAGCCTCTTCGCCTCGGGCCTCGCGCTGATCTTCCTGGGCCCGGGCCAGGCCAGCCTCGACGCCCTGCTCTTCGGGCGAGGCAAAGCGCCCGCCCGCGCGCCCAAACGCGATCGCAGCAACCCCTAGCCCGTGCCCGCCCGCGGATCCGACAGTGCGCAAGAGCGTGCGCTCGCCCCGCGCCGCCCGGTGATCACCCGCCTGCTCCCGCCCGCCGGCTCGCTCGCGGTCCATGCGTTGCTCGTCGTCGCGCTGCTGGTCGTCTCACGCTTCGCAACGCCCGGCGATCCCCCGCGAGACGAAGTCCTCGCCGAGGTCGACCTTCGCGCCTTCGCGACCGACCGGCCCGCGCGCGAGCCCCCGTCCCTCGAGCCGATCACCCCGCCCCAGAGGTCGTCCGAGGCCTCGCCCGACCGCCCCGCCGGCTCGACGCCGCGTCAGCCCGCAGCGGACCCGGGCCCGGCGTCGCAAGCCGACGCCCTCGCGAGCGTCACCTCGCGCGCGCTCGAAGGCTCCGCGCCGGGCCCCGCGTCGCGAGCGTTCAGCGGCCCCGGCGCCTCAGGCGGCGCCGCGTCGGCCGTCGTGCGCAACGCCGGCGCCAGCCCCTCGGCTTCGTTCGCCGGGCTGAGCGCCCGAGCCGCCGCCGATGTCGTCTACGTCGTCGATGCGTCCGGCGCGGTCGTCACGAGCTTCAGCCTGATCCTCAGCGAATTGCAACGCTCGATCGAACGCCTCAGCCCCACGCAGCGCGTCCAGGTCGTGCTCTTCCGCGAACGCGCGGGCGAGCCCGGCGCGCTCGTCTTCGCCAACGGCTCGCTCGTCCGCGCAACGCCCAGCACCAAGCGCGCCCTGCTCGAGTGGGTCGAAGACATCCGCCCCGCCGGGCGATCCAACCCGGCCGAGGGCCTGACGCGCGCGCTCGAGCTCGAGCCCGATCTGGTCTTCTTCCTGTCCAGCTCGATCGAGCGCACCAACAGCGAGTGGGGCGCCGGTCGCGACGCGATCCTCACCCGCCTCGACGTCCTCAACCCGCCCAGCGCCGACACCGCCGAGCGCCCCATCGTGATCAAGACCATCCAGTTCATGCGCGACGACCCGAGCGGCCTCATGCGCGACATCGCCCAGCGCCACGGCGACGGCGCCAGCTCCTACCGCCTGCTCACACTCGACGACCTCGACGCCCCCGCCTCCTCACCCGACACCGCGCTGCTCGACGCGGGCGGCGCTGCGCCCGATCTCTCCCCCGCCGAGGCGCTCGCCGCCATCGAGGCCGACGCCAGCGCACTCCGCGTGCTCGCCGGCATCGCAACGAGCGCGGAGCTCGACCGCGTCGCCCGCGCCTCGGGGGCCGCGTTCCGCCAGGCCGACGCGTCCGCCGCCGATCCCGCGAGCCTCACGCTGCGCGCCCGCGCCGCGGTGCTCGCGCTGGCGAGCGATGAAACCGACCGCGCCGCGGCCCGAGCGCTGCGCGCCATCCTGCCCAAGCTGAGCGACGCGGCCCTGCTCGACCCCGACGCCGACGCGGCGCGGCGCCTGACCGTCGCCGCCGCGCGCGCGCTGCTCGGTGATCCCCAGCCCGCCGCCGCCGAGCTCACGGCCCTGCTCGCCGACGCCCAGCAGATCCAGACCTCGCCCGAGCTGCTCGCCGAGGCCCGCCTGCTGCGCCTCGCGATCGAGCCCGACGCGCGCCGTCGCCCGCTCCTGCTCGCCGACCTCGAGCGCGCGCGCACCGCCCCGCCGTTCCAGTCGCGCGGCGAGCCCGACGCCTTCTGGCAAGCGCTCGCGAACGAGGCGATCGTTCGCGAGCGCCTGCGCAGCGTCGACGTCGCGCCGAGCGATCTGGCGTTGCTGGGCGATGCCGACACGTTCAACGCCGCGGCCGACCGGCTCCCGCCGAGCGCAGACACCCTCGACGCCTGGTCCGCCGCGCCGCCCGCCCTCGCGCTGCTGCGGGCGGCCCACTGGGCCCGCAACCCGGCGACGAGCGCCGATGCGATCGCGCTGCTCGAGCGCCTGACGCGCAGCGACGCCGCCGGCGACGCGCTCTGGGAGCTCGCGGTCGCATACCGCCTGGCGGGCGACGACGCGCGCGCCGCCGAGGCGCTCGGCGCCCTCGCCGCGGGGCACGCCGACCACCCGCGCGCGCTCGACGCGCTCTCCGCCGCCGCCGATGCCATCGCGGCCCGCCCGCACGCTCCAGACGCCAACCCAGACGCCAACCCGGGCGCGGCTCCTGACATCGGCTCCGAGATCGACGTGCTCGTCCTCGCGATCCGCCGCCTGCCCGAGGGCGCGCGCACGTCCGCGTGGTGTTTGGCGCTCGCGCAGCGCGTCCCGGGCCCGAGCCGGCTCGAGATCCTGCACCCGATCGCCTCGGACGACCCGGCGGCCGCCGAGGCGACGCCCCTGGTGCTCGACGCGCTCGCGCTGATTGAGCCGAGCGCGACGCCGCCCGATCTCCGCGTCTCCCTGCTCGAGGCCCACCGCCACGCCGAGCGTCTCGCGCGTGCGCACGCGTCCGCCCGCTGGCCCCGCGTCGCGCTGCGGGGCGCGGCCCACGAGCTGGACGCGGGCGATGCGGAGCGCGCGCACGCCCTGCTGACCGATCTCGAACAACTCGAGCCGAACCTCGCACGCACGCCGTCTGCCGTCCTGTTGTACGCGTCGGCCGAGCTGGCAACCGGGCGGGAAGCGTCCGCGGGCGAGCGTCTCTCGGCACTCGCGGCCCGCCTCGAGCCGGCTCCGGGCGAGCGCGCGCCCGAGGCCTTCTGGCACGCGTGGACGCTGCTGCTCGAGTCCGCAGGGCCCGGCGACCCGCGCGCACGGGCCCACCTCGCCCGCCTCCGCCTCATCGACCCGGCCCTGGGCGGCGAGCCCTGGCGATCACGGCTCGAGTCGGTCGCGCGCCGGGCGGCGGACGCCGTACACTCGCCCACGTGACCGCTTCACCCATCGCCCACGGACGGACGATCGTGCCAGACCGCGCGCCCAACCAGCCCACGCACGCCGGCGACGAGCACACCCTGCCCGCAGCGCTCGCCCGCGCGCTGCCGGGGCGGTTCATCGTCTTCGAGGGGCCTGATGGCAGCGGCAAGAGCACCCAGCTCCGACGCTTCGTCGGCGCGTGCAACGCCTCGGGCGTGCGCCCCGTCGAGGTACGCGAGCCCGGCGGCACTGAGGTCGGCGAGCGCATCCGCCGGGCGCTGCTCGATCATCTCGAGCGCGAGGAGATGACCCTCCGCTGCGAGATGCTCCTGTACATGGCGAGCCGCGCGCAGCTCTGCGAGCGGGTCATCGCGCCCGCCGTCGCCCGGGGCGAGCTGGTCGTCGTCGCCGATCGCTTTGTCAGCTCAACGATGGCCTATCAGGGCGCCGCCGGCGGTCTGCCGCTCGACGAGATCGAGGCCGCCGCGGGGATCGCGACGCGCGGCGTCTCGCCCGATGCCGTCGTCATCTTCGACGTCGATGAACAGACCGCCGCCCAGCGCATGAACCCGCTGCTGCGAGGCGACTCGCTCGATCGGATGGAAGCCAAGGGCCTCGCCTTCCACCGCAAGGTCCGGGCCGGCTACCTCGAGCAGGTCGAGCGCTTCCCGAGCACGCACCTCCGCATCGACGCGAGCGCGGCCGAAGACGACGTCTGGCACAGCTTCGTGCACACGCTCACAGCACACCTGACCAAGAACGCCTAGCCAAAGCCCTCTGGCTGCGCGTCCCGGGCCGCGCCCGTCGCCCGCTGGACACCCGGGCCCTGTCTCCGGGGCGTTTGCCCTTGGATGGGCTCAGTGCCCGCCCGGCTCAAAGCCCGGCGAGCTCGCGCGGGCCGGGTCTTCCTTGATCGCGCCGGTGCCGCCGGGTTTGTAGGTCCCGTCCCGCACGCCCTTGATGATCTCGCGCACGCGATCGGGGGTGAGGTTCTCGTGCAAGTCCTCGTCCATCAGCGCGACCGGCGCCGTGCCGCACGCGCCCAGGCACTCCAGCTCGACGAGCGTGAACTTCCCGTCGTCGGTCGTCTCGCCCACGTCGATGCCCAGCTCGGCCTTGGCGGCCTCGGTGCACGCGGTCGCGTCGCAGAACTCGCACGCGATCGAACGACAGACCTGCACCAGGTGCTCGCCCTTGCGGTGCGTCCAGTATTCCTCATAGAACGTCGCGGTATCGAACACGTCGGCCGGCTCGACCTCAAGCGCCTCGGCGATCTCGAGCATCGCCTGCTTGGGCACCCACCCGTAGGCGTGCTGGATCATGTGCAGCGCCGGCAGCAGCGCGCCCATCCCCGTCTCAAACCGCGGGCGGTACGTCTCGAGCAGCTCGCTGCGCATCGCATCGGTGAGGTAGGGCTCGTCGCGCTTCTCGACCCGCTCGGTGGCGGAGTTCTTGCTGATCCAGGCCATGGTCGCCTCCGTGGAGGGCGAGTCTAGGGGCCCGGGCACGGGGTTGAGAACCCCGCCAAAGAGCCCGACGAAAATGCCCCCGCACGCGGTCAGCGCGCGGGGGCACGTGTCGGATCGGTCGGCCGGGGCTCTGCTGCCCCGAATCAGACCTCCATCAAGCCCAGATCAAGCCCAGATCAGGCCCAGATGAGGCCCCGATGAGGCCCGTGATCAGGCCCCGTGATCAGGCCCGGCGCCGGCGGGCCGCGATCAGCCCACCCAGGCCCAGCAGCCCCGCGACGCCCGGCGTCGGCACCGCGCGGTACTCCAGGCTCACGCTCACAAAGTCCTCGGGCTGGTCGACGAAGAAGTCGACCGTCGAGCCGTTCTGGATCGTGATCGTCACCGAGCCGTCGCTGGTGATCGCGATCATGTCGGCCATGCTGATGTCAAAGCTCTGGCTCACGCTGTTCTGGAACAGGTCGATCGGGCCGCTGAACGCGCCGGCGTCGAAGCCCTGCCCGCTCGCGACGCCGTCGATGTCCCAGTCCATCGTCTCGCTGCTGGGCGGCACGACCGAGTAATCGCCCAGCGCCGTGACCGTCAGGCTGCCCGCGCTGATCGCCTCGAGCACGCCGTCGCCGGCGCCGAAGTCAAAGGTGAACATCTGCCCGGCTTCGGTGATGCTCTGCGTCCCGCTCAGCACCACGCTGATCTGGGCCGAAGCCATCCCGGCGCACGCGGCAACAGCGACAGCGGCAATCATTGAACGCTTCATATCTGGCACTCTTTCTTGTTCTCATCCCGCGCAGGGGCCCGGCCGGCACGACCAGGCACTCCCCCCGCACTCCTCCCAAGGGCGACCGACGCTCCGCCTCACACCGAGGCTCCGCCGCGCTTCCCCGCCCGCGTCCCACACGCAGGCGAACCCACTCGGCCTTCGGATCACGCCGATTGCCCATCTTCAACGGCATAAGCCGTTGGCTCCACCCACCTTACCACCGCGGGCCCGAACGACCAAGAAAAACCCAACGGGTTGGTGGCGTGCAACGAAATCTTGATGTTGTCAGGGTGTCAAGCTGGGTAGGTGGGCGGTGGACGACTCGTTTTTCGGACGCTCAGTCCCCCGCGTCGCCCTCCGCTTCGGCCTCGTCCTCGAGCTCGGCCCGCTTGCGACCCGGGCGCTCGAGCAGGCGGACGGTGATGTCGTGCCAGCTGCTCGACGGCGCGTCCTCGATCAGGGCCGTGCTCCGACCGGCGTACACCCGGACCTTCGGCGGCACGTCGCCCATCGACCCCGACTGCTCGACCACCAGCTCCGTCGGCTCCAACGGCTGGAGCTTCACCGGCCCCAGGATCCGCGTCTGCCCCGCCGAGATCTGCGCGCTCGCCAGGTCGTCGGGGTCGTGGATCATCCGGTTCTGGAGCAGTCGCACCAGCACGGGGCGAGAAGACTCGTTCCGCACCTCGACCGTGAGCTGCCCGCAGGCGCCAAGGCACAGCGCGAGCGCGGCCAGCGCGAAGGCGGCGGCCCGGGGCGTCGCCCCGCGAACGCCCGATCGCCGAACGCCGGATCGGTGACAGGCGGCTTGGCGAGCGATAGATCGGCGTGCGGTGGTCGGCATGGCGTCATCGTACCTCACGCCGCGCCGCCACCAGAGATCGCCTCCCCCGCGCCCCGCGGGGGAGGTGGCACGCGCAGCGTGACGGCGGGGCGTTGAGCTGCGGACAGGCGGGACGCCTGTACCACCATTGTGCTTCGGGTGTTGGACTCCGGACTCGAATTCAGTGGGACAGGCGTCCCGCCTGTCCGTCAGCCTTGCCGCGGTCCGACACCCAACGCCCCTCCGACCTCGCCTCCGGCTCGCCCACCTCCCTCGCAGCGCAGGGAAGGGGAGAAGGATGGAGACACCCGGGCGGGACGCCCGTGCCACGAGATGGAAAAGGGGACGGGTGCCACGGCTTGACCCGAAGGGCAAGCCGTGCGTTGTGCGTCGATCACGAGGACACGGCTTGCCCTGCGGGTCAAGCCGTGGGACCCTACGGGCATGAGCACATCCAACGCCGAGGTCGTTTCTGTTCCTGCCAAGCTGGGGTTGATCGCGGAGCCGTGGTCGCCGGGGATTGTGGCGGCTTTGAACGGACAAGAAGTGAAGCTCGCTCGGCTTGAGGGGGCGTTTGTCTGGCACAAGCATGATGATGCGGACGAGCTGTTTTACGTGTTGGAAGGCTCGTTTCGGATGGAGTTCCGGGATCGGTCGGTCGAGCTTGGTGTGGGCGATCTGATCGTGGTGCCGCGGGGTGTGGAGCATCGGCCGGTGGCGGACGAGGCGTGCTCGGTGATGCTGTTCGAGCCGGCGGGTGTGGTGAACACGGGGGATGCGCCGGAGTCGGGGCAGACGAATGCGGCGGTGAGGATTTAGCTTTCGCCCCCTCACATCTAGCCCTCGCCCCCTCACCCCGGCCCTCTCCCCCACAGGGGAGAGGGGGAAA
>JBCCDD010000032.1:0-7641 GCA_039033175.1 Planctomycetota bacterium
CGGCAACACAACATCGACAACCCTCAGGCGTTCCCCTCCCCCGCCCCCGGCGGGGGAGGTGGCACGCGCAGCGTGACGGAGGGGGTCGTTGTTGTTTCGGACAGGCGGGACGCCTGTCCCACTGGTGTACTTCGGGCATCGAACCCAGTGGGACAGGCGTCCCGCCTGTCCGTTGGTCTTCCGTGGCTCATTTGCCGACCTCGCCCTCGGACCTCGCCCTTCGGGCTCGCGCCCCTCCCCCGCGGGGCGCGGGGGAGGGGAACAGCCGAACAGCCTTCCGCCGGGCTTTCAGCGCGCGGACGGAGGGGCATGCGGGCGGAGCCGAAGCCGCGAGCTCAATCGGTGTTGCGTTTATCGATCAGCTCGAGCTCGGGGTCGGGCAGGAAGGGGTTTTTGCGGGGCGCGTTGAAGTCGCCCGACCAGAGCGCCCGCCTGAGCCAGGCGATGTCGTCAACGATCTGGAGCAGTGAGGGCAGCACGACGAGGATGACCAGCGTCGCGCTGGCGAGCCCGCAGGCGATGGTGATCGCCATGGGGATGAGGAACTTCGCCTGGAAGCTCGTTTCGAGCATGAGGGGCAGCAGGCCCAGCACGGTGGTGACGGTGGTGAGCAGGATGGCGCGCACGCGTGCGCGCCCGGCCGTGACGGCCGCGTCGCGCACGCCGGCGCCCTTGCGCCGTTCCTCGTTGAAGAACTCCATGAAGATCAGGCTGTCGTTGACCACAACCCCGGCCAGCGCGACAAAGCCGATCAGGCTCAGCATCGTCAGGCTGTAGCCCAGCACCAGGTGGCCCAGGATCATGCCCACGGTCGCAAAGGGGATCGCGCTCATGACCACCAACGGCTGCGTGAAGCTGCCGAACAGCCACGCGAGCACGACATAGATCAGCCCCGCCGCGACCGCCATCCCGATCGGCAGCGTGCGGAAGCTGTCGGCGACGTCCTGCTGCCTGCCGCGGGCCTCGACGGTGACCCCGGGCAGCTCGCCCTGGATCGCCGCGAACTGCGGCGCGAGCTCGGCGGCGATGCTCTCGGGCGTGACCCCGGGCCCTCGCAGCACCTCGGCGGTCACGGTGACCGAGCGTTTGCCGTCGAGCCTGCGGATGGTCGCGAAGCCCTCGGTCTCGGTGATCCGCGCGACCTCGCCCAGCGGCACCGCCTCGCCCGCGGGCGTGAAGACGTACTGGCTCGTGATCGCCAGCGGGTTGCGGCGCACGTCCTCGGGCAGCGTGACGCGGATGTCGACGTCCTCGCGGTTGCCGGCAAAGGTAAACGCCTCGAGCCCGAAGACCATGCCCTGGATCTGCCTACCGAGGCTGGCGCGGGTAAAGCCGAGCTGGCTCGCGCCGTCGAGCAGCTCGAAGCGCAGCTCGCGCTGCCCGCGGTCGATGTCGGTGGCGATGTCGTAGACCCCATCGCCGAAGGCCGCGAGCAGCTGCTCGACGCGCCGGACGGCCTCGTCGAGGCGCGCCGGGTCGTCGGCCGTGACGCTGTAGCTCAGGTCCGCGCCGCTGGGCCCGCCGCTCACGCCCTCGATCCGCAGGCTCTTGATGCCCGGGAGCGGGCCGACGCGCTCGCGGATGTCCCGGATGATCGTCTCGCTGTTGCGCGTGCGGGTCTCGGTGGGGCTCAGTTCGAGGATGAGCTGGCCCAGGTGCGTGGCGTTGGCGTCGTTGCCCTCGCCGTTGATGTCCGACGACGCGCCCGATTGCGCGAAGACACTGACGATCTCGCCGGTCTCGCTCTGGATGTCGAGCACGGCGCGCTCGAGGCTGCGGACGACCTCGTCGGTCACGTTCGCGGGTGTGCCGATGGGCATCTGCACCTGCGCGTCGACGGTCTCGGCGTCTTCGGTCTCAAAGAAGATGAACTCGACCCGCCCCGAGGCGATGAGCCCCAGGCTCAGCATCCAGATCGACAAGGCGATCGCGAGGCTGATGTAGCGATACTCCAGCGCGACCTTCAGCAGCCTGGTGTAGCCCGGGATGATGTAGTTGCCGAACAGCCCCTCGCGGGCCCGCTCCATCGTGCGGTCGACCTTGGTGAAGACGTTGTCATGCCCGCGTGCGCGCGCACGGTCTTGCGAACGCAGGCTGTGGGCCATGTGCACGGGCAGGATGAAGAGCGTTTCGATCAGCGAGACGCTGAGCGCACACGCGACGACGATGGGCAGCCAGACGAGGAAGTCGCCGATCTGCCCCTCGATCAGCGCGAGCGGGAGGAACGCGCAGATCGTCGTGAGCACCGTGCTGACCACGGGCCACGCGACCTGGTCCGTCCCCCGCGTCGCGGCGACCAGTGCCGGCTCGCCCCGCTCGTGACGGCTCGCGATGTTCTCGGCGACCACGATCGCGTCGTCGACCAGGATCCCGATCACCACGATCAGCCCGAACATCGTCAGCAGGTTGAGCGTCACCCCCGTCGCCCGCATCACCGCCAGCGTGCCCAGCAGACTCACCACCAGACCCGCGGCAACCCAGAACGAGACCCGCCAGTTGAGCAGCAGCACAAGCGTGGCGAAGACCAGCAGCCCGCCGAACAGCGCGTTGCGGGTCAGCAGATCGAGGCGCCCGACGACGAAACGGGCGAGGTCGGTCGTCGTCGTCAGCGTGCCGGGGGGCGGCGCTTCGAGCCAGCGGTCGTGCCCGAGGCGCCAGGCGGCGAGGCGGGGCGAGATCGCCGAGACCTCTGGCGAGCCGAGCATTCGCGGGTCTTCGCCGCGCGCAGCGATGGTCAGGCGCAGGCGCTCGGACGTCGTCAGCTCGAGGTCTTCGCCCGTGCGTCCCTTGACGTACGCCTTGACCAGATCGGCGATGAGCACGACGTCCTGGTCGCCCACTTTGAAGACCGTGAGGCTGACCGCGGGCTCGCCGTTGAGGCGGCTCTTGAGGTCGGAGTCGACGAAGCCGTCGGTGATTGTCGCGACATCGCTGAGGCGCACGACCTGCCCGCCGGGGCTGGCCTTCACGACGAGGTCGCGGATCTCCTCGGCCCGCTCGTCGACGCCCACGGCGCGGATGGAGAGGGTGCTGCGCTCGCCGCGGACCGTGCCGCCGGGCAGCTCGGCCATCGCGGCGGCGACGCGGTCGCTGATCGCCGGGAGGCTCAGCCCGTGGCGCAGCATGGCGCCGGGGCGGACCTCGACGCGGATCTCGTCGATGCGGACGCCGCTGATGGTGATGTCGCCCATGCCGGGGATCGACTCGAGGTCGTCGCGCACGGCGAAGAGGAACGACTTCATCGTGCGCTCGTCGGCGTCGCCGTAGAGGCTGAGCGAGATCGCGGGGAGGTTGGGCTCGAGCTTGGTGACGATGATGCGGTCGGCCTCGTCGGGGAGGTCTTGCAGCGCGTCGATCTCTCGCTTGACGTCGGCGACCGCCGCGTCGATCGCGACGCCCTCCTCGAACTCGATCCGCACGACGGCGACGCCCTCGCGGACGGTGCTGGTGATCTCTTCGACGTCGTCGATGTCGCGGATCTGGTCCTCTATCTTGACCGCCAGCGCCTCTTCGACCTCGTCGGGCGCCGCCCCGGGATAGGGCGCGGTGATGAGCACCTGGCTCGGGCTCACCTCGGGGAAGAACTCTTTGCGCAGGCCCAGCCCGAAGATCAGCCCCGCCCCGATGATCGCGAACATCACCAGGTTCGCGACCACGGGCTTGCGCACGCCGAAGGCGGCCAGACTCACGGCGCGTCCTCCGACCGAGCACGCGTCTCAGAACCGCCCGCGGCCCTGACGACCGCGCCCTGGATCAACTGGTCGAGGTTGGTCAGGACGACCGCGTCGCCGGGCGAGAGCTCGCCGCCGGGCTCGATGACGACCCACTGGCTCTCGCGCGGGTCGAGATCGTCGAACCGCTCGGCGTGATCGTGACGCGGGGTGACCGCGACCACACGCACCGAGCGACGCGCGCCGCCCGCGCCGTCCCCGCCCTCGCTCGCGACCGGCTCGCCCAGCAAGAAAGCGCGATCGCCACGCACCGCGCTGCGCGGCACCAGCAGCCCCGGCTCGCCCGGCGCGCTGCGCACCCGCCCCACGACGAACTGCCCGGGGCGGAGCAGCCCGACCTCGCCGGCGGCGGCGGGGTCCTGTTCGATCAGCACGAAGACCGTCATGGTGCGGCTCGCCTCGTCGGCCTCGGGCGCGATGCGGGCGACGGCGCCGGTCCAGCCCGCGTCGTCGATGCCCGCGCCGTCACGCACCAGCTCGACCTGGTCGCCGACGCGGATGGAACGCGCCGCCGACACCGGCACCCGCAGGGGCACCTCGATCAGCGAGAGATCGACGAGCCGCGCAACGACGTCGCCCGTGCGCACGCGTTCGCCGGCGCGGGGGGTCACGGATTGGAGCGTGCCGTCGAACGGTGCGCGGATGACCGAGCGTTCGACGTCCCGGCGCGCCTGCTCGGCGTTGGCCTGCTCGGCGGCGAGCTGCGCGCGCGTCTGGGCCCGGCGCGAGGGGATCAGCTCGAGCTGCTGGCTGAGCGACGCGAGGGTGCGCTCGGCGCGGCGGACCGCCGCTTCGCGCGCGTCGATCTCGCTTTCCGTGCCCGCGCCCGCGCGCACCGCATCACGCGTGCGCTCCAGGTCACGCCGGGCGGTGTCGGCCTCGTCGCGCGACAGGTCCACCTGCTCGGCGAGGCGCACCTCCTCGACCTCGAGCGCGCTCAGCGACGCCCGCAACGCCTCGACGCTCTGCTCGGCGGCGCTCAGGCGATCACGCACGTCGCGCGCGTCGAGCACCAGCAGCGTCTGCCCCGCCTCAACGCCCGCGCCCGCCTCGATCTCGCTCGGACGCTCGAGCACCGTCTCGGTCAGCTCGGCGGGCACATCGGTCTTGCGCAGGGCCCGGGCGGTGCCGAAGCCCTCCCACACACGCCGGACGCGCCGCTCGGCAACCGGCAGCGTGCGCACGACCAGCGCCTCGGCCGCCTGATCGGCCCGGGGGACGGGCGGGCGGAGCCCGGCCATCAACCGGTAGCCGGAGACACCGACGGCGAGCACGACCAGCGCCACGACACCCCGCGTGATCATGCGCGTGATTGTCGACGGGGAACCCGCGCGTTTGCGGGGGTTGGTAATGGGGCCGGGTGTGGTCGGCGGGACAGCCTCGCCGGCATCCGTCGCGCGGGGCTGGGATGACCGGCGGGACGAATCGCCCTCGGCAACGGCCCCGTTGTCGGCGCCGTTGTCGGTGCCGCTTTGCGCTGCATCGCTGCTGTCGCGCCGCTCGGTCGCGGGCTGATCGGGCATCTGGGACCTCCGGGTGCGATGGTAGACGTTTCGTCCCCAACGCCTCCCCGGACGACCGCTTTCAAACAGGTTGGCAGATTCGTTTGAGCGGACCGGCGCAGCGGCGGCTTCGCACGCGCCCGGCGGCGCCCGCTCAGTCCTCGGGCACGTTGTCGGAGGTGACGATCTCGCGGAACTTGGCCCGCATCGCCTTGGTCAGCGGGCCCTCGCCGACGCTGATCTGGTGCGTCGTGTCGTTGCCGAGATCATCGGTCGTGATGATGCCCGTGACGGCGATCAGCTCGGCGGCGGAGCCGGTGAGGAAGACCTCGTCGGCCTCGAGCAGTTCTTCGGGTCGCATGAGCTTCTCTTCGACCTCGAGCCCGCACGCCGGGGCGATCGTGTCGATCACGAATGCGCGGGTGATGCCCTCGAGGATGCCCGACTCGCTGGGGGGCGTGAAGACGCGGTCGCCCTTGATCGCGAAGATGTTGTCGCCGGTGCACTCGCTGACGTGCCCGTCGAGGTTGAGCATGATCGCCTCGAGCAGGCCGCGATCGATCGCCTCGCACTTGGCGAGGATGTTGTTGAGGTAGTTGAGGCTCTTGATTCGCGGGTCGAGGCACTCGATCGGGATGCGCGGGCGCTGGGCGACGACGACGGTCATGCCCTCTTCGTAGAGCTCGGGCGGGTAGAGGCTGATCTGGTCGGCGATGCAGATGATGCCGGGGCGGGGGCACTTGAAGGGGTTGAGCCCCAGCGTGCCCGCGCCGCGGGTGATGACCAGGCGGATGTACCCGTCTTCGATGGCGTTGGCCTCGATGCACTCGCGCTGGATCTCAACCATCCGCTCGGGCGGGATGGGGATCTGGAGGCGGATCGCCTCGGCCGAGGCGTAGAGGCGTTCCATGTGCTGGGCCGACTTGAAGATCTTGCCGCGGTAGACGCGGATGCCCTCGAAGACCCCGTCGCCGTAGAGCACGGCGTGGTCGTAGACGCTCACCTTGGCCTCGCTCTTTGGGAGCAGCTTGCCCTCGGTGCCCTCGCCGACCCAGATGAACGGGCGGTCGTTGGCGTCGGGCTGCTGCCCGAACTGCGAGGCCGGGTGGGTCTGCCCGGTGGACGCGCGGCGGGGCTGGCGGTTGGGATCGATCGGGGGCTCGATGGGGGCCTGACTCATGGAACGGCTCCTTCCGTGGCCCGGCGGAACGAGGCTCGGCCGGGCTTCAATCATATGCCGCGCCGGGGCGTGGCTCTGCCGCACACCAACCTTGATCCGAACACAAAGCTTTTAGAACCCTTGCACAGTCGTTAGGGAACTGGATTTAGTGGGAGATACCCCCAGCCGAGGGCGCTGCCCGTTGCCCAGCGGAAGACCGAGCGAGAGACCGAGCGAGAGCACCGTCCAGAGACCCGGGGCCAGACCCGGGGACAGACCCGGGGACAGAGGTTGTTGGTCCACCCGCCGCAAACGGCGGAGCACTCACCCGGTACGGACCTCGGCCGAGAGGCGTTCGCGGGCGGCGGCGGTAAACGCCTCGACCTGCGGATCGACCTCTTCGTGGCGCAGCGTGCGGGCGGGATCGCGGAAGCGGAGGCGGATCGTGACGCTCTTGCGCCCGGCCCCGGCCTGCTCGCCCCGGAAGACGCCGACGAGGGCGTGACCCTCGAACAGATCGAGCCCGAGCGAGCGTGCGAGGGCCGCGACATCGCCCCAGGGGGTCCGCTCGGGCAGGCTGAGCGAGACGTCGCGCTCGATCGCGGGGAACTGGGGCAACGCGCGCGCGACCGGGGCGGGGGGATAACCGCTGACCAGGGCGGGCATGTTCAGTTCGGCGGCGGCGAGGGGGTGCTTGAGGTCGAAGGCCGCGAGCGCCGCGTCGCTGACCAGCCCGTAACGCCCGATCTCGACCGGCGGCGTCCCGGCACGCTCGACGCGGAGCATCGCGTGCGCATCGGGGCGGTAGCTCTTGCGATCCGGCTCGACGGGCGAGGCGTGCAGCTCGGCGTCGGGGCCGAAGCAGACACGGACGGCCTGCTCGATCGCGCCGCGCAGCAGGCGGAGGCCCTGCTGGAGTTCTTCGGGCTTGGCGGCTTTGCGCTTGATGGGGACATCGGCGAGGAGGGCGAGCTCGTGGCGCTCGTCGGTCTGGGGGCTCTGCCCCGCGCCCGGGTGCTCACCGAAGACGGCGCTGACCTCGAAGAGGCGCACGCCCCCGGCGAGCTGCACGCGGGCCGCGTCGTTGGCGGCCCGCACGCCCAGCAGGCCCGCGAGCGCGCTGGGGCGGAGGCTGGGCTCGGCCTTGCGTCGGTCGTCGTCGACCCCGACGACCGACCCGCCCCCGGGGGTGAACAGCTCGGCCCGCGTGGGGCTGGTGTAGCGGAAGGTGACGGTCGCGTTATATCCC
>JBCCDD010000033.1:0-3956 GCA_039033175.1 Planctomycetota bacterium
CGACGAAGCGCTTTGGGCGAAGTACGCAGAGACTCGTGCAGACGGCCTGCGTGCTGACACGGGCCTTGCCGCCGCGACCCGGTTCTACAAGCGCACCCGGAAGGCGATGGATCGTGGCGCGGAGATCGCCTGGCCCGAGCGGTACAACCACGACGAGGCGTCGGCGATTCAGCACGCCATGAACCTCCGCCTCCAGGATGAAGCGGCGTTCTTCGCGGAGTACCAGAACGAGCCGCTGCCGGAAGTCGAGGCAGATGACGACCTGCTGACCGCGGATCAGATCGCATCGAAGTTGAGCGGGCAGAAGCGCGGCGAGGTCCCCATCGGGTGCTCGCACCTGACGATGTTCGTGGACGTGCAGGGCAAGGCGCTGTTCTGGATGGTCGCCGCGTGGGAGGACGACTTCACCGGGTACGTCGTCGACTACGGGACTGAACCTGAGCAGGGGCCCGGCCAGCAGTCGGCATACTTCACACTGCGTGACATCCGGAAGACACTCGGTGCCGCGGCACCCAGGGCTGGCGTGGAGGGCGCAATCTACGCGGGGCTCGAGCGGCTCTTCGACCGCACACTCGGGCGCGAGTGGAAACGCGACGACGGGGCCGCGGTGCGCATCGACCGGTGCCTTATCGACGCGAACTGGGGCACGTCGACCGATGTCGTCTACCAGTTCTGCCGGCAGAGCCCGTTCGCATCGGTGCTACTGCCAAGCCACGGCCGGTACGTCGGCGCCAGCAGCATCCCGTTCAGCGAGTACAAGCGCAAACGCGGCGACCGCGTCGGGCTCAACTGGCGGGTACCGGTGGTCACAGGTCGCCGCGCCGTCCGGCACGTCGTGTTCGACACCAACTTCTGGAAGAGCTTCGTGCACGCGCGTTTGGCAGTGCCGATGGGCGACCCGGGCTCGCTGGCGCTGTTCGGCCACAAGCCCGAGGTGCACCGCCTGCTCGCCGAGCACCTGACCGCGGAGTTCCGGGTGAAGACCGAGGGCCGCGGCCGCACGGTCGACGAGTGGAAACTCCGCGTCAGCGGCCTCGACAACCACTGGCTCGACTGCCTCGTCGGGTCGGCCGTGGCCGCGTCGATGCAAGGCGCGGTGCTGTTCGGGACGGACGTGAAACCGACCGCGAGGCCGCGCGTGCGGCTGTCGGAACTGAAGCGCCAGCGTTCCTGAACTCGCGCCGCACTTTGTCCGCCACTTCGAAGGTCTTGGGCGTAGTCGGTAGTTGACAGCGCGTTCCGCTTGTGGAGCGTGCGACACATTCCGGGCTTCGCGCAGATATAGACACCGTGGCAGGCAACGACTCCAACACACCCGACCCCACGCCCGACCTGGACCAGGCGATCGCCGAGAACGCCGCCGGGCCTGCAAAGGCGTCGGTGGACGGCCAGTCGGTCGAGCAGCACCCGCTGCCCGACGTGATTGAAGCCGACCGGTACCGCGAGTCCAAGAAGGCGTCGCGGAAGCCCGGGATCGGGATCCGGTTCGCCAAGCTGGTGCCCCCGGGCACGGAAGACCACGGGGGTGCGGCCTGATGCTGGGCGGCCTCCTCTGCAAGTCGAAGCGCTCTGCCAAGGCCGAAGCCGCGACGCGGCCTGTGGTCGTGCGGGCCCGGTTCGACTCGGCGCAGACAACGCCGGACAACCGTCGCCACTGGGCCGCGGCCGACGGGCTCGCGCCCAACGCCGCGGTCAGCCCGGAGGTGCGCCGGATCCTCCGCAACCGCGCCCGGTACGAGGTTGCCAACAACAGCTACGCCAAGGGCATCGTGCTCACGCTCGCGAACGACACCGTGGGCACCGGGCCGCGGCTCCAGATGCTCACCGACGACCCCACGGCGAACGCCCGCGTCGAGGACGCGTTCGGTGAGTGGGCCGCCGCGGTCGACCTTGCCGGCCTTCTCCGCACGATGCGGATGGGCCGGGCGGAGTCGGGCGAGTGCTTCTGCATGCTGACCAGCAGCCCGCGCATCGACCACGCGGTGAAACTCGACCCGCGGCTGCTCGAGCCGGATCAGGTGACGAGCCCGCTGGTGCGCACCGGCCGTGCCGGCTCCGACAACATCGACGGCGTGGTGCTCGACACGTCGGGGCACCCGGCCGCGTACTTCGTCCTGCGCCGCCATCCAGGTGACACGGCGTCGTGGACACGCGGACGCAATGGGCCGTTCGAGTTCGACACCGTGCCCGCGGGCTCGATGATCCACTACTTCCGGGCCGACCGTCCGGGCCAGCGCCGCGGAATCCCCGACATCACGCCGGCGTTGCCGCTGTTCGCGCAGCTCCGTCGCTACACGCTCGCGGTGATCGCCGCGGCCGAGACCGCCGCCGACTTCGCGGCCGTGCTCTACACCGATGCGCCGGCCAACGGCGAGGCCGACCCGCTCGAGCCCATGGACATGGTCGGCCTCGAGAAGCGGCTGGCGACGGTGCTACCGGGCGGGTGGAAGCTCGGGCAGATCCACGCCGAGCAGCCGGCGACGACGTACGCAGAGTTCAAGCGGGAGATCCTCAACGAGATCGCCCGCTGCCTGAGCATGCCGTTCAACGTCGCCGCGGGGAACAGCTCGGGGTACAACTACGCCTCGGGCCGGCTGGACCACCAGACATACTTCAAGAGCATCCGCGTCGAGCAGCACCAGATGCAGGTGTCGGTGCTCGACCGGATCCTCGCGGCGTGGTTCGCCGAGGCGGCGCTGGTCGAGGGTTTGCTGCCGCAGTCGCTGCGAGCACGCAACGCCCAGACACCGCACGCCTGGTTCTGGGACGGCGTCGAGCACGTTGATCCTGCGAAGGAAGCGAACGCTCAGGCGACACGGCTTGCGAATCACACGACGACGCTCGCCGCGGAGTACGCGAGGGCCGGCCGGGACTGGGAAGACGAACTGCGGCAGCGCGCCAAGGAGGTGCGGCTGCTGCGGGAACTCGGCCTTCCCGAGGGGATGGCCGCGCCCGCGGCGGATCCCACCGACACCGATGAGACCGAAGACGAACGCGACGAGAGCCGCAAGGAGGCCGCATGATCGCCATGAACCCCAACTCGCATCCCATGTTCATCGCCGCTGCGGCGGACGGCGCGCTCCGTGATGATCAGAAGTCCGTGGCGCTCACCGCCCGAGCGGAGATCGACCTGTCGGCGGCGGCCGAGGCTGATGATCCAGCGCCGCTGCCGCGGTTCCGCATGGTCGCGTACACCGGCGAGGCGATGCGCCTCGCGGGCTGGCGGCACCCGGTGGTGATCGACCTCGCGGGCCTGTCGGTGCCGTCGCAGAACCGCCCCATCCGCTTCGGGCACGACGCCCAGGCCGGCGTCGGTCACACCGACGCGATCGGGGTCGACGGCGGACAGCTCGTCGCGTCGGGCGTGATCAGCCGCGATACGGCCGCGGCCAAGGAGGTCGTGGCGTCAAGCCGGAACGGGTTCCCGTGGCAGGCCTCGGTCGGCGCGTCGGTGGATGAGTTCGAGTTCGTCCGCCCGAACCAGGCAGTCACCGTGAACGGCCGGGAGTTCACCGGGCCGGTGAACGTGGTGCGGCGTTCAACGCTCGGCGAGATCAGCTTCGTCGATCTCGGGGCCGACGGGCGGACGAGCGCGACCATCGCGGCGTCGGCAGGGTCGGATCCCGCCGGTGGTGACGAAGCGCCTCAGACCGATCCAGACACCGGCGGCGGCCCCGACCTCGTCGCCCAGATGCGGGCCGAGGCCGCGGCGGAGACCGAACGGATCAACGCCGTCCGCTGCATCTGCGCCGGCGAGCACCGCGACCTCGAAGCCCGGGCCATCCGCGAAGGCTGGGACGCGACCCGCTGTGAGCTCGAGGTACTCCGGGCGAGTCGCCCGAAGGCGCCGGCGGCGCACGTCCCCACGAACCTCGTCACCGACGGCGTGCTCCAGGCGGCGTGCATGCTCAGCGGCCGGATCCACCAGCCCGAGCGGTTCTGCGAGGAGCAGGACC
>JBCCDD010000034.1:0-3710 GCA_039033175.1 Planctomycetota bacterium
GGTTGGCCGGGGGGGTCCGCCGCCCCCCCCCGTTGTTCCGTTTCACACCCGGGGGGGGGCCGCCCCCCCGGGCGCCCACCCGCCAACTCGCCCGACCACAACAAGCCCGAGCCCGGGTGCGGAGAACAACTAAGCTGTTCGCCATGAGGGACACATTCACCGCCGTTGTGTGCATGCTCGCATCCGCGTGCTTCACGCCCGCCGTCGCCGCAGACGACCACCTGCTGCCGCCCTGGCAGGGCCTCTTCAACGGGCGCGACCTGTCCGGCTGGGTGTCGAGCGGCGCCGATGATGCCTGGGGCGTCGACAGCGGCGAGATCGTGACGCTCAAACCCGGCACCGGCGGGTGGCTCCGCACAGACCGAGCCTTCCGCGACTTCGAGCTGATGCTCAGCTTCTGGCTGCCCGAGAACGGCAACTCGGGCGTCGGCCTCCGAGGCAGCTCGGGGGGCGACCCCGCCTTCACCGGGTTCGAGGTCCAGATCTTCGACTCCGCCGGGCAGACGCCCGACGTGCGCAAATGCGGCGCGGTGTACGAGGCGATCCCCGCCGACTCGATGGCCGTCACAGAAGCCGGCAACTGGAACACCTACCGCATCCGCCTCGTGGGCGACGTGCTCGATGTCTGGCTCAACGGCACGCGCATCCACGACGGCGCCCGCCTCGACGATCGTGGCTTCTTCCGGGGCCCCGAGAACCCCCTCCCGCTGCGCGACCGCGCGACCACCGGCTACATCGCGCTGCAAGACCACGGGCACGCGTTCCGCTTCAAAGACATCCGCGTGCGCGACCTCTCGCCCGACCCCGAGCCGAGAGGCATGCAACACCTGATCCCAGCGGGCGACCGCGACGCCCCGCCCCAGGGCTGGTTCAGCGAAGACGCGGGCGAATGGTCGGTCGAAGACGGCGCTCTCGTCGGGCGCGGCGGGCCCGGGCATATCTTCAGCGAAGCGACCTTTGCAAACTTCGAGCTGCGCGCGCTGGTCCGCATCAACACCCGGGGCAACTCCGGGCTGTACTTCCGCGTGCGCCCCAACCCCGCGGCGAACGTGCCCTGGCCCATCGGCTACGAGGCCCAGGTCGACCAGCACGACCCGCGCAACTTCACCGGCGTCGTCTACGACCGCGCGTGGGCCGACGCGATCGGCGCGCCCATCACGCGCGACAACGCGTGGTTCGACTACCGCGTGCGGGCCGAGGGCGACCGCATCCGCACATGGATCAACGGCGTGGCGATGGCGGACGCGTTCTTGAGTGACTTCGCCGACGGGCACATCGCCGTGCAGGGGCATCACCCGGGCAGCGAGGTGATGGTCAAGGACCTGCGCATTCTCGAGCTGGACTGAACCGGCGGCTCGCCAGTTCGGCGCTCAGGCGTCCAGCGAGACCCACGCCCCGTCGCTCGACACGCAGCGCTCGACGAAGCGCACACCCTCGAGCCCGTCCTGCGCTTGCGGGATCTCGGCGGCGAGCGAGGCCGGCGGCACGGGCCGGCCGGCCTTGGCGAGCTCGATCGCCTCGATGGCGCCGAGGTAGATGTTGGCGAAGGCCTCGATAAAGCCCTCGGGGTGCCCGCCGGGGAGGCGGGTGGCACGCTGGGCGCGGTCGCTGAGGGTGTCGTTGCCCCGGCTGAGCGTGCGCGGGTCGCTGTCGACGCTGAGGAGAGTGATGGTCTCGGGGGTTTCCTGTTTCCAGCGGAGGCCGCCGCGCTCGCCGTAGACGCGGAGCGTGAGCGGGTTGCCCTCGCCCGTGCAGACCTGGCTGACGGTCATGACGCCCTTGGCGCGCACGCCGTCGCGCTCGGCGAAGCGGAGCAGCACGCTCGCGTCGTCGTCGAGCGCGCGCCCCTCGACGAAGCTGGTGCAGTCGGCGCAGAGGGTGTCGATCTCCAGGCCCGTGACGAAGCGCATCAGTTGCTCGGCGTGGGTGCCGATGTCGCCCAGCGCGCCGCCGAGGCCTGCGCGCTTGGGGTCGGTGCGCCACGCGGCCTGCTTCATGCCGGTCTCTTCGAGCCTCGTCGCCAGCCAGCCCTGGTGGTACTCGACGTGGACCTTGCGGAGCGCCCCGAGCGCGCCGGTACGCACCAGCTCGCTCGCCTCGCGCACCATCGGGTAGCCCGAGTAGTTGTACGTCACGCAGCAGACCAGGCCCTTGCGCGCGGCCAGATCGCGCAGCTCGGCGGCCTGCTCGACGGTGTGCGTGAACGGCTTGTCGCATACAACATGCAGCCCCGCCCCGAGCGCGGCTTTGGCGACCGGGTAGTGCGTGTCGTTAGGCGTGACGATCGAGACGAAGTCGGGGCGCTCGCCCTCGGCCCTCGCGCTCTCGCGCTCGATCATCTCCCGCCAGCTCGCGTACGAACGGCTCTCGTCGAGCCCGATCTCCCGAGCGCTGGCGAGGCTGCGCTCGGGCGTGCTGCTGAGGGCCCCGGCGACAAGCTCGGCCCGCCCGTCGAGAGCGGCGGCCTTGCGGTGCACCGCCCCGATGAACGAGCCGCTGCCGCCCCCGACCATCGCGTACTTGAGCGGCGGCCTGTACTGCTGATCGCTCATCGGTCGTCCTTGTCAAACGCGGCGTCGAACGCCCGGTCGGCGGGGGGGAAGTCGATCGAGCGCACGAACTGGGCGGCCTCGGCGGCGCCGTGCTCGCGGTCCATCGCGCTGTCTTCCCACTCGACGCTGAGCGGGCCGGTGTACTGCGCGCGGTTGAGCGCGCGGATCATCGCGTCGAAGTCGACCTCGCCACGCCCGGGGCTGCGGAAGTCCCACCCCCTGCGCACGTCGCCGAAGCCCAGGTGGCTGGCGAGGATCGAGCGTTCGCCGTCGAGCGTGGTCTGCGCGTCCTTGATGTGCGCATGGACGATGCGACCCGCGAAGCGGTCGATGAACTTCGCCGGGTCGATGCCCTGCCAGACGAGGTGCGAGGGGTCGATGTTGCAGCCGAAGGCGGGGTGCCCGCCGAGGGCCTCGATCGCGCGCGAGAAGGTGTGCGCGTCGTAAGCGATCTCGGTCGGGTGGACCTCGAGCCCGAACTTGATGTTGTATCGCGCGAAGACGTCGAGGATGGGCTTCCAGCGGGCGGCGAACTCGGCGTAGCCCGCGTCGATCTCCGCTTCGCTGGTCGGCGGAAAGAAGTACAGCTTGTGCCAGACGGGCGAGCCGGTGAAGCCGTTGACCACCGACACGCCAAGCTCGCTCGCCGCCTCGGCGGTCGCGATCATTTCCTGCGCTGCGCGCCCGCTGACGCCCTCGGGCGAGCCGTCGCCCCAGACGCGCTCGGGCACGATCGCCTTGTGGCGTTCGTCGATCGGGTCGCTCACGGCCTGGCCCACGAGGTGGTTGCTGATCGCCCAGACCTTGAGCCCGTGCTGCGCGAGCAGGTCGTGGCGAGACCGGCAGTAGCCGTCTTCGCTCAGCGCGCGATCGACCTCAAAGTGATCGCCCCAGCAGGCGAGCTCGAGCCCGTCGTAGCCCCAGTCAGCGGCCTTGGCGGCCAGCTCGGCGAGCGGCATGTCGGCCCACTGGCCCGTGAAGAGGGTGATTGGTCTGGTTCGTGCGTGCGCGTCCAAGGCGTGTCCCTCCGAAGGCTGTCAGATTAGACCCGCGGTTTTATAATACCCGGTACCAGCCTCTAATTTCGTATGCTCTAATTTTGAAGGCTCAATTCTTTTACCCCCTATGGATACGTCCACAAGATCTGCAACGGATAAC
>JBCCDD010000035.1:0-2973 GCA_039033175.1 Planctomycetota bacterium
CTGACGACGGTGATGAGCGTGACCTACAGGGTCAGGAGGTAACCGATGGCGATCCGACTCGGCATGGAGGCCGTGCTCAACTACAAGACCGGCGGCCAGGACGGCGGCGGGTCGTGGGTCGAGCTTGCGAACGTCCGCGACGTGACGCTCTCGCTCGAAGCGGGCGAGGCGGACGTCACGACGCGGGCCAACAGCGGCTGGCGCGCGGTGGTGGCGACGCTCAAGGAAGCGAGCGTCGAGTTCGAGATGGTGTGGGACACGGCCGACGCCGGGTTCGGCGCGGTGAAGGACGCCTACCTCAACAACGCGCCGATCGGGATGCAGATCCTCGACGGATCGAGTAGCGGCGCGGGCGAGGGGCTTCAGGCCGACTTCATGATCACAAGCTTCAGCCGGTCCGAGTCGCTCGAAGAGGCGATCACGGTCTCGGTGACGGCGAAGGTGACGTACTCGGACACGCCGCCATCTTGGATCGGGGGCTGATCGATGAAGACCTTCACCGACAACGCCGGCCGGGACTGGGTGATCGAGATCAACGTGGCGTCGCTCAAGCGCGTCAAGGGGCTGACCGGCACGGACCTGATCGTGCTCGCGGTGTCGATGGATACCAGCATCGCCGAGCGGCTTGCGGCGGATCCGATCCTGCTGTGCGACGTGCTCTACGCGGTGTGCAAGCCGCAGGCGGACGAGCGCGACATCAGCGACGAGGAGTTCGGGCGGGCGATGGCCGGCGACGCGATCGAGTCGGCCACGGTCGCGCTGCTGGAGGACATCGTGGGTTTCTGCCCGAGCCCGAGGGACCGGGCCGCCCTCGGGCGCGTGCTGACCGCGATGCGGGACGCCCGCGACAAGGCCCGCGATCTTGTGGACAAGAACCTCGAGCGGATGATCGAGGGCGGGGAGATCGATCGGATCGTGACGAGCGCGATGACGGAAGCGGAGCAGGCGTTGGAGCGGACGACGTCTGGCGACTCATCGACCAGTGCGCCGGCGTCGCCGGGATCGATCCGCGCCCCCTGACGCTCCGCGAGCTGCTGGCGATGGCCGAGGCCCGTCAGCGGCACGACTGGTCGATCGCGAGCAGCGTCATGGCGCTCCTCGCGAGCGTCCACCGCGACCCGAAGAAACGGCGGTCGTTGAAGCCCAGCGACTTCGACCCGTTCGCCAGGAAGGCGGATTCGGGTCAGCCGATCCCCGCCGACGTGCGGGTGCTGAAGGACGTGTTCATTCGGAAGCCATGAGCTGGTAGCGGGGAGCAGGTAGCCAGAGATCCCGATGCCGGTCGAAACCACGGAGCTACGTGCTCCAAGCTGAAAGCTGCAAGCTATGACCAAACACCTCGTCTTCGGCTTCGGGCTCGTGATGGTCACGCTGGGCCTCGCGGCGTGCGCCGGGTTCGACCTCGGCGACGTGGTCAAGGTCAAGACGCCCAACGAGATCCAGCAGACCCGCGGCCTGCCGAGTACGACCTCGCTCAACGAGGCCGAGACGGAGTACCGCGCGTGGTTCGACGACGTGCAGCGGACCGGCGCGCAGTGGAAGGCCTCGATCGATCGCGGCGGCGAGATCCGCGGCCTGCTCGGTCAGCTCACGCTCACGGCGCTCGACGACATCGGACCCTCGCTGGCGGGCGTGCCCATCGCCGGCCCGGCGCTGCCCGCGCTGACCGGGCTGGCGGGTCTGTTCATCGGGGCCGGCCGACTCCGCAAGGAGAAGGAGGCGTCGTTCAACAAGGGGCTGCGGGAGGCGACAGGCCTCGGGCGTCAGGCTTCAGGTCTGAAGACGCCGAACATCGAACCGATCGCTGCGGGCCGCACTTCTGAGGTCTGAAGTCTGGAGCCTTCCCCATGATCGACATTCGCGTCAAGAACCTGTTCTTCGATCGGCCCGCTGTCCAGCGTGCGATCAATCCCGCCCGCCGGCGGGCGCTCTCCAAGGCGGGTGCCTTCGTCCGCCAGCGGGCCAAGACCAGCATGCGCAAGCGCCGCGGCACGTCGCGTCCCGGGCAACCGCCGTTCGCGCACGAGGGCAGTCTCCGCCGGATGGTGCTTTTCGGCTACGACCCGCGGACCGAGTCGGTCGTGGTCGGACCGGTGGGATTCCGCCGAGGGAACGCGCCCAGTGTGCTCGAGTTCGGCGGACGGGGGACGGTTGTGCGCCGGCGAGACGGCAAGCGCACGAAGCAGGCGGTCCGCATCGCGGCCAGGCCGTACATGCGTCCGGCGCTCGAGAAAGAAGCCTCGAACCTCCCCAAGGTCTGGCGCAACAGCGTGAAGTGAGCGGGGAGCTCAGAGCTGGTAGCTGTCAGCTTGTAGCTCGTAGCGAGTAGCAAGTAGCAAGTAGCTCGAAGCAGCAAATACGGAGGATTACAGGTTGTGAAAGACATTCTGGCTACCAGCTTCCAGCTACGAGCTACCTGCTCATGACCCGCGGCATCCGGGCCGGGCGTGCGTTCGTCGAGCTGGGCGTCAACGACCGGCTCACGCGTGGGCTCCGTCGCGCCCAGAGGCAGCTCCGGGCATTCGGCCAGAGCGTGCGCGGGATCGGAGCGCGGCTCGCCGCGGTGAGCGGTGCGGTCGCCGCGGGTTTCGGGCTCTCGACGCGTGTGTTCGCGGGCTTCGACGACCGCATGCGTGTGGTCCGTGCGGTCACGGGGGCAACACAGGAACAGTTCGAATCGCTCACCGATGAAGCCAAGCGGCTCGGACGCACGACCTCGTTCACCGCGGGTCAGGTCGCCGAGGCGATGACCGAGCTCGGGCGGGCCGGCTTCGACCCGACCGCGATCCTCCAGAGCACCGAGGCCGTGCGCGCGCTCCCACGGGCCCCGAGCACCGATCTGCCGCGGGCAACGGAGATCGCAGGGGCGGCGCTGAGAATTAGGTAAGCACCAAGCAGAATCTTCCTTCTCGTATCCTGCTTCCTCTTTTTGCTACTTTCTTTGGTTAGCTCCTCTTCTATTGAATTAATTGC
>JBCCDD010000036.1:0-2860 GCA_039033175.1 Planctomycetota bacterium
GCCGGGTCCAGCGAGCGGTCGGCGTTCCACACCGGGAACGACCACCGCAGGCACGTCGGCTCGATCGGAGGCCACGACCGCACCGCCGCGTCGAGGACCACGACGCCGTCTTCCTCGTGCGGTCGGAGCACGAGGTGCGTGTCCGTCGCCCGGCTCTGCGCGCCAGCGCCGGCCCCCACGTCGGTGACCGATTTGCCGGACTGGCTGCCCTTGGTCGAGTGGTGGATGAGCACGAAGCAGCAGCCGAGCCGGTCGGCGAACGAGTCGATCCGGTTGTAGATGTTGGCCATCGTGCCGTTGTCGTTCTCGTCACCCCCGGCCGGCATGAACCGATAGAAGGCGTCGAGCACGATGACCTTGTACCGCCCAGGCTCGATCGCCTCGAAGTACGGCGCGAGCGTGAAGATGTCCTGGAGACGCCCGCGGAGGTTGTCCACGAAGATCCGGCCCCTGATCTCTCGCATCGCCACGCCGAGGGCCTCGGAGACGCGAGGCAGGCGGTGGGCGCTCGTTTCGCGGTGCAGCTCGTTGTCGATGATCAGTACGTCGCCGGGCACGGTCTTGTAGCGACCGAGCCAGTCGCGGCCGGTGGCGACAGCGATCGCGAGGTCGAGCGTAAGCCAGCTCTTGCCGGTCTTCGGGCTCGCGATGACGTTCATCGTCTCGCCCTCGCGGAGCAGGCCATGGATGACGGGCTCCCGAAGACGCGGGTACGAATCGACCAGATCCCCGACGCTCAGCGGGGCGGGCAGGAGCGGATCGTCCGCTGACCCCGCGGCCGTCGCTGTGAAGCCTGAGAGGTCGACGCCGTGCGTGTCGTCGCGGGGCGCGCCGAAGCCCTCGGTCGAGAGCGCCGCGGCCGCTTTGGTGAAGTCGCCGCCATGCTCGAGCAGGGCGTACACCGCGAACGGCGCATAGCCCTTCCCGGCTTCGAACGGCGCGGCGTTCGTGCTGAAGACATAGAAGACGCGGTCCTTCAGCGTGGCGCTCGTGCCGGCGGACTTGCCCGGCCGGCACCAGTGCTCGTTGTCGCCCGCCTTGACGAGCCGCCAGCCGTGCCGGGTGAGCACGTCGCGGACATCGCCGCGTTGGTTGAAGTCGTCTCCGGGGCGAGCGACCAACTCGGCCGCCCCGGTATCCCCACCAACGACCGGCCTCGGCGTCTCGTCGAGCGCCCACGCCGCCCCGAGCAGGACGTCACGTTCCTCGGCCGTGACGACCGGCGGGCCGGCGATGTCCCCGCTGAGCAGTTCGTACCCCTCGGAGGGCGCGCACAGGAACAGGCCGCCCTCGCCCCGGGTCTCGATCATCGTCACCGCGGCGTGCCAGACGCCCGACGCCGCGTCGCGGCGCGGAACGTACTCCTTGGCGCCGACCACGATCGGCTCCGGCCCGCCCGACTCGATCCAACGCTGCGCGAGCTTAGTGTTGCCGCAGACCGGGGATTCGCACCGGTACACGACGTGCCGGCCCCCGGAGGGCGTTGACTCGATCACGAGCCGGTCCACAAGCCCGGGCGACTGGGCATCGACCGCCGCCCGCCAGGCGTCGAAGGCCTTGCCGCCGCCGCCGTCCCAGTTGTCGAAGTCGATCATCTCGAGGTTGCCCGAGATCGATCCGCACACCAAGCACATCGAGGTATCGCCGCCGCTTGCGCCGACCGGCTCGGCGAACCACGCGCCGAGTTCGTCGCCGGTCGGCAGCCGGCTCTGGTACATCTTCCACGACGCCAGCGCCGGGCGTTTCTCGTCGCCTCGCCGCAGCGCGGGCAGGGCGCACAGTCCCGCGGCGACGCACGCCTCGGCGTGGCCGCGGATCGAGCCGTTGCGGCGGTGCGCGCCGCCCGTGATGGTGCCGGCGTCGCTCATCAGAACGGGATCTCGTCGTCGGGGATGCCGTAGGTGTTCAGGCCGGCCGGCGCATACTCGGGCGCGGCGTCGGGGTCGTCGAGGCGTGGCGGCTTCTCGCCGAGGTCGTACCCGACCACCCGCTCCCAGTCGTCGCCAGGCTTCTTCTCGATCACGATCGAGCTCGGCTCTGCGAGGGCGCCGGCCCGGGCGAGTTCCACGGCCTCCTCAACGGTCGAAGGCACCTCCTCGAGCGAGCGCGCCCGCCACCAGTGCTCGGCCTTCCGCCGCGCGTAACCCTGGTGCTCGATGCAGATCCACTCGCGGTGCCAGCGGCTGTAGCCGACCCGGTACTCGACGCGCATCGTCGGTCGCGCGGCCGGGTCGCCGTGCTTCAAGTGGACGTAGTACGCCGTCTCGAGCACCCGCTCGGCGTTCCTCGCGGGGCCGCCGTCGCCGCCCGAGAGCACCTCCGCTTCGGACGCCACCGCCCCGTGCTTCGCGGACTCTCGCGGCGGGAACTGGTGCCCGCACTCGGGGCACTCGGCGTATCCGGTGGCGATCAGCGCGTCGCACCCCGGGCACTGCTTGGCGGGCGCTTCGCCCGGCGGTCCGCCCGTCGCGGCGAGGCGGATGTCATCGACCGGGCCGTGCCGCAGCACGTTCTCGCCGAAGTCGAGCACAAGGCAGTCGGACTTGCCCTCGTGCAACCGGAAGCCCCGGCCGACCATCTGGTAGTACAGCCCGGGCGAGAGCGTTGGCCGCAACATCACCACGCAGTCCACGTTCGGCGCGTCGAAGCCGGTCGTCAGCACGTTCACGTTGGCGAGGAACTTCAGCCGCCCGGCCTTAAACCGGGCGATGATCTCGTCGCGTTCGTCGGTCGGCGTGTCACCCGTCACGAACCCGCACTCGACCGCGTGACGCGACTCGAGCGTCTCCACGATCTGCGTCCCGTGCGCAACGCCCGCCGCGAAGATCAGAACGGACCGGCGGTGCTCGGTCTGCTTCAC
>JBCCDD010000037.1:0-2659 GCA_039033175.1 Planctomycetota bacterium
ATGGCCGAGCGGCCGGTCTTCATCCAGACCGAGGACGGCCTCGCGGACATCGACGCCGAGCGGTTCCCGCTGGCGACGGAGTTCAAGCAGGTCATCGAGATGCTCGGGGCCCTCTACACCGAGGAGCACGGGTACCAGACCGTCGTGATCGACAGCCTGGACTGGGTCGAGCGGCTGATCCACGCGAAGACCTGCCGCGACCGCGGGGTGAAGTCAATCGAGGACGTGCCGTACGCCAAGGGGTACGTCTTTGCGCTCGACGCGTGGCGTGAGGTGCTCGCCGGGCTCGACGCGCTACGAAGCGACCGGAGCATGCAGGTGATCCTGATCGCGCACGCGGCGGTCGAGAAGTTCGCCAACCCCGAGACCGAGACGTACGACCGTTACGCGCCGAGGCTCAACAAGCACGCGTCGGCGCTGATCCAGGAGTGGTGCGACGAGGTGATGTTCGCGAGCTACCGCGTGCTGACCAAGAGCACCGACGAGGGCTTCAACCGCAAGCGGGTTCAGGGCATCGGCAGCGGCGAGCGCGTGCTCAAGACGACCGAGCGTCCTGCGCACGTCGCCAAGAACCGCCTCGGCTTGCCCGACGAGTTGCCGCTGGACTTCCGCGCGTACGCGGCCCACCGCGACGGCGAGGCGATCGACGCGCCGAGCGAAACCACCGACACGAACGAGTCACCCATCACCACAGAAGGAGCCTGAGCATGGCCAGTCTGAACGGATTCAACGCGAGCGATGTCGACCCCGCTGCTGACTTCGAGGCGATCCCGCCCGGGCAGTACACCGCGGTCATCACCGAGTCGGAGAACAAGCCCAACAAGGCGGGCACGGGCAGCTACCTGCAGTTCACGTTCCAAATCGTGGACGGCGAGCACAAGGGCCGGCTGCTCTGGGCCCGGCTCAACCTCGACAACCCCAGCGAGACGGCGGTGAAGATCGCTCGCGGGCAGCTCTCGGCGCTGTGCCGCGCGGTGAACGTGCTCCAGCCTCGCGATTCGCTCGAGCTTCACAACATCCCGCTGGTGATCAAGGTCGGAGTGAAGCGCCGCGACGACACCGGCGAGTTCACGAACGAAGTGAAGGGATTCGCGCCGCGTGGCGGCGCTGCTGGAGGCACCCCGTCGGGCAACGGCGTCGCACCGCGTCCGGCAGCGACCGCCGGGAGCACCCCGCCGTGGAAGCGTTGATCGATCACCCGCTGCGGAGGCGAGACCACGGATGGCTGACGCGACCGTGCATCTCACGCTGCCCTGGCCGCCGAGCGTCAACCGGTACTGGCGGTCGGTGCCGATGGGCCGCGGCCGGGGAGTGCGGGTGCTGATCAGCCGCGAGGGCCGGACGTTCCGCACGGACGCGGTCGCCCGGCTCGCGCGGTTCCGGCGGCGGGCTTCGCTGTCAGGCCGTCTCGATGTCCGCGTCGAGCTGTGCGCCCCGACCCGGCGCGCCCTCGACATCGACAACCGGCTCAAGGCCCTGCTCGACGCCATGCAGCACGCCGGCGTGTACCGCGACGACGGGCAGATCGATCGCCTGCTGATCGAGCGGGGCCCCGTGACACGCGGCGGGCTGGTGCGCGTCGCGATCTCCGAACTGAACCCATGAAAGAACCAACGAGCATGTCACCAACCAGCGAACTGCACGACTTGAACGCCCGATCCACGAGCCATGAGCCCGTGCAGAGCGCGAGCAACGACTTCATCGGCAGCCCGATCCGATCGCGACCGAGCAGCCCCGATCCCGCGCGTGCAACCGACGAACAGGCCGACGGCTTCTGGGCCAACGTCGTTCGCGCGTACGAGGAGGGCCCATGCAGCTGAGGCCGTACCAGTCGGACGCGGTTGACGCCGTGTGGTCGTTCATCCGCGACCACGACGGGGCGAACCCGGCGGTCGTGCTCCCGACCGGCAGCGGTAAGACGCACGTTATCGCGGAGCTCTGCCGAGAAGCGGTCGAGACCTGGGGCGGGCGCGTGCTGGTCGTCGCCCACGTCAAGGAACTCGTCGAGCAGGCCGCGGACAAGCTGCGGGCCGTGGCGCCCGGTCTCCCGGTGGGTGTGTTCAGCGCCGGCCTCGGGAGGCGTGACTTGGGATACTCGGTCACGATCGCCGGGATCCAGTCGGTCTACCAGCGGGCGCACGACCTCGGACCGATCGACCTTGTCATCGTCGACGAGGCGCACCTCATCCCGCCGGACGGCGAGGGGATGTACCGGCGCCTGCTCGCAGACATCGCGCAGGTGACCCCGCACCAGCGCGTGGTCGGGCTGACCGCAACGCCGTACCGGATGAAGACGGGCGACATATGCGGCCCGGAGAACATCCTCTCGGAGGTCTGCGTCGAGGCCGGCGTCCGCGAACTGATCGCGGCGGGCTACCTGTGCCCGCTCAAGAGCCGCGCGGGCGCGGCGGTCGCGGATACGAGCGACTTGCACGTCCGCGGCGGCGAGTTCGTCCAGGGCGAGGTGGAAGACCTCATGGGCGACGCGGGCCTGGTCGAGGCAGCGTGCGCGGACATCGTGAAGCAGACCGAGCACCGCCGGTCCGTTCTGATCTTCGCGGCGGGCGTTGCGCACGGGACGCAGATCGTGGAGACGCTCGAGTCGCGTCACGCGGTCGAGTGCGGGTTCGTGACGGGTGACACGCCGACCGACGAACGC
>JBCCDD010000038.1:0-2129 GCA_039033175.1 Planctomycetota bacterium
CGCACGCTGATCGAAGAGGCTCCCGAAACGTTCTTTGACTGGGCAGCCAAGATGCACTTCGAGCCGATCCGTGAGGGTCGCGAAGCGATCTGGATGAGCGAGCGAACGGGCTGGAACCACCTGCACCGCTTTGACCTTGTCGCCGGGGAGAGCCTCGGGTCGATCACGTCCGGACCCTGGGTCGTCCGAGCGGTCGAACGCGTTGACCACGACGCCGAGCAGATCTGGTTCCGGGCGATGGGCGTCTTCCCGGATCAGGATCCCTACCACGTCCATTACGGGCGGGTCGGCTTCGACGGCGACGGGCTCACCTGGCTTACGCGGAGCAACGGCACGCACACCGTCCGGTACTCGCCCCGCGGGCACTACCTCATCGCGGAGTATTCGAGGGCCGATCTCGCCCCGGTCTACGAGCTGCGTCGGGTCAGCGACGGCTCGCTCATCGCCGAGCTCGCTCGCGCGCAGACCGATCAGCTCTCTGCGGCGGGGTGGCGGCCGCCCGAGGTCTTCTGCGCCAAGGGCCGAGACGGCGAGACCGACATCTGGGGCATGATCTTTACGCCGACGGACTTCTCACCCGACCGAGCGTACCCGGTCGTCGAGCAGATCTACGCGGGACCGCACGGGCACCACGTGCCCAAGCCGTTCTCGCGTTGGCACCAAGGACCCCGGCAGATCGCCGAACGCGGCTTCGTCGTCGTGCAGATCGATGGCATGGGAACGAACTGGCGGAGCAAGGCGTTCCACGATGTTGCCTGGAAGAACCTGGCCGACGCGGGATTCCCAGACCGGATCGCCTGGATGCGAGAGGCTGCCAAAGCCCGGCCCTGGATGGACCTGTCGCGCGTCGGGATCATCGGTGGTTCCGCCGGTGGACAGAACGCGATGGCCGCGTTGCTCCACCACAACGAGTTTTACGGCGTCGCCGTCGCGGACTGCGGCTGTCACGACAATCGGGTCGACAAGATCGGCTGGAACGAAAACTGGATGGGCTGGCCCATCGATCAGGCCGCGTACGACGCTTCATCGAACGTTGTGCAGGCTCACCGGCTCCGGGGAAACCTGCTGCTGATCGTCGGCGAGCTCGACCGGAACGTGGACCCGGCTTCAACCATGCAGGTCGTCGACGCCTTGATCCGGGCCGACAAAGACTTTGACATGCTTGTGATCCCCGGCGCAGGCCACGGCGCCGGCGACACGCCGTACGGCCGGAGGCGCTCGCTCGACTTCTTGGAGCGGCACCTGCTCGGCAAGCCCCGGAAGGCGCGCTAGGGCTCGGCACGCTGTTTGGCCGAGTCGCGCAAGAAGGCGAACGCTGCGGGATGTGTGTGTCCCGCGCGCCGGTTCGCAGACCGACGCGGCGCTGCTGAATCCAACCGACCCGGCCGCCCGTAAATCGCTGCATGGCCACCGCTTCTTCTTGGGCTCATCGCGTCGAAGCAGCACTCGAAGATGAGTGCCGTTCGGTTGCGGAGCCGATGCGATCGGTCGTGAGGCACGCCGTCGCTCGTGGGAAGCGGATCCGGCCGCATCTGATCGACGCGGTCGAGCGCGCCTGCACCCCTGACGCGGCCCCCGCGTCCGATGACGCCTTGCGGCTTGGGGTTGCGGTCGAACTGGTTCATAAGGCAAGCCTTATCCAAGACGACCTGCCGTCGATGGACGCCGAAATCACGCGTGACGGTGAACCGACGACGCACAACGCGTTCTCTCCGGGTGCGGCCGTGCTCGCTTCTGACGTCATGCTCGCGAGGGCGTTCGCCGTCGCCGCCTCGGTCAGACGCGGGCGTGACTCGGTGACCGACCTGGCGCTCGCGATCTCGAGCATGTGCGTGGGGCAGTGCCTAGATCTCGCGTCAACCCGTGATCAAGACCAAGCGGTCTGGCTCGAAGCCTGCGATCAGAAGACGGGTGCGTTGTTCGCTGCGTGCGCCCGGCTGGGCCTCCACGCGGCGGATGTCGATGGCGGGATGCTTCGAGACCGGGCGGAGCTCTTGGGTCTGTGCGTCGGACGGGTCTTCCAGCTGCTCGACGACCTGGCCGACGGCGACCCGTGCCCCTCCGCGGAAAGCCTGATCGATCAAGCGATCGCCGACTACCTCGGTGCTGCCGCTGCCTTCCCGAACCCG
>JBCCDD010000039.1:0-2065 GCA_039033175.1 Planctomycetota bacterium
CGACCCACGACCCGCCGCCGTCCTGGCCGCCGGTCTTGTAGTTGAGCACGGCCTCCATGCCGAGTCGGATCGCCATCGGTTACCTCCTGACCCTGTAGGTCACGCTCATCACCGTCGTCAGCGTCGATCGCTCGTCCAGGTGCTCGCCCGCGACGACGGGCTCGTGTTCGATGCTCACCCAGGCGGCCTGCGGGTATCCCGTGAGCCGCTTGTGCCTCAAGTGGTCGCCGATCTCCTCGGCGAGGTCGAGCAGCGCATCCAGCCGGGCGTCGTCGCCCGCGTCCACGCGCTGCTGCAGCCCGACGTCAACCGTGCAATCCACCTGGCTCTGCTGGCGGGCGAGGTTCGCGGTGTTTACCGAGCGCGGCACCACGGTGACCTTTAGCTCGCTGAGTTCTTCGAGGTCGAACGATGGTCGGTACGCCCGTTCGGCGGTGACCGGCTCGGCGTACGTTCCCTCGTTGATCGCCGTCGCGACGGCGTTCGCGATCTCCACGATCACGCTCATGGGTCAGTCCTTTCCTGATGCGACGAGACGCTCTCGCGTCCCTCGAGGAACGCGACGCGGCGCTCCATGTCGCGGTACTCGCTGCGGAGCTGGCTCGCCTCGGCGATGAACTCGTCGAGCCGCTTCTCGACCTGGTCGAGCTTGGTGGTGACCACGCCCCACTGGACGATCAGAGCGGCGATGGCGAGGCCGGCTGTGAGCGCGACGCCCGCCCAGCGGACGCGACCGTTGCCGTTCCCGTTGCCATTGGTGCTTCCGTTGCTCACGCCGCCCCCGTCCGAACGAACTTGGTGTGGATCCGCAGCGTGCGTCGCTGCGGGTCGCTGTACCGCCACGCCGGCTCATCTCCCGGTGCCATCACTTCGTACTCGTGCACGCGGGCCTCGCCGGTCTCCGTGATGCGATCACCGGCCTTGGGCGTGACCGCCTCGCCGCCGAGCACCAGATCCGCCGCCGTGACGAGGTAGTCCCGCGACTCGATCCGGTGCACGACGCCGTACTCGTCGGTGCGGTCGAACGCCGTCGAGCCGACCGTGGCCTCAATCTCCACGCTGTCCGCGCCGCGGCGGTAGACCACCGTGCGCGACAGGTGCGCTTGCCGCGTGCGGTCGAGCATCTCAGATCCCCTGGCCAGCAGATCACCCACAGCGGGTCCTCCTCATCCGGGTCTGGCTCAAGGCGCGAGCAGCCCACGCACCGTCGTGTCCGCGGCCGCCGCAGCAGCCACGGCTTTCCCGATCCGCTTGTTCCCGCTGGCCGTGGTCGTCGCGACGCCGTTGCTGCTGTCCCAGTACAAGACCGCCCCAGCGGAGATCGCTCCGCCCGCGGTCTTGGCGAAGCCGAACACGCCGCGTGTCGCCAGCGAGCCGAGCGTGCCGGCCGCGATGGGCGTCTTCGCCACCCCGACCAGTTCACCCTGCACCACCACCTCGCCAGCCGCCACATCCGCCGCGGGCTGAAAGTCAACCGCGTCTCCATCCTGAATGAACGTTGCCATGCCGTCTCCTTCTGGCTCGTTGTCATCCGTCGTGTCGGTGCCGTCCGTCGTCCCGGTGAACAGCGTGTCGAAGCGGGTCGTCAGGAACCCGTCGTCGATGCCGTCACCGGGTGACTCGTTCACCCCGTCGCTCGGCGACTTCCCGCCGCCGAACTGGCTCATGCCTCACCCTTTGCCTTCACGCCGCCGCGCGGGTCCTGCAGCGCGACGCCGAAGTCGTGGTACCCGCGCATCTGGATCCCGAGCCGGTTGAAGCTCTGCTCGGCGGTCTCGATGGTCGGGGCCTCCTGGCCGTTGAGGAACGCGACCTCGATGACGGGCAGGTCCTCGGCCCCGGCGAGCAGGTACCACGCCTTGGACGAGTTGCCCGGGTAGGCGGCGTTCGACAGGTAGCGGCTGACCTCGACGCGGAACTTGCCCTGGTGCGGGTTGGACACGGGGTACTTCGCGCTCGAGCCGTTGTCGCGCAGCTCCATGCTCTTAAAGAGCTGGCTGCCGACCGCCGATAGCGAGGTTGGCACGAGCAGGATCGCGGGCATCACCCCGAGCGGCTTGCCGTC
>JBCCDD010000040.1:0-2065 GCA_039033175.1 Planctomycetota bacterium
CCGTCGGGTGCAGGTTCTCGCCATTCACCGTGATGCGGCTCGGCCGGGTGCAGATCGAGAAGCAGAACCACGCCCGCGGCCGGGCAATCCGCTTCATCTCGGTGAGGACCGGGACCACGTCCTCGATCAGCAGGTGCTCGAGGGCGTCGAAGCTGGTGACCACATCGGCGACGCCCTCAACCAACCCTGTTTCGTGCATCGGCTTCTTGATGTCGGCCTCGGGGAACGCGAAGTCCACGCCGACGCCGTCGATGGCGTGGCATCGGAGATCGGCAATGAAGTCGTTGCGGCCACAGCCGAAGTCCACAACGAACCGCGGCTTCCACCGCTGGACGATCCCGATCGCCGATCGCCCGTGGTTCGATGCTCCGTACCGCGATCCAGCACGTCCCGAGAGTTCGACGTACTTGCTCCGCTCGTGATCACGCCGCTTGGCGAGGTCGGTGCTCATCCGCCACCTCCTGCCGCGATGACGTTGAGTTTCCGGTCGCCGTCAGCGGGGTCGGCGATCTCGACGCAGCTCATCGCCTCGAAGACCCAGACGGGCTGGCCCTTGGTGTCGCGTTCGCACGTGAGCTGCACCGTCACGCCGGGCGGCACGGGCGCGAGCCGCGGCTCGAGCGACCGCGCCGGCGGGCAGTCGGGCAGGACGCCTGGCAGGTCGCACACCGGCCCGAGCCCGAGCAGCCCCTCGAAGCCCTCGCCGGGTACGGACTCATCGCAGTGGTGCGCCTCGAACCTGTTGATGGCCATGCGGACCGGGTCTTCACCACCGCCCTGGCCGCGCGAGGACAGACCCTCGGGCACTTCCACATACCGCAGGTAGTCAGTGCTGCCGGCGTCGCCGTCGACCCGTGCCTCGGCCCACGGGTACCGCCAGCGGTTGGACTCACCGGGGATCGGCTGGGCCTCGCCGAGCACCGCGGTCACGCGGGCCAGCGACGGCCGGCCGAGTTCGATCACCGCCCACTTCTCGCCGGTACCTTCCTCCTTCCAAAGGATCGGCACGCCGCCGAGCGGGATCGTGGCGAGCAGCGTCTCCTCGGCTTTGAGTTCGCACGTTTCGTCGGCTTCGTTCTGCACCGTGATCCGGGCGGCGGTGACGCCGTGCAGCACGCATCGCCCGATCGCGCCGGCACGGATGGGTTCGGCCGCGACCACGAACGACCGCGGCGGCGAGTCCTCCGTCGCCACCTCGCCGGTCAGCGGCGTCCGCCCTTGGAATGTCCGCTCCTGATCATCCTCGCCGGGCTCGACCAGCACGCCGGTGATCGCCAGCGCGTGGTGGGCGGGCAGGTCATCAGGCGAGTCGTTGCGCACGAGCACGATGCCGCGCTGCATCGGGTCGCGGCCGGGGTCGGCGATCGCGTTGCGCTCACTCGCGCGGTTGGCGATCGCCGCGTCGACGAATGCGTTGTACGCCGCCGCGGGGATGCGGAGCGGCTCGCCGGTGCGGACCTTGCGGAGTGCATCGCCGCTCATATCCCGAGCCCTCCGAAGTTGCCCTGGTCGTACACCCGCTCGACATACGCCGCGACGGGCCGCTTCACGATGGTGTTGGCGCTCGTGTCTTCCTGATCCGCGTAGCGGACCCAGAGGTACTCCCACCCCTTCTTGGCAATCCCGTTGATCGAGCCGACCGAGAGCCCGGTCGCGTTCGGGCTTGCGGCGAAGCGGAACGTGATCTCCCAGTCGTCGTCGGGGCCGGTGCCGCGGCGGGACCCAGTTGCCCCGAGGAACAGCACCTCGCCCGCGGCGAACCCGCGGAAGCCGCCGCTGTTGACCTTGCCGGTGAGGCTGAAGAGCGCGCCCTTGTACGAGTTCGTCACCGCCGCGGCTGGGAGGTAGTGCGTCTCGCTGAACTGGTAGATGGGCACGGTGATGTCCACGCCCTCGACCGCGTCCTGCGTGACGCCGATCGCGCCCTGAAGGTCCGGCGCGGTCGTGCCCGAGGCCGCGTACGTCCCGACCGTCTGCTTGCTCTGGGTGATGTGCTGGGTGCCGCCGCCGGTGTCGAACGCGAAGGTGCTCTCGCCCGTCTGCGGCGGCGTCGACTGCTGCTGCG
>JBCCDD010000041.1:0-2027 GCA_039033175.1 Planctomycetota bacterium
AGCTCTCCCGAGACCCCGGGCTCGACACTCAGCCACGTCCTGAGCCGCAGGAAGTGGATGACGCTGAGCCCGCCCTGGAAACGGGCCGTCCCACCCGTCGGCAGGGTGTGGTTCGGTCCTGCGCCGTAGTCGCCGAGCACTTCGGCGGACGCCTCGCCGAGGAACAGAGCCCCCGCATTCCGCACGCGTTGGCCGACCGCCTCGGCGTCCTCAGTGAGGATCTCCAGGTGCTCGGGCGCCAGCGTGTCGACGACACCGACCGCCGCTTCGAGCGACGGCGCGACGACGCAGAAGCCGTTCTCGAGCGCCCGCCGGGCGATGCCCGCGGTCGGGAGCGTCTCGAGCTGGGCCGCGAGCTCGGCGTCGACCCGTTCGGCCAGCTCGCCGTTCGTCGTCACGAGCACGGGCGTCGCGTCCGGGTCGTGCTCGGCCTGGGCGAGCAGGTCGGCCGCGACGATCGCTGGGGGGGCGGTCCGATCGGCGAGCACGAGCAGCTCGGAGGGGCCCGCGAGCATGTCGATCCCGATCTCGGAAGACAGGATCTGCTTCGCGGCGGTCACCCACTTGTTCCCGGGGCCGACGAACACGTCGTCCCGCTCGATGCCCGGCAACCCCAGCGCGCACACCGCCACGGCGTGGGCCCCGCCAAGGGCGAGGAACTCGTCGGCGCCCGCGACCGAGGCCGCCGCGAGCATCACCGGGTTCGCCCCGGGCGAGACGACGCGGACGTTCTCGCAGCCGGCCGCGCGGGCCGTCACCGCGGTCATCAGCACGGACGACGGGAGCGGGTAGCCGCCCGCGGGCGCGTAGCAGGCGGCGCGTCGGATCGGCTCGACCGTGTGCCCCGCCCGCCCCCCGAGCACGTCGATCGCGGTGTCGCTGATCGCCGAGCGCTGAGCATCGGCGAACGCGCGGACCCGCTTGGCCGTGCGCTCGAGCAGCGCCCGGTCGTCGTCGTCGAGCGCGGCCCGGGCGTCTGCCATCGCGCTCTGATCGAGCAGCAACGGCTCGCCCGCCGCCCGCTCCGAGAAACGCTCCGCCTGCGCCCGAACCGCCGGCTCGCCGCGCCCGCGGATATCGTCGATGACCGACGCGGCGTCGCCTAGGGCGGCCGAGTCGACCGCGGGCTTCGCCGGCCGGCGGACGTCGCTGGGTTCCACCCGCTTCAGCAGACTCACGGCGTCGGTCCTCCGGGCTTGGCGTTGCCCGGACGGCGGGTCACCTTGAGCGTCCGCCGATCGAGATGGCGTTCGATATCGGCCAGCGAAGCCCCGCGGGCGAGCGCCGCGACCATCGCGAAGTACATCACGTCCGCCGCCTCCCACGCCGCGTCGCTCGGCGCATCCGCGGCGATCAGCTCCCCCGCCTCCTCGCGGAGCTTGGCTTCGAGCAGCGACGGATCGTCGAGCAGCCGCCGCGTATACGACCCCGCCGGGGCGTCGGCGAGCCGGGCACGGATCGTCGCGTTGAGTGCGGCGATGCCAGTCGCCGGGCCGAAGCAGGTCGCGGTGCCGAGGTGGCAGAACCCGCCGCCGTGCTGGCGGACCGTGAACCGCAGCGCGTCGCGGTCGCAGTCGACCGAGACGCCGAGCAGGTCCTGGGTGTCGCCGGAGGTTTTGCCCTTCTCCCACAGGCCCCCGCGCGAACGCGAGTGGTACGCCCCGCGGCCCGACTCGATCGCGACCCGCAGGCTCTCGAGGTTCGAGTAGGCGAGCCCGAGCGCCCGGCCGTGCTCATCGCAGACGACGGTGGGCCACAGCCCGTCGGCGCGGTCGCTCTTCAGACAGGCGGCGAGCGCGTCGGCGAGGTCGAACTCGCCCTTGTACAGCGCCATGCCAACCTGCGCGTCGGCGCGGGCTTCGTCGGCCAGCGCGATGTCTCCGGGCGTGCGCACGCCGCCCGCGACCGTCACCCGAGAGCCGCCCGCGGCTTCGACCACCGACCGCACCCGATCCGCGGGCAGGCCCACGAGGCGGCCCTCCCGCTCGACAAACGTCACGAGGAAGCCGCCCGCAACCGACCGCAGC
>JBCCDD010000042.1:0-1633 GCA_039033175.1 Planctomycetota bacterium
GAACGTTGGGCGTGATCCGCTAGCCTTCACAAGACTTTCGACCAGCTCGCGTCGATCTTCATAATACAATATTGGGAGTTCACGTATGCACAGTACCCGCATGCACGCTGTACTTTGCGTATTCCGACGTGGCATCGAGCCGTCGTCGGTCAATTCTGGTCATGCCTCTTCGCATCGGCTCTGGACGGCTCGTGCGCAGCACTTTGGACGATGCCTCCGGCTCGGCCGGTGCGCCCGCCGCCGAAGCGGGAGGGGTTGATCTGTGTCTTTCGGGCGGCTGCGCCGTGCGTTTCTCTCCACTGTCACGGCGGTAGCAACGCCCACGGCCGCGGACGCGCAGGGTATTCCGATGGATCACGATCGCCGCTTCGCCCGGATCCCGATCCCGAATATCGAGCCTTCGTTCACCTGGCTCGATGACCATCGCGTGCTTGTCAAGACTGATCGTGGCGACGGGGGGGTGGCGTTCGAGGTGACGGACGCGCGGACGCACAAGCAGCGTGCTGCGTTTGATGATCGGGCGCTCGCCGAGTCGCTTTCGGCGGCACTCGGGCGTCGGATCGAGCCATCGCGGTTGCCCATTACCCGGGTCGGTTCCGTGCGCGGTGCTCTGCTTGCGCTCGTAGAGCCCGAGCTTCAGGTCTTCGCGATCACCGACGACGGGTGCGGTGCCGAACCGTTCGAGCTTGCAGACGCAACGCCTTTCCTCATTACGCCCGGTGAGCGGCAGACGTCGTCGACCGGTGAGACGACCGTCCGGTTTGTGAATCGTTTACCGGCAGAGGCCCGGGTCTTCTGGGTGAAGGACGGGCAGCGTCACGCCTACGGCTCGCTCGCACCCGGCCAAACCCGGCTGCAAGGAACGTGGATCGGACACAAGTGGGTCGTCGTTGATGTAGAAGGCGCCGAGTACGGCCCGTTCGTTGCCGAAGAGAACGCAGCGATCGCCTTGGTTCATCCGCCGACGCTCCTCCGCCGCGCAGCCGCTGACGTTTCAAGACGGGCCACGACGAATCCCGCCGGGTGGGCCGCGTCGATCCGAGACCACAACATCACGCTGCGTCATGGCAGGTCCGGTGAGACCCGCCAAGCCACGACCGACGGCACGCCCGAAGACCACTATTCGGGCCGGTTGTTCTGGTCCGACGACGGCACGCACCTCTTGGCGTTCCGGACCCGCCCTGCCAGGACACGCACGGTGCACACCGTCGAGTCGTCGCCGCGCGATCAGCGTCAGCCCAAGCTGCTTTCCTTCCCGTACGCGAAGCCCGGCGATCCGATTGACCACCACCGCGTGGCGCTCCTAGCAGTCGATACCGAGACTGGCCGAGCGTCGCCTGTACCGATCGACAACGCGCTGTTCTCGAACCCGAGGTCGCGCTTTGAAGACGTGCACTGGCTTCCCGGGGGCTCCGAGGTCGTGTTTTCGTACGTCGAGCGCGGCCAGCGGTCCGTGAGGGTGGTCGGCATCGACGCCGGCACGGGCAACGCCCGCACGCTGATCGAAGAGGCTCCCGAAACGTTCTTTGACTGGGCAGCCAAGATGCACTTCGAGCCGATCCGTGAGGGTCGCGAAGCGATCTGGATGAGCGAGCGAACGGGCTGGAACCACCTGCACCGCTTTGACCTTGTC
>JBCCDD010000043.1:0-1608 GCA_039033175.1 Planctomycetota bacterium
ACCGGACGCCTCAAACCGACCCACCCTCCCCCGCGGGGGGAGGTGTCACGCGCAGCGTGACGGAGGGGGCTGTTGCCGCTTCGGACAGGCGGGACGCCTGTCCCACTGTGGTGCTTCGGGCGTCGAACCGGTGGGACAGGCGTCCCGCCTGTCCATTGGCCTTCCGCGGCGCATTTGCCCAGCCCCCTCCGGCCTCGCCCGTTTACACGCGTTGCATCACGTCGCGGTCCGCCTGACTGACGCGCAGGTCGGCGCCCTCGGTGAGTTCGCCCAGGCGGGCCGCGAGGCGGGGCAGGTAGCCCCGCTCGGTGTTGGTGTGCCCGGCGAGGATGACCTGCACGCCGGCGTGCAGCGCCCGCAGCACCGAGTGGTGGCGCATCTCGCCGGTGACCAGCACCTCGCACCCCTCGCGCACCGCGTCGTCGAGCATGTCCTCGCCCGCGCCCGCCACGACGCCCACGACCGACACCGGGCGGTCGGAGCCCAGGATCCCCACGCGCACGCGCGCACGCCCGAGGTGGTCTTTCAATCGTTCGGCCAGCTCGGCGACGGTCGCCGGCTGATCGAGCACCAGGCGCCGCCCGGCGCCGATGCGCCGCTGCGGCTCGGGCACCAGCTCGACGATGTCGAACGCGGGCTCCTCATAAGGATGGAACTGGCGGAGCGTCTCGATCGCCAGCGGGAGCGACGCGCGGCTGCAGACCATCTCGAGGCGTCGCTCGTTCACCCGCTCGAGGCGCCCGACCTGCCCGATCGCCGGGTTCGAGCCGTCCTGGGGCAGGAACGTGCCCTCGCCGGGCGTCGAGAACGAACAGACGCGGTAGTTGCCAAGGCCCCCCGCCCCGGCGGTCGCGAGCGCGTTGCGCACGCCGTCGACCGCGGCTTCTGGCACGAAGGTGATGATCTTGACCTCGCGCCCCGTGGGCTTGGCTACGGCGGGCTTGAGCGCGCGGCAGTCGCCGGCGATCTCGCCCGCGCGCACGCTGCCGACCGGAGCGCTCAACCCTTCGCAGATCCAATCGGTCAGCCCGTCGCGGGCCGCGTCGAGCGCGGTGTGCGGGCTGTAGATCGCGATCTTGTGCTCGACCGCCGTCCGGATGATCCGCTCGCCCGGCGTGGCGTTCGAGAGCGTCGTCAGCGCTTCCCAGATCGGTGGGTGGTACGCGATGATCGCCCCCGCCCCGATCGCACGCGCCTCGACCAGCACCTGCTCGGTCAGATCAATCGTGAGCAGCACCGGGCCCTCGACCTCGCGATCCGGATCGCCCGCCTGAAGCCCACACCGATCCCAGGGCTCGGCGGCCTCGAGCGGGGCGATCGTCTCCATCGCTTCAACCAGATCGCGTAGCAGCATCGGGGCTCCCTTCGGACGCGGCGTGTGCCGATGCGATGTTAGTGGAGCCGGCGCGATGCGGCCGGATCCCGCTCGTCTCCCCCCGGGGCGCGCACGACTCGAGCATCGATCCCCTCCCTCGCCCCCGGCGGGGGAGGTGGCACGCGCAGCGTGACGGAGGGGGGCGTTCCCCGTTCGGAAAGGCGGGACGCCTGTCCCACCGGTCAATGCCCGAAGCAAAATAGTGGGACAGGCGTCCCGCCTGTCCGAAGTCG
>JBCCDD010000044.1:0-1538 GCA_039033175.1 Planctomycetota bacterium
GTCGGCGGCCCGGTCGAGAAGCCGGCGCGAGAGCTGCCACACGCCGCAGCGGTACGGCTCGCGTTTCTCGATCGCGACCAGATGCACCTCGAGCTCGACGCCGCAGGCCTCGACCACCAGCTCGCGGTAGAACGCCATCTGGTGGACGTAGCCGTAACGGTGCAGGTCCCGCTCAAACTCTTCGAGATCGCTGCACGTCTTCAGATCGACGAGGCCGCGGCCGTCGACGGGGTTCAGCCAGTCGATCCGAGACTGGCACGGCACCCCGCCGTAGTCGGCCCGCACCACGCCCTCGGCGACGCCCGAGCGGAGCAGTTCGCGGGCGAACACGTGGTCGTGCACGCCGGCGCGCATCTGCTCGAGCAGCGCCGCGTCCGCGTCGCTCAGCACCGGCTTCCCGACCGACGCCGCCCACTCGGCGAACGCCTTCGTCTGCGTGCCGAACGGCTGGCCGGTCTTCGGGTTGATCGGCCCACCGACCGCGAACTCGGCGTTGAACCGCTCCCGTCCTTCGAGAATCAGCACATGCGCGGCCCGCCCAAGGGCGTACGCCGCCGAGTCACGCTGCGGGAGCAGACCAAGCTGCTTCCTTCTATACAGCTTCGGGCATCGCCGGAAGTCCGCGATCTGGTGCGACGAGAGGTTGTCTTTGGCCTTCGCGTGGTAAACGGGCGCTGGCTCGGTGATCAGAAAGCCCAGATCGAGCTCGCGAGCCGACCGCTCGGATCCATCCAGATCCTCGGGCCTGATCTCACGCTCGTAGTCACCCTGCCCGAGGCGAACGAGCGGGCCGGAGTGATCGGTGCATGAATGGTTCCGGGAGGCCACGCCTTCTATATCTGCGCGGCCCCCCGAAACCGTCGCAGGCTCACGGAGTGATCAGTGTCTTCAGACTATCGAGTTCGGTCCGCATAGCGGCGACGGCGCGGTACGCCGTGCTGCGATCACATCCGATCTCGCGAGCGGCCTCGGTGACCGTGCTGCGCATCAACTCGTGCGCAAGCTCACGCTTGCCGTGCTCAAGTGCGTCGAGTGCCGAGGCCACATCCATCGCGACATCGCTCTGCTCCGTGTGGTCTCGCGCCGGCGTCAGACGGTCGCGTTCCCGACGCTGAAGATCAGAGAGCAGGACGGGGTCCGAGGCACGGCGCCCGGGCGATCGGCTGAGCTGACGCCGGACCCGCAACGCCGAGCGCGCGACTACGCCGGATACGAACGTACGGCGGCTCGCGATCTCGGGGTCGTACTTCGGGGCCGCGACCCAGAGGTCCATGAGCAGTTCTTGGCGGACCTCCTCCTGGTCGTGGCGATTGAGACCAAGGTCCCGGCCGATCCGGGAGACCTGGTACCCGACGCGGTCGAGTGCGTACTGGTCGATCCAGTCGGCGGTGGGGTTCGAGGCGGGGACGGTCGGTCGTTCGATGGTTGCGGTGCTCATGCGAGGCTCCGGCTATGGGTTGCTCGCCGCGACGCACAGCGCGCCGCGGCCAACAGCCGGCCGGAGTTGCACAAAGCCACCCAAGAAATCTGCCCGCGCA
>JBCCDD010000045.1:0-1534 GCA_039033175.1 Planctomycetota bacterium
CGCTGTGGTGAAACATGGTTGCTCCTTCGCCTTTGCGAACGGGATCGCGGCCGACGCGATCGGGTTGTCGGCGATGAGCCGGTGGCGATGCGCCCACTTGAACATCTGCTTGGTCAGGACCAGATTGGCCGCGACGCTCTTGCTCGAGTACGTTGTGGCCTGCTTGTGGGTCTGGCTTCGCAACCAGCTCTCGAACTGGTGGTAGCGTTCCTCGGTGAACTGCGAGGCGTGCTGCACGCCGCGCTCGGCGCAGAATCTGCCGAGCTTCTCCAGATCGGAGCGGTACTTCTTCAGCGTCGTCGGCATGAGCGACTTTGATTCATTGAACGCGGTGTACCGCTCGATGAGGGCCGGCATCGTGAGCCGTGTCCGTCGGCGGATCTGCTGGCCGTCGTCGAGCCGCTGCTGGAGCTCGATCGCCAGCCGCCGGGCTTCCCGGCGGTGGTTGGTCCTGAGCGATACGAACCGCCGCTTGCCCTCGCCGTCGCGGTACTCGGCGGTGTACCCCTTGGCGACGCGGGTGAACGCCCGCCCCTCCGCGTCCTTGCGGAACTGGACCTTCCGCCCGATGACGACCGTGGTCCCGTCGACCACCTCCCGGTCTTCGTACTTCATGTTGTCACCCGTGTCGTTGCTGTAGGTTGCTCGGTAGAGAGCTGAAGAAATAGCCCGGCACGGGCCGGGCTCATAGGGGGTGGTGCCGGGGGCGGCGTGCCCCCGGCAGAGGGCCGGCTTTCACCGGCCGAAGAGCTCGCGCATCAGCCGATCGCGATGGAAGAGCAGCGGCTTGCCGCGTTTGACGGCTCTGGCGTACATGCCGCGGCTGACCCTCGCGTAGAGCGTCGAGCGGCTCACCTGGAGGAGTGAAGCGGTCTGCTCGGCGTTCATTACCAGCGGCAGCTCGTCCAGGCTCGAGATCACGTCGCTCGGTGTGATCGGCTCAGTCATACCCGCGCACCCACGGCAGGTCGTGCACGAGCGGGGCGTCGCACCACGGGCAGTAGTGCTCAGGGATGAGCACGTCGCCGTGGGTGAACGGGTCAATCAGTCGCTTGCAGCGCGGGCACCGGCAGTGTGTCGGATCGCCGCTGTTACAGGTGAGGCAGAAACGGTGGTACGTCATCGTCGGACTCCTTCAGAAGGTCTGGCGGGCGCAAGCCGGCCGTTGACGGGGTGGATTACTGCGGGACCGAGACGAACCCCTCGATCTCCTGCTCGTGGAACTGCTCGTGGAGGGACTGGTGCCGCTCACCGGCCTGCTGCTGCTCGAACATCGCGTCGCGCTGCTTCTGCAGGTCGTACATCCGCAGCGTGTGGCCGACCAGCGCGAGCGCCACGACCGACACCGCCGCCAGCCCGGGCAGCAGGTAGATCGCGGTCGCCGTGTCACCGCCGGCGCCGCCCGAACGGAGGACCAGGGCGTCGAACGCCCATGCGGCGGCCGCCAGCAGGAGCAGCACGATCGGCTCGCGGAGCTTCGCGACGTGCCGGTTGTTGGCGACGAACGCGGGCAGCACGTTGAAGAGCCAGAGGA